>JAWXTD010000001.1:0-195552 GCA_044433805.1 Rikenellaceae bacterium
TCTCTAGCGATTTGGAATAATGTTTACTTTATTCCAAAGTGGTGGAGATTATACTCTTAGAGCTAAAAGCTCTAAGCCCAATAATCGCAAAAAAGTAATTTTTTTCATGCGTTTGCCCTGAGTTTCTACTACATATTTTGCATTTTTTAATATTTTTTTATTAATTTTGTGAGTTAGAATTTTTACTAATTTTGAACTACAACATACATAGTATATGTCAAACCCAACTACTGAACCTCTTAAAGAGAGGTCATTAAATTTCCTAGAGGAGATTATCGAGGAGTCGATCGCTGCGGGCGACGCGAGAGTACAAACCAGATTTCCACCCGAGCCAAACGGCTATTTACATATAGGTCACGCAAAAAGTATCTGCATCAACTTTGGATTGGCGCAAAAATATGGAGGTCTTTGCAACCTTCGTTTTGACGACACTAACCCTGTTAAGGAGGATGTGGAGTATGTCGATGCCATCAAGCAAGATATTGAGTGGCTGGGATTTAAATGGGCCGTGGAGCGTTATGCATCGGACTATTTCGACCAGCTATACGACTGGGCTGTGGAGCTAATCAAGCGCGGAGCAGCATATGTGGACGACCAAACACAGGAGGAGATTCGCCAGACTCGCGGCACGGTATCGGTAGCAGGCACCGACTCACCATTCCGCAACCGCTCGATAGAGGAGAACCTAAAGCTCTTTGGCGAGATGAAAGATGGAAAATATGGTGACGGAGCCAAAGTTCTGCGTGCTAAGGTAGATATGGCACACCACAATATGTTGATGCGCGACCCAATTATGTATCGCATTTTGCACACCGACCACCACCGCACGGGCGACAAATGGTGCATCTATCCAATGTACGACTATGCGCATGGACAGAGCGACTCTCTGGAGCAGATCACACACTCGATATGCACCTTGGAGTTCGATGTTCACCGTCCACTATACGACTGGTTTATCAACGCTCTAGAGATCTATCCATCACATCAATACGAATTTGCACGCCTAAATTTGACATACACAATGATGTCGAAGCGTCGATTGCTTAAGCTAGTCGAGGAGGGCGCTGTAATGGGATGGGACGACCCTAGAATGCCAACAATCTGCGGATTGCGTCGCAAGGGATACACCCCAGCTTCGGTTCGTGCATTTGCCGAGATGGTGGGAGTAGCTAAGCGCGACAACACCATCGACATTGGCAAGTTGGAATATTGCGTTCGCGAGGATCTCAACAAAATCGCAGAGCGTCGTATGGCGGTGCTTAACCCCTTGAAGGTAACAATCACCAACTATGAAGAGGGCAAAACAGAGTATTTCGCAGCGGTAAATAACCCCGAGAACCCAGAGGCTGGATCGCGCCAGGTGCCATTTTCGAAGACTCTTTGGATTGAGCAGGATGACTTTATGGAGAACCCTCCAAAGAAATTCTTCCGCCTATCGATTGGTGGCGAGGTGCGTCTGCGTTATGCATATCTGCTTAAGTGCGAGGATGTTGTGCGCGACGAGAATGGCAAGATCATTGAGCTTCTTTGCACCATCGACCCCGAGTCGGGCCAAGGTTCGTCGAGCGATGGTCGCAGGGTGAAGGGCGTTATCCACTGGGTATCGGCTGCACATGCAATAGAGTCGGAGGTGCGACTAATCAACCCTCTATTCACCAAGGAGAATCCCGACGATTGCGCCGAGGGTGAGACTTGGGAGGATAACTTGAATCCTGAATCGATGGTCAAAATCACTGGATACTTGGAACCATCATTGGCCGAGGCTACAGCTGGCACAACGTTCCAATTTGAACGCGTTGGATATTTCTGTCCCGATACAGACTCCACAAGCGAAAAATTAGTATTCAACCGCACAGTAACCCTGAAAGATTCTTGGGCAAAAGCAGCGGCTAAAAAATAGAAATTCAAACGGCTAGAGGCAATAAAAATTGTACTCTGGCCGTTTTTTGAAAAATAATCCCAAAACTTGAAAACTATGAAAAAGATTACACTTCTCGCGACAGTTTGCATGACATTGATCTCACTTGGCGGCTTTGCACAAGGCATGGGCGGCGGCATGGGTGGCGGTGGCGGCATGGGTGGCGGTGGCGGCATGGGCGGCGGCCAAGGAGGCCCCGGCGGCCAAGGAGGCCCCGGCGGCCAAGGTCAAGGCATGCAGCAACAAAAAATGCCAGATATAAACTTCATTGGTGCTACAGGTTACTTCGTAATTGATAGCGAAGAGGCGCTTAAGAAGATCAAGATCAAGAAGAGCAAAGAGAAAGAGTCGGCAGTTGTTGCGGCAATCGATGAATATATCTCATCATGCCAAGACCTAATCGATACTCATCGTACCGATATCGATAACTTAGAATTTGCTAAAGAGAGTCTCGAGGCTATAGATGGCGATATGACCAAGATGCGCGAGATAATGACTTCGGTAAATAATAGCGCACGCGTAATACGACCTCTTATGATTGAAAAGCATAAGGTGTTGAGCGAGAAGATGGAGGCGATACTCTCGGAAAAAGAGTTGGCAAAGTGGGCAAAGTACTACAAGTCAGTCTGCAGCGACAACTCATTTAACCCAGACACGAAGGAGCGCGAACGCCCATCGGGAATGCCCGAAAGAGGTGAGCGCCCCGAAGATGGTGAGCGCCCAGAGGGAGGCGAAGGACGTCCACCGATGGAGGAGTAGATTAAAAACTCCAGAGAGAACGCATGAAAATACACCTTCTTACTGCCTCCGGCGGGCGGGGATAGCACCCCCGCGGGTGCAGTTATTATTGCGCTATTAGGCTTAAAACTTTACAGTTTTAAGATTTTAGGAGTGAGTAAGTCGTGCAAATTCATTTGCTGGCGACTTACTCACTCCTAAAATTTTTTAAATACCTTTGGCATTTAAACCCAATATCGAGGTTCACCTCACTGATTTGCTCATGGCAACCGTAGGTTGACATAGATATAAAATAATAGATGTGATTGTTGAAAACTTATTTTCATAAAATCACATCTATTATTTTATATCGTTAGCGCTTTTAAGCGCTGCAAATCAGCGCAATACCAAGGTCAAAAACGATAGTTTTTGGATCCAAGCTTAGCTTGGTGCCCGCGCGGCATGAGCGCGATGAGTAAGCTATTATATACGTTTGTACTCTATTTCGCGGGTATTTTATTGGGCCTGTAGGTTGTGGTTACCGAAGGAAATTGCGAGTGATTTTGGTTTGATTACCGACGCCATCGGTTGCGATGATAACCAATGTGTGTTGGGCTCCGGTGGGCTTGCTGCGGAAGTCGTGGCGGAGAACGCCCTTGTCGAGGTTTAGGGCTATCCACTGGCCATTGAGCGTTGCCGAGTAACTTTTAATGCCCGAAAGATCGTCGGCTATTTTGCATGTAAAGTAACTACTATTAGCCTGCTGCGACCCCTCGGTTATACCCAAAACCATTGTCGGGGGCACTGTGTCGGCCACCACGTAAAACTCTCCAGCATTGCGACTTGTGGCCGTTACTACCCCACCGCTGTAGCTAGCAGCGATAAACGATTGTTGACCACTCTGCGAGAGGCGAACTATACCGACTTTTTGTCGCAGATCAAACGGAACCTCGGCATCAATCGAGATCGTCATGGCACGATGAAGCGGCACCGAGGCATCGAGCACCTTATAGACCTTCGAGAGAATTGTCGAATCATCTGTCTGACGCTCCTGACATGAGAAAATCGTAGATTCGTAGAGCACGCTGGCTGGCACAGAGACCCGAATGCCATCGGCATTATATGCAAAAGTTCGCTTTGAGTGTATTATAAATTTAGGATCAACCTCCTGAGCTACAAATATATCGCTTTGAGCTTTTCCTCTAATTTGAAAATTTAGGCTTGAGATATTACCAACATCATCGGCAACTTCAATGTTGACCGCTCTGATCTGGCCAGCATTAGTTTTAATCAAGCCGCGATTAACTAATGTCGTATAGTGGCTATTATCAGTTACTTCGGCAGATGCCAATCGGAGAACCTCATTGCGAGAATTTATCATCAATGGATAGTAGCTCAGCGCATTACAGTAACGGGTATTACTATAGGCAAAGCGGTCCATTTGATACTCGAAAATCTTTTGCTCGTCGACTTTGGCCGCCAAGCGATAGATTCCAAATGTATTCTCCACATCATTTCGTCGATCCGACGCCTCTAAAACGAAGTACCCTTGACGTCCTACAGCGACCGTTTGACCGCCAACAATTGAATAGCCCGCACCATCATTGACCACCTCATAACTGCGAGGTACGGCTTGTCGCGCAATGCCTTGAAGTGAATCGATTTCGATATAGTGCAGGCGCATAATTAGCGGCTCGATGGTGTCGCGAGGCGTTATAACACCCTGGGCTACAACATTTAGCGGATCTTGAGTAGCACTATCGCGGATCTCGAAATGGAGGTGTGGTCCAAACGATCCTCCCGAATTTCCCGACAGGGCAATCACATCGCCCTGCTTGACGACAAACTTCGTTGAGTTGCAATATAGATTCACAGAGTGCTGTTTTGTGCGATACTGCTCAGCTACGACATACTCGGCCACAGGGTCCATAAACTTCGAGAGGTGGCCATATACCGAAGTGGTGCCATTTGGGTGAGCGACATACAAGGCAAGTCCATAACCATATGGCGAAAGCGAGATCCTCGAGATATGACCATCGGCCACAGCCACGACCTTTTTACCCTCCACGCCATCGGTTTTAATATCGATTCCTGCGTGGAAATGGTCGGGGCGCAACTCGCCAAAATTTGCTGAATACAACCTAGCTACATCCTTTACAGGGTAGACAAAATCACTTGGATTTAGGCTCTTAGCCGAGGCTGTGAAGATCGAAATCCAGAGCGAAAATATTATTAAAATTTTACTCTTCATCTATGCTAACTATTTGTGAAACAATATCTAATACCATTTGATAGTCGTAACCTAGCGATATGCCAAACCTGATTAATTTACTCTTTAAGTCGTAGCGATCTTTTGATTTTACAACTCGCGCTTTACGCTCAATTTTCTCGAGCAATCGCTCGCTCATAGCATCTCTGTCGAGATCCTCTAGCTCGCGTGAGATTATGCTCTGCGCGACCCCTTTGGCCTTGAGCGACGAGGCAATTTTGCGAGCCCCCCAACCACTCAAGTTCAATTTTTCGCGAACGTAAGCTTGCGCATAACGCCTATCGTCGATAAATTTTTCGGCAACGAGTCGATCCAAAATCTCGCCTCTATGCTCTGGCGCAACACCCCAACGGGCCATTAATCGCATTGCGTCGCCCGATGATTTTTCCGCTTTGGCACACTGCTGCATAAGCGAGGCGAGAGCCTGCTCGGGGCTCTTTGTGCGGATGGTTTTTACTGTTTCTCGGCGCATACGATCCTTGGTTTTTCATTGATGTCGCGCAACATTGTCACCCCAATAAAGCCCTGCTCGCGCAACATATCTGCTACATCGCACCACAAATCCTCATGCACCTCGAAGTACAAAAGCCCCTGGCTGCGCAACAATTTAAGTGCCGAGCGAGCTATGGCACGATAGAAAACCAAGGGGTTATCATCCTCGACAAAGAGCGCCAAATGGGGCTCGAACATGGTGACATTTTCGCGCATCTGGTCCAATTCGCATTGAGGGATATATGGCGGGTTTGAGACGATCAGATCGAACTCGCCATCCACATATTGCTCCACTCCGCCTAGCGCATCGCCCTCGAGGAAATTAACACCAGCCTCCAATCGGAAATTATTTTCACGAGCTACAGCCAAAGCCTCTCTGGAAATATCAACTCCAAAAACCTCGGATTCGGCAATAAGTTTTGCGAGCGAAATAGCGATAGCACCACTGCCACATCCCACATCCAAGATTCGAGGCTTAGGGCAGCACTCCTCGACAATTCGAAAAACCAACTCTTCGGTCTCGGGGCGAGGTATCAGCACACCCTCTCGCACAGCAAAACGGAAGCTACAGAAGTCGGCCATGCCTATTATATATTGTACCGGTCGTCCACCGGCCAACTGATCAACAACAAGGTCAAGGTTGTCGATCGAGCACTGCTCGCAAGGCTCCAAGACCAAGTGGGTCATCGACACTCCCGCCATCTCGGCGAGGATCATGCGCGAGATCTGCTCAGCCTCGCGTGCTCCATAAATTGGCTCTGCGGTGGCACAAAGTAGGTTATATAGCTCGACTCGCTGCATTAACGGCAAAAATTTGGATTGATAGCCGACAATTTAAGATCGGCAAGTGCAATGGCTGCAGCAGCCTCAACGACAACCCCCGCACGCACGATTATCGCTGCATCGTGGCGTCCGCCAATAACCAAAGGTTCTACTTTGCCCGTTGCTGTGTTGAATGTTTGCTGCTCGCGGCTGATGCTTGGTGTTGGCTTAACTGCCACACGCACAACGATCTGGTTGCCGTTGGTGATTCCTCCATTAATACCACCTGCATGGTTTGTCGAGGTGCGTCCCTGGGCATCAATAATTGGGTCGTTGTTCTCGATGCCACTCATGCGAGACGACTCGAAACCTGCTCCGAACTCGACACCTTTAATGGCGGGAATCGCAAACAATATATGCGCCATACGGCTCTCAACAGAGTCGAAAAATGGCTCACCTAGACCCGCTTCGACGCCCGAGATATTGCACTCTATGATGCCTCCGACTGAATCTAAGTTCTTTACTGCATTTTGAATAATCGAGTCGAACTGCTCGGGTGATTTGCTCCCACCAAGCTCAATGATCGAGGTGTCGAAGCTGACCGCTTGCGACAAGATCTTCTTGGCCACAACTCCTGCTGCGGTAAGCGCGAGAGTCAATCGACCCGAGAAGTGACCACCACCACGATAATCGTTGCATCCGTTATACTTCACACTAGCCACACGGTCGGAGTGCGACGGGCGGAAATGGCTCGCTAGCGATGAGTAATCTTTGGAACGTGTGCACTCGTTTTTGAATGTTATAGTGAGCGGTGCGCCCGTTGTGCGGCCATTGAAGAGTCCCGAGACTATGGTTGGCTCGTCGCTCTCTTTGCGAGGTGTTGTGCCTTTTGCGCCACTTCTACGGCGATCTAGGTCAGCCATAAAATCGGCCTCACATAGCTCAATACCTGCAACTACTCCATCGATTGAGACGCCCACACCAGCACCATGAGATTCACCCCATAGTGTCACTCTAAAATTTTGTCCAAAACTATTCATCTACAATACTCCCTATTTTTTCTTATTTTACTCTCAGCGACTCCAAATCCTCGAAGAAATTTGGGTAGCTCTTCGACACAGCATCGCTATCGTCGATCACAATCATCTCGTCGCTCAAAAGCGCTGCTACGGCTAGCGACATTGCGATACGGTGATCGTTGTGACTCTCGACGCGAGCGGATTGAATTTCGCCTCCTCTGATGCTCATCACATCGCCATCGAGATCTATTTTTATTCCGCACTTTGCGTACTCTGCTTGAAGTGTAAGTGCTCGATTGCTCTCTTTATGTACAAGGCGCTCGGCACCCTTGATTTTGGTTACTCCCTGGCATGCAGCAGCCAAGGCCACCAAAGCGGGGAAGAGGTCGGGGCATTGAGTGGCGTCGAACTCGAAGGCATTTAGCTCGCGATGCGATACCGTCAGGGTCGACTCATCGCTCTCTACCCTAGCTCCGGCTCTAACCAAAGCTGTGCAGATTTCGCGATCGGCCTGTTTCGACAACATCGATATGTTGTTCACCGTAACGCTTCCGGCTATTGCTCCTCCCACAAGTAGGGTCGATGCGGCGCTCCAATCGCACTCGATATTAAACTCCGTGGCCTTATATTTTTGCCCTCCGGCAATGTAAAACTCTTTATAGTTATTGTGCAAGATCTCGACATCAAAGCGAGCTGCTGTATCGATTGTCATATCTAGATATGGTAGGGACACGGCACGATTTACATAGAGTGTCGAATCCTCCTTAGCCAGCGGCAATGCCAATAACAATCCGGTAATAAATTGCGATGAGACCGATCCATCGACCTCGATTTCGCCTCCTCGCATTGGGCCACACACCTCTAAGGGGAGATATCCTTTAGAGTCCTTTACCGCAACACCTGCTTGGCGCAGAGGTTCGAACATCATCTTCATCGGACGCTTTAGGATCGACCCATGGCCATCGATTGTAATTGGCTCGGAGCATAGCGAGGCGATTGGTGTAAACAGACGTGTGGCCAGGCCAGATTCTCCTACAAAAAGCAGCGCCGAGGTGTTACTATTAAAGCCTCCTGTTATCTTAAGAGTTGATTTATCGATCTGCTCGACCTTAGCTCCCAAGGCCTCGATCATTCGCATAGCCGAATATGTATCGTCGCAAAACTCCACATTTCCGATTGTCGAGTCGCCCTGTGCAAGCAGCGATACAGCCAAGGCTCTTTGTGCATAACTCTTCGATGGTGGCGGTGTGACGGTGCCATTTAGCCTACCGGCTAATACTACTCTTCCCATATATTACTCAATATCTTCTGTTAATTTTGGTTCAACTGGAACGTACAATGAATCTTTCTTTTGGAACTGAGGCGAACGTTTCAACTCGAAGTGTTGACCTAAGTATACGCGTCGCACCACCTCGTCGGCTGCCAGCTCTTCGGCAGTACCCGCCTTGAGGATCTTACCCTCGAAGAGAAGGTAGGTACGATCGGTAATGGCTAGGGTCTCGTCGACGTTGTGGTCGGTGATGATCACTCCAATATTTTTATTCTTTAGAGTTGCGACAATACTCTGAATATCCTCCACGGCAATTGGGTCGACACCAGCAAAGGGTTCGTCGAGAAGGATAAACGAAGGGTCGATGGCAACAGCTCGAGCAATCTCGGTACGACGTCGCTCACCTCCCGACAAAGATATACCTTTATTCTTACGAACTTTTTGCAGGCGGAACTCCTCGATGAGCGATTCGCAACGCTCCTTTTGCTCAGACTTAGACATAGGTGTCATCTCTAAAACCGCACGGATATTATCTTCGACACTGAGGCGCAAAAAGACCGAAGCCTCTTGAGCTAGGTAACCAACACCCATTTGTGCACGTTTGTAAACTGGCATTTTGGTGAGCGAGGTGACAACCCCTTGGTCATTCTCCAGATAAATATCGCCCTCATTTGGCTTAATCAAACCAACAATCATATAAAAAGTTGTAGTCTTTCCAGCACCGTTAGGACCTAGTAATCCGACGATTTCACCCTGCTTTACATCGATTGAAACGTGGTTTACCACTGTTCGACTCTTATATTTTTTGACTAGTTCGCTTGTGTAAAGTCTCATTATAGTTATATTTTTTTTACAAAGTTATAGTTTTTTTTCAAAATAATTATTTATCTTTACATTAAATTTATAGAAAGGACGTAATTAGGAGATGAAAGAGAGCGAACAAACAATGCTACAGGAGAAGCTAAAAGAGTATTTTGGATTTTCAACATTCAAGGGAAATCAAGAGGCCGTGATACGAAATGTATTGGACGGCAACGACACCTTTGTATTAATGCCAACAGGTGGTGGCAAATCATTATGCTACCAACTTCCAGCATTAATTATGGATGGGGTGGCAATTATCATATCGCCCCTTATTGCCTTGATGAAGAATCAGGTCGATGCAATGCGCACATTCTCGACCAATCCGGGAATTGCCCACTTCCTCAACTCATCGCTCAACAAAACAGCGATTGCACAAGTGCGTCAAGATGTTTTGGATGGCAAGACCAAATTATTATACTTCGCTCCAGAGTCGCTCACCAAGGAGGATAACGTTGCCTTCCTACGTAAGATAAAGGTGTCGTTCTACGCTATCGACGAGGCGCACTGTATTTCGGAGTGGGGACACGATTTCCGCCCTGAGTATCGTCGTATCCGCCCAATTATCAATGATATTGGCCACGCTCCGCTCATTGCACTTACAGCTACAGCTACCCCAAAGGTGCAACTCGATATCCAAAAGAATTTGGGTATGAGCGAGGCGGCAACATTCAAATCGTCGTTCAACCGCGAAAACTTATACTACGAAATCCGACCAAAACACAATGTCGACCACGAGATAATCCGCTTTATCAAACAACGCAACGGCAAGAGCGGCATTATATATTGTCTGAGCCGCAAAAAAGTCGAGGAGCTCACCGAGCTACTTATAGCCAACGGCATCAAGGCTCGCGCCTACCACGCAGGAATGGATGCTCAAACTCGTGCTGGCAATCAAGATGACTTCCTAATGGAGAGGGTCGATGTGATTGTTGCAACAATTGCATTTGGTATGGGTATCGACAAGCCCGATGTGCGTTATGTGATTCACTACGACATTCCAAAATCGCTCGAGGGATATTACCAAGAGACTGGTCGTGCCGGTAGAGATGGTGGCGAGGGTTATTGCCTGACCTTCTACAGCTACAAAGATATCCAAAAGCTCGAGAAATTTATGCAAGGCAAGCCAATTGCCGAGCAGGAGATTGGCAAGTTACTTCTGCAAGAGACTGTCTCGTATGCCGAGAGTACCTTGTGTCGTCGTAAAACTTTGTTGCACTACTTTGGCGAGAAATATGGATCCGAGAGATGTGGCAATTGCGATAACTGCCGTGGCGAGCACACCAATATTGAGGTACAAAAGGAGATGATCACAGCTCTTAGTGCGCTTGCAGATATTGGCGACAAGTTCAAAACCGAATACCTTATCAATATGCTCACCGGTCGCAACACGGCGATCATCAAGAGCTACGAGCTCAACAAGAGCAAATGGTTCGAAGCGGGCACTGATCGTGAACCGAGGTTCTGGACTGCTGTATTGCGCCAAGCGCTTATCCTTGGATTCATCGATAAGAATATCGAAAACTACGGATTGATATCGATAAATAAGGCTGGAGCGAGCTACCTAAAACGCCCAACACCTATATTCATTACACTCGACCACAACTACGAGTCGATGAATAACGATAGCGACACCCCTGCAGCAACGCTCAACAAGGGCGGAGTGGCCGACGAAGAGCTATTCGCAATGTTGAAGGATCTGCGCAAGAAGGTGGCCAAGAAGCATGAGTTGCCTCCGTTTATCATCTTCCAAGATCCATCGCTCGAAGATATGTCGGTGCAATACCCTATTACCACCGAGGAGTTGCAGAACATCACGGGAGTGGGTGTAGGAAAGGCTAAAAAGTATGGAGACGAGTTCATCAAGCTCATCAAAGCATATGTCGAGGAGAAGGAGATTATCCGCCCTCAAGATATGGTTGTCAAGGCTGTAGCCAACAAAGCCGGAAACAAAATTTTCATTATCCAATCGATCGACCGCAAGATTGACTTCGAGGATATTGCAAATGCCAAGAATCTGGATTTCAACGATTTGCTATCAGAAATCGAAGGAATTGTAAATACCGGAACACGACTCGATATTTCGTACTATATCTCTCAATTTATGGACGAGGATAAGGCCGAAGATATATACCTATATTTCAAAGAGGATGCCGAAAGCGACTCGCTAGAGGATGCAATCGACGAACTTGGTGGAGAGTACACCGAAGAGGAGATCCGCATAATCCGCATCAAATTCATCTGCGAAGTAGGAAATTAATAACCTTTAAGGGGCTTGCGACTATGGTGAGCCCCACAACTTTTTCAATGGAAGTAAGAGCAAAAAAAGCATTAGGTCAACACTTTTTGATTGACCTAAATATCGCACACAAGATATGCAACTCAATTAGTGGAGGCACTGCAGAGGCAAAAGATGACGTTTTGGAGGTGGGCTGCGGAATGGGCGTACTGACCCAATTCCTACTGCAGCGCGACGATGTGACCACCTATGGAGCCGAGATCGACAAGGAGAGTGTGGAGTACCTTCACAAGCACTATCCCGACTTCTCGCCTCGATTAATCGAAGGTGATTTCTTGAAGATGAACCTCAGCGAGAAGTTCCCTGGCGGAGTGAAGATCATCGGCAACTACCCCTACAATATCTCATCGCAGATATTCTTCAAGGTGGTCGAGAATCGCGATTTAGTTCCCGAGTGCGTCGGAATGATTCAGCGCGAAGTGGCAATTAGAATGGCTGAACCTCCCGGATCGAAGAGCTATGGAATCTTAAGTGTCTTGCTGCAAGCGTGGTACAATATCGAATACCTTTTTACCGTTAATGAGAATGTATTCAACCCTCCACCCAAGGTGAAGAGTGCCGTTATTCGCATGACCCGCAACACAACAACAGCCCTGGAGTGCGACGAGAAGTTATTCGTTCAGGTGGTGAAGGCATCATTTGGGCAGCGTCGAAAAATGCTTCGCAATGCTCTGAAGGCTGTCTTTGGCGACTTTGGCGGTGCCGAACATCGATTCTTTACCGATCGTGCCGAACGTTTATCGGTTGCAGATTTTGTTGAACTAACGCAGTGGGTTGAGGCGAATAGAAAATTATAAACCAAGAATTCAAAAGATTATAGAGATTATAGAGATGATACGAAGTCACCTAAATATATTTTTTGTAATTCTCACCCTCATAGCCCTTGCCTATATCGAGCCAATCCGTGCAGTGCCGGCCAAGGGCGGAGTGATCACCGTGCAACAGCCCGATGGAACGGAGCTCAACATAATCCTTAATGGCGATGAGTTTTTCTCGTGGCGCACCACCGAAAGTGGCTACCCTATCACCCGGGGCGAGGATGGTTATTACTACTATGCTTCGTACTCTGCCGCAGGCACTCGCAGCGCAACATCGCAACGCGTATCTATCGCAGGGGTGATGCAGAGCCCTCCTAGCGGAGTCTCAACTTCCGACATTTCGAGCATTGCTCAGAGAGTTAGCACCCAGCAACGCACTCAGAATCAAAGTGTTAACACAAAATCATCGAGCAGTGGATTCCCTAGCCAGGGCACCGTACGATCGGTTGTTCTTCTGGTTGAATTCTCCGATGTTAGTTTCACCGTTAGCGATCCAAACACAGCATTTCACAACCAGTTAAACCAAAGCGGCTACTCGGTGGAGGGGGCAACGGGAAGCGCAAAAGATTATTTCGACTTGAATTCCAGAGGTACATTCGACGGAAATTTCGATGTCTATGGCCCCTACACGCTTGAAAATGAACGAAGCTATTATGGAGGAAATGATGACGATGGCTACGACTTGCGGCCCGACCAAATGGTGTGGGACGCTGTGAAATTGGCCGATGACGATATCGATTTCTCGCAATACGACTTCGACAACAACGGCTATATCGACAATATTTTTGTATACTACGCAGGCCACAACGAGGCGGAAGGTGCCTCGGAGGATACCATATGGCCACATATGTGGGCTGTGAGCTCGCAACCGCAATTTGATGGAAAGCGATTGTATGTCTACGCATGCACCTCGGAGCTTCGCGACTCAAGAGGTTCGACAATTGCCGGAATCGGAACCTTCTGCCACGAGTTTAGCCACGTCTTTGGATTGGCCGACCATTACGACACCAATGGAACCACTAATGGATCTGTCTATGGCCTTGGCTATTACGACATTATGTCGTCAGGATCGTACAACAATAATGGCAATACACCTCCTCTTCACAATGGCCTAGAGTTAGAGATGATAGGATGGCACACCCCCACCGTGATAGAGTCGTCGCAAAGCATTACAATCAAGCCGATTGCAGAGGGAGAAGTATATAAAATTCTCACCGAGGTCGAGGATGAATATTTCTTAATCGAAAATCGATACAAAAGCACCTCTTCGCACCTTTGGGATAGCTACATCGCTGCCGATGGACTATTTATAACGCACGTCGACAGGTCGGAGGATTACATCGATCGTTGGGACTACTATAACACACCAAACGCCTACAGCGCCCACGACTGTTTTAAATTTGTTGTTGCCGGCAATGTGACTCTCGCCTATCAAACCGAATCGCAAGTGCCATATCCATCGATGCGCGGAAACGATGAATGGACATCCACATCGAGCCCTGCGGCACTGAGCTGGGGTGGCAAGGAGCTAGAATTCAACATTGTAAACATTGAGCAGCAGAGCAATGGCGATGTTACATTCTTGGTGACATATGCAAGTGAGAGTGTTAGTTTGGTTATCGATTGCAGCAGCGAAGATATATTTGTGGGTGAGGTATATTCGCTGACTCCAACTCTATATCCCGATCCGGGCAATTTCCAAATCGCGTGGGCGGTATCGGATAGTTCAAACGTCACATATGAGGTGGATCAAAACAGGCTAAATTTCACATTCACATCAGCAGGAACCGCAACATTTACAGCTACTTACCAGGCCAGCAATGGCGAGAAATATAGTAGCTCGATCACAATAACCGCCAAGGAGTTGCAGGGAGCTGCAGGATATGTTTTGGATATCGACGACCAAACCTCCGCACCAATTGCGCAAGCATCGATCGATATCTATCCCGTAACGCGCAATTACGATAGCTCGGGAGTTTTAACACTGAGCCGCAGCACATCAACTGCAACATACCAAACCACCAGCGACGAGAATGGAGCCTACATCATAGAGCTTGACGAAGGTTACTACGAGGCTGAGGTCGAGGCAAGTGGCTATGTTTCAATATTCAAGCTCTTCGAGATCAAAGCGGGCGAAAATATAGTTAACTTCGAGATGAATAGCTACGCTGCTGCAATTGAAGATATTAAGGTTGAAGCTGCACAAAACAGCGCCATAGTCACATGGAACCCACTTTCGTACAGCGCATTCAAGGTCGAGATTACCGATAGCAGTGGCAATACGGTGAGCTATACATGCTCCGAGCCCACGCTCACAGTCGAAAATCTTGAGGCTGCCCAGGAGTACCAGGTGATGATAAGTGCTTACCAAAATAAGGCATATGCGCAGATCTACAGCACAACTTTTACAACATTGCAGAAGCTCACTTCGTACCCGCTAATCCACTTAGAATCATACGAGTACAGCATTGGCGAGGTTCTTGAATTGAAGACTCTTAACACTGAAGATGGCGACTCAGTGAGTTGGTGGTTCGATGGTACGCAGCTGCAAATCAACAAAGTTACGCTCGACGGTGGTGAGCACACAATTCAGGCAGTCATTGAGCGAGATAGGAAGGTTTATAGGGTCCACAAGAAAATATATGTTCAATAGCTAATGTTCTAAAGATGAGATATTTAACACTTAAAATATTGACCGTCATTTGCGCTATCACGCTCTTGTGCTCATGCATCGAAGATAGCACAAATGGCCAGAGCACAGCCGAACTATACAAAAGTGCCTTCTTGAGCGAGAGCGAAATCGGAATCATCGCAGAGGGCACAAGGATAAAGAGCTTCGACGAGAAGAGCGAGCAGATAGTTTTTGACGATGACAAGAGCATGTTTATGATCTCGAATATGGACTATTCGGTGCACTACACATTAGAGTTTGAGGGTGAGCTTTTATTAGATAATTCATTAAATACTTTATATTCATCGAGTGGAATCGATGGAATTGGTAGCGGAACGTCGAGCGTTACGGTTGTTAAAATCGACACTAGCGACAACCGCTATTGGCTGTGGGATAGCGCTTTATGCATTGGATTTATTGTCGATTTTTCATTCTAACTTGATAAATCTCGATGTCGAATAAGATGTTAAGATTCAATTAATTTTTAAAATAATTTATTTTTCTGGGAAAATTGTATTATCTTTGCACTGTATAAAAAGGAAAAGTAACCGAGAACTGAACAGATGAAGTTCTCACAAAAGGATGCAAAATGACAACAATTGGAAAAAAAGTGGCGCTAGTTGCCCACGACTTTATGAAAAAAGATCTTGCCGAGTGGGTTGATTGGAACTGCTCAGTGCTTAGCAAACATGCAATGGTTTGCACCGGAACAACTGGTAAGATGGTCGAAAAGACTCTACTTGATCACAAATCAAAAAACAGATGTGCTTGCTGTGGCAATATAGAAGAGGATAATCTAAAAGATATTGAGCTAGATATTACACTCCTAAAATCGGGCCCATTGGGTGGAGACCAACAGCTAGGTTCGATGATCGCAACAGGACAGATCGCAGCTTTGATCTTCTTCTGGGATCCAATGTCGGCTCAACCGCACGATGTAGATGTCAAGGCGCTTCTTCGCCTAGCGACTCTCTACAATGTGCCAACGGCAATCAACCGCTCTTCGGCCGACTTCTTGATCTCATCTCCGCTATTCTCAACCGAGGATTATGAGCCAGAGGTTAAAGATTACAAATCGTACATAGAACGCGTATTACAATAGTTCTAAGCAGCAAAAATGATGACTAATAAAATCTTGCAAAGGATTTCGTTAGTCATCTTTTTTACATCTATATATCCCGAATCCATGCGCAATTTAGGCTCATTAGTTGCTGAAAATGTTTTATTTAAAGATTTATTCAATATTTTATTGTATTTTACAATATTATATATAATTTAGCCGATCAGAAAATCAACATTTAACTATAAAATAAAAGAGCGTATGAAACAAATGAACGAACAGGCAGGCAATCAACCTATGATTGTAAGGTTTAGCACATCGATGAACAGCGGAGTGGAGCCAATAACAATTTCGCGCCATGCGATAGGTTATATCGTGCGAGGCGAGAAGTATATTTACGATGGCGACACATCGCTGCATGCACAGCGAGGCGATATCTTTTTCATGGGTAAAGGCCTACATCACGTCGAAAATGTGGCAGAGAAACATTCACACTTCGAGCAGTTGGTGTTTTACTTCACCTCGGAGGAGCTCAAGCAGATTATCACAACATTTAGCATCACCTACAACCTCAATATCACCAACGATCACTGCTGCAATAAGTGCCGAAATAGCAACTCTCTGGCTCTTAAAGCCTCGACACTGCTCAAAAATTTCTTCAATAGCACAGCCGATTATCTCTACGACGAGAACTTCACACACGACCAGGCAGCCGAAAGTATCAAGATGACCGAACTCATCTACCACATCGTATCGCAGGAAGATTGCTGCCTGAAGAACAAAATAATAGGCTGCATCGACCTCGACAAGAGTTCATTCGAACAGGTTATATATGCCAATACATTCAACGATATTCCAATCGAAAGGCTCGCCGTTTTGTGTAATCGCTCGCTCACATCGTTCAAAAAGGAGTTCCGACGTATATTCGACACATCGCCGCATCAGTGGTTCCTGCACCAGAGGCTAAGCCATGCACGACTGTTGCTGATATCAACCCGAAAATCGATTGCCGAAATTGGCCAGGAGTGCTCATTCCCCAACACTTCACACTTCATAAAGCTCTTTAAACGATCATACCTGTACACCCCAGCAACCTACCGACAACACCATATAAGCGGCATAGCACCATTAAACATTGATGCGGGCAGAGAGGATGCAATTGCTCAGGCAGCAAGAGTGGTTTAATATTTGCACACAGCGTAATGTAACAAAAAAAATACATTATGAAAAACACCTCTTCAATTATCATCTCACTTGTTGGTGGAGCCATTTTAGGCTCTGCTGTCACATGCCTTCTACACAAAAAAGGTTGCAAAATGAGCCTTGGCAAAGGCGATATCCATAAAAAAATTATGGATGAGCTAGAGCAACTTCGACAATTTATCGCCGCACACCACCCCGAAGGCACCTGCTGCAGCGAAGATTCAGCATGTAAAATCAACGCTCAAGAGTAGTGGGAATGAATGACAAACGCAAGAGTTCGAATCTAGTAGCCTCAGTGCTACTAGTTTCGATGCTTGCTCTTTTTGCTGGGCTGCTACTGTTGGTGGCTTTGGTGATTTTATTTGCCGATCTTACCGGATCGCTCACCCTATCGCTCTGCGCTATTGGCGCAGTGATGGCTTTGGCAGCTTGGGTGACATACAAACTCACGCTTTCGCCTACGCTAAAGCATTTGAGGCAGGAGTACGAACATACAATGGAGATCATCGGGCTAATTAAACAAGGCTACGATTGCGCTACAAAACGCATTGCGCAACTCATCGAGTGGATCGTGTGAGCACTCGCCCCGCGGTTGACTCCAAATTCAAAAGAGACTCCTTAACACCCACACCCGAGGCGTAGCCCGTAAGCGAACCATTTGCACCGATGACCCGATGGCAGGGAATAATAATATGGATTGGATTGCGATTATTGGCTCCGCCGACTGCACGCGAAGCGTTTGGATTACCGACAGTTATGGCGATCTGCTTATAGGCACTTGTCTGACCATAAGGGATTTGCAGAAGTTGTTCATACACCTTAACTTGAAAAGGAGTACACCCCGACAGATCCAACTCGATGTCAAACCTCCTGCGCTCACCTCGAAAATACTCACTGAGCTGCTCATAGACCATATCGCAAAATGTGTCGCGAGCTCCAAATTCATCAGGCTCGCGCTCCAAGATTCGCAGAGCCGACAACCTCGATGCTCGATGCTCGATTCGTATAAAGCCCAGCGGAGAGGGATATATGGCAAAATTTGTCTCCATTGCTATTGATGCTGCCAGCAAAATTTACTTCCACTTTGCGCCTTGCGCTTGCAACGTGCACCCGACGCCGTGAGGCCTTGACATTGATTGTCAGCCTCTTGCACCTCCACGGCTTGAGTTGCGGAAGGAGCTTTTGCTGCGGCCTTGCCCTCGAACCATTTTGCGAGATTATAGTTTGCTTCCGCCTCGTCTAGAGCTTCATCGATATAGGCAAATAGGTCGATTCCCGCAAGCTGCTCGATGTGGTCGATGGAGCATACGTATGACTCCAGTGCGCCATCGAGCTTACGATTTTCCATCACAAAGCCTAACATCTCACCCCTCTTTGGTGAATAAAGAGCCTTGTAATAGTAGCGCGGAACGGTGACACAATTGGCACCTATTGAGCCTAGCGGATCTGTAAAAATTGGCCCCGTTACAACATGCAACACACTGTCAGCCAGAGCATAGGCGCGAACTCGCTCTTCCAACTGTTTCCACAATCCTCGATTGAACGATGGTGATTGAGGCGACATATTCGACATAAAAAAACTCTCGGACATAGCCTTGCCATTGCGAACCATTGAACCTGCAGGGCAGAGATGTCCACGGTCGTAACCCGAGCCTCTGTAATCGGCTAAAGTGGCCGAACCGCTCGAGACTTTGCTGTCGGCACGAAAATCATCGCTTCGCGGAGTATCTACACAGAGCAATGCTGGCGAGAGGATGTAGTATACCCATTCGGCCTGTTCATGCTCCTCGCTGTAAGATAGAGTGTAGTAGGTGTGCTGCACAAGCTCCCCATCGGACTTAGGAAGGTAATTTTGTGCAAAAATAGCCCCACATGCAGCGAGGCTAAAGATTAATATCAGGAAAAATCGCTTCATCGTTATCGCTATATTAAATCACCCTCTCTTCGACAATATCGAAAAGATTTGCACCCTCGAATACCAAGGGACTCTCTTGACTAAAGAAGATCACACCATTAACTGGCGAGTGCAGACTCTCGCGAAGAGAGCCGTCGTAAGGGTCGACAATCTCGGCTAACAAGTCGCCCTTGCGGATACTTTGCTGCGCTGAGCATAGCTTGCGAAACATTCCCGACGAGGTGCTTTTCACCGAGACCAAATCGGCACTTGTGATAACCTGCGAATGGTATCCCGGACGCACCGAAGCGGTAATAACCCCAGCACTAACCATAAAACGAAGCAGAGCCTCGACAGCGCTTTCGACACACTCCTCGACCAATTTATCGGTATTACCAGTATAGATCGAGAAGGCTTTAACTCCCCAAATTTGCCAATTGTAGTTGAGCAGAGTGGTGTCGTAGGGTGTAAAATTCTTCACATATACATATGGCATTCCGAAATATTTCGCCTCCTTTTCGGGGTGATATCCGGTGTTGAGCATCCTCACGTGAGGGATAAATTCTCCGGGGATATAGTAACTTGCAAGCTGGATTCCGTAGGTGTAATCCTTGACGCTCTCGAAGATTGCCGCAGCAATGCGCTGAGTGGTCTCACCCTTGTCGTAACCGGGAAACATGCGATTGACATCGGTATTATCCATCGACCAAAACCTCTTGCCAATATTCATCGAGAAGGGGTTTGCCGAGGGAACCACCAAGATTTCATGGTCGGCAACCAATGCTCCGCAACGCTCCAAATCCTCGAGGCGTTTAATGAGCGAGGCGCAAGTGTATTGCTGTTGGATCTCATCACCACGTATTGCACCAACAACGGCCAAGGTTCGTTTGCCCCGACCAAAGCGGTAACCGTGGATATTAAAATCGTCTCTATATGGCGACGACATTGTATAAAGTATCTCTTTTTTCATCTTCTCTCAAAGGGCGTTTATAGTTGGTGAATGCGTGCTAAGAGCGATCCATCGTATACCACCGGATAGGCTCGAAGGGTAAAGAGATATCCCCTAACGGGCGATAGGACGTGGTGCAAAATTGTGCCCGATAGTGGATCGACAATCGTTCCAATCTCGTCGCCCTGCTCCAAGACCTCGGCAGTCTTACGCGTAGTGAGGAATATCCCCGAGGCCTCGGCATTGAGAAACGAAACACTATCACCCTGCGAGATGATGCCTTCGCTCAATCGCGAACGATCTACATCTCCGCTCCACATCCCCATACCAGATAGCATATTGAGCACTCCCTCGACCAAATCATCGCCCATAGAGTGGTTGATACGCATACCCACACCCATCTCGACAACCAAACACGGAGTGCCCGTAGAGTTAAGCGAATAGGCCAACGTTGCCTCAAGAACCGTTGCGGCCTCGTGCACCCAGATAAAATCGACACCCAGCAATTTTGCTTGAGGGACAAGCAGCTGCGCAGCATCTACATTGATTCTCACCTGCGGCATCTCGCGCAGAAAGATATTGCTCGAGTGGATATCCACAACCATGTCGGCACCCTTAAGATCTTCCAACACAGCACAGGCTACCCTTTCGGCAACTGCGCCCGAAGCGTCGCCCGGAAAGATGCGGTTCATATCGAGATCAAACCCGGGAATACCTCGCGAGATTGTATCGATTCCCAAGGGGTTGAGCGCAGGGTAAATCTCGACTGTGCCATGGAGTTTATCGAGATTATTTTGTAGCAAATTTGCCAATTTATAACATACATATTGCCCCTCGAGCTCGTCGCCATGAGTGCCCGTGACAATACATACTCTCTTCGAAGAGCCTTCCGACGAGATTATATTCTTTCGAACAAGCAACCTCTCGTCAACAGGCATATCAATCGAAACTACATCTTTTATCATTTTAAATTTTAGCTCTAAATTTCTTCTACAACTACTCTAATTTGGGTTATGTGGAGCGCTAAACCTTGCTTGGATCCTCTCACCACCGAACAGTCGGCAGCATCGCGGCCATGAGCCAGTTTGATGTAGCCATCCTCCACCATCCTATGGTGAGTTGGATCGACACCATACCACACTCCATCGCACCACACCTCGACCCACGCATGCGTTTGGCCCGTTCCCACAACAAAGCCAACTATATATCTAGCAAAGATAGCACGTTCTCGGCACATTGCAATCAAAATATGCGAAAAATCTTGACAAACTCCCTCGCGAAAGTTAAAACCTTCGGCTGCGGTAGTTGTAATGGTGGTGGCTCCAGCCGAGTAGGTCATGTAGTTGTGTAGGGCCGAAGAGAGGCTTTGGGCAATTTGCAGTGGCGATCCTGTGGCATCGATGCTCGCATTGAACTTCGAGAGCTCTGCGCTTGGAGCAGTCAGATGAGTTGCGGCCAGATAGATTGCCTTGGGGGCACTATCCTCGATTTTATACTCCGAGCACTCTACAACGCCATTCGAAGAGACAACGAAGATATCGTGAGCCTCATTGAGAAAACCATAATGGATTGTATTGCCAAAAACATCTTTATCGGAGTTGATTACCGCAGGCGACATCAAGTGCAATTGATGCTCTTTGAGTCGCTGAAATGACTCTTCTCGAGGGGTGCACCTCAACATAAAATGATAGCACCAGACCATTGAACGATAGGTTACAATGGTCTGATAACTAAACTTATACCGTTTTATTTGTCTCATATTTTACGATCCTAAACCAGAACCAGAGAGCTAAGATAACCCAAAACCGTTGAACGATACGATTCACTTGTAGGGTCGTATTTATCCTCCGAAAGCAATCTATCGAGCTGCTCCATTGAGTAGTCGTCCACCACGATTCCAGCCTTTATAAATGCCTCTTTTAGCGAAATATAGACCTCTTCGATTCTGAAGAATGGATAGTGGAAGCGGATATGAAGATCTATATTTTCGATAAAACGCCCCACCTTCAAGAATTTTCGAATGCGCTTATCGAAGACCCTCTCATCGATCGAGCCAAAGAATGCCAACATATAGTCGGTAACTGGCTGCAGAAGTGTGATATTCTTCTCACCACGCACTCCGCACTCGGTAATCAGGGCCAGCGACATTTGGATATATGAAAGCGACTCGCTGGTGATATCGCGACGCAGGACAATTGCATTGTCATTGGCTCCGCAGATGCTCGAATAGATCGAGCAATTATTCGCTGGAGAGTAGAGCTGCGAGAGTTGAAAGAGCTCACTGTCCAAATCTTCGTCGATCGTCTCGACATTCAGATTGCGATAATATTCATGCAGATCGACAATATCGCCATCGATCACCTTGTCGTAATAGCGACGCAAGAGGTGAAGTGAAATATATACTCGCTCTGCATAGCGGCCAAGCCAGTAGAGTCTATTAGCCTTATCGGCTGTAATTACATTGCAAACCATATCATCAGTTTTATTCTGTTAGTACCCAAGTATCCTTAAATCCGCCTCCTTGCGATGAGTTGACCACAAACGAACCTTCGATGCGCGAATAACGCGTAAGTCCACTTGGCCACACCTTTGTCTCGGAGCCTTGAACCACAAAGGCACGCAAATCGGCCTTGCGCAAGATCGTTGAGCCATCTTCCTCCAAAAGCTCCATATCCTTAAAATCGATAATCTCTTGTGCGATCCAACGACGTGGTTGCGAGATAATCAAACCCTTCAACTCGTCGAGCTTCTCGGGCGATAGGTCGCGACCAAAGACCACTCCGTAGCCACCCGCCTCGCTCACATCTTTGATCACTAGCTTCTCGATATTGGCCAAGATATAGTCGTAATCGTTTTTATAGTATGGCAGATATGTTGGTGCATTTTGCAAGATTGGCTCCTCGTTGAGATAATATTTGATCATCATTGGCACAAAATAGTAGGTTCCCTTATCGTCGGCAACACCATTTCCCGGAGCGTTGATTATCGCCACATTGCCCTTGGCGTATGCCTGCATGATGTTTGGAACGCCCAAAACCGACGAGGCCTCGAAGATCATTGGGTCGAGGTATTCATCCGATATACGGCGATAGATTGCACCGACTCTTTGACGTCTATTATAAAGGCCATTATAATATAGCATATCATCCTCAACGACCAAATCGCCCGGAAATGCCAACACCGCACCCATCTTCTCGGCCAGGTACGAATGTTCGAAGAATGCCGAATTGTAACGACCTGGGGTGAGAATAACATTCAAACCACGTCCGCCATTCACATCGTCCATCATCTCGCGCAGCAACTCCGAATAGTTACGATTATCGGCCACAGCGTTGTTTTGGAATGTTTCGGGCGAGACCTTACGACTAATTGTGCGTGCAATCATTGGATACGAAGCACCCGAAGGGATGCGCAAATTATCCTCCAAAATATACCACTCACCTGTTTTTGCCTGCACCAAATCGATTCCCGAAATGTGCGAATAGACCCTCTTTTCGGGGGTTATACCCTCGCATTGAGGTAGATAATCTTTTGCTGAATAGATGAACTCCTCGGGGATAACACCATCTTTTATAATGCTCTTTTCATGATATATATCATAAAGGAACATGTTGAGAGCCTTGACTCGTTGGATCAATCCGGCCTCGAGCATCGTCCAATCATCCTTCTCTATTACTCTTGGAATTGAGTCGAATGGGAATAGCTGCTCGTTGAACACCCCATTTTTATATACTCCAAAGCGCACTCCAAAGCGCTCCATCCACTTGTTTACCGTCTCCTTGCTTTCAATTAAACTCTCCATATTTTACACCTTTGAAATTGATTTCTAATAATCTCTCTGCGCAAAGATACCGGCTATTGGCTACCATCATGCACAATTCCGAGAGCTTATTACAATCAATTTTCAAAGGCTTGAAATAATCAAGCAAAGATGCCCGTATGCTATAAAATCTATTTTATTGATACGCCAAAATTGTAGATATGTAAAATTAGGCGTTTTGAACTATTGCTGCAACTCCTCGAATTTATAGTAGATATTTTGCGCTGCGACATAGCCCATGCTCCACGCAGCTTGAAGATTATAACCTCCCGTGATGGCATCTACATCCACCACTTCGCCTGCAACATATAAATTTGGGCAATCTCTCGACTCCATGGTTGCTGGGTTTATGCAGCCCACAGCTACACCTCCGCATGTGACGAACTCCTCTTTGTGAGTGCCTCTGCCATCGACCGAGTATTCATCGGCACAGAGCGCCGCAACAATTCGATTAATACCCTTCGAGCCTAGTTCGACATAACGACGCTCGAGCGAAATATCTGCACGACGCAAAATATGAGCCCAAGTGCGAGCAGTTAACCCAAATGGAGCCACCGAACCAACCAATTTTTTACTATGCTCAGCAATGTGTGCCAGAAGAAGTTTTAGAGTCTCCTCTTGAGATACCCCACCGACCCACGAGATAAGAATTTCGAAACGGTAATCCACCTCATGGAGCCTGCGCGCAGCATACGACGAGAGCTTCAAAACTGCTGGACCACTCAACCCCCAATGAGTAATGAGCAGCGCCCCTGAGCCTGCCATGCGGCTACCCTTAAGACTCACCACAGCGCTCTCCACAACCGTTCCCATCAACTCCGTAATTGGATTGTTTGAGATCTTGAAGGTAAATAACGAGGGTACTGGATCGACAAAACGAATGGGCAATGTCGAATAGAGACCCACCCCAGCAGCCGTGGGTGAACCTCCCGTAGTGGCAACCACCACATCGCACTCCATAATATCTTTAGCCCCCTCAACGTGAATTGCAAATCCTTCGCCTTGACGCTCTACGCAGCTCACCCGTTGGTGGCATTTTAGCTCCACACCTAGCTCTTTGACAAGAGCCATAAAGGTATCGATAATCTGCGAGGAGCTTTGCGAGCGAGGGAAGACGCAATGATCATCTTGCCTTACAAGCTGCACGCCATGATCCTCGAACCAGTCGTAGGTGGCATTGTGATCGAAGAAGCGAAAGCAGTTACGCATAACCTTCTCACCGCGAGGATATCGCTTTATGAGTGGCATCTGCTCCTCGAAGGTATTTGTCAGATTACACCTACCTCCTCCTGAGACTCGCACCTTAGCCAAGGGCGATGCTGCAGCCTCTAAGATTGTGACATCTATGAGTGATGAGAACTTTTTAAGATTTATTGCTGCGAAGAATCCTGCGGCTCCACCGCCTATAATAACTACTTTCATTGCTTTTTATCTATTTTGAGGAGCCAATAGAACTCCTCTTCTGGTACAAAGATACGATATTATCACTATCTTTGGCAAAAATTTGATAATACTTTGTAACAATGAAAACTGCAGATTGGCCATCGGTCGTTAGCACACAGGTGCTACTTATTGGCGAAAACTCAACCCTACAATGGAAAGACGAGGTGTTGGAACACGCCATGTTCCTCGACTATTATTTCCGCCACGCTCCATATGATTTGGGCGAACGAAGCCGCTACAGCGAAGCTCGCACGATTTTCGAGTCGCTCGAAGATATGACCGCAGGGGTATGCCGGGCCGAGCAGGTACACGGCACACTGCTCTCGAACGATATATTGGCTCGACCTCCACGTGGTAAACATATTTTAGTTCCCGAGAAGTTTGCTCGCGAAGGATTGGATCATATCAATGGTCTGCTCAAGCGCCTACCAACGATAAAATATATCTTTGTGATGGGCATGCAGGCAAACTACTATCTGCAGAAATTTGGCTTCTACTCCTCGGGCGATAACTCAGCGGAGTTTATTAAGGGTGCTGAACCTCGTCGCACGGGTATAAGTTCGTATAATCCATACTATCAACCAGTTAACGCAAAGCCATTTCGCCAGATATGCTTCAAGCGTTATCGCTGTGCACAATTTCCTAATATCGAGGCGATACCAATTTTGCCCGTTAAAAGCTACCCGCTCGCAGGCAGTGACCTTGCGAATTTTAACGACAACTACCAAGCTCTAAAGCAGAGTTTTACCCCCGAAGAGTAGAGCGCAATGGAGAGGAAAACGCATAACAAAGGGGATCTACATCCTCGCAACCGCCACAGCAACGGATACGATTTCGATGCTCTTATCGCAGCACACGCACCTTTAAAGGAGCATGTTGCACCAAATAAGTATGGCAACCTCTCGATAAATTTCTTCGACCCACAAGCTGTAAGGGCGCTCAACACCGCTTTGCTCAAGTCGTATTACAATATCGAGTGGTGGGAGATTCCGCCCTTGGCGCTTATCCCTCCGATCCCGGGTCGCGCTGATTATATTCATTATGCTGCCGAATTGTTAGAAGGCGGTGAAAATGGCACTGTTCGCTGTTTGGATGTGGGCGTTGGGGCTACATGCATCTACCCTATCATTGGGCGCAAGGAGTATGGTTGGGAGTTTGTCGGGTGCGACATCGACCCTCGATCGATCGAGAGTTCTCGGAGAATAATCGAGGCCAACACACCTCTAAAAGGACATATTGAGTTGCGATTGCAGACAAACGCTAGCGACATCTTCGAGGGGATAATCAAGGATGGTGACAGATTCGATATCACAATATGCAACCCACCGTTTCACGATTCAGCCCACAGCGCCGCTAAAGCCTCGCAGCGCAAACTCAAGGGATTGAAAGCGACAAGGAAAGGGGTGCTCAACTTCGAAGGGCAGAGTGGCGAATTATGGTGTCAGGGTGGTGAGAGGGCATTTATCGAGCGGATGATCGATCAATCTCGCACCTTTAAGAGTCAATGCAGGTGGTTCACAACGCTGGTTTCGAACGAGGATAATCTTGCCCCACTACGCCGTGCACTCAAAATGGTAAAAGTTAAGGAGCACCGCACAATCGATATGCATCAAGGCAACAAACGAAGTCGAATTTTGGCTTGGCGATATTAACGAAATAGAGTAAAAAAATGCCACCTTGCAATTTTCGCTCTACCAATTGGCGCAGTTTACTTTGTATTTTTGGATAATTCAAAGTAAACAGTTTCGATTTATAACTATTTTTGTATCTTTGCATCAAAAGCAAAAGCAAAAAACAAAACTATAATGAGCACGAATACTTCGAATACGGCACACAGCACTTGGTTTCTAGGTCCTAAAGCTGAGTACCAAGAGACATGGGAGAGATTTATAATCTATATCTTACGCGACCATATACACTGGCGCAAGAACTACTACCCCAACGACAATGCTATAATCACCCGCTCGAGCATTCGTGAAAATGAACCATGGATGGATGCCCTTAGCGATGAGCTCGACAAGCTCCTAGCCGACTTCAAGGTTAATAACCCGGTTTTTTCGCCTCGCTACTTGGCTCATATGATATCCGAACAGAGCCTGCCGAGTGTACTTGGATACTTCGCAGGATTGCTCTATAATGCCAATAACATCGATCGCGAAAGTTCGCCCGTTGCCGTTCCGATGGAGCTGGAGACAGGACGCATGATTTCTAAAATGATTGGATATGATCCCGACCGTTCCTACTCGCACATCACATCTGGAGGTACTGTTGCCAACATCGAAGCGCTGTGGGTTGCTCGTACAATTAAGTTTATTCCATTTATGATCAAGGAGTTTTGCCAAATAAATTCGCTTAAGTTCAGAATCCACACTCCATCATCGGAATATCTCCCAATCGAAGAGTGCGACAATAGAACCTTGCTGGCATTAACTAGCCACGAGGCCATACACATGAACCGCAATTTGATCAAGTATATGGTTGAGTGTCACGACTTTTCGGCAGAACAAGCACACACCCAGATTGCAAAACATATCGAGGTGAGCGAGTTCAACGTCATTAAGCAGGGACTCTATAAAATCCTTCGCAAGTTGGATGTCGAGCCTGTTATCTTTGTATCGCCCTCGGCTCACTACAGCATCAAAAAGGCTGCCAATATTTTAGGATATGGCGAGGCTGCAGTGCGCACAATCGATGTCGACGCCTCGTTCAGAATCAATGTCGACAAGCTAGAAGATGCTCTAGTTTCGCTCAGCGACAACCAGTATGTTGCGGCAGTAGTTGCGATATCGGGAACCACCGAGGAGGGTGCTATCGATCCTCTGCATCGCATCGTAGAGCTTCGCGAGAGGCTTGGCCAAGAGCACAACCGTTCGTTCTGGCTGCATATCGACTCTGCGTGGGGAGGTTACATGCGTACACTCTTCTGCGGCTACGACATCCCGACCAACCTAAGCTTAAAGGAGCAAGCTGCACTATATCGCACCAAGATCAACGAGGTGCGCGACCACTCATCAATTGAGCAATTATGGGTGAATGATCCCGAAATTTACCTCTCGATGATGAGCTACCCCGAGGCCGATTCAGTGACTATCGACCCACACAAGCAGGGCTATATACCATATTCTGCAGGTATTGTTTCGTTCCGCGACTCGGTGGTGACAGAGCATATCAAACAGGATGCCCACTACGTATTCAACGAGAAGGTGAATGTCGATTACAACCAAGCGCCAATCATCACAAACGTAGGCAGTTACATCCTCGAAGGGTCGAAGTCGAGTGCAGCGGCAGCTTCGTGCTACTTAGCTCACAAGTCGATTCCGCTCACCTTAGAGGGACATGGTAAGATCATAAAATCTACACTTCAAAGCACAATAACGCTCCAACGATTGATGGAGAACCACATATATAATTTCGAGAACTACACACAAAAGGCAGCGAGCAAATATACGCTCGACGGTGTAAGGCCAAGTGGTCGTCGCTTTACGATAATTCCACTTCACAATGCCGACAGCAACCTGCTCTGCTATGTGGTTCGCCCCGTGATAATGAGCAGCAACGCCAAGAGCTGGAAGATCGACGACTCGGTCACCCTAGAGGAGGCTAATGCACTGTGCGACAGAGTATACCAACGTATGACCAAGAATAGTACCGAGAAACTTCGCTCGAACTCGGCATACGACTATTTCGCAACAAAGTCGAAATTTTACGATTCGATGTATAGCTACGACTCGCTACGCCCAACATTCGAAATGCTGGGAGTAAGCCCCGAGGAGTACAACAAACATGGTCTATTCGTATTCCGCACAACAGTAATGAACCCCTTCTACTACACCGCTTTAGAGGGTAGCCAAAGAGATTATTTAGATGAGTATATAATGAGTCTGCACGCCAATACTGAGGCAGAGATTGGAAAACTAAAATGAGATGAAAGTTACAAAAAATAGCTGGAGCTACTACGCCTTAGCCATATTCACAACCGCATTGTGGGGATCGGCATTTGCAGGAGCAAAGATTGGATTTGAGTATATGCCTCCGATGATGCTCTCGGGGATTCGCTTCACTCTAGCTGGCATTATGCTGCTTCCAATGTTACTCCTCTCGAAGATCGATTGGAGGGGGCAAATCGCTCAGCACTGGCGCTTTATGCTACTTTTTGGACTTGTACAGAGCTTCCTTCAGTATGGACTATTCTACATGGGATTGGACCTGGTTCCCGGGGCAATCTCGGCGATAATAATTGGTGCTGGGCCGCTATTTGTGACTGTAATGGCCCACCTGACACTCGAAGATGATAAGCTCAATGCACGCAAGATCGTTGCTATATTGCTGGGTCTGGCAGGTGTGGTATCAATTAGCCTAACGGGCGAAAAGTTCGCAACAAGCGAGAAATTCTATTGGGGAGTGGCACTGCTGCTAACCAGCAACATGATTGGCTCGTACACCAATATCATGGTTGTGAAGCAGGCTAAGGGGATCTCGTCGATGATGCTCACATTCGCCTCTAACTTCTCGGGAGGATTGATGCTTTTCTTCTTCTCACTGCTTGTGGAGCCAACAGACGCTCTGCACAACCCACTGCCCCTAGAGTTCTACGGGGCCATAATTTGGCTAGCTATAATCCCCGCTGCAGGATTTTCGATATGGTACTACCTGCTATCACTACCTGGCGTGAAGGTATCCGAGCTCAACCTATTTAAATTCATAATCCCAATAGTGGGTGTAGTGCTCAGCTGGCTACTGCTGCCAGGCGAGTACCCAACATGGAGCACCGTAACGGGCATTGCAATAATATCGGCTGCACTGATAATCTTGCAACTGCCGGCTATTATGTCACTGCGTCGGTGATTCTTGGTTGCTTTCTGTGTTGCTTTCTGTGCGCTTCTCACTGCCCTTACGCCGGGCGGGCGCCAAGCTAGCTTGGATCCAAAAACTTCGTTTTTGACTTGTCTTGCGAGGATTTGCTCTTCGCTGCGCTCTGACGATATATATAAATTATTGCTCTTATGAAAATAAATTTTCAACGATCAAAAATTTATATATATCTACGTCAACCTACGGTTGCCATGAGCAAATCGTCGAGGATAAAACTTGACAGTCAATACTTTATAGTCTACGAAACGTGTAACCTCGGAGTGTTGGGATTTTAAAACCTTCAGGTTTTAATAAATTTAGAGGTATATATTAGGCGTGAGAGTTTACTCTCAAAGACTAATATATACCTCTAAATTTACTATAATCGCAAGATTATAAGAAGAATCCCAACACTACGCAAGAAAAGTCAAAAACGATAGTTTTTGGATCCAAGCTTGGCGGCCGCCCGCTGCTAGGGCAGTGAGAAGCGCACTGAAAGCAACATAGAAGCGCACTGAAAGCAACCTACTCGGCAACCTCAGCAGCCTCGCGACGGCGGTTTACGGCCAGGAAGCGTTGCAGAATTTGTGATAGTCGTTGTGCTTCGAGGTTTCGGTATAGATGGCCAGATTGTGCGATAGATATTTGGCCGGTCTCCTCGGATACTACGATCACCACGGCATCTGAGATTTCGCTGATTCCGATCGCGGCCAGGTGGCGTGTTCCGTATGATTGTGGCACTTCGCTTTGGCTCACTGGCAGGATGCACTTTGCAGCAACTACGCGATCACCCATCAGTACTACCGCTCCGTCGTGAAGGGGTGAGTTCTTGAAGAATATGTTTTTAAGCAGTTGCGTCGATAGCTTTGCATCTAGCGCCACACCTCCATCGGTAATTAGTCGCAGGTCGCTCTGTTGTCCAATTACGATGAGCGCTCCTGTTCGAGTCTCGGCCATATCGGCACATGCAGCGACTACGGGATCAATGTTCGACGATAAAGTATGATCGTGCGAAGAGAAAATGTTGACGATAAAACCCAGCCGTTTTTGGCGCATTCCAATCATCTGCAGGAAACGCCGTATTTCGGGCTGAAAGACTATTATCAAGGCGATTACACCCACCGATATGATCTGCCCCAATATAGAGGATAACAACTCCATATTAAGGGTTTTGACCACTACCCACAACATATATATCGCAACAATTCCCGTTAGGATATATGGAGCATTAGTACCCTTAGTGGCGCGATAGATCCAATACATGATCATCGCAACCAAAAGAATATCAATAAGATCTCGCAGTGAGAATGGTACGAACCACATAGTTAGCAGTGTAAATATTCTGAGTCTCTAAATTTACTCTTGAGCTGGTGCTGCGGCTTGCTCGGCAGCATATAGCTCGTTGATGATCACCAACACTTGATCTGAAAGGTCAAGAGTTGTGTCAGCGTCGATAATAACCGATGCATCGAGGATCATCTTGAAATTCTTCTCAGAGTTAAGTTGTTGCACGGCACGACGGAAAAGATCTTGAGCACGGTTTGTCAATACGTAGTTCTCCTCCTCCAATGTTTGAGCCTCTTTTTGAGTGTTCGTTTGGTAGCGAGTGATACGCGATTGAATAGACTCTTGTTGCTTTTGAGCATTAGCCGATGTGATAAGACCCTTTTGATACTTCTCTTGAAGCTGGTTTGCCTCGTATTGGAAGCCTTGTTCAGCCTTCGCCCACGATGCTTGAGCCTTCTCGGTCTTAGTGCGAAGAGCCACACCTTCGGTTTGGAATAGGTCGCACTGCGAAAGCACTAAATCGCTACGTACGTAGGCGATGTCACCTGCAGCTGCAGTCTCAGTTTGTTGAGTCTCAACAGAGTCAGTAGTAGTTTCAGTAGCGCATGACACAAGAGCCAAAAGGGCTACAGATGCAAAAAAAGATACTCTTTTCATATTGTTATAAGTTTTTAATTTTTTCTTTTGTGTGACAAAGATAGAAAAATTTTATCTACTTTTGCATCTGAATAACTTTTTTTGACATTTTTTTATGTACGAATTCATCTCAGGCACCATTGCCGACTTAGCTCCGACGCAAGTAGTTATCGAAACTGCTGGTGTTGGATACTTAATTAACATATCACTAGAGACCTACTCGGCCATTGAGAATAGCGAGCAGGCCAAACTCTATATCCACTTTGTGGTTAGGGAGGATGCCCAAATTTTCTATGGCTTTGCCACAAAGCAAGAGCGCGAACTCTTCAGGATGCTCATTAGCGTTTCGGGTGTGGGAGGCAACACGGCAAGGATGGTGCTTTCGACATATAGCCCTCGAGAGTTGCAGAGCATAATTTCGACCGAAAATGCGGTGCTTTTGAAGAATGTCAAAGGTCTTGGCCTGAAAACTGCACAGAAGATTATCGTAGAGCTCACCGGTAAGATTAATTCGATAGGCCACGCAGACCCGCATGAGGTTATAGCAGTCGCCAACAATCAGGTATCTTCGGAGGCTTTGGAGGCACTCACAATGCTTGGATTCCCTAAAGCAGCATCTGAAAAGAGCATTAAAGCGATACTTAAACAGAGCCCTGAGGTGAATGTCGAGGCACTTATACGACTAGCCCTCAAACAATTATAGCTCTGCATAATATAAATTTATAAAATACGTTATAAGAAAAGAGTGTGAGCTATTTCTATTTCAACAACTTTTTCGTACCTTTGCATGATGTATATGATGAGAACCAGAGTTATACTGCCAATATTTATGGCCTTGACCTTTGCTATTAGCTGCAGCGAGGATACAGACCTTATTGAGGATCAGCGAGAAGATATAGTGACGTTTTTAACCACAAAACATAGCCCACTTCTTATCGCCCAAAGCAGTGTATCTTCGTCGCTGGAGAGTGAACCGGAATTCTACTCAACATCGGGAAACACAACTTTTCTCTATATTGAGGATTATTACAACACCGATCGCCAGAGTAGAGCAGAGATAAAAAATGGGGATACGATATATATAACGTTTTGGTGTTACGACTTTAGCTCATTCACAACTCCCGACTCGGGCGATCTCTATTATACAAACGACCCTCTTTATGAAGATGCATTTATCGAGGCGGGTCTAAATGTTGAATATTGGAGTTTCGAGCCAAAGAAGATAGTTTTAGGGCAGGGCGACATACTAAATGCAATAGAAACCGCGTTAGTGGGTTGCAGAGTTGGCGACAGCATAGAGATATACCTAACATATAACATGGCCTATGGTAGCAATTGGGTTGGAGTAACCTCTCAAGAGGAGCCGATGGCCTTTTTCTGCACCATTGATAGTATTGAAAATTAAATAAAGATGAAACATATCGTAACTAAATTTTTTGGAGCATTTGTGCTTGCCGCAACTCTTCTAACAGTCTCATGTACGACTTCTGAATCTGTCGACGCAGATGAAATTGAACAAGAGATATTCGACGAATGGATCGCAAAATATCGTCCCGACCTATTGGAGAACTACCAAGAGGATGGCGGATACTACATCGATCTGATTACTGCTGGCGACACTTCGACAAGAGCCATCAGCGACACTGTTTGTTGGGTGGAGTACAATATGACGGGTTATGACCTTCACAACAATGTTTGTATTACTCGTAGTGGCGAAATAGCTTGGTGGCAAGGAACTTACACCGACTATACTCACTACGTGCCCTACTATAGAATTTCGGATACCGACGAGGATGCATATGCCGTTTTAGAGTGTACACAGTTGGCATTTAGAAACTCACTTAAGATTGGTGACGATGAGGACATTCTGCTCTACAATGGTGCAAAGTTCCGACTGTATGCTCCATCTTCGATTGCTAGTTCCACAGGAACTGAGGGTTCGGGCGGTTACGAGGGTCAATACACACTCAGCACTCTGCCTTTTGTGTGCGATGTGGAGGTTGTAAATGTTGTTGTAAATCCACTCACCTATGATGAGGGTCTTGTAAATATCTTCGCGATGAACAATGGTGGAGTGACAATCACCCCAGACTCATTCGACACATACGAAGACGACGACGATGACGAGGATGAGGAGGAGGATGAGGATGAGGATGACGATGACGATGACGATGACGATGAGGATACCGACGATGAGGTTTACGATCCAAATTCTTGGACTAACGCCACAAGCAATGTTCCATACCTATATATAAACAAGTATTACGAACTTAATTACGATGGGGCATCATTCAACTATATCAACCCATACACCACTACAGTTCCTGATTCACCATACATCAACGGAGTTGCAGCGCTAGATATTCTAATCAATGAGGCACTTAAGGATCGCTTCAACGACGACGACGATATCTTCGATAGTGAAGGTGAAGTAGTTGAGATTGATGGAGATGCAACGATTTGGTATATATGTCGACTTTTGGATGGATTTATTGTCGACACAAATATTGACGAGGTTACGGAGCTGATCTATGGCTCGGTAGATAGCACAGGTTCGGCAATTTATTATAATGCTGAGGATGACGAGAGTAGTTATATCTCGGCATGGTACTACTCTATTCCAAAGTTGAGATTTGGCAACTGGGGTGCAATCATCACTTCGTCGACCTACGCTTATGGATCTTCGGGAACCAATGGAGATACAACAACCAGTTCATCTTCTAGTTATTACGACTATTACAACTACTATAATTACTATAACAGTTACTACAGCAGTTACTACAGCAGCAGCTACTACGGATACAACTACTACGACAGTAGCTACTACTACGATACGTCGTCGACCGAAACAACGACAACTATCACAACTGAGATTCTACCATACGCGCCACTAATCTTCCAACTATTCATCGAGGCTGACGACAGCGATGATGATGATGATGATGACGAGTAAGAAAGGTTAACAAAATAGGAACAGACAAACAGGTTAGGTGAGGAGCAAAAAGTTGCTTCTCACCTATCTGGCTAATAAATATTTAATGGTCATAGACCACGCAAACCCTTTAGGAGTAAAGAGTTTACATTTTAGTTTTACAAAAGAAAACTTGCATAGACAATGAGTAAGAAAGCAAAAATAGATGCTATAGAGATCGACGATTTAAATGCACTACCCGATCTTTTTGATGGTAAACACAGAGTGATCCCAATAGTCACTGGCGACGACGAAGGGGTCCAAGATATACCTATTCCCGATGTTATCCCAATCCTCACGCTTCGCAGCTCGGTGCTATTCCCTGGCTCGATCACATCGATCACCGTTGGACGCGAAAAGAGCATGAAGTTGGTGCGCGAGGTAAACGCTACGGGAGGAATCCTTGGAGCAGTGCTTCAACGCGATGGCAGCATCGACGAGCCAATTCCTTCGGATATGTACCGCGTAGGAACTGCCGCACGCATAATCAAGATCCTTGACCTTGGCAATGGCTCGCAGAGCGTGATTCTCAATGGTTTAGAGAAGATCGAGGTGGAGCGATATTTAACCACCGAACCATACTTTACAGCCGAAGTCAAAGTCCTGCGCGACACGGCAATGGACAACGACAGCATCGAGATCGAGGCATTGGTTGACTCGGTTCGCGACATCGCACTCGAGATCATCAACATCTCGAATATGATGCCCAAGGAGGCAGCTTTTGCAATCAAGAATATCGATTCCAAGCGCGGCATAGTTAACTTTATCTGCACAAATATCGACTTCTCAGATGCCGATCGCCAATCACTTTTGGAGGCTCCGGGATTGCTTGCTCGCACACGCAAACTGCTCGAGATATTAATTCGCGAGCAGCAATATATCGAACTTAAGAACGACATCCAAAGCAAGGTCAAAATGGAGATAGATCGCCAACAACGCGACTACTACCTCCAACAACAAATGCGCACAATTCAAGACGAATTGGGCGAGGGTGCCGATGGCGATATCGAGCGCTTTCAAGAGGCTGCCGAGAAGATGTCGTGGTCCGAAGAGATCAAAGAGCACTTCGAAAAGGAGCTTGCTAAATTGGAGCGTTTGAACCCCGGTGTTGCCGAGTACTCGGTGCAGATGAACTACCTGCAATTGATGCTCGATCTGCCATGGAACAAGATCTCTAGCGATAGATTTGACCTCAAGGCGGTACGCTCACAGCTAGACTCCGACCACTTCGGGTTGGACGAGGTCAAGGAGCGCATACTGGAACACTTGGCCGTTTTGAAACTCAAAGGGGATCTTAAGTCGCCAATCATATGCCTCTATGGCGCACCCGGAGTTGGTAAGACATCCCTAGGAAAATCGGTTGCCGAGGCTTTAGGTCGTAAATTTGGTCGTATAGCTTTGGGTGGTGTGCACGACGAGTCGGAGATTCGCGGTCACCGCCGCACATATATCGGTGCTATGCCGGGTAGAATCATCCAAACAATTAAGCGCTGCGCCACATCGAACCCTGTTATAATCCTCGACGAGGTCGACAAGATCACTGTGAGCAACCACGGAGACCCTTCGAGTGCACTGCTAGAAGTGCTTGACCCTGAGCAAAATACAACCTTCCACGACAACTATCTTGACAAGGAGTACGACCTATCGAAGGTGCTATTTATAGCTACGGCAAACAATATTGCCAACATCAACCCCGCACTGCGCGACCGTATGGAGATGATCAACATCGCCGGTTATATCGTCGAGGAGAAGATCGAAATTGCACTAAACCACCTGCTCCCAAAGCAGTGCTCGGCGCATGGGGTAGAGCTCAGTGAGCTTCAACTATCGCGCGAGGTAATTCAAAAAATTGTATCGGACTACACCCGCGAATCGGGCGTGAGATCGCTCGACAAGCAGATTGCAAAGCTAGCTCGCACACGTGCAAAAAATATCGCCTTCGAAGAGGAGTACAAGGCCGAAGTGACCCTAGACGACGTGGAGAAGATCTTGGGAATAGCAAAATTCAGCCGCGAGCAGTACAACATCGCTGGCCTCAAGGGTGTTGTGACTGGCCTAGCATGGACCGAGGTTGGTGGTGATATCCTATACATTGAATCGCTACTCACACCCGGAAAGGGCAGAATCAACCTTACAGGTAACCTAGGGCAGGTGATGAAGGAGTCGGCAACAATTGCTCACGAGTGGGTAATGGCGCACCACGAGTCGCTCGGGATAGATGCCAAGATCTTCGAGACAACCGACATCAACATCCACGTGCCCGAGGGAGCAATACCCAAAGATGGACCCTCGGCAGGTATCACCATGATCACCTCGATTGTCTCGACATACACCTCGCGCACAGTGAAAGAGCGCCTAGCGATGACTGGCGAGACCACCCTGCGCGGACGAGTAACCCCCGTAGGTGGAATAAAAGAGAAGATCCTAGCGGCAAAACGCGCTGGAATACGTACCATAATCCTATGCGAGGAGAATCGCAAAGATATCGCCGAAATTAAAGATATATACCTCGAGGGTTTAACATTCCACTATGTGAACACCAATGAAGAGGTTCTGGCACTGGCGCTAGAGTAGTTGGGGTTATCTGCGCGGTTTCTTGCCTGCGCGGTTTCTTACTGTACTTTCTTACTGCCTCCGGCGGGCGGGGATAGCACCCCCGCGGGTGCGTACTTTTGCGCATTGGGTAACGAGCTTTGCAGCTCTAAAATTATAATAGTCAATATCTTGAATCAAGCAAGCTTGTCCAAGATATTGACTATTATAATTTATTAAACACCCTTTGGGCGTTTAATCCCAAAGCGAAGTTACAACACCGATCTAATTCGATATAAGGTTTAAATGCCAAAGGCATTTAATAAATTTTAGGAGTTAATATGTCATGCAAATTCATTTGCAGATGACATATTAACTCCTAAAATCTAAAAACTGCAAGTTTTTAGCCCAATAGCGCCAAAAGTACGCACCCGCTCACGGTGCTATCCCCGCCCGCCGGAGGCAGTAAGAAAGTGCAGTAAGAAACACTATTAAAACAAAATCTCACAATTACCCTGTAGGCGCTCGAGGCCGCCTCGTTTGAGGGGTGTTGCACCTAGCTGCTCGGCGAACTCTTCGGGAGTCATGGAGCACCATTTTTCTTTTGCCAGGGGTGTGAAGAGGGGTTGAATCGAGGGGTTTGTGGCTAATGGTGTGTGGTGGTTGTAGGGGCAGCAATTTTGGCACTCATCGCAACCAAATATCCATCCGTGGAGCTCTTCGCCTTGGGGATTGTCGCACTCTACGGTCAGTGCCGAGATGCATTTGCGGCTATCGACTGTTCTCTTGTCGCCTATGGCTCCGCTTGGGCAGTTCTCGATGCAGCGACGGCACTCGGCACATCCAACACCCTGAGTGGCAGAGTCATAGAGGCTAGCGACATCATCTATCAACAGCACTCCCAGGAGCACGAACGATCCAAATTGAGGTGTGATGAGCAGCGACTGCCTACCGATCCACCCTAACCCAGCCTCGAGGGCAAGTTGCTTCTCGAGCAGTGGAGCCGTATCCACGCAGCAGCGACCACGCAGCGAGGGGTGTGCGGCTTGCAGCTTAAGGAGCAAGGCTTTGAGCATCTTGCGGATCACCTTGTGATAGTCGCGCGCAAGGGCATAAGAGGCGATCTTTGGTCTATCGCTCATGCTCTGGCTGCAGCTGAATTGATTCTTGTAATTTAGGGCGCAAACAACTACGCTGCGGGTGTTATCGAGTAGCGCTGCGGGGTTGAATCTGGCATCCATATATCGACTCATATATGGCAGATTGTCAGCTCGTCCGCTCTCGATCCACTCCTCAAAGGCTATGCGGTTTACCTCGAACTCGCGAGGCTGGGTAATGCCCACAAGGTCGAAGCCCACATCGATGGCAGATTCTTTGATATAGTTATAGTCGAGCACGTTGTAAATTTTGCTCAAAAGTAGTTATTTTTTAATTAATTTTGTTATATTTGCAAAATATTCCTATCAATTTGCACGTAAAAGATGGGAGAAACTTAAAAAGAAAAAATATGGTTATTAACACTTTGAAAGATCTTGCACAGCAGAGCGTTGAGAAGTATACTACAAAAGTTGCTTTTTCGATGCTCAACGGCGAACAAGTTACCTATAACGAGTTCAAAGAGAGAATGTTGCAGGTGCAGGACCTACTTCAAAATGCTGGACTTAACGCTGGTGATAAAGTTGCACTTTTGAGTAGTAATATGCCAAACTGGAGCGTATGTTATTTTGCTGTAGTTTCGGCTGGCCTAACAGTTGTACCTATCTTGCCCGACTTCTCAGGCGCAGAGCTGGATATGATTATCCAACACTCTGAGGCTAAGGCTATTTTAGTATCTGACAAACTCTACACCCGCCTATCAAAAGAGACACTATCGACTTTAAATGTCGTAATTAGAACAAAAAACCTTAGTGTAATTTCACAAAATGTACATGCAAAGGGAACTTTCGCAGAGCCAAAACCGGAGGATATCGCCGCGATAATCTACACCTCGGGAACCACTTCGAAGCCAAAAGGAGTTATGCTTTCGCACTACAACCTTGTAAAGCAGGTTGGTGTGTGCAACTCGCTCTTTTTGATGAATGAGGACGATGTTTGCCTATCGGTGCTGCCTCTCTCGCACACGTATGAGTGTTCGCTGGGTATGATCTTACCATTCTCGCGTGGAGGCCAGTCAGTATATTTGGATCGTCCACCTACCGCCTCGGTGCTTATGCCTGCTCTCAAGAAGGTGCGCCCAACGATTATGTTGATCGTGCCACTGCTTATCGAGAAGATTTTCCGCTCGCAGGTTCAAGCTAAGTTTAACTCCACAGCCTTTTTGCGCACTATTGGCAAGGTGAGGTTTATTCGTAATATATTCTATGGCATTGCAGGAAAGAGCCTTATGAGGGTGTTTGGAGGTCGCATCCGCTTTCTTGGAATTGGCGGTGCCAAGCTCGACTATAACACCGAGGAGTTCCTCCACGTAGCGAAATTCCCATACGCAATTGGCTATGGACTCACCGAGACCGCTCCCGTTTTGGCAGGTGCCGTTCCAGGGAATACTCGCTTAGGCTCAACAGGTCCAATGGCCGAGGGTCTGAAGGTGCGATTGGAGAATATCAACCCTGAGACAAACCAAGGCGAAGTGGTGGTATCGACCCCCTGCGCAATGGTTGGCTACTACAAAAATCCAGAGGCCACAAAAGAGGTATTCACCGAAGATGGATGGTTCCGCACGGGCGACCTGGGCGAGATCGACAAAGATGGATTTATCTATATCAAGGGGCGTTTGAAGAATATGATCTTAGGGCCAAGTGGTGAGAATATCTATCCTGAGGAGATCGAGGGAGTGTTGAATTCGCACGCCTATATCTCCGATTCGGTGGTTACCGAGAAGGAGGGACGATTGATTGCTCTGGTATATTTCAATGCCGACGAGATGAATACCCTCTACCAAGAGTGGCGCGATGGATTGCGCGAAGAGTGGGAGAGCCGCATGAGCGAATGGGAGAGTCTCAAGGAGTCGAAGATGAAGGAGATTCGCGACTATGTCAACTCAAAGGTCAACCGCTTCTCGAGAATTTCCGAGGTGGTAGAGCAAAAAGAGGAGTTCGTAAAGACCCCAACGCACAAGATTAAACGATTCTTGTATAAGAAGTAAAAGATATACTCTCTTACTGCCTCCGGCGGGCGGTGATAGCACCACCGCGGGTGCAGATAGTTTTGCGCTATTGGGCTTAAAACTTTGCAGTTTTAAGATTTTAGGAGTTAATATGTTATCAGCAAATAAATTTGCATAACATATTAACTCCTAAAATTTATTAAATGCCCAAAGGCATTTAAACCCAATATCGAGGTTCACCTCACTGATTTACTCATCACAACCAACGGTTGACATAGATACATAATCAAAGCTATTTCATTTCAGCCTTAACCCTTAACTTTCTGGGCAATAACTCTCAGCATATCGTCGGTCATTGTCGAGAGATCCCACTCTGGCTTCCAACCCCACTCCTCACGAGCGCAGCTATCGTCCAATGAGTTTGGCCAGCTTTCGGCTATGCTCTGCTTTACCGGATCGACATCGTAGCTCATGCTAAAGGTGGGAATGCGTTTGGTGATCTCGGCACAAAGAATCTCGGGGGTGAAGCTCATTGAAGCCAAGTTGAAACTATTGCGGTGCACCAACTTCGAAGGGTCGGCCTCCATTAGCTCCACACATGCTCTAAGGGCATCGGGCATATAGATCATATCCATATATTCGTTGGGCGGAATTGGACAGGTGAACGTGCCATTTTTTATCGCCTCATAGTATATTTCGACAGCATAATCGGTAGTACCACCACCCGGCATAGTCACATTCGAGATGATGCCTGGGAAGCGAATCGAACGTGTGTCGAGCCCAAAGTGAAGATGGTAGTAATCGCTGAGCAGCTCACCGGTCACCTTGCACACACCATATATTGTCGAGGGGCGCATAACGGTATCCTGTGGCGTTTTATCCTTGGGCGACGAGGCACCAAAGGCACCTATCGAGCTAGGGGTAAATAGCTGACAGTGATGTTGACGGGCAACCTCCAAAGAGTTCATCAATGCCCCCATATTGACATCCCAGGCCATTTGAGGATTACGCTCTCCAACGGCCGAAAGCATCGCTACAAGGTTGAAAATAGCATCAATTTTATAGCGAGCAACCACCGAGGCGATAGATATAGGGTCGAGCGCATTGACAATCTCGAAGGGGCCATCCTGGGCAAGTTCACGACACTCCCTCACGTCGGTTGCAACGACATGCGAGGCACCATAAATTGAACGCAGGTAAGTGGTTAGTTCTGAGCCAATTTGGCCACCAGCACCGATAATTAAAATATTCTTCATTCTTTTTATTTTATTTTTTAATATGTAAAAGTATGAAAAATATTATAATCCACAATAGTCACCACAAATTATTTCCTGCACATATCCCAATTTTAGATACAATTAGCTTGCAGAATTCGATACTTTTTTTGTATTTTTGCATCATATATGCAAACAAACTAAAAACAAACTAAAAACACAATAGAATCATGGCAGAATTTATTTATCAAGAGCCTCTACCACTTGGCGAGGATAAGACTCAATACAGACTCCTAACCAAGGATTTTGTAAACGTAGTAGAGTTTGACGGACGCAAGATCCTTAAGGTCGACCCTAAAGGTTTGGAGTTGCTATCGAAGGCAGCTTATAGCGACGTTTCGTTCTACCTTCGCTCAGCTCACCTCGAGAAATTAAGCACAATCCTCAAGGACGAGGAGGCTACCGACAATGATAAATTTGTTGCCTACACAATGCTTCTCAACCAATGCGTAGCTGCCGAAGGTGAGCTTCCAACGTGCCAAGATACCGGTACAGCAATTTGCGTTGCCAAGAAAGGAGAGGATGTTTACACCGGTGCGGACGACGCGGAGCACATCTCACGCGGAGTATACGAAACCTACAAAGAGCGTAATCTTCGCTACTCGCAAGTGGTTCCATTCACAATGGAGGATGAGAAGAACTCGGGCAACAACCTACCTGCGCAGATCGATATCTATGCTACCAAGGGCAACGCCTACAAATTCTTGTTTATGACCAAGGGTGGTGGCTCGGCCAACAAAACATTCTTGTATCAGCAGACTAAAGCGTTGCTAAACGAGGCATCGCTCACCGCCTTTATCAAGGAGAAGATCAAAGATTTAGGAACTTCGGCATGCCCTCCATATCACTTGGCGGTATGTATCGGAGGAACTTCTGCCGAGATGTGCTTGGCAACTGTAAAGAAGGCTTCGGCTGGTTATCTTGATGCTCTACCAACCCAAGGCAACGAGGGTGGACAGTGCTTCCGCGACATTGAATGGGAGCAGAAGATCCTTAAGATTTGCCAAGAGTCGGGCATCGGCGCTCAATTTGGCGGTAAATATTTGGTTCACGACGTACGCGTAGTTCGCGCACCACGTCACGCCGCTTCGTGCCCCGTGGCAATTGGAGTGAGTTGTTCTGCAGACCGTAATATCAAAGCGAAGATCACCGAGGATGGAATCTTCTTGGAGCAGTTAGAGATGAACCCCGCACGTTTCCTTCCTGCCGAGGCTCCAGCGATGTCGCCTGCGGTGGATATCGACCTTGATGAGGGAATGGACAAGGTTCGAGAGATATTGACTCAGTACCCTATCAAGACTCGTTTGAACCTTCGCGGTACACTTATCGTAGCTCGCGATATAGCTCACGCACAAATCAAGCAGATGCTCGACGAGGGCAAGCCAATGCCCGAGTACTTCAAAAAGCACCCAGTATACTACGCTGGCCCAGCTAAGACCCCTGCGGGAATGGCATCGGGAAGCTTCGGACCAACAACTGCTGGACGTATGGATAGCTATGTTGACCTATTCCAAAAGGCTGGCGGATCGATGGTTATGGTGGCTAAGGGCAACCGCTCACAACAAGTTACCGACGCTTGTCGCGACAACAAAGGTTTCTACTTGGGTTCTATTGGAGGTCCTGCAGCGATCCTTGCGAAGAATGCAATTAAATCTGTCGAGGTGGTCGACTTCGAGGAGTTGGGCATGGAGGCAGTTCGCAAGATCTATGTCGAGGATTTCCCTGCATTTATCATTGTTGATGATAAGGGCAACGACTTCTTCGAAGATTTCAAACACTAGAAGTATACTATTTCAAGAATCTGCACTTTTAATCGAGTGGCAGATTCTTGATTTCACAAATAATAAACAAAAGGATTGATTCGTTAGTTTTATTGATGAAAAGATTAGGATTAAAAATATCACTTGCCCTAGCAGCACTACTAGTCACATTCGCTACGTTTGCGCAAGGGGCCTCTTTCACCACAAATGCACCGATGAAGGTGAGTGTTGGTGAGACTTTCCGCATCGAATTTGCACTTAGCGGTGAGGATGTAAAGCCAGAAGATGGTAGCTTCTCGCCTCCCTCGCTCACAGGGTTCGACATCTTGGCTGGTCCTGCGGTATCGACAGGCTCGTCGGTGCAGATCATCAATGGAAATATGAGCAAAAGTTCGAGCTACACCTATACTTATGTAGTTACGGCTAGCAGCGCAGGCACCAAAACAATTGGTGCAGCGTCGGTGAAGGTCAACGGAAAGAGCCAATCGACAAAACCGTTGCCAATTGAGGTGGTTAGTGCAGATGCACAATCTTCTTCTTCTTCGTCATCCTCATCGTCGTCCTCATCCTCGCAGCAGCAGCAAGGCACATCGGCTCAGCAGAGTTCACAAAACAACTCGATTGCCGAGGATGATGTGATTCTTCGCACGATTGTTTCGCGCACCTCACTCTTTAAGGGTGAGCCACTTAGAGCGACAATAAAGCTTATGTATAGGGTGTCGTTAGCTGGTAGCGAAGATGTCAAGATGCCAACATTCAACGGCTTCTGGTCGCAAGATATCAAAAACAACAACCTCGAACCACAACGCGAAACATACAACGGAAAGGTCTACGAGAGTCAAATCCTATACGACTATCTGCTCTACCCACAACAGTCGGGCAAGCTCACGATCGACCCTGCATCGATGACCGTTATTGCACAGGTCAGAGTGCCAAGTCGTCACCGAGATCCATTCTTCGGAGGTGGCTACGAAATTGTCAATGTGCGTCGTCATGTGACAAGTCCAAAAATCACCATCGACGTCAAGGAGTTACCATCGGGTGCTCCAGCATCGTTCAACGGTGCTGTGGGAACATTCTCGATGGATTGCACGCTCTCGCCCGAGAGCATAACTGCCAATTCTTCACTAGCTTATACGGTGAAAATTTCGGGAACAGGCAACCTCACACTGCTTCAAGCACCAAACGTAAACCTACCCTCATCATTCGAGCAATACAACGTTAAGACCACCGAATCGATCACTAAAAATCAGTATGGTGCAAGTGGCTACAAGCAGTTCGAATATCCAATAATCCCTCGCAGCGAGGGCGAATTCACGCTGCAACCAACCGAATTCAGCTTCTTCAACACCAAGAAGATGGCCTACGAGACTCTCACCTCGCCAACATATCAGATCGAGGTATTGCCCGACGGTTCAACTAGCAGCTCTTCAGAGTCGACATCGGTTCGCAGATCTCTTTCGCGAGAGGATGTTAAGCTCCTCAGCGAGGATATACGCTTTATCAAGATCGAAAAGGCGGAGTTCCGAGCAGAGGACAAACCATTTATTCTATCGAGGGCATACTACATCGCCTTGGCGACAATCGTAGCTCTGTTTATCGCTCTATACATCCTGCTCAGTCGCCACATCAAGGAGTCGCAAAATTCGACCCTAGTGCGTGGTAAACGAGCAAATAAGGTTGCTGTTCAACGCTTTAAGGCTGCCAAAGCATTTATGACTTCGAGCGACGAGAAGGCCTTCTACAAAGAGGTACTTAGCGCTCTTTGGGGCTATATGAGCGACAAATTTAATATCCCTGTGGCCAACCTTACAAAGGAGAGTGTGCGCAAGGAGCTAGCTCGACGCTCAGTATCGCAAGATCTAATATCGGCATTCTCGGAGATTATCACACGCTGCGACGAGGCTCAATACTCCCCCATGGCTTCGGCTCAAATGAACGAGGTATATATGAATGCTGTAAAATTGATCTCAAAGATTGAGTCTGAAATTAAACGTTAATATGCTATGAAACAATTTATTATATCTATTTCACTGCTAACGCTAAGCTTAACAGCGGCAGCTCAGACCGACTCGCTTGCAGCAGAAGATACTCAAGCGCAGATCGTCGAGCAGATAGAACAGACTCCCGAGGTAATCACACCAGATTCACTGTGGGATAGTGCCAACACGGCATACATCAATGCTAAATATCAAGATGCCATAGATCTCTACTCAGCAATTCAGGATCAGGGACTTAGCTCAACGAAGTTGTACTTCAATTTGGGTAATGCGCATTACAAAAATGATGATATCGCTCGCGCCATTCTATATTACCAGAAGGCGCTACTTATTTCGCCCAACGACGAAGATGCTCGATATAACTTAGGCGTGGCACAGTCGCAAATCAAGGATCAAATCGAGGAGATACCCGAATTCTTCCTTCGCCGTTGGAGTCGTTCGATTGGACGAGCAATGGGGTGTAGCGGGTGGACTACCCTATCGCTAATCGCCCTGGCACTCTTTTTTGCCTCGGGGCTTGCATTTTTGCTATCGGGAGCGATGAGACTCCGCAAGGCTGGCTTTGGCTTTGGACTATTTGCAGCCATCATATTTGCAGTATCAACCCTCTATGCCTTGAGCGAAAGACGCGAGATTTTGGAGCACAAGCAAGCTGTAGTGATGAGCAAAAGCATATCGATAAAAAGCTCTCCCGACCGCTCGGCAACCGACATATTTATCCTTCACAGCGGCACCACAGTTAAGATCCTTCGAGAGATGGAGGGATGGTACGAGATAGTTATTGCCGATGGCAAGAAGGGTTGGATCGAGATAAAACGCGTCGAAAGAATATAGCAGCAGCGGTGTCTAGAATATTAGAAAATGCTGTAGATCAGCTCTCAAAGCTCCCAGGAATCGGACGTCGCACAGCACTGCGATTGGCTCTTCATATACTTAAGATGGAGCGTAGCACAGTTGCCGAACTCACCGAAGGTATCGATTCACTGCGCTGCAACATCAAATACTGCTCTTCGTGCAACAACCTCTGCGATGAGGAGATATGCCCAATATGCAGCGACACTCAACGCGACCACTCGACAATCTGCGTGGTGGAACAGGTATCCGACCTGCTATCGATCGAAAAGACAAACCAATATCGAGGGGTATACCACGTGCTAGGAGGTGTGATTTCGCCTATGCAGGGCATTGGCCCTTCAGACCTTAAGATCGACCTTCTGGCCCAGCGCGTAGCTTCGGGAGCCATCAAGGAGGTTATCCTAGCGATATCAACATCCATCGAGGGCGAAACCACCCACTTCTACATCATGAATCGCCTAAAGAGCGTCGAGGGTCTCAAGATCTCGACAATCGCACGAGGCATCGGCTTTGGCGACGAGCTGGAATACGTCGACGAGCTGACAATCACACACGCTTTGCTCAACCGACGAGAGGCTTAGTTTTGGTTAATACTACTGCCTCCGGCGGGCGGGGATAGCACCCCCGCGGGTGCATACTTTTGCGATGATTTGCTCTTCGCTGCGCTCTTACGATACAAAATAATAGATGTGGTTTTATGAAAACAAGTTTTCAACAACCACATCTATTATTTTGTATCTATGTCAACCTACGGTTGCTATGAGCAAATCATCGAGGTTCACCTCGATATTGGGTTTAAATGCCTCCAGGCATTTAACAAATTTTAGCGAATAATAAGTTGCGCAAATTCATTTGTGGCAACTTATTATTCGCTAAAATCTAAAAACTGCAAAGTTTTTAGCCCAATAGCGCAACAAAATACGCACCCGCGGGGGTGCTATCCCCGCCCGCCGGAGGCAGTAAGAGTGTATGTTTTAGTGAACCTCCGATCATATCAAACACAAAATTGCAAAATATATTTATTTATATTATCTTTGTCTAGGCGATAATAGACACAAACAAATATGAATAAATTAAGATTACTGAGAACCACCATTGCATCGATAATTTTGGTGGCAGCAACCCTGCTTTTTCTCGACTTCACGGGGACACTACACAGCTATATAGGTTGGGTAGCGAAGGTTCAATTCATCCCGGCATTATTGGCGACGCATGCTGCGGTGATAATTATACTATTGGCTCTGACGCTCATCTTCGGTAGGTTATACTGCTCGGTAATTTGTCCTTTGGGGCTCTTCCAAGATGCAGTCTCGAAGATGGCATCGATCAGCAATAAGAAGCGAAAATTCAAATACACTAAGGCTCATAACATTCTGCGTTACACTATGTTAGCACTTATGATTATAGCCTTCTTTGCCGGCGCAGCATCATTTGTTGCGCTTCTCGATCCATATGGTGCTTTTGGTCGCATAGTCTCGGCGCTCCTCTCACCTCTCTACAAAATGGGCAATAATATTCTGGCGGATTTCGCCCAGAGTGCAGATAGCTATGCGTTCTACTCTGTCGAGGTGATATGGATGAGCGTGGGAGTTATCGCAGTAGCCTGCCTAACGGCTGTGGGAGTAGGCATCTTAGCTTGGCGAAATGGTCGTACATATTGCAACACGATCTGCCCTGTGGGCACAATCCTTGGCTTTGTGTCGAGATTCTCGCTGCTAAAAATCAGAATAGACCACTCAAAATGTAATGGCTGCCAGAAGTGCGCAAGGAATTGTAAATCAGCATGTATCGAGCCCAAAACAAGGGATATAGATTATAGTCGCTGCGTTACGTGCTTCGACTGCATTGACAGCTGCAACAAGGGAGCAATAAGCTACTCGCGCAGAGGCAAGCAGGAGAGTCAAGCAAGCGGGAAACCCGTCGACTCGTCGAAGCGCAACATGCTTGCGGTAACCTCGGCTCTAGCCATAACCTCGGCACTTAAAGCCGAGGAGAAGCTAGTCGACGGAGGTTTGGCCGCTATCGAGGGTAAGAAGGCCCCAAAAAGACACTCGCAGATAGTTCCTGCTGGCGCTGTGAGTCAGAAGAATTTTGCCACAAAGTGCGTCGGATGTCAGCTATGCGTCACGGTTTGCCCCAGCAATGTGCTGCGTCCATCGACATCGCTTATGAACTTTATGCAGCCCGAGATGTCGTACGAGGTTGGTTTCTGCCGCCCCGAGTGCAACAAATGCTCGCAGGTGTGCCCCGCAGGTGCAATCAACCCTATCGAGCTCCCCGAGAAGGTATCGACAAGAATTGGATGCGCTGTGATTAAGCGCGATCTGTGTGTTATAAGCACCGATGGTGTTCAATGCGAGAGTTGCGCTACACACTGCCCCGTAGGAGCAATCACGCTCATCGAGGCAAAGGACAAAGAAAAATATGGCGATTTGAAGATCCCAACGGTTCAAGGCAGCCGCTGCATTGGATGTGGCGCATGCGAAAATCTATGTCCTGCACGCCCCTTCAGTGCAATATATGTCGAGGGACTTAAGAAACATATAACTATTTAATACCGAAAAAGATGTCAAAGATAAGTAAAAAAATAGATCGCAGAGATTTCTTAAAGCTTCTTGGTGGCGCAGCAGCCGTCACAGCTTTAGATAGCTGCACGGGCTCTGCCGCAACATCCGCAACGGTTGATAATAGCTCACAGCAGAGTGATCCGGGCCAAGGAATGGAGTATAGAGTCTCGGCAACGACTGGCGACAAAGTATCGCTTTTGGGTTATGGATGCATGCGTTGGCCACTGCTCGACAAGCCTGCTGCTGATGGAAATGTGATTGATCAAGAGGCTGTTAATGAATTGGTTGACTACGCCATTGAGCATGGAGTGAACTACTTCGACACAGCTCCGATGTATATTCAAGGATGGTCGGAATACACGATGGGGCATGCGCTCAAGCGTCACCCTCGCGAGAGTTATATGTTGGCCACCAAACTTTCGAACTTCAACGAAAAGATCTGGAGTCGCCAGGAGTCGATAAATATGTATAACAACTCGTTCAAAAAGTTGCAAGTCGACTACATCGATTATCTGCTTCTGCACTCGGTAGGAAGTGGTAACTGGGAGAAATTCAAGGGTAGGTATATCGACAACGGAATCCTAGACTTCTTGATCGAGGAGCGCAAAAAAGGGCGCATCCGCAACCTTGGATTTTCGTTCCATGGCGATATTTCAGTCTTCGACTACCTACTCTCGCGCCACGAGGAGATCAAGTGGGACTTTGTGCAGATACAGCTCAACTACGTGGATTGGTTGTATGCCGACCCAAACCGCAATGTCAATGCCGAGTATCTATATGCCGAGCTTGAAAAGCGCAATATTGGTGTGATAGTTATGGAGCCTCTCTTGGGTGGGCGCCTAGCTTCGCTGCCAAAACACCTATCATCGAAGTTGCTCGAGAGGCGTCCCGACGACTCGATTGCATCGTGGGCGTTCCGCTATGCGGCAACTTTCCCCAAGGTACTCACAGTATTGAGCGGAATGACATATTTGGAGCACCTGCAAGATAATATCGCAACATATTCGTCGTTTGAACCTATCACCACCCAGGAGAACAGGCTACTTATGGAGACCGCCAAGATGTTGAAGGAGTATCCAATGATCGACTGCACAGCGTGCCAATACTGCATGCCGTGCCCCTATGGAATCGACATCCCCGGAACATTCAGCCACTACAACAAATGCATCAACGAGGGCAACTACCCTATCGACACGCAGGACGAAAATTATGCGGCCGAGCGTCGCGCATTCCTGGTTGGCTACGACAGATCTGTGCCAAAACTTCGTCAGGCGGATCACTGCATAGGATGTAAAAAATGCGAGGAGCACTGCCCTCAAAAGATCGATATTTCGGGCGACATGAAACGCGTATACAAATATGTAGAATCGCTAAAACAAAATAAATTTTAACTGATAAAATTATGACACCACTATTTATTGCAGGCCTCAGAATGCCTGAAATTCTATTTATCATACTCATTGTTTTGCTACTTTTTGGAGGCAAAAAGATACCCGAATTAATGAAGGGCATCGGCCAGGGAGTGCGCAGTTTCAAGGATGGTGTTAACGATATCTCCAAGGAGACAAACGCGAAGAGCGAAGAGGAGAAGAGCGAAGAGAAGTAATGTCGGAGGATAAGCAGACTACATTTTGGGATCACCTCGATGAACTCCGCACGGTGCTAATTCGCATTGTTGTGGCAGTCGTCGTGGCAGCTTCGGCAGCATTTTGCTTTAAGGATCAGCTATTTGCAGTGATATTTGCTGCTCAAGATAGTGACTTTCCTACATATCGTTTTTTGGATTGGGTAGCTCAAACGGTTGGAGAGCCGTCGATGGCTGGATTCTCGGTGGAGTTGATCAATACGCAACTCACCCAGCAGTTCACAACACACGTGAGCGTGGCGATGTGGAGCGGTTTTTTGGTTGTGTTTCCCTATATTCTCTATGAGCTTTTTCGCTTTATTTCGCCTGCATTGTATGCCACTGAACGACGATACACATCGAGGGTGGTTATTTGGGGATACATCATGTTTTTAGTGGGTATTGCATTGAGCTACTTCCTTATTTTCCCGCTCACGTTCCGTTTTTTGGCAACATATCAAGTGAGCCAGAGTGTGACCAATATGATCGCTATGGAGTCGTATATTGGCACTCTGATCACCCTATGCATGGTGATGGGAATAGTATTTGAACTGCCTATTTTATGTTGGTTCTTTGCAAAACTAGGCTTTTTAACGGCCAAATTTATGCGGCAATATAGGCGATATGCTGTTGTGATTCTTCTGATAATTTCGGCAATAATCACCCCCACGGCCGATATTGTAACACTGCTCCTGGTCGCAATGCCAATCTATATGCTCTACGAGCTTAGTATTTTAATTGTTGCCACAACCTCGCGCAGCACAAACCTTTAGATATCAGAGAGGGCTGGAAGATTTACTTCCAGCCCTCTCTGATTATATGAGTATATTCCTAGAACATCTCGCCACTCAAGCCCTTGATGTTTGCCATCTCTTGGATTGCGCTGAATACCATTTGTGCTGTTGCATCCTCTACGGTTGCTTGCGCACGTACACGCTCCATAGCTTCGGTCTGAGAATCAGATAGCTCAACTGGGTTCATCTCGACAACGTATGCTGCGTAGTTTCCTTGGATTGGAGCTGAAAGCCCCTCAATTCCACCCATAGTGATTGCACCGATAACCTTAGCATCGCCACCAATACCTTGAACGTAAGGTGTGCTAAATTGAACATCACCGAACTCTGCAACCTCGGCATCTACCGCCTGGGCAACAGCCTCGATTGATGAGCCTGTCATTGATTTTGCAGCCTCAGCAAACTTCTTATCGCGAAGCAAGATTGATTTGATTACAGATTTTACAGACTCCATTGAACGATAATCGCTATTGTCGACTGCAGTAACCATAGCTACAACATAACCGCCATCTGTTTGGAATACATCAGAGATTGCACCAACCTCGGCACCATGAGCCCAACGAGCAACCTCGCGAGAGTCGTTGATCATACGGATCGAACGATCGCCGTGTGTTACTTGCGCCGTGCGAGCCATCATCTCGTGCTTATCTGCTGCACCATTGAATGCATTCACACCACCCTTAGCATCTACTGAGAATCTATTTGCAGAGTTGTGAATCGCAGTAATAGTTGCTTGCGAAGCCTCTACAGGATACTCTACGGTTGCCACTTGATAGTGAGTCGTAGCTTTGCCAGCTTTGTAAACCTCGAAGATTTGGATCATGTCGCCCGAAGCAACCTTGATAATATCGCCACTCTTAGCCTTCGACAACGATGCCACATAGTCCATTGGAAGAGCTGAGAAAGGCATGCTACCGATCTCACCACCCACTTGCGCTGATTGAGTATTCAATGAGTACGTTTGAGCCGCTTGAGCAAAGTTTGCACCACCCTTAAGTGCTGTGAGCAAGCTATCGGCCAAGGCCTCTTGCTCGTAGCTAAGTACGATGTGACGAAGTGAAAGCGTGTCGGGAGCAACAATCGAAGAGGCAACTCTCGACATTATCCAAACATTATTGCTATTTACTGGACCATACATTTGACCCTCGGCAAGCGCCTTAGCCTCGTCTCCACTGAATTGTGTAGATCCCATATAGGCAGTTGAAATAGAACCATTTACATTTGAGCGGATATAACTCTTAAGATTCTCAGCAGCAGCAAACTCTTTGCTTGCAGCCAAAGCTGTATTCTCAATATCAATGATATCTTGCTCGGTTGGCTCAACCTCGAAGTTTACGTAGCTGATTGATCGCATAGGTAATTTCTTGTATGCAGCCTTGTTAGCCTCGTAATATTTCTTGATCTCAGCATCGCTCACAGTGAAGAGTGAATCGGGCATTGATAAGTAAGGTTTGCTAACCCATCGTCCTGAGAATGTGCGGTTTGCAGAGTTAACGCCCTCGGCAACCTCCAATTTATTTACGTATGAGCCACCGCGAACCAACGACATATATTTCATTATCGCGCGCTCTTGGCGAGCTTGGTCATTAACCCAATTCCATGACGCCTCAGCCTCGGGGTTAACTGCTGCTTGAGATGCGAAATCAGCAACATAAGCTGCGTTGTAGATACCTGTAGAGGGATCTGTAAATGCCTGAGCAAAGGCTTGAGTTGGAACCTGTCCGCTCATCACTGCCATGCGCTCAGCACTGCTCATTGCAAGACCCAACTGCTCGAAGCCAGGAAGAAGAAGCTTTTTAGTCACAACAGCTTGCCATGCGGCATTTGCTAATTGTGCAGCCTCCTGCTCGGTAGCACCTGTTGCGCCATATTGACGCTTAATGTTTTGGTACTCTTCATAAAATTCTGAGTACATAACATCCTCTGAATCAATCTCTCCGATAGTTAGATCGTTACCAGAAAATCCCATTTCGCTCTTCATCGAGAAGATGAAAGCCAAGAGTGCAAAGGCGATAACTGCCGATAGCACATAACCAAATTTGGTTCGTAGCGTGTTTAAACTTGCCATATATTTATTTAAATTGTTTATTTCAACTCTAAATTGACTCCAAAGATAATAAAATAATTTTAAACTTGTCCAAATAGTTGCAATAAATTATTTATCATCGACCATCTTAATCTTTACCAGCTCGACACGTGTATGGGTAGTTCGCAAAATCTTGAACTCAAAATGCGAAATTATCACACTCTCGCCCGGCAAAGGTATACCCTTGTGCGTATATATAATGTATCCGGCTAGGGTGTCGTAATCATCACTCTCCTCAAGGCCAAGGTCGTAGTGCTCGTTGAGATACTTCACCTCAAGGCGTCCGGCGAAGAGATATTCACCGTTTGAAAGCTCTCGCTCGATCATCTCGGGCTCGTCGTGCTCATCTTCGATCTCGCCAAAAATTTGCTCCAAAACATCCTCCAGAGAGATCACTCCCGCCGTACCTCCAAACTCGTCTATCACAACCGCAATATTGCGTTTATCCTTGGTAAGTGTCTGAAGCAGAAGGCTCAACGGCATAGATTCGGGCACACAATTCACACTCTTGACAATCGACAACAGATCGGAGGGTTCATGGAAAAGCGTCTTGGAATTTACATAACCGATAATGTTATCGATGCTGCCGCGCCATACAAACAGACGCGAATATTTTGTCTTTGTGAAGCGCTCGGTTAGATCCTCAATCGATGTATTTTCAACATCGACAGCCTCAATATCAACGCGTTGAGTCATGCAATCGCGCACGCGCTGGTCGGCAAAATCCAATGCATTTTGAAAAAGTTTGATCTCATTCTCCGTATCGCTCTGCACCTCGGGGGTAGCCGTATCGAGCAGGCTTGCCAGATCCGAACGGTCGAAAGTTGACTCAACGCTCTGGTTATCGACCTTGCGACCAAAGAGTCGAAGCAGCAAAAAAGATAGAAATGTGGTAAACTTAGCGATTGGGTACAACAGCAGATAGAAGAAATAGATGGGGCCAGCAAAGATTCTGAAGTAAAAATTTGGGTTATGCTTAAAAATCGATTTGGGCAAAAACTCAGCTATAAATATAATAAGGAGTGTAGAGAGTACCGTTTCGATAAGCACCGAACCCTCGTTTGCAATTGACATCCAACCAAAATTTTCGGCCACAACTCGCACAAATCTCGACATGAAAAGCGAATAGATAACAAGTGCAATATTGTTACCCACCAAGATTGTTGTGATATATTGCCCCGGATTGTTGGCGAAGATCTCGACCAGGTAATCAAAGGCTCGATTCTGCTTGCGCTCGATCTCCAGTTTTAATCGATTCTTGCTAACAAAAGCGATCTCCATACCCGAAAAAAAGGCCGACAGGAGCAACATAGAGAGAACTACGATGATGATATTTAGCATATATTACTCATTAATTTTTCGCTCTTGCAATTTTTTATGTCGCGCCTCACGGGCATTGAGCACCGAATCAGCAGGTTCTCCAGGCAATGGAAGGCGTTCGGGCTTGCGCTCGATCGTACGCTGCGCATCATCCTGACGGGACTGCGACTGCAACTTTTTTCGCTCATCAAGGCTTCGTTGCATCGCCTCATCTTCGCGCTGCTGCGCTAGATCTTTCGTCTTTGCAACTTCGGGCTTTGGCTCGGTGGTCTCGACAGCTGTTGAGTCGGGCTCGGTTGGTGTGGTGTCGACAAGCATTCTACCCTTCATCTTTCTAAAGCTCCACTCCTTCATCTCTTCGTCGGACTCGAAACCCTCACCATTATATATGTCGCCAGTTTCGGTGTTTAGAATCTTTGTGTCGACGTTCGAATAGATTCGTTTAGTGGTTGAATTCCAAAATAGCTGCTGCGTGTATAGCTCCTTGCCATCCGATTTGACAACCACAACGTCGCCCTTAGCCTCCCACAACTGCAGATTTGAGTAGTTGATAGCATAATTTGCAGTGAGCACCGCATCGACAGTTGCCAAAGAGTCGTCGAGATAGGTGATGATCTTCACACCACGACGAAATTCACGATATGGCTCTCGAGCCAGGCTATAGCCCTCGACCAGAGGTGCAGAAAAGCGATACGAGGGACGTCCATTCTCGGAGACAACAACCGTAAGCGAGTCGCTCGATTCACTCATCAGCGTCTCGCGCGACACTTTACTTGTTGTCACATTATGCTCCGTGCACGATAACAGCGAGATAGCACTCCCCAAAACGAGAAGTGCTACCAAGCAATTATTTATATTAAATTTGCGCATTAACGCACTGCGATTATCTGTATCTCACGGTTGTCATCACGCCAGCTGCAGCACCGCGAGTAACTCTATATGAGCTACCTGCACTAACCTCGTTGAAGAAACACTCCTCTTGAGTTGGGAATGCGCTACGATAGCTAGCTGCCATAGATTTTGCTGGTTCGATATATGCTGACTCAGCTGCCGAGAAGTTTGCAACAGCTTGATTCATAACATCATATGCTGCCCAGTAAGCTGCCAAACCTGCGAAATCACCACCTGCGGAACGAGCATAACATTGAGCCTTAACGAAGAGTGCAACACCGTTATCCTCCAACGTGCCATCATCGGTTGCGATGGCCTCGTTTGCTGCCTTGAGTGCTGCAGTGTAATCCTCTGCCGCGAACTTAACCAATGAGATACGACCCAAAAGTGCCTCGCGAGACTCAACGTCCTCCTCTGCTGCCAACGCCTCAGATAGATACAACGATGCTTTTTCGTAATCACCCTCGTTTTGGAAGATTGCAGCCAATGCCATCGCTGCGCTTGCTGTTGGGCGAACTGCATATAGTTTCTCAACTGTTGCAACATAGAATGGCGAGTCGCAATGCGCTCTATCCATCAGGGCAACTGTCTTTGTTAAAAGCTCCTCATCGTCTGGCGCTGCAGCCAATTTGTCAGCAAATAGAGCCTCTAGGTTTTCGCAACTAGCAGCACCACTCACACCAAACATAGCATCGAACTTCTCCTTGTACTCTGCGCCCTCCGCACCTTGTGTTGCGAAGTATGGAGTCAGGCGATCGTACTCATTGAGCACCTCGTCGGCCATAACCTCATCCATTTGGTAATCGTCGCAAAGATTTTGGAAGTAGATACATACCAAATCGGGTTTAGTTTTGTCACCACCAGCCTCGATTGCTGCCTTGAAAGTTTCGCGCAATCCTTCGCGATCCTTAACTTTGTAGGTAGCATACATACGAGCCTTGCTATCGAGAATATCCGCTGCACCATAAGTTGCATGATCAGCGAAGTGCTCCAAACGAAGGTCGTGCATAATCATCAACGAGTCGATGTACATATTTTTATCAGTCAAGCTACGAGCACGGTTAATTTTATTGCGATAAAGTAGAATACCACGGGCATAAATAGTATGAGATGCCTTGGGAGCATCTTTCAATAGTAGATCTAAATACTTAGAAGCAGCATCGTAATCTTTGTTATCAATAGCCTCTTTTAAAAAGCTGCTGTTCAACATGTTAGCTTGGCGAGCTTCTGCGGTTTCACCCCATGGTGCCCATTGTGGATCGTTGTAATCAACTTGTGCCTCAGCTGTCATGCAGAAAGCTGCTGCGGCACAAGCCAATAGAAGTCTAAATTTCTTCATACTTGTTATTAATTAATTTTATTTATAGTTTCATACTAATCAAACTTCGGTCGTTGGAACCAATAATCCTCGCCAAATAGTGTAAAGCCGAGTGCGAACTTAACGTAAGTTTGCTTGATCAGGCCAACTTGCTCATCTGCTTGTACATAGAGGTCGTTTGAACCTCGAGAACCATACTCAATACCAACATCGATCTTCGAGAATGCACTCATTCTAACAGGGAAACTTGCTCCAAGAGTTGCTGCACATTGGTTAAGCTCCAAACCTCCGTATGTCATTTCGTAGCCACCATAACGAAGACCTGCGCGATACGATACACGATTGAAGTAGTGACGCACATCGCCTCGATTTGGGGTCAACTGCACACCTAACTTATAGGTACTGAAGTTGTTATACGCCACAGCTACTCCACTCGACGAATATGCAATAGCATCGCTATTACTGCTCTGCCAATTTTGGTAGTTGTAATCAAATCCAACGAGCCACTTTGGTGTTTGGTATATCGAACCCACTGTAAGTTGATTTGGCAATACAAGTGATTGCTCCTCCTCAACCCAATCGGCAACAACAGATAGCAGTGTACCATAACCGATTACCGTATGAGAGTAGTCTGGTTTAAGGTCGCCACCAAAGTCATATGTTGCACCAAAGGTAAGATTGCGCTTCATATTTTTGATAGCTGTCCATTGCAGACCCAACTGAGCCTTAATCTTCGAGATCTCGTATGAGGTCTCTCCCATAGTCGAATAGTAGGTTCCATTACCTGTAACAACATATGGCACCATAGTGAACGAGCGATAGATACCTCCCCAATAATATTGCGCGGCAACACCGACAGATAGGTTTTTGATTGGCTCCCAACCAAATCCCAACTTCACTTGGGTGATATCTCCACCACCCTCGTATGTGTAGCTCAACAAACCGATATCGGTATAGTTCTCGGTCGTTGCGATGTTGTAACCGGTACTACTATAAGGGGTAAGGCTAAGTCCAATACCCATATTGCTGGCTATTGGAATTTGAAGCGCGATATCATGGAAGTTACCCGATGCATATGAATTATTCACCTTCGAACCATCGATATATTGGCTATTAAAATAGTTTGAGCCCTCCAAGCCATAGCTAAACAAGACGCTACGATTCAACGCTACGCTATAGGAAGCCGGGTTCAATAAGTTAATTTCGCCCACCGAACGCATAGAGACACCCATTCCACCCATCGAACGAGTGCTAAGTGTACCTTGCGTATTAATCTCGCCAATACCATACATAGTATATGGTGAGTAGGTGTTAATACTTCCGTAACTCTGAGCACAAAGCACAGAAGGGATCATTACCAAAGCCACTAGAGCTGCTATGAATATATTATTGTATTTACGCATTATAATCTAAAATTGTGTCCAAGCCTCTAAAAAGAATATCTCGGTCTGCAAATATCGCATTTTTAATTCGTTTATCAAAGAAAATTGAGTCTCCACCTGAAAAAATTACAAAAAAATTACATTTTTTTTCATTTATGGTCCTAATATAGCCCTCAATTTCATGGGTAATACCATTTATTACTCCACCAACTATTGCATCATGGGTCGTTTTTGCAACCCCTTCAACATCGCCCGAAACTCGACAAAGAGGTAGAGTTGCGGTATAGTCGTGGAGCGAACGCAGTCGTGTGGTAACTCCCGGCGAAATAAAACCACCTTTGAACACTCCATCGCTCGAGATAAAGTCGATAGTGATTGCCGTTCCAAAATCTACAACCATAAGTTCGGCTCCTCCATACGCTGCATATGCCCCAACAGCCGCAGCCAACCGATCACAACCTAACGAGCCTGGCGAATACTCCACCTTCAATGGCGTTGCCACAGTAGGCTCCAGAAGCAAGCAGTGCCCCACAATACCCCGCACAATGCTGGCCAATTCGGTGCCTCCACCACGCGTTGTCGAGAGTATTGACCGCACCACGCCATACTTCTCAACTACTTGAGAGAGTGGCAGTTCTTGCAACTCATTGGCGCTATAGGTAGCCACAATAGTCGAACGATCGACCACAGCAGCCTTAGCCAAAGTGTTACCTATGTCAATAACTAAGTTCATTAAAATTTCTGTTTGGTTTATAGTGAAAGGAGTAATTTGTATGCCTCCTCTATATCCTTCACCCCTCTAACGGTCATTGCCAAACGGTTATTGTTTTGACGCAACACAAATTTATCAGCACGCGAAGTTACACTCTGCAGCAGCGACATAAATACCTCACTTTTATAGTATGGTGAGTTCTGCTCGCCCACAAACTGCACGATCATCAAACCATTCTTCACCTTCACCCGTTCCATACCCAAACGAACCGCCTCGCGACGCAGACGAACCACATTCAAAAGCTCCTCGGTTTGGCGAGGCATACGGCCAAAGCGGTCCACTAGTCGATCGGCAAACCCTTGAAGTTCAAGCTCATTACGCACCGAATCCAGCTCACGATAAAGTTTCAATTTCTCGGCAGGTGAGCCAATATACTCATCGGGCAGAGATGCTGGCACCTCGACGTCGATATGAGAATCTTCGATAAAATTGAGCTGCTCGACAATATCCTGCTCCTTGGGGGAAAGCCCTGCAACATCCAATCCCTCTTGTCGCAGCTCCGAGATAGCCTCCTGCATAATTCGCTGATAGGTCTCAAAGCCAATATTAGCAATAAAACCGCTCTGCTCGGCGCCCAACAGGTTTCCGGCACCTCGAATATCAAGATCCTGCATGGCAATATTAAAGCCCGAACCAAGATCCGAGAACTCCTCGATAGCACGCAAACGGTGGCGAGCATCCGCAGTCAACAGCTCCTCGGGTGGCGAAAGCAGATAGCAATAGGCCTTGCGATCGCTTCGACCCACGCGACCACGTAGCTGGTGCAATGCCGAGAGTCCGAAGCGGTGAGCGTTGTTTATTATTATGGTATTGGCATTGGGCACATCGATTCCATTCTCGACAATTGTCGTTGCCAAAAGCACGTCGTATTCGCCATAGATAAAATCCATAACCACCTCTTCGAGCTCCTTTGGAGGCATTTGACCATGACCAATTGCCACACGTGCCTTGGGGCAAACTCGGCCAATCATCGCACGAATGGAGAAGATATCATCCACGCGATTGTGAACAAAATAGACTTGACCTCCGCGCTCAATTTCGGTGGTAATTGCCTCAGTGATAATATCTTCAGAGTATAGATGCGACTCTGTCATAATCGGCTGGCGGTTAGGCGGAGGTGTCGATATGATCGACAAATCGCGCGAGCCCATAAGCGAGAACTGCAGGGTTCGCGGAATTGGCGTTGCGGTGAGAGTAAGAGTATCGACGCTCACACTAATTTGCGTTAGCTTCTCCTTGGCTGCCACTCCAAACTTCTGCTCCTCGTCGATTATCAGAAGTCCTAAATCCTTGAAATTTACGCTCTTGCCTAGTATCTTATGGGTGCCAATTAAGATGTTAACCTTGCCCTCGGCCAATTCCGCTAAGATACGATTCACCTCACGCGTAGATTTTGTGCGGTTCAAGTACTCAATTTTAATTGGGAAATCGCGCAAGCGCGAGCTGAACGAACGGAAGTGTTGCATTGCCAAGATCGTCGTTGGCACCAACACTGCCACCTGCTTGCCATCGGTTGCCGCCTTGAAAGCTGCTCGAATTGCAACCTCCGTTTTACCAAAACCGACGTCGCCACACACCAAACGGTCCATTGGTTCGCGCGACTCCATATCGCGCTTAACAGCCTCTGATGCAGCATTTTGGTCGGGCGTATCTTCATACATAAACGACGCTTCGAGCTCCTGCTGCAGGTATCCATCCGCCGAGAAGGCAAAGCCTGTGCTGGCCTTGCGTTGGGCGTACAGTGCAATGAGTTCGCGCGAGATATCTTTCACAGCTCGCTTGGTGGTATTCTTCAACTTTTGCCATGCGCTACCACCTAACTTATAGATCTTCGGAGGTTCGCCATCGCCACTCTTATAGCGCGAGATGCAGTGCAGCGAGTGGACATTGACAAAGAGCAGATCTTGATCCTTATAGATCAGCTTGATCACCTCCTTCATCGATCCATTCACCTCAATTTTTACCAAACCACCAAACTTTCCAACTCCATGGTCGTAGTGCACCACATAATCGCCCAACTTAAGCTCATTGAGTTCGGCAATGGTCATCTGCTCATCGCGCTTAATCTCGTCTTTGATCTTGTAGCGCTGATAGCGACCGAAGATTTGATGATCGGTAAATAGCCTGATCTTTAGATTGTTATCGATAAAACCGTTGTGCAGAGCTAGTGGCACCGTAGCCACATCAATCCCCTTATAACCTACCTGATGAAGGATATTTTCCAATCGTTCGACCTGCGCACGGTTCTTCGATGCGATATATGTTTGGTAGCCTCGCTCGGTGGATGAGACAATATCGCTGGCCAGCATCTCGAAATTCTTATTGAATTCGGGTTGCGGCTGGGTGTAGAACTCAACTACAGCATCTGCACTACGCTCTGTGAGCGTGTCGCGAAGCATAATCAAACGGCTCTGCTTCATGTCGCCAAGCAGCTGATTGCGACTCGAGACCTTTTGATCGATGAGCGAAGGATCCTCCATTTCGCCAATCAACTTTCGGCGAATATCGTTGACCTTATTTAAGACAAACGAGGCATCGAAGAACCAATATGTAACTTCGCCTGCGAACTCCGCAAAGCTCACTCTACGCTCCTCAGCGCTATTATTCTGGTTAAAGTTGGGCAGGATTTCGGCCCTTTGCATCTTCTCGTACGACAACTGATTCGAGATATTGAAGCTGCGAATAGATTCGATCTCATCGTCGAAAAAGTCAACACGCAGTGGTCGAGATTGGCTATATGAGAAGACGTCGACGATTCCTCCACGCGTAGAGTATTGACCGGGTTCATAGACAAAATTAACCCTCTCGAAGCCCATCGACTCGAGCGACTCGATCAGAAAATCGACCGACAATCGATCGCCAACACTTATCGAAACTTGATCACGATGCATCACCGACGTATCGACAACGCTCTCGGCAAGCGCCTCGGGGTAGGTGCAGATGACCGAAAATTCCCCCTCTCCTGCTGCACGACGCAGGCGATTCAGAGCCGAAGTGCGCTGCACGATTCCATTGGCATCCTCCTTGCCATAAAGAATTGAGCGTTTATATGATGTGGGCAAGAAAAAGATATGCTCCTGGCCCAAGAGCGAATAGAAATCATTGAGCAGGTATGCCGCAGAGTCGCGATCCTCGGCAACAAAAATATGAGAGCCGCCCTTCTGTGAGATCAGTGCTGCGGCATAGGATGAAAGAGCACCACTAACCAACTCTTTGAGGTGGATAGTAGTGCTAGATTTATAAACTCTTGCGAGCGCTGCCGTCACTTTAGAGTCGGCAAACTTTTTTAAAATACTCTCTGTTAATTCCATCGAGATGTAAAACTTAGGTTTTTATAAGGCTCTTACCATTTTTATCGTAGTAACCGACATCTAAAATGCCCATACTTTGGTCGGTAGTGACCTTAATTTGGCACTTATATTTCCATGCCCAGCGACGACGAAGCGACCAGAATCCCTTACTCAAATATGCAGCCACATAGTTGCTTACGCGGATATTTACAAACTTTGTTTTGCGATCGATAGCCAAGAACGAGATTTGGTTCTCGATGGTCTTATCGAGCAGGATTGTTGGTTGCACCTTTCCGGTACCTTGACACGTTGGGCACACATCCTCGGTATTTTCGATTGGCACAGGGCGCACACGTTGACGTGTGATCTGCATCAAACCGAACTTGGTTATTGGTAAAACTGTGTGTTTAGCCTTGTCGGTCGACATTAATTTCACCATTTCGTCGTACAACAGTTGACGATTGGGCGCCTTATGCAAATCAATAAAGTCGACAATCACAATACCGCCCATATCGCGCAGGCGCAATTGGCGAGCCACTTCGGCTGCTGCGGCTAAATTGACATCCAATGCTGTCTGCTCTTGGTTATCTTCGGCCTTGGTTCGATTGCCAGAATTGACATCAATTACGTTCATCGCTTCGGTATGCTCGATGATCAGGTAGGCGCCTCTTCGCAGCGATACATACTTGGCAAAGAGCGATTTGATCTGCTTTGAGATATCGAAATTATCGAAAATTGGCACACTGCCATTATATAGTTTCACGATCTTCTCCTGCTCGGGTTGGATCATGCGGATATAATTGCGAATGGTTGAGTACATCGCCTTGTCATCGACAACGATTTGCGAGAACGAACCGTTGAGCGTATCGCGAATAATTGCGTTGGCACGACTCATCTCGCTCATCAATAGAGCGGGAGTCGATTGCTTGCGCACATTTTGAAGTATCTCGCGCCACTTTTGAAGTAGCTGTTCTATATCTTGTTCAATATCCTCGTCCTTGGCCGAGACTGCCGCGGTGCGGATAATCACTCCAAAGTTCTTAGGCAATACATTTGCTGCAATCTTGCGAAGTCGTTTTTTATCCTCCGTAGCACGGATCTTTTGCGAAAGGAATACCTTGTTGGTGAATGGCACCAAGACCACATTGCGACCAGCAAGCGAAATTTCGGAGGTCAATCGAGGCCCCTTTGTCGAGATCGCCTCTTTGGTGATTTGAACCATGACCAATTGCCCGGATTGCAGGTGAGAGGCAATTTTGCCGTTGCGCTCCAAGGAGTCGTTTAACTTCAATGATTCAACCTTCACACCCCTCTTCGATGGTTGGTGGCTCGATACAACTTTATCGAGACTCTCAAAGTGGTTTCCTAAGTCCAAATAGTGAAGAAACGCATCGCGCTCGTGACCGATGTTGACAAACGCAGCATTCAAGCCCGGCATAATTTTGCGCACCTTACCCAGATAGATATCGCCCACAGCAAATCCGGTTTGGCTCTGCTCTTTGTTGAGCTCAACCAAAACCTTATCCTCGCATAGCGCTATAGAGATCTCCGATGGAGTTACATTTATTATTAACTCTCGATTCATAAAATCGGAATAGATTTTTAAGCGGAGCACAGCTCCGTTGTTGGGTCGTGTGTCATTGCGTTTTGAGTATCAAGACTCAACGCATACTGACACAATAAATTGTTTATTAACGTATTAAAGCTAAAGAGATACCTCTTTAGCTTTAATACTTCGTTGACATTATAAGTGTCTGCCCTGAAAGGTCACTATTTCTTCTTGTGACGATTCTTGCGTAGTTGTTTTTTACGCTTGTGGGTAGCCATCTTATGCCTTTTTCTCTTCTTACCGCTTGGCATAATTTTAAATTTTTATTGTTAGTTCGTGAAAATTATTTCAATTTTGCAGCAAAGCTCTTAGCTGGCTTGAATGCTGGAATATTGTGCTCTGGGATTGTGATAGTAGTGTTCTTTGAGATGTTACGAGCTACTTTTTCAGCGCGCTTCTTAACGATGAAGCTACCAAATCCACGTAGGTAAACATTGTTGTTCGCTGCCATAGAGTCCTTAACGGTCTCCATAAACGCCTCAACGATAGTCTGTACTTGTAGTTTTTCTACACCTGTTGTCTTAGCGATTTCGCTAACGATATCTGCCTTTGTCATTTTTTAATTATTTTATGTTTATTAATTTATTACCCTTACTTTGGGTCTGCAAATATAAGGTTTATTTTATTATCTCACAACATTGTAGCACTTTTTTTTCATTTTTTTTGCTTCAATAATGAAAAATAACCTCAAATCACGCAACTTCAAGAGTAATATTACCTTACAGCCACCAAGCAACAATGGAGCCAAATAATATTATTTTAAATATTTGTCTAACCACCCGAAGAATTCGCGATTCCACACCATTGAGTTCTGAGGCTTAAATACTTGGTGCGCCTCATCAGAAAATTCAACCAAACGTGCATCGAGCCCTTGAAGGCGCGCAGCGGTGAATGCTTGCAGCGATTGTGTGTATGGAATTCTAAAATCGTTCTCTCCGGTGATAATTAATATCGGAGTATCCCATTTTGAGACAAATTTATGTGGAGAATGGGCATAGGAGCGCATTGCTACCTCATTTTCCTCATCCCAATAAGCACCTGCAAAGTCGTTTGTCACGAAGAATAGCTCCTCGGTTTCGCCATACATAGCCTCGAAATTAAAGATTCCGCAGTGCGAGATAAACGCCTTGAAGCGTCCTTGGTGAACACCGGCCAAATAGTAAACCGAGTAACCGCCATACGAAGCACCGACACATCCCAAGCGATCGCTATCGACCCACGACTCTTTGGCAACATCATCGATCGCCGCCAGGTAATCCTCGATATTTTGACCCGAATAGTCGCCCGAGATTTGATCTAACCACTCTTGGCCGAACGAAGGCAAGCCACGACGGTTTGGCGCAACAACAATATACCCCTGAGCCGCCATCAATTGGAAATTCCAACGGTAGCTCCAGAATTGCGAAACCACACTTTGAGGACCTCCCTGGCAATATAGTAGCGTTGGATATTTCTTGTTAGGGTCGAAATTGGGAGGCAGAACGACCCATGTTAGCATCTGCTCGCCATCGGTTGTGGTGACCCAACGCTTTTGAACCTCGCCCATCTTGATATTGTCGTAGACCTCTTTATTGATATTGCTAAATTGCGCCATCTGGCCCGTTGCAAGATCTATCGAATAGAGTTCGCTAGCTTGCGAAATTTTAGTCACCTCGGCAATTGCCACACCATCGGCAATGCTCACCGAGTTGATATCGTGGTCGCCACGAGTAATCACCCCTACAACACCGTTCAAGTTAACCTTGCACAATTGGTGCGTAGCGTGAATTGGAGCTATAAAATAGAGCTCCGATGAGCCATCCCAAATAACATTCGAGGCGTTATAGTCGAACGATGCGGTAAGGTCACTCATCGTTTTTGTCGCGAAATTATAGACAAATAGGCGTCCTTTGTCCGATTCGTTTCCAGCTCTGCGTTGCGAGATAAAGGCGATCGACGAGTCGTCGGCAGACCACACTGGGTATTTGTCGTAGCCAACAAACGCCGAGCGATCGCTATTTTTGCAGATATTCTCGGTGCGAGCCGAAGCCACATCATATATATATATGTCTGAATCGGTCGATAGGGCGTACTCGGCACCGGTCAGAGGTTTGCATGTATATGCCAATTTATCGCCAGCGTTGCTCCAAGCGATCTCGTTCGTGTCGAAGTATGGCGCAAGCGGTGCATCCCACGCAGCATCGACACCTATGATATCCACACCCTGCACAGCCACACCTTTCTCATTGATATCAGCAACGAAGATGTGCAGACGCTCGCCCTCGTTCCAATGATCCCAATGGCGCACCATAAGGTCGTCGTAAATTCTGGCATTCGATTTGGGCATATCGGAGTGTTGATCCGACGACTTGCGCGAGGATACCATAACACTCTGCACGTAGAACAATTTATCGCCACTTGGAGCCACTCCAAATCCCTCGACACCACTCTCAAGCTTGGTCACCTGTTGAGCCTTATCGCCACTAGGCAACATCGACCACACCTGCATTTGGCCCGAGCGGTTCGACATGAAATATATCTTCGAGCCATCGGCACTCCATTGCGCAGAGACATTATTAGAGTCGTGGCTGGTGAGCTGATTAACCTTTTTAGTGGCAACATCCTCCAAATAGATCGCCGTCACCCCACGATTCTCCTCCAAATTATAATAGGAGATAGTATAAAGCAAGCTATCGCCCTTAGCATTGAGCGACGAGGAGCCAACACGACCCATCTTCCACATCACTTCGGGAGTCAAAATTCCCTCAGATTTTTCGCTACGCGTAAGCGAGTTATCAATCTTCAATGGCTTAGGGGCATCGCTACACCCAGCAGCAACTGCAGCAATTGCAATCATAAATATTAAGATTTTTTTCATTATTCCAATTTATTTATATATATTTGTATTAACCAATAAAACCTATAGACGATGAATAAGACTATATTTTTTCACGACAAATATGTGACATTTGCCTCATCACCTATTGATAACTACGACCTTACGATCGACTCACGAGCCGACACAATAGCCAAGATATCGAGAGCGAAGGTACTATATTTTTTCGAGAAATACAACTCTATACTATTTCTGTGTCGCACACCCGAGCAGGCATTCGACTATTTTTGTCGCGAATTCAGGTCAATAAAGGCTGCAGGAGGGTTGGTTGTAAACGACCTGCATCAAACACTTATGATCTTCCGCAATGGTCGCTGGGACCTACCCAAAGGGCATCTTGAACGTGCCGAGAGCATCGAGGAGTGTGCCCTGCGAGAGGTTAGCGAAGAGACCGGAATTGGCCACATAGAGCTAGGCGAAAAGATCACCGAGACCAAACATGCATACATCCTACACGAAGAGTGGGCAATAAAAACCACATATTGGTACGCCATGCGAAGCAAGATGCAAGAGACTCATGCCCAAGAAGAAGAGGGAATCGAAAAAGTCGAGTGGTGCGATCAGGATAGCCTAAAGAAAAAATTGGAATCGACCTACCCTACTATCAGGGAAGTTTTCGCATCGGCGCTCTTATAATCTGTATATCAACTAGTTAAACAGAGCAGATAGAGGTAGTTGAAATATTTTTTGCATAAATAATGAGAAATTTTATATTTTTTAAAAAATATTTATTAATTTTGTTTCTCACAACTAAACATAATATTTGAAATCTATGAAACAGCACAATTTTAATGCGGGACCGTCGTACATTAATCAGACGGTATTGGAGAATTCAGCTAAGGCTATCATCGACTTGAACGGTTCGGGGCTATCCTTGCTTTCCATCTCGCATCGCACAAAAGATTTCGAGGATGTGCTCAATGAGGCTAAAGATCTTTTAAGTGAACTTCTAAACATCCCCGACAATTATAAGATTATATTTGTTGGCGGTGGAGCAAGCACACAGTTCTACCATATCGCTGCCAACTTCCTAAAAGGCAAGGCCGGTTACATCAACACCGGTGTATGGTCAAAGAAGGCTATCAAAGAGGCAAAACTATATGGAGAGGTTGTCACCTTAGCTTCGTCTGACGACAAGAATTTCACATACATCCCCAAAAATGTGGAGATCCCCTCTGACTTGGATTACCTTCACATCACATCGAACAACACAATCTACGGAACTGCATACCACACCGATATCGACTCACCAGTGCCACTTATTGCCGACATGAGTTCAGATATCTTGAGTCGCGAGATCGACATCAAAAAGTACGCAATGATATATGGTGGTGCTCAAAAGAATTTGGGACCTGCAGGTGTTGCGTTTGTAATTATTCGCGATGATCTGCTTTCGAGTGTCGTGCGCGAGCTTCCATCGATGGTTAACTACAATAATATGGTTGACTCAAATTCAATGTACAACACCCCTCCAGTATTCCCAATCTACGTTATCAACGAGACTTTGAAGTGGATCAAGGGCATCGGTGGCGTGAAGGCTCTCAACGCTCTTAATCGCGAAAAGGCTGAAATGTTGTATACCGAGATCGAGCGCAACCCATTATTTAAAGGTACTGCAGTGGCAGAAGATCGCTCGATTATGAACATCTGCTTTGTGATGAACGATGGCTACGAGGATCTAGCACCCGAATTTTTGGAGTTCGCAAAGAGCCGCGGTATGGTTGGAGTTAAGGGACACCGTTTGGTTGGTGGTTTCCGAGCTTCATGCTACAATGCACTCCCAAAAGAGAGTGTCGAAGCACTTATCGCTGCAATGCAAGAGTTTGAATCAATGAAAAAATAGAGCAATGAAAGTACTAATTGCAACAGAAAAACCATTTGCCAAAGAGGCAATCGACCAAATTAAAGAGGTATTCGACAAGGCCAGCTACCAAGTGGCAATGTTGGAAAAATATAGCGACAAGAGCGAACTTATAGCAGCAGTGGCAGATGCCCAGGCGCTAATCATTCGCTCCGATAAAGTTACTGCCGAGGTTTTGGCAGCAGCTCCAAATCTAAAGATTGTGGTTCGTGCAGGCGCCGGATTCGACAATGTCGACCTTGCTGCAGCGACCCAACACGGAGTGGTTGTGATGAACACCCCCGGACAGAACTCAAACGCTGTGGCCGAATTAGTTGTTGGCATGATGATATTTATGCAACGCAACCAATTTACAGCGGGCACAGGTGGCGAGATCATCGGCAAAACTTTGGCAATCCACGCCTTTGGAAATGTCGGCAAGTTGGTAGCTCGCAAAGGTATTGCGCTAGGAATGAAGGTGATAGCCTTCGATCCATTCGTTAGCGACCAGGCATTTGCAGCCGAGGGAGTCGAGAAAGTTGCCTCAATCGAGGAGCTTTACAGCCGTGCCGATGCACTATCGTTGCACATCCCAGCAACCGAAGCGACCAAGAAATCAATCGGTTACGACCTGATGAAGTTAATGCCAAAGGGAGCAATCCTAATCAACACCGCGCGCAAGGAGGTGATCGACGAGGAGGGCGTAATTAAAGTGATGAGCGAGCGCACAGACCTTCGCTACATAACCGACATCGCCCCAGCGCTCAACGACAAAATGGCCGAAGAGTTTGGCAAACGCTACTTCGCAACACCTAAGAAGATGGGTGCCGAGACAGCAGAAGCAAACATCAATGCGGGCAAGGCTGCAGCCACCCAAATTGTTGGATTCTTCGAAGAGGGAGACCTAAAATTCCAAGTAAATAAATAGACTTACAGACTTAAAAGTATGGTACGAATCAAACCCTTCTGCGGTATTAGACCGCCACAAGAGCATGCAGCCGAAGTTGCATCTCGCCCCTACGATGTTCTTAACTCGACCGAGGCGCAAGCTGAAGCTACGGAGCGCTCACTGCTCCACATCATCAAGCCTGAGATCGATTTCACACCAATCGCCGATGAGCACTCCCAGGAGGTTTATCAAAAAGCTGTGGAGAACTTCACTACGTGGAGAGAGAAGGGTTGGTTGGTACAAGATGAGGCTGAGCACTACTATATATATGCTCAAACGATGGATGGCCGCACTCAATATGGTCTTGCAATGTGCTGCCACTTTGAGGATTACGTAAATGGAAGCATCAAGAAGCATGAGCTGACTCGCCCCGACAAGGAGGAGGATCGCATGATTCACGTGCGCAACCAAAAGGCAAATATCGAGCCTGTGTTCTTTGCATACCCCGACAACAGCGCGATCGATGCAATTGTGGAGAGCGTAGTGAAAAACAACGCTGCCGACTACGATTTCGTTGCTGAGGATGGCTTTGGACACCACTTCTGGGTCGTGAAGGAGAAGAACATCAACGATCAAATCACCGAGATCTTTGCCGAAGTGCCAGCGCTATATATCGCTGATGGTCACCACCGTACAGCTGCAGCAGCTCTTGTAGGAGCCGAGTGCATGAAGGCAAACCCTGCGCACACTGGCGATGAGGAGTATTGCTTCTTCTTGGCCGTAACGTTCCCTGCATCGCAACTAAAAATCATCGACTACAACCGCGTGGTTAAGGATCTAAATGGCCTATCGCCAGAGCAGTTCCTCTCTACGCTAGCCGAAGATTTCATCGTGGAGCCAAAGGGCAAAGAGATCTACACCCCAAATGCACTTCACAACTTCGCCGTATATGTTGCAGGAGAGTGGTACAGCGCAACAGCGAAAGAGGGTCGCTACGACGACGCCGACCCAATTGGCGTGCTCGATGTAACGGTTCTCTCGAACCTTGTGCTCGATAAAGTGTTGGGAATTGAGGATCTACGCACCTCTAAGCGCATAGACTTTGTTGGTGGTATTCGCGGACTTGGCGAGTTGCAACGTCGCGTCGATAGTGGCGAGATGCAGGCAGCCTTTGCCCTCTACCCCGTATCAATGGCGCAACTAATCAACATATCGGACACCGGCAACATTATGCCACCAAAGACCACATGGTTCGAACCAAAACTGCGCTCGGGAGTTGTTATTCACTCTTTTGAGTAGATTTTTGTTTGGGACTGCCTCCGGCGGGCGGTGATAGCACCACCGCGGGTGCAGATTATATTGCGCAGATTTGCAGCGCTTAGATAAGCGCTAACGATAAAAAATAGTAGATGAGATTTTACCAAAGCAAGCTTTATAAAATCTCATCTACCATTTTTTATCTATGTCAACCAAAGGTTGCCATAAGCAAATCAGCGAGGTTCACTTCGATATGGGGTTTAAATGCCTTCAGGCATTTAATAAATTTTGAGGTGTGATATGTTGTGCAAATTTATTTGCGGCAACATATCACACCTCAAAATCTTAGAACCACAAAGTTCTAAGCCCAATATCGTAACACAAACTGCACCCGCGGGGGTGCTATCCCCGCCCGCCGGAGGCAGTAAGAGAGCAAAGTTTTTGGTATGAATCTTGCGAAAACCCTCGAGTAGTATAAACATTAAAACTTTGAGGCGTGAATAGAGTATTTACTTCAATCATTTTGGCTCTTGGCTTAATTAGCACAGCCGCAGCACAAAACTCGAGCAGTGCAAACCAAGGGCAGGATCCTAACGAGATCATTGTGCTATCGTCGTATGTCGATGGCAACTATAACGTAGAGCAACTTTTAGTAATGGAGTCGAGTCCGAGCAACAACGAATTCGTCATGCGTTACAAAATTAACCTCACCAAGCTAATTTCGTCGTACGACAATAATTCGGCTGAAATTGAGGGGTTGCATAATTTTATTGAGTCGATTCAAAACGATTCGCTCAAGCGCATAACCCACTATGATGTAATCGGTTACGCATCACCCGACGGACCTACGGCGCTCAACCAACGACTAGCCGACCAGAGAGCTGCCGACTTCTGTGCATTCGTAGACAAAGAGTGCGACATGAGTGATTACACCCGCACCGTGAGCGGAAAGCCCTATATGTGGATCGACACAAAGGCCGCTCTTCAATCATCCGAGGTGCCGAACAAGTCCGAGGTATTGTCGATAATCTCGAGCACAAAATCGCAGAGCGAGATTCAAGGTGAGCTGGAGACACACACCGCATCGTGGGACTATATCAAGAACTACATCCTACCACCAATGCGCTGCGTCGAGATCCACATAAAGTACAACTCGTGGAAGGTTATCGAGAGTCGCACACTTATCGAGGAGGTGGTAGCATCAGAGCCTCTAGCGGATATGACGCAAGCAACATCTTCACAAGCGCGAAGGGAACGACGCGAGGCAAGATCCGAGGATGACTACATCAACTGCGTACTTGTCGAGATGCCGGGGCAAGATATCGACTTTGATTCCTGCTGCGACACAGATCGCCAGAAGCTAAAAATAGGCAAGAAATCTCTGAAATACAAAGAGGATAGCGCCGAGTATCAAGAGAAAATAAAGATCCGCGAACGCCGTGCCTACAGCCAGTGGTGGGATAGGTAGCTAAGTCGAAGATAATTATGAGCGAGCAGGTTGCGCAATTTATTTGTGGCAACCTGCTCGCTCATAAAACTTAAAGATCTCAGATTAATAACGCAATAATAACTGCACCCGCGCAGGTGCTATCTGCGCCCGCCCACAGGCCGTAAGAAGGTATATTCTCGTGCGTCACTTTTTTATTTATACTCCTCAATTTGCGCTATAAAATCTTCGGCCTGGCGACACGAAACATAGTAGCGGTCGTCGTAAATATCGACTATCTCGACTAGGTTCTGCCACTCGGTAGCGTAGAAATGGACTCGCTCGAGGGTGTCGATATCTAGGTAGTAGCCGTAATACCCAAAGAATCCGCGACTGCCAAAAATTGGGATCATCCATTGACATTCGCTATTGTCAATTTGGCGAGCTGAGACAATTTCGGCTATCGGGAGCTCGACAATCTCCAGCACGCAAAAGATCGTTACTGCATCTTTGTCGACACTTATCTTGCGTGGAACCGATATGATCATCAGTGCCACAAGCGCCACAATGAGCGAGGTGAACCATGCCGAAAAGTAACCTCCGACATACATCATCCATATCAAAAGAGCGGCAGCAATAAATACCGCAAAGTGTATTGCAGTAGTTATAACCGTCTTGCGATTGGTGTGATATTTATAGCTCTTTGTTCTCATTGTCGTTCTCTAAAATCATCTGTGCGTAGAGCATATCCTCGTCGGTGGTGATCTTTATATTTCGCTTCTCGCCTTCACACAACTCCACCCTTTGTCCGAGTGCCTCGACGGCCGAACTCTCGTCGGTTATCGAGGGGTTGTAGGGTTGAGAGTATGCTCTGCGGAGCATCAGAGAGTCGAATATTTGTGGCGTCTGAACAGCTCTAAGTGCCGAGCGATCTATCGCCTTCGAACCTTCAGCATCTACCACTCTTATCGAGTCGCTAATTGCAATGGTGGGCACTGCCGAGCCATGCTTTGTTGCACACTCAGCGCATCGTTGAATCATCTGAGTGCTACAAAGTGGGCGAGCTCCATCGTGCACAGCAATTATATCGACTGTCTCTCCAAGGACCTCAATACCAGCCTTTACCGAATAAAATCGTTCGCTGCCTCCCGTTGTGACTTTGTGTTCTGCAATATCGAAACGCGAGGCTAAATTTTGCCAATATTCCACGTGCGATTCGGGCAAAACCACCACAATTTCTGCCGGCTTTAAAGCCTTTGCCATCGCATTAATTGAGTGTGCAAGCACAGGCGCCTGGCCCAAAAAAAGAAACTGCTTTGGGGTGTTGCCGCCCATTCTCGAGCCTTGGCCACCGGCCACTATTACTACTCCTATCTTAGGTGTTATTTTGCATTCCATATTAACTTCTTTCCAAATCCGAGCGTGTTGTCGGTATATTTAATCATCTGCGGCTCGATTGCCCAAAGGTGCAACTCCGCAAGCGCCGTGTAGGGGAAGCGCTTTATGTAGCACTCCCGATCCTTGGGGTCGGCTGCTGTGGTCGAGCCGGTTAGTTGCAACCCTTGTATTCGACCAACGAGCTTGGTCTCCCACACTATCGAGGCTGCGACGGTGTTGTTGGCAATCATCTGCTCGCCATGCTTGGTCGAGGCATCGGAGGTGAATATCAGCCGGTTACGCGTCGTGTCGTAGGCATAGAACGCATTGGCGCAGTAGGGTGCATTGCCTTGCGATGTGGCCAATGTGAGCACATGGTGCCGTTTGATGAACTTTATAATTCTCTCATCCATTTTTACTTCTCTGCCTCTTGAGTTGTTTGTGTAGCTGTTGCAGTTACTGTTGCCACCGTGTCGATTTTCGTTAAGATATCTTCGGGTGCAATTGTGCCATTTAGCTCACCTATAATCTTCTCTTTTACACTCTCGAAAGCCTCCTTATTGGCCTCTTTGATTGGCTCTTGGGGCTCCTGAGGTATCTTTAAGGGGTTGATTGGTGTGCTTCCCTTCCAGACTCTATAATCCAAGTGAGGGCCTGTGGATGCTCCCGTTGAACCTACATATCCAATCACCTGACCCTGCTTTACACGAGTGCCATTTGCAATGCCTTTGGCATATCCTTTCAAGTGTAGATACCCGGTGGTCATATTGTTAGGATGCTTGATCTTCAGTGTGTTACCACCTCCGCCTCCCCAGCCTTTGAAGGTCACCACACCATCTGCCACCGAGTGAACCGGAGTGCCTGCAGGTGCTGCGTAATCGACTCCCGTGTGTGGACGATAAACCTTGTAGATTGGGTGTAGTCGCGCAGTGGTATAACCCGAACTAATTCGAGTATATTTCAGAGGTGCCTTGAGCATCTGCTTGCGGAGGCTAGCTCCATCGGCCTCCCAATATTGCAAGTGTCCATCTTGGATAAATGGAATTGCGTAGTACTCCTTGTCGGCATGCTCGAACTTGGCACCCCACACGCGACCAACGCCAACCGAGATTGTATCCTCGACAAACTTCTCTTCGTATATAACCGTAAAATTATCGCCTTTCTGGATTGCAAAGAAGTCGACTGTCCATTGGTAAATATCCTCGATTTCGGCAGCCAATGCAAAGGGTAAATTCTCCTCCATAATCGCGCCCCACATCGAACTTTTGATCACTGCACTTCGCTTATGTCGAAGGGTGGTAGTTGGCTTTACCCCTTCGTATAGGTGTATCGAATCTGTTGCAAATGAGAATACTACGTAGTTAATTTTATCTTTTTCGTAGACTAAATAATCTAGCTTTGAACTTACCGAATCCTGCTTTAGAAAGGCAGTATATTTGTTTCCTCCCTTGATCTTATTGAGTGGGAATAGCTCCTTTGAGGCTTTGTCGAGGCGGTCGATTTGTACGGCTGAAACCCCGAAGCCATTGAGGATCTTTCCCATAGTTTCACCCGATTTAATCTCGGAACTTTCAAGGTTGTAACCATCCGAAAGAATGCCGTAAACCTTGTTCTCGATCACCTCTTCCTCTTGGGCGATCTGCGATGTGCTGCCACCATCAAAAAGGTTGCAGCTGCTAACCAGCAGCGATAGCGAGATGATGGATATATATTTAATTTTAAAATTCATTTTTCACATTATAAAGTGCATAATATCTACAAAAGTAGTAAAAATGTGATAAATATTTATCAGATCAGTGAATTTTATTCAATATTTAATGTTGTAACTTCTCTTTTTTCTTTGAAAATAGCAAAATTAACCCTATCTTTGACATAATTTTTAATATTAATTTAATGTCCTCAGTCACTAAAGTTTTTTTAGCATCGTTATACAAGGCGGCAATTCAGTTGCGGCATGCCTTCTATGATAGGGGATTAATTAAAATTAATAAGTTTGATATTCCAATAATTTGTATCGGAAATATCACCGTGGGAGGAACGGGAAAAACCCCAATGACAGAGCTGATTGTATCACATTTTTCAGCCTCGCGCAAGGTTGCAGTTCTCTCGCGAGGCTATGGTAGGCGAACCAAAGGTTATATCGAGGTTGCAGGCAATTCACACTACCGCGATGTGGGCGATGAGCCGCTTCAAATCAAACTTAAATATCCGCAAGTGCTGGTGGTGGTGTGCGAAAAGAGGGTAGAGGGAATCCGCCGTATCCAAGCCGAGCACCCCGATGTGGAACTTATCGTGATGGACGATGGATTCCAACACCGCAAAGTGGAGCCAAAGATCAATATAATCACAGTCGATGCAAATCGCCCAATCAACGAAGATAAGATGCTGCCAGCTGGCTCATTGCGCGATACGCCCGAGGCTTTGGATCGTGCTCACTACTTTGTGGTGACCAAATGCCCGATGTCGATGACTCCGATCGATAGGCGATTAATGCGTAAAACATTAATCCATTACGCCTACCAAAAGATATATTTCACACGCAATACCAACTATCGCCCCGAGCCACTATTCGCTCATGCCGATGCTATGGAGATTAACTCTTCAACTAAGGTGATTGCAGTGTCCGGATTGGGAAATCCTTATCCATTTATAGATTCTATAAGGAATAACTATGACCTGGTGGATCAGATAATTTATAACGATCACCACGTATACCGCATGCGCGATCTAGAGCAGATGCAGCAGATGTTGGCCAAACACCCCGATTCGGTGATAATAATTACCGAAAAGGATGCCGTTAAGTTGCGTGTGCCCAGTAAAATTCCGCCTGAACTTCGCAAAAAGATCTACTATATACCTATCCAGATCAATTTTATCGACGAACCAGTTTCAAACTTCCTAAAACAATTAGACAATGATCTTAGAGAAAATTAAACAGACAGCGGCATATATCAACGAGAAATGCCAAGATTTCAAGCCCGAAGTCGGTATCGTACTTGGTACCGGTCTAGGAGACTTTGCCAATAATATCGACGTTAAATACTCGATCGAATATAGCCAAATTCCCAATTTCCCAATATCAACAGTTCAAGGCCACAAGGGTCGTTTGATCTTTGGCATGGTCGGTGAAAAGCGAGTTGTGGCAATGCAGGGGCGCTTTCACTACTACGAGGGCTACGGCATGGAGCAGGTGACCTTCCCAATCCGAGTGATGAAGTTCCTAGGGATTCAATACCTATTTGTGTCGAACGCTTCGGGAGGCATCAACACCTCGTTCAGAGTTGGTGATTTGATGGTTATAACCGACCATATCAACCTTATGCCTAACCCACTCATTGGGCCAAATATTGAAGAGCTAGGGCCACGTTTCCCCGATATGCACGACTGCTACAACCATGCACTTATCGCAAAGGCTACAGCAATTTCCGATGAGCACAACATAAAATTGCAATACGGAGTATATGTTGGTGGCACGGGTCCAACTTTCGAGACTCAGGCCGAATATAAATATTTCAAGGCGATTGGTGGCGACGCTGCCGGAATGTCGACCGTGCCCGAGGTGATTGTGGCACGCCATATGTCGATCCCTGTCTTTGGAGTTTCGGTGATTACCAATTGCGGTCTAAGCGATGAGATTGGCGATCACGAAGATGTGCAGCGTCAAGGAGCCAAGGCGGCAGTCAAGATGACTACAATTTTTGTTGAACTCATTAAGCAACTATAACCACATGATTAACAAAGTGATATTGGTGGGTAACGTCGGCATCGATCCCGAAGTTAGAACCATCGAAAGTGGAGCCAAAGTTGCTCGCATCCGCATGGTAACCACCGAGCGCATATTCAATCGTCAAGCCAACGAAACCAAAGAGCACTCCGAGTGGCACACCGTAATTATGTGGCGCGGCCTGGCCGATGTTGCCGACAAATATATCCGCAAAGGCTCGCAGATATACATCGAAGGTAATTTGCGTACGCGCGATTGGATGGATAAGGAGAATGTAAAACACACCACAACCGAGATTGTGGCCTACGAAATGAAGTTGCTCGGACGTCGTGCCGATGCTCCAGCCCCATCGCAAGCTGCTGCTCCAGCACCAGCACCCGTGGCAACTCCTGCGGCACCAGCTGAGGATGCCGACGATATGCCGTTTTAGGTTTGGTTGCATAAAAAAAAGGGCTGATCTTTTCGAAAAGATCAGCCCTTTTGCCGTTTCAGCAACTCTTATTTTGCAGCCTCAACAGATGCCTTGCGGAACTCTTTCATCAATTTAGAGATCTCTAAAGCAGCCTTACGTGCGCGTGTACCTGCAGCTTTGTTACCTTTTGCTACTTGAGCATCTGCGTTAACCTTGAATTCGTCAATTTGAATGTTAATCTGAGCTAGTAATTGTTCCATGATAAATAAATTTTTTATTGTTATAGTTAAATGAATTGTCTAATACAAAGATATATAAAAAAATTTAATTACAAAAAAATCAACAAAAAAAAACACTTTTTTTGCTCATTTTGAGACAATAACGGTATGCTTTTTGACTTGAGAAGAAAAAAAGCAAAGTCAAATGAATAAACTAAATCTATCATTGTGCATACTTGTTGCGATATTTTCGACATCATGCCACTCGCAAAAAAGCAGACCCGCTACACCACCAACAAAAGTCGTGATCACGCAGGCAAAAATCGACTCAATTTACAGCCAAATCACCCTCACAAGCCAGATAGAGGGGATGAGCGATGCTGTGATCCAACCGCGAGTGAATGGCTTTTTGGTGGCAACACACTTCCTGGGAGGCATGCCCGTTAAGCGAGGCGAGCTACTCTTCACAATCGACCCTGCATCGTTCTCGACAACTCTATTTGCAGCTCGCGCCGCATTGGAGTCGGCCAAAGCCTCGGAGGTGCTTGCCGAAAGGAATTATCAGCGAGCAATACCTCTTGCCCAGATCGACGCCATCAGCCAAAGCGACCTGGACCAATATCGCGCCACATACAAATCGGCCATGGCATCGACCAAATCGGCCCAAGAGAATTTGCGACAAGCCGAACTCGAAATTGGCTACACCAAAATTTATGCACCCCTTAGCGGCATTGCATCCAAAACAACAGCTGCTGTGGGCGATTATATTGGCCCGGGGACTCTTCAGAGCCAGCTTACAACAATCTCGCAGCTCGATACGGTGAGTGTCAAATTACCTATCGCATCATCGAAATATCTGCTTTTTACAAAAAATGGCTTGTCGGATTCGTTCGACAACTCTACCCTACTTTCGGATATTACCCTCACGCTTGCCGATAGTTCGACATACAATCACAAGGGAGAGTATTACTATACGCTCAAAAACACCCCTACCGAGTCGTCTACGGTGGTCGTAGTGGCCAAATTCCCCAATCCCGACATGCTACTCAAAGAGGGCATGTTTGCACGTGTGAAGGCCAACATTGGCCCTGCGAGAGGGTGTGTGAGCGTTCCCAAAGCGGCCGTAAGCCAATTGCAGGGGATAAATTCGGTATGGGTGATCAGGCCCGACAGCACAGCTCAATGGCGAGAGGTGTCGTTGGGAGATGGTTATGGCGGGCAATGGGAGATCACCTCGGGCCTCGCAGAGGGTGAGAATGTGGTGGTGAGCGGAGGAGTCAAGCTACACAACGGAGTTAAGGTTGCCGCAAGAGAGGCTAAATAAAAATTGATATGGGAAAGTTTTTTATCTCGAGACCAATCTTTGCGATCTCGATGGCCATAGCCATGGTTCTGTTGGGCATAATTGCGATTTTCAACTTAGCCATCGAGCAATACCCCGACATCACACCACCCGTTGTCGAGGTTACAGCCGAGTATTACGGGGCCGATGCGCAGACGGTAAACAGCACTGTGGCCACCCCAATAGCGCAAGCGGTGATGGGTGTGAGCGACCTTTTATATATGCAAACCACTAGTGCCAACGATGGTTCGATGACCCTGGAGGCGGTATTCGAAATTGGCTCCAATGCCGACATCGACGCAATTTTGACACAAAATAGGCTATCTTCGGCCACATCATCGCTGCCCGAGAGTGTGACCGAGCAGGGACTGGTGACACAAAAAACCTCGCCCTATTTCCTTATGGTTTATGCGCTATACAGTGATGGGCGTTACGACGATAATTTCTTGACCAACTACGCATATATCAACCTGCAAAATGAGCTGCTCAAGATCAATGGAGTGAGCAAGGTGCAGATAATGGGCTCGTCAGAGTATGCAATGCGCATATGGTTGGACCCACAAAAGATGAGCTACTACAATATCTCGACCGCTCAAATTGAAGAGGCTATCGAAGCGCAAACTCAGATTTATGCCGTGGGCAAGATCGGAGCAACTCCATCGACCAAGGATAACGCCTATACATACACCCTCACCCTACCTTCGCAGATATCCTCGCCCGATGAGTTCGCACAGATCATCCTTCGCAGTGGCAGCGATGGTCAAAGGCTCCTCTTGGAGGATGTGGCACGCATTGAATTGGGCAGCGAGAGCTACGATGTGACGGCTGCTTATGGCACAAACCCCTCTTCGATGCTGATGATCTATCAATCGCCGGGCAGCAACGCCATTGATGTGAGTCGAGATGTCGAGGCAGCGATTGCCAAACTCTCGAAGAGATTGCCCGATGGAGTTGAGTGTCGAGTGATTGTCGACTCCACAGCGAGCGTCAAGGCTGGAATCAAGGATATCTTCAAGACTCTAATCATTGCGCTCCTGCTTGTGATTGCCATTATATATCTCTTTTTGCAGAGCTGGCGAGCTACCCTGATTCCGCTGATTGCCATTCCCGTGTCGCTCGTTGGAGCATTTATTCTCTTTCCGGTTATGGGATTCTCGATTAATATCATCTCGCTACTGGGTTTGGTATTGGCCATTGGCTTGGTGGTCGACGATGCTATTGTCGTTGTCGAGGCCGTCGAGGTGAACCTAGCAAAGGGAATGACTCCTAAAGAGGCTTCAGCGGCAGCTATGCGCAGTGTCACTTCGCCAATCGTGGCCACCACTATCGTTCTCTTGGCAGTTTTTGTCCCTATCTCGATGGCGGGAGGGGTTGCGGGTTTACTCTTCGAGCAATTCGCTGCAATCATCTCGCTATCGGTTATTATCTCGGCAATCAATGCACTGACCCTCTCGCCAGCCTTAAGTGCGATGCTGCTCAAAAAACGCGAGCAGCGACGATCAGGATTCTTCGGATGGTTCAATCGCCGCTTCGATAAATTTATGGGGCGATACACAAAATCGATTGGCACATTGTCGAAACATATTATGCGCACCATGATTTTTGTGGGCGTGGTGATAGTAGCTATCGTGATGCTGTGGAACAAAATTCCACAGGGATTTTTACCCCAAGAGGATCAAGGCTATTTGATGGTGATGGTCGAGACTCCCGCCAATACATCACTCCGAGATACCAAGCGCAGCATGATGGAGATCGACGAGATTATCGCAGCTTTGCCACAGGTCGAACTCACTTCGCTTGCCGCAGGATTCAACATGATTGCCGGCATCTCGACAACAAACTGCGGAATTATATTTGTCAACTTGGTCGATTATTCAAAGCGGACGCTAAGCTCGGCCGAGATCGCCCAGAAGCTCAACGAGGTGTTATATGTAACGGTTATGGATGCCGAGTGTTATGCCTTTATCCCTCCGGCTATTCCCGGTTTGGGGATGACCTCGGGCGTTACATTCGAAGTGCAAGATATCGAGGGACGTGGCGAGGAGTATCTATATGCGCAGACCCAAAAGATGATGAAGTTACTCGAGGAGAGCGATCTAACGCAAAGCGTAACAACGCAATACGTACATGGAATTCCACAACGCGAGATTGTCGTCGATCGCCAGCACGCATTAAATTTAGGTATCAACCTCGAGCAGTTATACGATGAATTAGGGGCAATGCTGGGCGGCAGTTACATCAACCACTTCAACCGCTTTGGCAGGCTCTATGAGACATACATTCAGGCCGAAGCACAATATAGAGAGGATGAGCAGTTGCTCGAGAATATCTACATCGGCAATAGTTCGGGTGAGCAAATTCCACTCAACAGCTTCGCCAAGATCGAGCAGACTTCGGGTGTGGAGTATGTCACACAGTTCAACCTTTATCGATCCATAGGACTCACCGTAATGCCATCGCACAAGGCATCTTCGGCGCAGGTGATGGAGTTGGTTCTGAGCACACTTGATGAGTCATTGCCGCAGGATATTGATATTGCATGGAGCGGAGTATCGTACCAACAGAGCGCATCTTCGAAGGGTGCCAACCTTATATATTTGGTCATCCTGGCATTCGTATTTTTGGTTCTGGCCGCGCTATATAATTCTTGGGGATTGCCTTTGGCGATTCTTATGGGAGTGCCGATTGCGGTCCTTGGAGCGATGATATTTGTTGGGGTCTCGCATATGATCAATGCGGTCTTTGTTAATGATGTATATATGCAAATTTCGCTGATTATGTTGATTGCCCTAGCGGCCAAGAATGCTATTTTGGTGGTTGAGTATGCCACTCGCAGTGTGATGGAAGAGGGCAAAGGGCTTATGGAGGCGACAGTAGAGGCTGCACGATTGCGCGTGCGACCAATCATCATGACTGCATTTGCATTTATCTTGGGCATCACCCCACTTGTTTTTGCATCGGGGGTATACGCCACAGCGCGCAACATCATTGGCATTGCTCTGGTGGGTGGAATGGGCATTGCAACTCTGGTGGGAATATTCCTCTACCCTGCCCTATTTTATATGGTGGCCAAGCTGGCCAATTTCGAGAAGTTACGTGATAAAAGAGTGAGTGAAAAATGAGAAGAGTATTAATAGGAGCGGTGATTGCAATATGTTGTGGCTGCTCGCTAAAGTTGCAAGAGGCAAATATTGAACTCCCCTCGGAGTATCTATATGGAGATGGTTTCTTCACTGGCAACACCCCCATCTCGGAACGATGGTGGGAGAGTTTCGAGGATCCTGCGCTCAATGATTTAATATGTACCGCCTTGGCTCAGAATCGCGATTTAGCAGCTGCGGCGAGTGCTGTCGAGGCTTCGCGCCACTACCTTAAAGTTGCTCGAGCGGAGTTTCTGCCATCGATATCAATGGAGGCTGAAGCCGAAGTGGTGCACGAAGTTGGTGTAACCGAACAGGAGTATACTCTGGCTCCAACCCTAGATTGGGAGATATCGCTATTTGGCGAGCTGCGTGGCACATCTCAAGCAGCCTCGGCGGCACTCTTGGAGCAGGAGTGGAACTTCCGCGGAGTGTGGTTATCGCTCACCTCGCAGGTGGCCACCTCGTACTTCACACTGCTGCAGTATCAACGCGCTCTATATATTGCCACGCGCAGCTTTGAGCTTCGGCAGCAGGCCACAGCCCTAGTCGATTCAATGTTTACATATGGCATGAAAGGTGGCATAGATCTAATGCAGGCAAAGAGCTTGGTATATTCGGCAAAGGTCGAGATGCAGAGGTATGAGCGTGCTGTGGCTACCACCTCGCTTTCGCTCTCGACCCTACTTGGGCAGACTCCCCAGATTGCAGATTGGCAGGATAGCGGCAGGGCACTTATCGACGATGAGCTACCATTCGATATTCCGCTTGGACTACCCTCGCAGCTCTTAGAGCGTCGTCCCGATGTGATGAAGAGCTTCTTTGCCATGTCGCAAGCGGCAGCAAAGGTGGGTATAAGCCGCGCTCAGCGCTACCCCTCGCTTTCGCTCACAGGGGCAGGCGGAGTCTACGCCACTTCGCTCAAGGGGCTAACATCGTCAGACCCACTACTATGGAGCGCCACAGGTGAGATCCTCGCACCAATATTTAGCTGGGGGGCGTTAAAGCGCAAGGAGATGATCGCACGCGATAACTACACATCCGCAGTCAAGCAGTACGAGCAATCGATCTTAGAGGCTCTAGAGGATGTCGAAAGTGCTCTTGTGGCAATCAACACATACAGCGACCAAACGGCAGCATCGACAGCTCTGGTATTGGCCAACAGCCAGATTGCCAAGAGCACATCTGCACTCTATAGAAGTGGCTTGGGCGATTACCTAAGTGTGATCGATGCCGAGCGCGAGCTATACTCATCGCAGATTTCACTCATCGAACTTGTGGCTCAACAGTATATAAATTATGTCGATCTCTTTAAGGCTTTGGGCGGTGGGTGGTAGGTTCTTGTTTCTTGTTTCTTACTGCCTCCGGCGGGCGGGGATAGCACCCCCGCGAGTGCGTACTTCTTGCGCTATTGGGCTAAAAACTTTTTAAGTTTTTGGATCCAAGCTTGGTGCCGCGCGGCATGAGTGCAGTAAGAAAATAAGAAAGAAAACACACAAAACACCCCCACGCTCAATGAGCGCAGGGGTGCGGTGTAAAAAAACTAGTTGAGTAAATAAATTACTTTGTCCAGCCAGCAGTCCAGTCGTTTGACGCCTCGACAGCACCAGCGTATGATACTTGGGTGAAGAAGCTATCTGAAGGGGTACTTGCTGTCGCGGTTTGTGTGCCTACGTAGTTGCCGGTAAGCGATGAGGCCAAGAATGAGTCTGTGTTGCCATCAGCCAGGAAGCTTGCGTTGTTGTAAGCATCTGCAGAGTAGCTATTTGTAAGGCCTGTATCGGTGAAGTTACCCTCAAGGATTGAGGTGCCATCATCGAGTTTGTTGCTTGTGTTAGCAGTCTTGATATATACAGAGTAAGTCTTGCCAACTACGATTGAGTTGTAAAGCTCGATCTCGGTACCTGCCTTCAACATCACGCCATCGTTTTTAGCGCCATTGTATGTGTTACCCACAAGTGTTGCATTGGCAATAACTGGGTGAGAAGCTGGCGAGGCTACGTTGTCGTCGCCATTGTTATCGCACTCCAATAGGCAGTCGCAAACAAAATCGATATCAGCCTCTTGGTAAGCTACAAGGAACTGTGCACGTCCGCACCATCCGTCGGTCCAGTCGAAAGCATCGTCCGAGCACGATGTAGCAACACAATATTTAAGGTCTACGGTACCACCGAACATCTCGAAACCGTCGTCAGTACCGCGGTATGCTTGAACATACTCAACAGTTGTTCCGTTACCAACGCCATAGAATGATACACCGTTACACTCTTGCTCTTCGGAGTATGAGAAACCAGTATACTCCAAACGCACGTAGCGAAGTGTACCAGAGTTATCAGCAGCATTAGTACCACCATAAGGGAGTGACTCGATCTCAGAGAGAGATGGAATAGAGGTGTTGATAGGAGCATAGCCACAGATATGAATACCACCCCACGCACCGGGAGTCTCGTATGTGCTTGTCATTACGATTACGCCCGAAGCATTCTCGCCATCGGCCTCGATCCTGCCACCTTGCTCAACGAAGATGTAGTCGGTGTTGTTGATGTCGTACTGAGCAGTGATTGTCACACCTGGCTCGATGTATAGAACACCACCATCTTTTACGTGAACGCCACCATCGAGTTTCACCGACGCATTTGCCGAGATTTGTACATTTCCTGTGATTGAAGATGGAAGATATTCACCATCGCCAATTACCTGATCCATTGCACCATCTGTGCCATTGTCATCACTTGACTCACATGCTGTGAAGGCTACTGCAGTTGCAAGAGTTGCAAGAGCAAGAAATTTGAAATTCTTTTTCATTTTTAAATGAATTTTTAATAATTAAATGTTTGTTATCTTTTTAGAACTTTAGTGAGAGGCCGATCGATGCGCCGATTCCGTAGTTATGACTCTCGACGATATACTTCACTCCGCTGATCTCTTGCTCGTATAGCTGATCGCGATTCAATAGGTTTGTTAGCTGCGCCGATAGTTGCAGGCTGCTCGAGATGCTATATGCGAAGTTGAAGTTAAGCGTATGCTCGGCCAATTGATAGATATCACCGCGACCCGATGTTCCTACGGTTTGGATGCGTGGACCTTGAAGGTTGTATAGAAGCGCTAGCGACATTGTGCGACCCTCATCGTCGAGATATTTGGCATATGTTAGGTCGGCATTCACAAGGTAGGGTGATGCTCCTTGAAGCTCGCGACTGCTATTTGTGTAGCTGCCATCCTCGGCCAAAGTTACGTTGGTATACATATATGAACCGTTTACGCCTAGCTTCAAATTATCAATAATTGTCTTGCGAGCCTCGATCTCGACTCCAGCTGCTACTCCATCCTCGGCATTGTTGAATGTGTGAACCTCACCACCACCAGATACCGATTGGATACGCTCGATTGGAGAGTCAAGATGTTTGTAATAACCTGTCACAGAGAACATATCGCCACCCTCGAAGAATGTCTCATAACGAAGATCAACATTGTAGTTATAACCATTTACCAGGTCGGCATTACCCTTGATTTGAGCCGAACCGTAGGACTCTTGATATTGAAGTGGAGCCATCTCGATGAACGAAGGACGAGTCACTGTGCGAGAGCTTGACAGACGCAGTTGGCGCTTATCATCGATGCTATATCTCACGTTGAGCGCTGGGAATAGATCGGCCTCGGGATAGCTGCGCGAGTCGCGAGTGTTATAATTTACATACTGCTCCGAGAACTCATATCGCAAACCTGCGTTGATAAGCCACTTGTCGAAAGAGAGATCCGTCGAGGCGTAGGTCGAGATAATTGTGCTACCCGCATCGTAGCTATCCTTATCGAGAAAGCTTGGGGTGATTGTGCTCATATTATCCGTTGTGATGTAGTCATCGGCAGCATATGGGTCGGTGTAGGGATAATCAGACCTTGACTTCATTTGGTAGTAAAAGTAGCGACCAACATACTCGCGCTCCTTTTGGCGATATGCCGCTCCAAGAGTCACTTTATGAGCCTCTCCAAAGCCATAATCTGCATAGATATTTCCATTTAACTCATCCTCGTCCAACTCTCCAAAGAAGCGCATTGTTGCTTGAGTCTTGTCGGTAAAGAATTGCAGGTTTCCATCTCCATCGCTTGCGTAAGCTACTTGACGACGATCTGGCTCGTCGGCTCCGGTTGCGGTGTAAGATCCTGTCCAGTTGAGTGTTACCTTCTCGCCAAGTTCATGCTTTCCGTTTAATTGGTGAGTCGATAGTTTGTAGATATGAGTGACATTATTGCTGAAGACCATATTGAAACCATCCTCATAGTCGTTACCGCTGCGAAGTGAATATTTGTCGCTGGCGTTGCGAGCATAGAAGAATGTGTAGCTCACGCGGTCATCTTCGCGCATCGTAAGGCCGATGTTTCCTAGGGTCGCTACCTTTAGGGTCGACTCATAGTTGTCGGAATAATACTCGTCGGTGGCGTTACCGGTCTTCTCGTAGACGATATACTTCGAGTTAAGATCTGTCTGCTTGTCGTTGCTCACACCGCCCGAGATGAGCACACTAAGATTCTGAGCACCAACATCGTAACTATGACCCCAAGCCACATTTCCACCAAAGGTTGGCAGGGCTGATGATTGACCCACACTAAAGCCTGTGTCGAAAGCATCATCGTTGTTTTCTACGTAGCTCAACACCTCGTAGTTGGTATTCGCATAGTCGATAATCTCATCGCTCAACTTCGATTGCGAGAACATCGAGACATTATCCATACCATAGAAATCTTGAAAGGTGGTGTTCGAGTTGCCTCCAACGCTAAATCCTACAGAGAAAAAGTCGTCCGAAGTAAGATCTTTTGTTGCGATATCTACGTGAGCACCAGAGTAATCGGCATAAGTTTTTGCGTCGTACACCTTGCTGACTGTGATATTTTTTACGGTCGACGAAGGGAAAATATCCAATGGAATGAGCTTATTGTCGGGGTTAGGCGAGGCGATTGGTTGGCCATTGAGCGTTGTGATTGAGTAGCGATCTCCCAAGCCACGCACGATAAGTTGACCTGCCGAAGCCACCGAGATACCCGTTAACTTCTTTACACCCTCTTGAACATTTGAAAGGCCCTTTAGCGACATCTCCTTTGCACCCATATTTTCGATTGCCACGTGCGAGGCGATACGTTCGTTTTGAAGAGCTGCTTCGCTCTCGAGATTTTTGCGAGTAGTAACCATAACCTCGGAAATTGATTGAGCGTCGGAAACCAATTCGATTACAAGATCGGGCGTTTTGCCATTTACATCGACCTCGATGATTTGAGTCAGGTACGAGATGTAAGAGACTTCTAACTGCACTTGACCACGATTGAGCTTCATCTCGAAAGCTCCGTCGAGATCTGTTGTTACTCCTTGAGTTGTGTTTAACACGAAAACTGTTGCGCCAAGAAGTGGCTCTTTGGTTGCGCTGTCGACAACCATTCCTTTGATAGTTGCACCTTGTGCTGTTACTGCTACAAATAGCAGGGCGACTAACGATAGGAGATCTTTAATTTTTTTCACTTTTACTGAGTTTTTTTCACACTGCAAAAGTGAGGATAAGTTGTTACGGGGTTATGTCATATCTGTTAAGATGTTGTCATAGGTGTTAAGGTTGTGTTGCAATGGTGTGCAAAAGTAATTAATAATCTGTCACAGTAGCGTTATATATCTAATTATCAGATATTTACAATTACAGCTCGAATAAAAAAAATCAACTAACTTGGTTAGTTGATCTCTTTTTATATATAGGTATACCCTACTACTCCTGCTCAGCCTCGTAGTCCGATACCAAGATACGTCCGCAGTATTCGCAAACGATAAGTTTCTTTCCGTGGCGGATATCTACTTGGCGTTGAGGTGGGATGCGGTTGAAGCAACCACCACAAGCATCACGCTCAACGGTAACAACAGCCAAACCATTGCGCACGTTGCCGCGAATACGATCGTATGCGGTCAAAAGACGCTCGTCGATCTTCACCTTTGCCGACTCAGCCTTAGCGGTAAGTTCGGTAACAGTCGATGCAGTCTCGGTCTCGATACCCTCCAACTCTTGCTTTTTAACGTTAAGATCCTCTTGACGCTCAGCGGCAGATGCTACAGCCTCGTCCAAAAGAATTTTCTTAGCCTTAGCGGTCACAGCGTACTCTTTCAAATACTTCTCAGCAGCTTGAATCTCCAACTCTTTGTACTCGATCTCCTTGGTAATTGCATCAAATTCGCGGTTGTTGCGCACATTGTTGTGCTGCTCTTTGTAGTTGGTGATGCTGATTTTCGCCCCGTCAATCTCGCGACGACGTTGCTTGGTGAGTTGATTTACATCCTCAATCTCGCCATTGATATTCTCGATACGAGTGTTAAGACCTGCGATGCTATCCTCGAGATCTTGAACCTCCAATGGAAGTTCACCCTTAATCATGTTGATCTCATCGATCTGAGAATCAATCTTTTGAAGTTCATACAATGCAATGATCTTCTCCTGCATTGAATAATCTGCTTCAACTGCTTTCTTCTGTGTTGCCATACTTTATCTTATCTCTTTTACTATTAAATTATCAACTGTTAAACCCCTTATAATAGACAGGGTTACAAGAGGCCTCACTCTTGCGAACTGCAAAGTTAAACATTTTTTTTGATAAAATGTCAAATAAAATATCTATTGCGCAATATTCGCTCTCAAAATGTCCAATATCTACCACTGTGAACTCATCGGAGGGCTCCATAAAGTCATTATACCTGAGGTCGCCGGTGATATATAGGTCTACCCCACTGCCCTTTATGGTGCTCATTAGCGAGCCGCCCGCACCTGTGCAAAGCGCAACTCTCTTCACTTTTCGCTCCACTGGCTTGCTATATCGCACAGCCGACAATTGCAACTTCGAGGCGATTTGCTCGATATATTGAGCAAAATCTATAGCCTCACTCAAATCGCCCACAACGCCAAAGCCGACATTCTCCACAGACGAAGTCGACTCCAGAAGCTCCAAATTTTCAATGCCCAGCATCTTGGCCAACCTCCAACTCATTCCACCAGGAGTGCTATCCAAATTTGTATGACAGGCATACAGGGCAATGTCGGAGCGGATTGCCTGCTCGACACACCTCTCGACGTATGAGGCTGAATTAAAACGCTTTAGCGGATGAAATATTATTGGGTGGTGGGTGATAATCAAATTTGCACCAACTTGTTTTGCCTCCTCGATCACCTCCAGAGTGACATCGACAGCAAGCAGAACCCCCTGAACCTCAGTGGAATGGCATCCAACAACAAGCCCTGCGTTATCGTATGAGGCTTGATATGCCAATGGTGCGAATGATTCGATCACGCCCGTTACATCTTTGATGGTCGCCATGGCTAAAAAAGATTTTGTTCGTAGAATGCAAAGAGCTCCTTTTCGGCACTTGTATCGCCTTTGGCTCTTTTGGGTGTTGATTGCGAGGCAGGGGTTACGGCGAGTTGCTCGCCACTCATTACATCTTGGCTATCAGACACCTCGAGTGTTTCCGGCTGATTGCTTGATGGCTCATCATCCGATGGCTCGTCGCCCTCCTTCAACACCTCGCGAACCTCCTGCAGAAGCGAGCGCATATTCAACAGACGATCCATTAGTTCCACCTCGCGGCTGCGCGGCATATCGCCTTTGCGGATACTTTTTTTGGCCCCCTCGAGTGTCATACCGCGCTCTTTTACAAGGTGATATATCAATTTAAAATTTTCGATATCTTTGGGTGTGAACAATCTATTACCCTTCTTATTGCGCACGGGCTTAATCACGCTAAAGTGCTTCTCCCAATAACGAATTAGCGAGCTGCTCACATCGAACATCTCGGTCACTTCGCCCATGGTATAGAACATTTTTTTTGACTCCATTATCTCACGTTATTTTAAAATCCTCAACGAATTGGGGTACATATTATTAACTCGGTGGCCAATACGTTTTGCAAAACCTACGGTGTGACCTGCGGCTGCGACCACATTCATCCCTTCGGCAAACTTATCGGTAGCGACATCTTGCTTGCGAAGATACAACAAAATATCGGAATTATCAAGTTCCACAACATTAACAGCCTCACAATTAAGATCATGGAAAAGAGCCAAGGCTGCATCGGGTTTCAATTTACCCTTAAAAACTTGCCCCATTGCCACACCCGAATATATTGTGGTGAGCGATTCGGCCAAGCTCTTCACAGCCTCCACTTGCGCCCGATAGTAGCCATATATGGCCGTGTCGGCAACATTCAAAAAGCTCATCAGCTCGGGCTGTGCCACCCAGCGCGACACCTCGGAGAGCGACTGACGATCGATTGTCGAGAAGATTTTTTTACGCGATTTTGGTTGTCTGCACTTGCCTCCCGCATCGAAACTTTTGGTTGCCACAGCCACAAAAAGCCCCTCTCCCTCAACACGATGAGGAAAGAAGCGGAAGGTTTGAAACGCTCCAACCTCGCCCTGCACAACGCCCCAAGCCGCATCGCACCCAACAGCATCGAACGGTGCAATCTCGTCGCCATACTCTTGGCTGAAGCGCTCGAGAACCCCCTCATTTTCATTGTGATTAAAGGTGCAGGTGCTATATATTAGCACACCGCCGGCCTTAAGCGAACGCCATGCATTATCCAAAATATCCACTTGACGTTCGGCACACATTGCCACATTCGCCTGGCTCCACTCCTCGATAGCCCCCTCCATCTTGCGGAACATTCCCTCGCCCGAGCAGGGAGCATCGACAGCAACCACATCGAACCACGACTCGAATTGCGAGAGATGTTCGGGGCGATTATTGCAAACAACAACATTTCCCAAGCCCCATTTTCTGACGTTATCGGCCAAAACTGCCGCTCGCGAGCGGTTGATTTCATTGGCTACGACCAACCCCTCGAGCCCAACCAAGGTGGAATAAAGGGTCGATTTACCTCCGGGAGCAGCGCACATATCCAACACACGAAGTCCCTCGACATTGCGATGTGAGAGGATATGTCCAACAAATTGAGAGCTAGCCTCTTGAACATAATATGCTCCGGCATGAAAATCACTATCCAAGGTAAACGACGGACGCTCAGCGAGATAGAAGCCATAGCGGCTCCACCCAACAACTCGCTGTGAGATTGGCTGTTTAACTTTATAGGGATTCAATCGTATCGATGTTGGCGAAGGCGCGGCAAGAGATGCAAAGAGGGCATCAGCGTCGGCCTTGCCCAAATCCTTGACAACACGATCGACGAAGCTTTGCGGTAATTGTTGTGACATTTATCTATTTACCTGAGTTTTGGATAAGGAGAATTTTTTGTTTACCTGCCAGTTTTATTAATTCTCCATATCTAAAACGCAGGTTATCGGCTTAGATAAGCCGATTTATATTCGATAACCCCCTCTAAATCTCCCCCAAACCGTTGGGAGAGACTTTCTTTTAGAGGTGTTTTGGATAAGATGCTCTTATCCAAAACTCAGGTTATTTATTCATTGAATCGATCTTCGCACAAATCGCCTCGAAGATCTCTGGGTTTGCAACGAAATCGTTGTTATCCATATCGACAACATAGAGGTTGCCGTTATAGATCTTCTCGATCCAGTTGTTATATTTATCGTTGAGTTTCACTAGGTAATCCTCGTCGATATTTGCCTCGTAGTCGCGACCTCGTTTGTTGATCTGCTCCACAAGTGTCGAGACATCGGCCTTGAGGTAGATCAAAATATCGGGACGTGGCACAAAGCTCGAAAAGAGGTTAAAGGTCTTCATATATGTCGAGAAGTCGCGCGTGCTCATAAGCCCCATTTGGTGGAGGTTATCGGCAAAGATATGGGCATCTTCGTATATGGTTCTATCTTGAATTAGATACGATCCTCGCGTGACGCTCTCGGTGTATATATCCTTGGTCTGCTGAATACGACTACTCAAAAAGTAGATCTGCAAATTGAACGACCAACGGCTCATATCTTCGTAGAAATCACCAATATATGGGTTGTTAGGCTCCTCGAAATAGGCCTGTGCATTATAATGCTTTGTGAGCATCTCGGTGAGTGTGGTCTTGCCACTTCCGATATTTCCTGCTATCGCGATATACATATAATTACCTTTTTAACTTTTCACCTTTTTAACTTTTCAAACTCAATCCACTCCAAAACCTTCTCGATCATCTTGCGATCGTTGCTCAAACGTGGCAATTTACTCTTTTTATTGCTGCGCATCCACCCCATAAAGGTACCTCGCTCTAGTTGTGTCACATCGGGCAGCGACAGGGTCGAAAGGCGCTTGGCGTCGTAATCGGAGTTTATATCGCGAAGCTCACGATCCAATTTTTCGACAAAAGTAGCCATATCCTGCGGAGGCTTGATAAACTCCACAAGCCACTGGTGACAACCCTTTTGCCCCACATCCATAAATCTCGGAGCAACCATATAATCGCTCAACACAGCTCCCGTTGCCTTGCTGGCCGCAACAATCGCCTTATCGGCATTATCCACGATCACCTCCTCGCCAAAGGCGTTGATATATTGGCGCGTACGGCCGGCAAAGCGTATGCGGTAGGGATCCGTCGAGGTGAACTCAATAGTATCGCCAATCTCGTAACGCCACAATCCATTCGACGAGGTGATGATCACAGCATAAACAACTCCACACTGCACACCCTCCAAGGGTACGACATCGTCGCCCGCGTGAAACTCAAAGAGGGTTTCATAGTCCAACATCAGCAACATATCATCGCGCTGCAGATCGTCGGCAATAGCGAAAAATCCCTCCGAGGCGTTGTAGGTCTCCATATAGTTTATTCCTCCGCCATCGATAGCGCTATAGGCTTGGCGATAGGGTGTCATCTCGACTCCACCATGAATAAAGAGCTCCATATTGGGCCACACCTCGCGGATGTTGCTCTTGCCCGTATACTCCAACACGCGACTCATAAGCGCAAGATTCCACGAAGGGACTCCGGCAAATGAGCTTATATTTTTGCCTGTACACTCGCGACAAATGCGCTCGCACTTCTCATCGAAATTGGCCAGCAAGGCTGTCTGCATGCGCGGTTGACGAAACCACCCACTACCCATAGCGAAGCGCCTGACCAAGATCCCCGAAAGGTCACCAACCAAATAATGGCCTTCGCGATGAGCCGATCCTCCCAAGGTGAGCAGTTGCCCTGCGAGCACTTCGGAGTTAGGGAAAATAGTGTTGTAGATCGTTCCCACGTCGCTCATTCCACGCATATGGTTCCTGACAAAAGCTCGAGAGGAGATAGGAATATATTTACTTCTCTGCGAGGTGGTGCCCGACGAGCGTGCAAACATATCGATCCTACCCTGCGTCGAGACATCTCTCTGCCCGGCAACCATTCTTTCGATGTAGGGCCTGAAACCTTCGTAGTCGGTCAGTGGGACTCTTTGCACGAAATCTTCATACGAGATGCCGCTTTTGATATTATGCTCCCTGCCAAATATTGTCCTGGCGCCACACTTTAACAGATCATCAAACATCGCTCGCTGCACCTCGAGTGGATGCCTTCGCATCTTATCGATTGCACCTTGTCGCTGCAGGATAAACGGCTTTATGAGTGATGATTTGAGTGACATATGAATTAATTAAAGTAACTACCAATTTTTCCAATCGAGCGCGGCATAGCAAACACCACCACCCTATCGTAGGGAGCAATCACGCTATTTCCGGTCGCAATAAAGACCTTGTCGCCGCGAACTATACCTCCAATAATTGTATCGTCGGGCAGCGACAATTCGCGAATTGGGCGTTTTGTTGCTGGCGAATTTGGCTTGACGATAAACTCCAAGACTTCCGCCTCGCTTCCCGTCAAACACTTTATGGCCTGCACATCGGTCGACATTGTGAAACGGAAGATGTTCGAGGCGGTGACCATCTTCTTGTTGATTATCGTGTCGATGCCAATGCTGTCGGCAAGGTTTATATAGTTAAGGTTCTCGACCTCGGCTATGACCTTCTTCACACCCATGCGCTTTGCAAGCATCGCTGCCAAGATATTTGTCTCGCTACGACCTGTTACCGCAACAAAGGCATCCATATTAGCCAAGCCCTCCTCCATCATCACCTCGGTATTGCGGCCATCTTCATGGATGATGAGCGTTTTATCGAGCTGCTCGGCTAGCCTATAAGCCTTCTCGGCATTATAATCCACCAGTTTTATATTGACCTTATCTTGAAGCTCTGCCGCAACTCTTATACCAATGCGCGAGCCGCCCAAGATCATCATATTCTTTATGGCAATATTTCCCTTTCCCGACAAGCTCATCAGCTCATCCAGGGCACTCTGGCGCGTGATGACATAGATCAAATCGCCCTGGTTGAAGACCTCCTCTTTTTTGGGGATGATAGTTTGCCCTGCGCGATTGATAGCCACAGTGCGATACGAAAGCGGAGTGTCGTCGTCGGCAAAGCCCGATAATTCGCGCCCAACAAGGGGTGAGGTTGCCTCGATGCGGAAGACTACAAGCGAGAGTTTACCACTCGAGAAGTCGACATACTCGGTAATCGAGGTGTGTCCCAGCAGGTTAATCACCTCGCGGGCAGCAACCTTCTCGGGATAGAACAGATAGTCGATACCCATATTGATGAATATCTCCTTATTGTTGGGCTCCAGATATTCGTTGTTATCCACGCGTGCAATGGACTTTTTTACACCCAGCTGCTTGGCTAAAACTGCCGAGACAATATTGTCGTTCTCGGCATGGTTCACCGCGATAAAGAGGTCGCTCTTGCGAATTGCCGCACGTCTGAGCGTAGCAAAAGTGGTCGAGTCACCCTCAACGGTGATAACATCGGCCAAGCTCGAGACCTCGACAAGAAGCTTCGGGTCGCGATCAATCACAGTAATATCATGACCATTACCACTCAACATCGTTGCCAAGTGGCTGCCCATTTCGCCAGCTCCTGCAATAACAATCCTCATAATTTCGTTTTAATTTTGAATTTACCAGACAAATATATAAATTTGTAACGTGAAATCAAAATTAATAAAGCGTTAAGTTATGTCAACCTTCCTATTTGTCTTCCTATTCTGCGTTGGTGCAGTGGCAATATTTGTCCTTGGACTATCGATCACCCTAATGGTGAAGGGCCATTTTGTGGACTCGGAGATCGCAACAAATAAAAATATGCAGAAGCTAGGCATCCGCTGCGCTGTGCAAGAGTCACGCACCGACGAGCAGGGAGTAAGCTGCAACGATGTGGGCTGTAGCGGCAACTGCGCTGGCTGCGAGATTGAGACTGAGGAGACTGTGAAATAGATTTTGTTTGGGTCTGCCTCCGGCGGGCGGTGATAGCACCACCGCGGGTGCAGTTATTATTGCGATATTGGGCTTAGAGATTTTTAATCTCTAAGATTTTAGGAGTTAATATGTTATCTGCAAATAAATTTGCATAACATATTAACTCCTAAAATTTATTAAATGCCCGAAGGCATTTAAACCCAATATCGAGGTGAACCTCGGGGATTTGCTCATGGCAACCGTAGGTTGACATAGATAAAAAATAGTAGATGTGAGTGTTGAAAGCTCTGCTTTCATAAACTCACATCTACTATTTTTTATCGTTAGCGCTGCAAATCACCGCAAATCACCGCACAACAAAAGTCAAAAACGACAGTTTTTGGATCCAGCTCAGCTTGGTGATAAGCGCGGCATGAGCGCAATGAGAAAGTATACGCTACCTAATAATTAATCAAATGCTTATTAGTTTTGCGGCGGTACCATGAATCTTTACAATCCTTGAGCCAGAATCCGAGTTCATCTTTGAGCATTTGGCCATCCTCGGCTGGAATCTGCTCGAAGGTGAGTGCGTTCATCTGATAGGGGTCTACACGAAGGTCGTAGATAGCATACTCTCCGGTTGGGTGCACAACATACGCATAGTCGTATGTGCGAAGGCCGCGATCCTTGAATGCACGATAGAGGGCACTCTTTGGCTTTGGCACAACGCTATAGTCGTCGTTGATGATTCCTGCGGAGTAGTCGCGACCATCTACCGTATCGGGGGTTTGGTCCTTGAAGCCCATCATGCTCAATAGAGTTGGCATAATGTCGATAGTATTGAACTGAAGGTCAGTTATCTTTGGCTCAATCACACCGGGATAGCGGATGATATATGGCACCATAAAGGCCTCGTCGTAGATTTGTGGCTTACCCATTTTTCCGTGGCTACCCATCATATCGCCATGGTCTGAGGTGAATACAACGATTGTATTCTCGGCAAGACCTTGATTCTCAAGAGCTTCCAACACGCGCCCAATCTCACGATCCACACCACTAATTAATGCAAAATAGATCTTTGCGGTGAGCTCCAAGCGAGCCTTGTCAGCATCATCCTTGAAGATGACATTGTCGCGAACCAATAGCTCCTCAACACTCATATCTGCAAAACGCGCATACTCTTCGGTCTCGCAATCGGTCAGGCGTGAATAGGGGCTATGAGGGGGATTGATCGACCAGATCATGCTAAATGGCTTGGACTCATCGCGCATATTACCACCCTTGTTGTTGATATAATCCAACACAACCTCCGACTCGTTCATCGTCGCAAATTGACCAGAGTTTTTATGTTGCTCTCCATCTGTTTTTCCACCAACATATTGAGGTTGATTCGAGTAGCTAACCGTGTTGAAGTGGTTGTCGATAACTTGCTGATACCAAAAATCGTTACCAAAACGGCCTGCACCCTCGGGAACGTATGTGTCGTAGTCGTTCATTAGGTGACCACCGGGCTCCTCTAAGGTTCCTACGTAGTTACCATTAGCATCGAAGAGGGCTTGAGTACGCTCCCAGTGCACTTTTCCCACGTATGCTGTTTCGTAGCCCGCCTCATCGAGGACATTTGTGAAGGTCTTCAAATCGTGGTTCAAGCCCGATGGATTGCTCTTGTGAGCATTCATATCCAGACCATTTTGCTGCGAATACATACCCGACATCAACATTCCACGGTGTGGGCTACTAACGGGGAACATGCTGCAAGCGTGTGTAAATAGGGCTCCCTGCTGCGCTAGCTTGTCGATATTTGGCGTGTGAACCGGATCGGCCACAGTTGCCATAAGCTCGCGATATTCGGGGTTCGACCATATTCCCATCGCATGGACACGATATTGGTCGGGGAAGATGTAGAGCAGGTTAGGGCTCTGCTTTTGACTCTGCGCAAATGCTGACGCGCCACCTGCTGCGACCATTGCTCCAGCTAGGAGCGATGTCGAGAGGATTAGGTTTTTCTCTAATTTCATGATTTTTTGGTTTGGTTTGGTTTTTTTTATTTTTTAGCGTTTGAAAATTTACGCTAGTAGTTTATTAATTTGTCATTCAACATACCATCGTACCACGCATCTGATATATCGGCAAGCCAATATCCCAACTCATCTTTCAACTCCTGACCTTTGACAGCTGGAATTTGCTCGAAGGTTAGCGGGTTAAGTTGATATGGATCGGCTTTAAGGTCGTAGATTGCATACTCGCCCGAAGGTTCAACGATATAGGTATACTCCGCAGTGCGCACTCCGCGGTTAACGAAGTCGCGATAGACCGAACTCTTTGGCTTTGGCACCTGGCTATAATCGTCGGCAATAACTCCTTGAGAGTAGTTGCGACCATCGACAGTTGCAGGGATTTGATCCTCGAGACCCATCATTGCCAAGAGCGTAGGCATGATATCTATGGAGTTGATACGCAGATCGGTGACCTTATGATCGATGACTCCGGGGTACTTGATTATAAATGGTACCATGTACGACTCGTCGAAAATTTGCGTTTTACCCATGCGTCCGTGGCTACCCATCATCTCGCCATGGTCAGATGTGAATACAACGATTGTATTCTCCTCTAACCCCTTGGCTTTAAGGGTTTCGAGCACTCTTCCAATCTCGCGATCGACGCTAGAGATAAGTGCAAAATAGATTTTCGAAGTGAGCTCCAAGCGAGCCTTGTCGGCATCATCATGGAAAACTACGTTGTCGCGAACCAACAGCTCTTCGATGCTCATATTCTCGTAACGTGCAAACTCCGCAGCCTCACAATCCGACAACTCTGAATAGGGGCTATGAGGTGGGTTAATCGACCAGATCATGCTAAATGGTTTGGACTCATCGCGCATATTGCCCCCTTTATTATTAAGGTAGTCGACGACGATATTTGCCTCGGTGGTTGTTGCAAAGACTCCGTCGTTGCGATATTGCTGACCATCGGCTTTTCCTCCGACATATTCGGGACGATTCGAGTAGCTAGCCGTATGGAAGTGATTATCAATCAGTTGCTGATACCAGAATAGGTTACCAAAACGACCTGGCCCCTCGGGGATATAGGTGTCGTAAGGATTCATCACATGTCCACCCTCACCATCGAGCGTGCCGACATAGTTGCCATCCTTATCGAATAGGGCCTCGGTACGCTCCCAGTGCGTTTTACCAACATATGCGGTTTGGTAGCCAGCTTCGGCCAAGACATTGGTGAATGACTTAATGTCGTGGTTAAGGCCCGCAGGACGCGTAATATGCGCATTGCTATAGAGACCATTGTGCGAAGAGTACATACCCGACATCAACATTCCACGGTGTGGGCTACTGAGCGGGAACATGCTACAGGCTTGGGTAAACAGGGCTCCCTCAAGAGCCAACTTATCGAGGTTAGGCGTATGAACAGGGTCGGCCACAGTCGACAACAGGTCGCGATACTCGGGGTTCGACCATATTCCCAGCGCACTTAAGCGATATTGATCGGGAAAGATATAGAGCAAATTTGGGCTCTTTGGTTGCGGTGAGGCACCCCCACAACAACCGACCGCTAAAGCTCCGGTAATAGCAGTAGCGGCTAGAAGAAGATTTCGTTCTAGTTTCATGACTTTTTTGGTTTGGTTTGGTTTTTTTTATTAATATGCTACAAATATACTAAATATTTACAAATATTCATCTCCTTTGCTATATTTTATATCTTCGATCACACCTTTTATATTTTGCTCCTCGGAGCGTGGGCATATCATCAGCACATCGTCGGTATCCACCACGATATACTCCTTGAGGCCATTTACAACAACTAGCTTATCTTTTGGAGCTGAAATAACCGTATCGCTGGTATTATAAAGAAGGTTATCGGCAGCACCCACATTGCCATTCTCATCCATTTGTGCATGAGCAAAGAGTGCCGACCAAGTACCAACGTCGCACCACGAGAATTCGCCAATTTTAACATACACATTGTCGGCCTTCTCCATAATTGCGTAATCGATTGATATTGATTTACTCTCGGAGAAAACACGGTTGATTGCTGCAGCTTCGCTGTCGGTTCCATAGCTATCGCTAATCGAGCTAAACATTGTGTGACACTCGGGAAGGTGACTCTTAAAGGCCTCGATGATCGAAGCCACACTCCATATAAATATGCCTGAGTTCCATACAAACTCGCCACAATCCATAAATGTCTGGGCCAGTTGAGCGTTGGGTTTTTCGGTGAAGCACTTCACTTTGCTTATCGATTCGTTTTCAGAGAGTTGGATATATCCATATCCGGTCTCCGCACGCGTAGGGGTGATTCCAATTGTCATCAATGCGCTCTGCTTTGAGATAAATCCTAGGCACTCCTCGATGGTGTGTTGAAACAACTCTTCGCCGGTGATATAGTGGTCGGCAGGAGTTATGATCATCTGCGCTGCTGGATTCTTCGAGGCGATCGAGTATGCTGCATATGCGATACATGGTGCTGTATTGCGAGCTATAGGCTCACAGAGAACTTGCGACGAGTTGAGCTCGGGAATATGCTGCATAACCAGATCTTTGTAGCGCTCGTTGGTCACGATAACAAAATTCTCGAGGGGCACAATTGGCAAGAATCTTTCAAATGTCTGACGGATAAAAGATTTTCCGGTTCCAAGGATGTCAAGGAACTGTTTTGGCATAGATTGACGGCTTTGAGGCCAAAAACGAGAGCCTACTCCACCTGCCATTATTACGCAATATCTATTGATACTCATGTCTTTACGAAACTTTTGTTATTATTAATATATACTTTCACTGCAAAGATAAAAAATTATTTGTAACTTTGCCGCGCAATAGCAGTAATTTAACACCGCAAAAAATGAAAATAAGGCTATTTACGATACCAAATATATTGACCCTGTCGAACCTGGCATGTGGCTCAATTGCTTTGATAGAGATCCTTCTCTATCAAAATTTCGTATCAGCATTTATACTAATCATTGCTGCTGCTGCGTTTGACTTTCTAGATGGAATGAGTGCTCGACTATTGAATCAATACTCCAAGCTTGGAGTGGAGTTGGACTCACTAGCCGATATCATCTCGTTTGGAGTTGTGCCGTCGATGGCTATGTTTACGCTTTTTAATATCTCCCCAAAGGGCATCGATTGCCAAACGTGGAGCATGTATGGTGCCTACATAACACTGCTTATCGGTTGCTTTTCTGCTCTTAGGTTGGCTCGATTCAATATTGATGATGAGCAGAAAGAGTCGTTTATAGGGCTTCCGACTCCTGCTAATGCTCTCTTTTGTCTATCGCTCTCGCTGCTTGTATCGATGGGTAAATTGACTCTATCGGCTGAGTGCGTGGCAATAACATCGGTAGTAATGGCACTTTTATTGATATCTCCCCTGAAGCTCTTTGCGCTGAAATTCAAAGAGTTTTCGTGGACGAAAAATAAGGTGCGATATATTTTTTTAATTTTGGCCGCAGCAACTTTGGTAATTTGCAAGGAGTATGCCTTACCTGTGATAGTTGCTATTTACATCTTGACATCAATTGCTAGCAACATAATTGAGTCAGCAAAGACCAAATAACAAGATTTAATGAGTAGAGACTCTCGACATATAGGTAGGCAGATTTCAAGCCTAATGATTCTATTGGTTGTAGCGATGATCATCGCAAAGCCTCTTTATGCGCAAGCACCTCCCGAGGATGGGATGGAGCCACCTATGGATGGCCAAAAGAGGGACTCTGTAGAGGAGAAAACGATCCGCAAACCACTTGAATCATACTTCTTCAACGACTCAATCCGTGCATTGGATAACTTTGCATGGAACATCGACAAGGAGTTTAACGAGGTCTACACAATGCCGCTCGACACATCGCTTGTGGATTATAGAATCGACTACCCCTATAATAAAGAGGGTGTGGGCGATATGTCGCTAGGTGGCTTGGGTCAATCTTCGCAACCTATCAACTACTTCTTGCGCACCTCGTACCAAGATTTTCTATTTGCACAGAGCTACGATGCCTATATCTTCGATATGGAGAATGCAACATTCACCAACCTTAAGAACCCCTTCACGCAGCTAAGCTATATCGAGTCGGGAAGCAAGAGCTACCGTGAGGTGAATTTTGGAATTATCCACGCCCACAACATATCGCCATCGACTGGATTTAAAATCGACTATCAATCTCGAGGCACCAAAGGTCTTTACAATCAACAAGATACAAAGAACAAGAACCTATCGGTAACATTCTCGCACACCGGAAAGAGATACTCGGCACACGCCGGATATATCCACAACAAAATAATCACCGAGGAGAATGGAGGAGTCGCCGGAGCATGGGCAATTCAAGATACGGTCTTCGATATGACCATCGGTATCCCAATGAAACTCACCGATGCTAGCGCAGGTAATACATATCGCAATAACTCATTCTTTGTCGATCAATCGCTCGCGATTCCTCTGGAGCCTGTGACCGACATGGATTTTTCACTCTCGCACCTCTCGACGGTATATATTGGCCACTCATTGGAGTACAACCGCTGGTCGAAGCTATATACCGATGTATACTCCACCTATACCGACGAGCGTTCGTACAAAGATGCCGATGGCAACTATGTCGCCCAGGAGAAGGAGTATTACGAAAATTGGTATATTAACCCCTCGCAGAGTCGCGACACACTATTCGAGCAGGTGCTATCGAATAGGTTGTACGTGCAGGCGCAACCATGGAACCGCGATGGTGTTGTCGGCACAATTAATGGAGGCGTAGGGTTAGACCTTCATACATACGCTCAATTTGGTATGGATTCATACCTCTCGGGCCAGATGCAAATAGATAAACGAACAAGTTATTTTGCCTACGGTGCACTCGATGGCAAGATAAAACAATATGTTGATTGGGGCGCTAACATGAAAGTCTACCCTTCGGGCTACCGAGGTGGCGACTATAGCGCCTCTGCTCACTTGGCTCTGAAAGCTTACATTCAGAATGAGCCAATGATTCTCTCGGGTAAAATCCTCAGCGAAAGTAGCTCACCGAGCTATTGGCAGGAGAATCTATTCTCAAACCACTTTGTGTGGTTTACTCCCTTGGCAAAGGAGAATAAGACCCGCCTAGAGGCTAAATTCGAAATTCCCTCGCTCGCACTCGAAGTGAGTGCATGGCAAGAGGTTGTTTCGGATAAGATCTACTACGATGCATCGAGCAATGTTGCTCAATGCGACGATCTTGTTAGCATCAGCGGGCTGTATGCTCGTAAGGATTTCCGTGTCAACGGATTTCACTTAGATCACAGGGTATTGATGCAGTGGAGCACCGATCAGACGGTTATCCCTCTTCCACTTTTCAGCGCCTATTTTTCGTATTACTACGAATTTTGGGTGAGTGAAAATATTTTGAGAATGCAATTAGGAGCCGACGGAAGATATACTTCGGCCTACTATATGCCGGGTTATAACCCCGCACTCTCAACTTTTTACAACCAACGCGAAGTTGAATTGGGGGGTTACCCCTATATCGACGCATATTTGGCTGCCAAGTGGAAACGAATGCGTATCTATCTTAAATATCAACATATCAACTATGGGCTCTTTGGCAACGGAAGCTACTTCCAAGTTGCTGATTATCCGCTCAATCCAGGTATGTTTAAGATAGGCATTTCGTGGGGATTCTATGATTAAGAACTTCACTGTGCCGCAATAAGCTGCCCACAAAGAACAACGTAATGTTTAACAAAACTTTAATTATTTTAGCATTTTTCAACCTTTTATCACTAACCACCACCACCGCATCATCGAGTTACCGATCAATAGAAAATGAGTCGGAAATCGAAAACCAAGCGCCTAGCAGCGCAACAATCTCGCCATACGACAACCTCTTCCGCTCCTTGAGCCAAGAGCATGGCAACGACTGGAGATTGCTCTGCGCAATGGCCTACCATGAATCTCGCTTCCAGCCCGACGTAGTGTCGCACTGCGGAGCACGCGGAATTTTGCAAGTTATGCCAAGTGTAGCTCGTCAATTCGACGTTACAGTGGAGCAGCTCACAAATGTCGAGGATAACATCGATGTTGCAAACAGAGTTCTATCGCTTATTGAGGATATGTTAAAACTCCCAGCAGCAACCTCGCAGCAAGATCGCTTGAAGATCACCATTGCCGCATACAACTGCGGAGTGGGTCGTATAGCCGATGCTCGACGTTTAGCAAAAAACTTTGGCGAGGATTCAACATCGTGGGATGTTCTTGCAAAATATCTCCAAAAGATGGATTCGGAAGAGTATTACAACCTAAGCGTTGTGAAATATGGACGTTTTCGCGGTGCTGGTCAGACACTTGCATATGTTCGCAATGTTGTCAACCACTACGAGAGTTACTGCCAATTGGCAATGCTATAAGCGTGTGGAGATATAAAAAATTATAATTAAATTTTGCTAATTACATTTTTTTGTCTATTTTTACATAATGTAAATTAAAACTTAACAGTATGGCAGAGGATAGAGTTCGATATGGCGACGCTGATCTCCAAGAGTTCAAGGAGCTAATTATCAAAAAGTTAGAGGCTGCTCGAGAGGATTATGAACTCCTCAGAGCTTCGATCACCCACACCTCGGACAACGACACCGAGGACACGTCACCAACATTCAAAGTGTTGGAAGAGGGTGCCACCACCCTATCTAAAGAGGAGAGCGGTCGATTGGCAGCACACCAGATGAAGTTCATCCGCAACCTTGAGATGGCACTCATCCGCATTGAAAACAAAACCTACGGAGTTTGCAAAACAACAGGCAAACTAATCCCAAAGGCCAGATTAATGCGCGTGCCTCACGCCACTGAATGTATTGAAGCAAAAGAAAAACGCTTGTAAAAGCGACCTCGCGTCGCACGATGCAAAATAAAGGGAGTGACTGAGTAATCAGTCGTTCCCTTTGCTTGTATATTTTCTTACTGCCTCCGGCGGGCGGTGATAGGTTGACATAGATACACTATATTATAATGAGCGTTGAAAGCTCGCTTTCAAAAGATTATTATAATATAGTGTATCGTCGGAGCGCAGCGAAGAACAAATCCTCGCACGACAAGGTCAAAAACGACAGTTTTTGTATCCAAGCTCGCTTGGTGCCCGCGCGGCATGAGCGCAGTAAGAGAGCTGAAAAATAGCAGAAAATCCCTACTCAATAGAGGTAGTAAGCAACTTGCAGCCGCCATTTGGGGCAATCTCCACAATGCCGCTTGTCGCAGGAATCAAGATCGACTCACCTTGGGCAATCGACATCTCAACACCATCGCAAACCATTGCTGCTGAACCCTCTACGCATATTACGATCACGAATGAATCGAGCGCAGTAAAGTCCAAAGTTTTAGCCGCTGCGAGGTCGTAGAGCGATGTTTTGAAGTATGGACACTCCACTAGCTCCACCTCTTGATCTTTGGCCTGACGATCGTAATGCGTGCGGTAATCATCCAACAGGGTGTAGTCGATAGCGCCCTTAGCCTGCTCGGTGTGCAGTTCGCGACTATTGCCTTGATCATCCTTGCGGTTGAAGTCGTAGATGCGATATGTGATGTTCGAAGTTTGCTGAATCTCAGCGATGAAGCATCCTGCTCCGATGCTGTGGATGCGACCTGCGGGAAGGAAGAAGAGGTCTCCGGCAGCAACGTTGTACTCCTTGAGGATGTCGGTAACGGTGTCATTCTCGACCGCTGCAACATACTCCTGGGCACTCACCTGGCGCGAGAATCCCGAACGAAGCTTTGCATCTGCCGTAGCGTCGACAACATACCACATCTCGGTTTTACCCTTAGAGTTATGGCGCTCGGCGGCCAACTTGTCGTCGGGATGCACCTGAATCGAGAGGTCATCCTTAGCATCGATGAACTTAATGAGAAGTGGAAACTCATTGCCAAATCGCTCATAGTTTGCCTTGCCAACCAACTGAGCACCAAACTCTTCCAATAGCTCAGTGATTGTTTTTCCAGCCAATGGGCCTTGGCTAACTACCGACTCATTGCCCGCAACACCCGAAATTTCCCAGCTCTCGCCAACTTTCGACTGTTCAATGTCAATTCCCTTGTAAGGAATAATTTGCTCGCCACCCCAAAGCATCGATTTTAGAATTGGGTGGAACTTTAATGGATAGATCATGATTAATATTTTTATGTTATTTATTTTCCCTGAGAACAAAGGTAATAAAAAGTGTAGAAAAAATCTGCAAAACATCTCATATTTTTCAATCTTCTTACTATCTTTGTGATATCTGTTAAACGTAGGTAAACACCACTAATATGATTTATAATTTTGAGAAGGGGTTCAACGACAATGAATCTTTAGGGTTTGCGCCAAGGCCAATTATTGCGATCTCGGCAAATATTATCGACGAGAATTCGGCTCTTCATTTCGCCTATTCGCAGGCGATTATCGATGCTGGAGCGGTGCCAGTTATTGTTCCTGCGACGTGCGATGAGCAGGCTCTGTGCGCTCTTATGCGAGGTGTCGATGGCCTACTGCTTAGCGGAGGTGCCGATATCGACGCCCGATATTTTGGCGAGGAGAATGTTCCCAATTTGACCGATTTGAACCTCACGCGCGACTATTATGAGCTGGCTCTGCTACGTGCGGCAATCGATTACAACCTGCCTATTTTGGGCATTTGTCGAGGGTGTCAACTCATCAACATCGCCCTTGGAGGCTCGATATACCAAGACCTCGAGTCGATGTACCCGCAAAAGCCTTTGGAGCACTCGGTGCTGCATCCGCGCGAAAAGGGTGTGCACAGCATCGCCATCGATGAGTCGTCGATGCTTCACAAGATTGTTGGCAAAAAGGTGCTCGATGTAAACTCTAGACACCACCAAGCAATCAAGCACGTGGCGCCATCATTGAGAGTCTCGGCCAGATCGCAAGATGGTGTGATAGAGGCCATTGAGGGCTACCCCACTCACAAAATTATAGCGCTACAGTGCCATCCCGAAAATCTTGCAACAACTGCACAATCGCCCGAGATGATCAAACTTTTCGCCTTCTTTGCCTGCGAGGCGGAGTTGTATCGCAAGGCGAAAAATATACATCTCACCAACCCCATCGTCGACTCTCACTGCGACACTCCGATGCTCTACGAGAGTGGGAAATTCAATTTCAGTATTCGCAACAGCTCCTCACAGGTAGACCTTATAAAGATGCAGCAGGGATATTTGGACTCCACCATCACCGTTGCCTACATATCGCAGCAAACACCTAAAGAAGTGGCTGTTACCAAAGCCTTTTCGATTCTCAAACGCTTCGCCGAAGATATCGAAAAACTCAAGCCCAACGTCGAGATTGCTCGCAGTGCAGAAGATGTCGCTCGAGCCAAGGCGCGCGGTGCAAAAAGCATCCTGCTTGGAGTAGAAAATGGCCTAGCCATTGGCGATGATATTGAAAATATTGACCGGTGCAAAGAGCTGGGAGTGAGCTACATCACCCTATGTCACAATGGTGCAAACGACATCTGCGACTCGGCCATTGGCGATGAGCTCTATGGTGGCGTTAGCCCCTTTGGTGCTGCAGTTATCCAGCGCATGAATGCCCTGGGCATTACTGTCGATATATCGCACTCATCGCACAAAAGCACCATGCAGGCCCTTGCGCTCAGCTCGCAGCCAATAATCGCCTCTCACTCCTCGGCCAAGGCTCTTTGCCATCACCCTCGCAACTTGAGCGATGAGGCAATTGTGGCGATCGCAGCCAAGGGAGGAGTAATCCAAACATGCGCCTATGCGGAGTTCGTGCGAGAAGATGTGCCGGCAACAATTCACGACTATATCGCTCATATTGAGCATATTATATCGCTCGTAGGTGTGGACCACGTTGGCGTAGGCTCCGACTTTGATGGCGGAGGAGGTGTTGCGGGATTCAACGCTGCAAACGACTTTATCAATGTAACAATCGAGCTGCTGCGCGCAGGCCACACCGCCGAAGATATCGCCAAAATTATGGGTGGAAACATCCTTAGAGTATTATCCGACAACCAGAAAATTCACGACTAAATATGGTACTAAACTACATTTGGGCAGCACTCTTTATCGTTGCATTTGCTCTGGCCACAATCAGTTCGCTCATATCGGGCAATGGCGATCTCTTTGCCGAGATGGTCGACTCGACATTCAGCTATGCCAAATTGGGCTTCGAGATCTCGATAGGGCTCACAGGAGTATTGTGCTTGTGGCTGGGGGTAATGAAGATTGGGCAAAATGCCGGTGTAGTAGATCTATTGGCCAAAAAATCGGCTCCTCTATTTGGAAAGTTATTCCCTCAAATACCTCAGGGACACCCCGTTACCGGAGCGATGTTTATGAATTTTTCGGCCAATCTATTGGGCCTCGACAACGCTGCAACACCAATTGGTCTCAACGTGATGCAGCAACTCCAAGAGCTCAACAAGGAGCGCCAGAAGGCTAGCGACTCGATGATAATGTTCCTGATGATAAATGCCTCGGGGCTAACGCTATTGCCGGTGACCGTAATGATGTATCGAGCGCAAATGGGAGCCGAGAATCCTGCCGATGTCTTTGTGCCGATAATGATTGCCACGGGCGTGTCGACCATAACGGCCATAACCCTAACCGCTATTAAACAGAAAATCAATCTATTACAACGCGAAATTTTAATTCCTGCCACCATATTTTTTTCAATCATCGCCCTGGTCACATACCTATTTACCTCGGGTAATAAGGAGCTGCTATCAGGCTGGGCAACGCTCATCTCGAACCTCTTTCTGATCTCCATAATATGCTCATTTATAGCCGTAGGAGTGGCCAAACGGGTAAACGTCTACGAGAGTTTTATCGAGGGAGCCAAGCAAGGATTCTCGACCGCTGTGACGATAATTCCATATTTGGTGGCTATGTTGGTGGCAATAGGTATCTTCCGCGCCTCGGGAGCGATGGATTACATCATCGATGGCATCTCGGCAGCATTGAACGCATTGGGGATAAACTCCGAATTCACCGGAGCACTGCCCACAATCTTCATGAAGCCACTTAGCGGAAGCGGCGCCAGAGGAATGATGATCGATGCAATGAACAACTATGGTGCCGACTCACTAGTTGGGCGCCTAGCATGCATCGTGCAAGGATCTACCGACACAACATTCTATGTAGTAGCACTTTACTACGGATCAGTCGCAATCCAAAAAATCAGATACACACTCACCTACTCGCTGATTGCCGACCTGTGTGGCATTATCGCAGCAATCGCGCTTGCTTATATTTTTTAATTTCGCTTGCCATTGAAAGTATACTCTCCTACTGCCCGTGGGCGGGCGGCATGAGCGCGATGAGCAAGTTTTTTTTTATGCGTTTGCATCTATCTACCCCTTATGCGGAAGGTGAAGTGTCGGGCGGCAAGGTAGCTGTAGAGGGCTACGATGATCGATGATATTGTTTTGGCGGGTGTGGCCCATACTCCGCAGATTGTGACTAGGAATTTTAGCGAGATGCAACTCAGTAATATAGAGCCACATACCGATAGGGCATACTTTGCCACCTGGCGATCTTGACGCTCTGATGTGGCATGAAAAGCGACATTGCGGTTGAGCCAAAAGCCGATCGAGAAGGTGATTGGAAATACAATGATGAGCGATGCAACCTCTGGTGAGATGGCATAAAATCCCAAATCTACAATCCTCATTCCCACAATGTAGTGATATATAAGGTAGTAAAAAATTGTGTCGAGCACAATGCTATTTGCCACACCACACACCCCGTAGCGGAATGTGTGGTGTGGTATAAAGCGTTCTATTATAGGCAGATAGAAGATATCTATAAGGTGGGTTATCCCACTTGCGATTCTAGTGCGCTGAGTCATAAACCCATGAGTCTGGATACATGTCGTAGTACTCCATTAGGAAATTTTGGCACTCGCGGCGGTTGTCCGATTCGAACATGCTCACCATGGTCTTATCGTAGTGAGGATACTCCTTGCCTCGTCCTGCGCCATATTGTGCATCGATGTGGCGCAAGGCGACATCAACATTCGAGCGAAGGCGATATACGCCATAAACAACCCTGTAGCGAGGCGTTTCAGCCTCCATTGCCGCCTGTGCTTCGGCTGCTTTGCGAGCCTCGATTTGTGCTAGGGCGATGCTGTCGGCTTTGCGTTGAGCCTCGGCTGCTTTCTGAGCTGCAATCTGCTCGATGAGTGCTTTTTCAGCTTTCGCTTTCGATGCTGCATTGTAGCCAAAATATCCGCCGACAATTACTAACGCAATGCAAATCAATACTAAAATTAACTTGCTGCCGCCTTTTTTAGTCTCAGCAGGCTTTGTGACTTTAGGTGTTACTGTGGGCTCTGACATAGTTGTAGGTTTATGGGGTTTAGGTATTGCAATTGGTATTGGGGTCGGTTTTACGACCTGTCGAACTTCGCTTTGTGGTGCAGAGGTAGCCTCCTCTTTTGGCTCTGCGGCGGCAGCTTGGGGCTCTTGGCTCATGTTCAATTGCTGCGAGAATGAGTCGTAGGTGATAAAGCTCTTTATGCGCAATTCACCCACCTCGGCAATTTGCGTTAGCACGGGCGTGTACAACTCGCCTTTCCAGCGGTTATATATCTCTTCGGCCTGCTCGGGTGTGCATCCAGCCCTATCTTTGATGATCTCGATAAGTGAGACACCCTGCTCCGACGAGCTGAAATCTATGCGCTTGCGCCCCTCGTTATTCACAATCGTGTGCAGCGTTCCGATCTGAGGCAGATATACATTTTTGCCAGATAATATGCTGCTGCCAATGAGTTTATTGACTTCGGCAGACATTCTTGAGACCTGTTCCATAATTAACTATTTTTTCTTTTGTTGTTTTACCTCAATTGCTGGGCGCGAGAATCCTCTGTAGAGCATATACACACCTAGCAGTACAAATGGAACGCTCAACCATTGACCCATATTTAGCGACATGCTCGCCTCGAAATCGACCTGAATATTCTTAATCGATTCAATCAAAATGCGACTTAGGAAGATACCAATCAAGCCAGCTCCAAAGAGCGTTCCGGGGCGACGTCGAGCCAAATCATAGCGGAAGTACATTGCCCAAACCACCGCAAAGGTGATCATATAACATATCGCCTCGTAGATCTGTGTGGGGTGGCAAGCAGCTGGTGCATAGTTTTGTGTCCACTCATATGAGCGGTGGAAGCGGAAGCCCCAAGGCATGGTGGTTTCGGTTCCAAAGATCTCCGAATTGAAGAGGTTGCCCAAGCGAACAAGCGCTCCACCAACCCCCGTAGGGATCATAATGCGGTCCAAGGCCCAAAGGTATGGCAATTTATTGCGTCGCGCAAAGAGCCACAAGCCAATCAAAATTCCAATTGCCGCGCCATGGCTAGCCAAACCACCATCGCGAATTCCGGTGACGATCTCCCATGGACGAGCCAAATATGTCTCGGGTTCGTAGAATAGGCAGTGGCCTACGCGTGCACCGAGCATCGTTCCCAGGGTACCATAAATGAATATCGACTCTGCGACCTGTGATCGAATCCCCTCGCGTTTACAAAATAGTTCGAAGTACTTGGCTCCAATCAATATCGCAGCCACCCACATCAAACTGTAGTAGCGAATTTCAAATCCAAAGATATTGATAAGCGTAGGGTTAAAGTCCCAATCTATGTATAGTAAATCCATTTTATCTATTTTTGATAATTTTTCATCAATCGAGCGATATACTTACCGATAATATCGAACTCCAAGTTTACGACCGTGCCCACCTCGAAGTTGTGGAAGTTAGTGTGGTCGAAGGTATATGGAATTATCGCCACCCTAAAGCTCTTCTCCTTTGAGTCGCAGACAGTTAGGCTGACGCCGTTAACCGTAATCGACCCCTTCTCGACAGTGCAATTTCCCTCGGTGAGCGGTTCATATTCGAACGTAAAGTACCAACTACCTTGGGCATCCTCCTTAGCCGTGCAAGTGGCTGTTTGATCGACATGTCCTTGAACGATATGGCCATCGAGCAGCGCATCGGGACGCATCGAACGCTCGAGGTTTACCTCATCGCCCACCTCGAGCAATCCTAAGTTGCTCTTTATGAGCGTCTCCTGCATTGCCGTTACGGTATATGTGTCGCCCTCTAAGGCCACAACGGTCAAACATACACCATTGTGAGCTATACTCTGGTCGATCTTAAGCTCGTCGCAGAACGAGGCTCTTAGAGTGAAGTGCTTATTTTGTTGCTCCTCTCGGATTGCCACCACTGTCGCTAGGCTCTCTACTATTCCTGAAAACATCTGTTTTTATATATTTGTTATTATTTTACCTTTGACCACATATGCCGCTTCAACTTCGTCCATTTCAAGGGTTACATCGCCAAAAGTTTCACTGTTTGTTGCCATTAGGCGCAACTGCAGAGTGCCATTGGTCTTCTGCTGGTGCCTAATAATACGCAAAAGTACAATTTTTTTTGTAACTATTACACATTCGTCACCCGGAATGATCATTTCGGGTAAAATCTTTTTGAGAAGCAATATTGTGTTTGTTGGGGTGCTTTGATTCATTGCACGGCCAAGGTATGGCATAGCTATATCAAAGTCGATGTTCGAGGGCAGGATCATCTTCTCATTGGTCTCAAGCGACTCAACATGGCGAATATGCTGCTCCACACCAAGGTTATAGAATGGTTTCATTGCCGACGATGACTCTTCGCCACTCAACATCTGCCCATCACCGGTCAGTAGCCACAGGAGGTCTACTTGTGGAAATTTATCCACAATCATAGAGGCAGTCTTTTGCGATATGCCATTATTTCCCTTTTTAATTTGGTATAAATTCTCGGAGCGAGTGAGTCCAATATGGCGCGCAAACACATTTACAGACATATCTGCCCACTCTATCACCGCCATTAATCGCTCTGCGTGGTTAAGCTTCTCTTGCATAAATTTGGTTCTCTCTAAATTTTTTCTCATCTTTGTGGCTCTGGTTCCGTAGTTCAATGGATAGAATATAAGATTCCGGTTCTTACGATGAAGGTTCGATTCCTTCCGGGATCACTATTTTGTAGCCCAATATCACGGTGCTACAAATATACAAAAAAGTTTCATTATTATTATGTTTAGTGCTTATTAATAATAAATTATTAGTAAGGTGCACCTCTCCTTTTCCTTATTGCGCACAAAAAACGTGGACAATACTTTTATCCACATCTTGAGGTCTTAGGAAACCTATCACAGCAAGATAAAGAGTAAGGCCCACGTAGACACGTGAGCGTTTACACTTCAATCTTTTGCTGTATTACTGAAATTTCCTAAGTTCCAAGATGCAAGACTAAAGCTAACGCTTATTATGTATTTAGCAATCGATAGCGACACTATGCCACCTCTCAACGCTAGTGTATGTTTTTATTTTTTTCTCTCTTTTTTCTTTAAAAGTTAAACTCTCCTGTGTTGGGTGAGTGAAATCCTAAATGCGTGTAAGCCAGCTCGGTAGCCTCTCGCCCTCGAGGGGTTCTCTTTAAGAATCCCTCCTTGATAAGGAATGGCTCGTAGACCTCCTCGATGGTTCCGGTATCCTCGCCAACGGCCGTGGCGATGGTTCCCAAACCTACGGGGCCACCCTTGAACTTTTCGATTATGGTGCCCAAAATTTTGTTGTCCATTTGATCCAATCCGCGCGAGTCGATATTGAGTGCTGCAAGTGCTATTCGAGTGATCTCCAGGTCGATATGCCCCTCGCCCTTGACCATCGCAAAGTCGCGCACACGACGCAACAGAGCATTGGCAATTCGAGGAGTTCCCCTCGAGCGAAGTGCCACCTCGCATGCGGCATCATCGTCGATCGAGATACCCAAAATCTTCGCGGAGCGCTTGACAATACCGCTGAGCGTCTTCGAGTCGTAGTACTCCAAATGGCACTGAATGCCAAAGCGAGCACGCAGTGGCGAGGTGAGAAGACCACTGCGAGTGGTTGCCCCAATGAGCGTAAATGGCTCCAACTCAATCTGTATCGAGCGAGCCGAAGGGCCCTTGTCGAGCACAATGTCAATCTTGTAATCCTCCATGGCCGAGTATAGATACTCCTCCACAATGGGGCTCAGGCGGTGGATCTCGTCGATAAACAACACATCGCCCGCCTCGAGATTGGTAAGCAATCCCGCCAAGTCACCCGGCTTATCGAGCACAGGGCCCGAAGTTAACTTCAACTGCGCACCCATCTCATGCGAGATGATGTTCGCCAGAGTGGTCTTACCCAGTCCCGGAGGCCCATGCAACAAGACATGGTCGAGTGAGTCGCCCCTCATCAAGGCCGCCTGAATAAAGACCTTGAGGTTGTCGACAATCTTATCCTGACCCGAGAAGGAGGTTAACTCCTGCGGGCGGATCCTACTCTCGTACTCCTGGTCACTCTCTACTTTTCTAACTATTGACATAGGGCAAAGATACTAATTTTATATTTAATTTTACTAGTGTGGCTCTTTTTTTTGTGGTTGAATATACTTTCTTACTGCCTCCGGCGGGCGCAGATAGCAGATCTCGGCACCAATCTTGCAATAACACTAATCGGATAGGGTCAGGACAAAGATTACTATATTCTTTAATTTATCTTATGATATGTTTTTATACACATCTATCTGTTTATTTTCTGTTTGCACACTGTATACTTCAAGATAGGTATACGCCCTGAGCCCTATCCATTTTTCTTGATTCAAATAATTTTTACTATCTTTGCCTTTACAATCAATCATTTTATATAATGGAGAGAAAATTAGAGGCGGTAAGTAGGCTTTTGGGCGTTATGGATCGTCTAAGGGTCGAGTGTCCGTGGGATCGTGAACAGACTTTCGAGTCGCTGCGCAACAACACAATCGAGGAGACCTTCGAGCTTATCGATGCAATTTCGTCGGGCGATATGGCATCTATTCGCGAGGAGCTGGGCGATCTGCTGCTGCATGTTGTCTTCTACTCAAAATTGGGTGATGAGCAGCAAGCATTTGATTTTGGGGATGTTGCCAATGAGTTGTGCGACAAATTAATATATCGTCATCCGCACGTCTTTGGGGATATCCACGCAGCTACGCCCGAAGAGGTTAGTCGCAACTGGGAGGCTCTCAAACTGCGCAAGGCCAATCGCAAGAAGGGCACTCTGGGAGGTGTTCCGCGCTCACTTCCGGCAATGGTCAAGGCCTATAGGGTTGGTCAAAAGGCCGCTTCGCGGGGCTTCGACTGGCAGGCTCGCGAGGATGTCTGGGCAAAGGTTCAGGAGGAGATTGCCGAGGTGCAGGTTGAGATCGATCGTTGTGACCACGATAAGCTGGAGGGTGAATTTGGAGATCTCTTCTTCGCGCTGATTAACGCCTGCCGGTTGTATGAAGTCGATCCCGAGGCAGCTTTGGATCGCACAAATCGTAAATTTATCACTCGCTTCAACTCGATGGAGCAGCAAGCCGAGAATGCTGGGGTCGACCTTTCGTCGCTCACCTTAGAGCAGATGGAAGAGATGTGGCAAAATGCAAAACAAGAGGAGTAAAAAATGGCACTTATAAAAACAGTTAGGGGGTTCACCCCAGATATCGCCGATGATGTGTTCTTGGCCGAAACGGCGGTTGTGATTGGCGATGTGAAGATCGCGCGAAACTGCTCGATTTGGTACAATGCGGTTCTTCGTGGCGATGTGAACTCAATCACTATTGGCGAGGGGTCGAACATTCAAGATGGGGTGGTGATCCACACTTTGTACACCGGCTCGAAGACTCCGTCGCAGACCCATATCGGGCGTAATGTGTCGGTTGGGCACAATGCGATTATTCACGGTGGAGTGATCGAGGATGACTGCCTAATTGGCATGGGCTCGACAATTTTGGATAATGCGGTGGTGGGCACAGGATGCATTGTTGCCGCGGGAGCGTTGGTTTTGGCCGGTGCCAAGTTGGAGTCCAATTCTCTGTACGCAGGTGTGCCAGCAAAAAAGATCCGCGATATCGCACCAGAGCAGCGCGAGGAGGTGATTCTGCGCACAGCTCGCGATTATAACCTTTATGCTAGTTGGTATAAAGAGTAGTATCTAAAATTTAGGTTATCATGAAAATATCATCGAAAATAGTTGTCGACATATTGATTGCTGTAGCAATTAGCTTGGTGGTTAATTTCTCGCACCTGCTTTTAATATTTGTCGATCAAGATCCGCAATCGTCGGCTCAGAGGCGTGAAGGTGCAGATCCGAATTTGGTACGTGTCGAGGGGCTATTCCAAAAGAGCCCCGATGGCCATGGATATGTTGTCTATGATGATGCCGATAGTGCCTATCTCTCGCAAGGAAAGGTTAACCGTTATGGGCTAAAGGGTGGTGATAGTGTACTTGCGGTGGTCTATATTATGCCCGATACCGTCTCGCCAGGTAGAGCTTCACGCCACTCGGTGGTGCAGAATATTTATCGTAGCAATGGTCGTATTGTCTCGGCATATTCGTCGACCACACCGCAAAGGGTGAGCGAATTTATCACACAATCGCTCTATTACTTCATCCTCTCGTTGGTGGTGATTCTGGTGGCTACGGCACGTTGGGCTCGACGCTCCAGAAGGGGTAACTTCAGAATGTTGCTCTTTGCGCTGCTTATCGCCATTGTGATGTACCTCTTTGCACCGATTGTCTCGCCTCGCAATCGAGGGGATCTTATCTTTGAATTATTGTTGCGAGGGATGCCTATTATCGACTATATGGTTATCCTTAAGTGGTCGTTTGCCGTTGTCGTTTCGATGCTCTATAGTCAGATTTATACTCTGCTCTCGCAGCGCCAAAATATAATTTTGGAGAATGAGAGGCTGCGTAGCGAGAGCATCAATGCGCAGTATAATATGTTGATGAGCCAGATCAACCCACACGTTCTATTCAATTCGCTCAACTCGCTCTCGATGTTGGTGCGTCAAAAGGACGAGGAGCGTTCGTTGACCTATATCGATCAACTTTCCTATACGTTCCGCTATATTTTGCAGAATCGCGAAAGCACGCTCACTTCGCTTGACGAGGAGATGCAATTTGTGCAGGCCTATATATACCTATTTAAAATACGTTATGCCGATAAGCTCTTCTTCGATATAGATATCGACCCGCGGTATGATGGTTATCAAATTCCAGCTCTCTCGCTCCAGCCGCTGTTGGATAATGCCGTTAAGCACAATACTATCGTTAGCAGCCGTCCGTTCCATGTTGTCATCACAATTGAGGATGATGCCGTGGTGGTCTCGAACCGTAAATACCCAAAATTGGAAGCCGAGCCATCGACAGGTGTGGGGCTCGAGAACCTTAGTCGTCGCTGGCAACTTATCGCCAATAATCCGATTATAGTGGAGAACTCGCAAGAGCATTTCACAGTGCGCTTGCCTCTAATTCCACCACGCAAATGAGAGCGCTGATAGTCGAAGACGAGAGCGCTGCACTGCAAAATCTACGCTCTATTTTGGAGGGTATGCAGCCCTCAATAAGTGTTGTTGCTGTGGCCGAAAGCGTCGTCGAGAGTGTTGAATTTTTGCAGAATTCAGCCTCGTCGATCGACCTTATATTTATGGATATTCACCTTGCCGATGGCGATGCATTTAAGATTTTTGAGCGTGTCGAGGTCACCGTGCCGATTATTTTTACAACGGCCTACGACGAGTATGCGCTGCAGGCATTCAAGGTTAGTAGCGTGGATTACCTGCTCAAGCCCATCAAAAGTAGCGAGGTACAACGTGCACTGAGCAAATTGCAACAACTAACAACCGTGCAGCAACAAGAGTATTCGGCACGCGTAAGGCAGGTTGCCCAAAGTAGCCGCGAGCAGAGTGCGCGCAGCTTCCTGATCCATGTCAAGGATAAGATTATTCCTCTCAAGGTCGAGGATATTGCATATTTCTACACCTCAAACGAGAAGGTTGTGGCAATAACGCTGCGTGGTGAGAGTTACCCCCTAGATCGAAGTTTAGACAATATTTTCTCGATACTCGAGCCTTCAGTTTTTTTTCGCGCTAACCGCCAATTTATTGTCTCACGAGTGGCAATTAGCGATATCTCAGTCTGGTTTGGCAGCCGACTATCACTCAATTTATGCTGTGAAATCCCCGAGAAAATTATTATTCCCAAAGCTCGCACAGCAGAGTTTAAGGAGTGGTTGCAGCTTCAAGGTTAAATTCACCCCAGTTAATTGGGCGATTCACCCCCGAATTTAGTCGATTCACCGGCAGCGTAGGTTAATTTTGTAATCTAGGTAGTATCTTTGCGTTAATTAAAGTAAAACAATCTAAAATTATAAAATTATGAAAAAGTTAATGATGATTGCTATGGCTGCAATCTTTACATCGGTAGGTGCAAATGCAATGGTTCAAGGACCACAAGAGGGTCAGCAGCGCGAGCAACCAACAGTTGAACAACGCGTTGAGCAGATGAAGGAGCAATTGGAATTGAGCGACGAGCAGTGTGCGCAGATCATGGAGTATGAGTCAAATATCAAGATGCCAGAGCGTGGTGATCGCGATGCGATGAAGAAGATGATGGAGGAGCGCGATGCAAAATATAAGGAGATCCTAACCGAAGAGCAGTATACAAAGTTCCAGAAGATGCAACAACAGCGTCGTGGACAACAAGGAGAACGTCCTGCACGTCAATAAGATATAAAAGAACAGATTAATGAAGAAGTTTTTATTGCTACTAGTGGCGCTTGTGACAAGCTCTGCAATTTATGCTCAGACGAGTACCGTAAAGGGTAACTTGGTCGATAGCTATAGCGACGAGGGAGTCATTGGTGCCGTTGTCGAGATGGTTCAAATCAACTCAACACGTCAGCCAGTTTTGGTCGCTTCGGGATACGATGGAGCCTTCACATTCACCTCGATACCTTATGGTGATTATGTGATCAAAGCGACATATATGGGTTACCACGATATGGTTGACACGGTGAAGATTAGCTCTTCGCGTGCGCTGCTTGGTAAGTTGAAGATCAAAGAGGCCTCGACCGAAATCGATGCTGTAGTCAAGGAGGTGCAAGCGATGCGTACCTCGCAACGTGGCGACACAATCAGCTACAACGCTTCGGCATTTAAGGTTGCCGATGATGCCGATATCGAGGGTCTTTTGAAGAAGATGCCCGGTATCACGGTGAGCGATGGCGAGGTTACCGCGCAGGGTGAAACTATCGAGAAACTCTTTGTCGATGGTCGCGAATTCTTCGGAAGCGACGTAACTACAGCTATCAACTCCCTGCCAGCCGAGCTTGTGGAGAGTGTCGAGGTGTTCGATAAGTTGAGCGATAATGCCGAGCTTTCGGGAATGGACGATGGTAATAGCTACAAGTCGATCAATATCGTAACCAAGGCTCATATGCGCGAAGGTTTCTTCGGTAAGATGTATGCCGGCACTGGTTACCAGCCCGAGGTTCAAGGAAGCTTGGATAAGCTTAAATATATGGCCGGTGGTAATGTGAACTACTTCACTGGTAATCACCGCTTTTCGGTAATTGGACTCTTGAACAATATCAACCAGCAAAACTTCTCGTTCGACGATATTTTGGGTGTTTCAGATGGTTCGCGTGATGGAAATCGCAGCTATATGGTGCGTCCACAATCGGGAGTTGCCGAGGTTGCAGCTATCGGTTTGAACTACTCGGGCGTATTTGGTGAAAACGACAAGGTGAAGGTCGAGGGAAGCTACTTCTACAACGGCACAACAACCGAGAATTACAAGACCACCGACACATGGTACGAAGATCCTTTGGCTATCGATACACTATCTTCATCGACCAACTCTTACACACCTAACTACAACCACCGCATCACAGGACGCGTAGAGTGGAAAATCACTCCAACTCAGCAACTTACACTTCGTCAAAATGCAAGTTTCCAGAGTAATGAAGCTACTTCAACCACCCTTGGTGATATGTGGGGAGAATCTGGTTACAACTACCTAAATAGCTATAGCTTAGCTGATAAGGGTGGTTATAACTCAGCAACTTCGCTATCGTACATCACACGCCTAGGAAAAGCTGGTCGCACAATCACCGTTAACGGAACCTTAGGCTTGAATAAGCAACAGAGCTTAACACAGAGCTACTCGAATGGTGCTGCAACCTATGTCGATGCCGATGGTAATGCGATATGGTACTCCGATATTGATGCGATTTTGGCCTCAAACCCTGACCTTATCGCGCTAGCCTACAAAGTGGTCGATGCTCCAACTTCAACGGTAACACTGTCGGGAAATGCAGTCTATGCAGAGCCTATCGGCACAAAGACCCGTGCGATGTTGAACTACAACTTCACTAACAAGACCCAAGAGACCGACAAGGTGACTTATAACACCGATTCGGACTATGTGACTTACGATGCAAATATCTTGGAGGCTTCGTCAAACTCATACGAGTCGACTTACATCACTCACCAAGTTGGGCCAAGCGTCTACTACTCAGATGGCAAGAGCAAATTGACAGTGGGTGCTAACTACCAACTATCGGAGCTAAAGGGTACTGTTGATCCAGCGGGCGATAGCACAAGCGAGACACTTAGCCACAATTTCAGCGATTTCACTTACAATGTGTCGGGTCAATTGTTCTTCAACCCAACCAACTCGTTGCGTTTGAATGTTAAATCTAGCACCTCGGAGCCGTCGATTAATAATTTGGTAGATGTTTTCAACCTTACCGATGCACAATATATCTCTAAGGGAAATTCGGAGTTGATTCCATCTTACACGCACACGCTTCGTATGCACTTCATCCACTCAAATATTGAGCGAGGTTCAACATTTATGCTTATGGGAGGTTTGACCAATACACAAGATTACATGGGCTCGCACGTTGTCTACAACCCCGGCACATTCACAATCGATGGCGAGGAGTACTCACCAATTCAATATTCACGTACTTTGAATATGGAGGATGATTACTGGTCGGTACACGCAATGATGGAGTATGGATTCCCAATCTCATTCATAAAGAGTAACTTGAACCTTCGTGCAGGTGCCAACTACACCCTCACTCCAAGCATGTATGGCGGAACCGTAGAGAGCGAAACGGGAAATATCATCGGTGGAGAGTACAACAACACCGAGAGCATGACCTATAGCGCAACGGCAGTATTGGGAAGTAACATCTCCGAGAAGGTCGACTTCACACTTCAGTGGAATGGTGAGTATAGCCAGGCTGTCAACTCAGCAGCAGAGTCAGACGATGCAAATACATATTATAGCCAAACAGCATCGGCAAGCATGAAGTTCGTCCTACCTTTCAACTTCACATTCACAGGAGCTGCCACATACAAAGAGTATGTGGGTATCACCAACGATTATCAAGATTCTTATGTGTTGTGTAACGCCTATATCGGAAAGAAAATCTTCCGCAACAAGCGTGGAGAGCTGAATATCGGTGTTAACGATATCTTCGATCAAAATACATCGTTCTCGCGCTCGGTGAGCACAGGTTCAACGACTAACACCTATAACAGCGTTATTGGGCGCTACTACTCAGTTCAACTCGTTTACAACCTCCGCTCGTTTGGTAACCAAAAGAGCGATGGTGAACGTCGAGGACCCGGAAGCGGCATGGGTCGTGGACCAGGCATGGGAGGCCCAATGTAGGGTTCTTGTAAGTTAGAATAGTTTTTTTAAAAGGTATGGATGCTATGTGTCTGTACCTTTTTTTACTTTTTTTTTGCGCTCATGCCGCACGGCACCAAGCAAAAGTTTTTAGCCCAATAGCGCAAGTGAGCACGCACCCACAGGGGTACTATCCCCGCCCACCGGAGGCATAGGCAGGTCAATTGCCATGAGGATAAATAGAGGTGCTCCATACACAAAAAAAAATGCAACCCAAAAGGATCGCACTTGAGAAGTTGAGCTACTAGGATTCGAACCCAGAAAGACAGAACCAGAATCTGTAGTGTTACCGTTACACCATAGCTCAATATTTTCGCAACACAATATTTGTTATTCCGTAGTGCAAAAGTAATAAAAAAATGTAAATATGGCAAAAATGTGAAAAAAAAATTATATTTTTGTTCATTAAATTATGCAACCGCAATAAAAATTAAACTTAAATACTTGAAAGAGATGAATATGAAAATTAGACTTACAGTGATGAGCTTCCTGCAGTTTGCCGTGTGGGGTGCTTGGCTGATCACTTTGGGTAAGTACCTTGGGGGTGATTCACTTCAATTGGGCAGCAAAATTGGTAGCTTCTACGCAACAATGGGTCTTGGTTCGCTATTTATGCCGGCCATTATGGGTATCATTGCCGATAGGTGGATTCCTGCTCAGAAGCTGCTTGGCATGTGCCATGTTATTGCTGCGGCTTTTATGATTTTTGCAGCTCAGCAGACTGAATATATAATGCTATATTCATCGGTTCTTCTTAGCGTAATGTTCTACATGCCAACAATTGCACTATCTAACTCGGTGGCATACAACGCTTTGGAGAAGGCTAAATTAGATACCGTCAAGGCATTCCCTCCAATTCGCGTTTGGGGAACCGTAGGTTTTATCGCCTCGATGTGGTGCGTTGATTTGCTTGGATTTGGACATAATGAGTCGCAACTGTACTTCTCGGCGGCGCTTGGAATCATCTTGGGAGCCTACTCATTCTCGCTTCCAGCATGCGAAACGTCAAGCGGAGCAGGCAGCAAGTCGCTGGTCGACACCCTTGGCCTACGCGCATTCTCGCTCTTCAAGGAGAAACGAATGGCTCTATTCTTCATTTTCTCGATGATGCTCGGAATGATGTTGCAGATCACCAACGCCTTTGGCGACCTATATATTCATAGCTTTAGCGCTATCGAGGAGTACAAAGATGCATTCTTCACCAAGCACTCTACGATCTTGATTTCGCTTTCGCAGATCTCCGAGACACTATGTATATTGCTAATTCCATTCTTCCTTAAGCGCTTTGGAATCAAGAAGGTAATGTTGATCTCGATGATCGCATGGGCACTTCGCTTCGCACTTCTTGGAGCTGGAAATCCTGGGGCTGGCGTTTGGATGTTCTTCATCTCGATGATCGTTTACGGTGTGGCATTTGACTTCTTTAACATCTCGGGTTCGTTGTTCGTTAATCGCGAAACTTCGTCGGAAATTCGCTCGAGCGCCCAAGGAGTATTTATGATTATGACAAACGGTATTGGCGCTATAATTGGTTCATATACAGCTCAATGGGTGGTTAATCATACCGCTACTGCCGATGGTGCGCAGACTCCCGTTTCGTGGTATATCTTCGCAGCTTTTGCCGTTGCTATGGCCGTGGTATTTGCCTTGACATTTAAATACAAACATACGCCCGAGCAGGAGGATTAATACTTCTTACTGCCTCCGGCTATCGCATATAGCGCAAACTCTGGCATCAAAGTTGCTCAATAAAAGCAGTTTAAATCTTACTGCTTATGAATGACTATTACTGCACTGTTTGTGACCACATTTACGACCCAAAGTTGGGCGACCCCGAGAATGGCATCGCGCCAAATACCCCCTTCGAAGAGCTGCCCGAGGGCTGGATATGCCCAATTTGTGGCGAAGGAAAGATGGCTTTTGCCGCTGTTGAGGCTGTGATGTAGGTTTATTTTCGTATGTAAGGCGTTGCCGCGCTGGAGCTCGATAGTGGGTTTAAATGCCTTTAGGCATTTAATAAATTTTAGGAGTTAATATGTCATGCAAATTTATTTGCTGATGACATATTAACTCCTAAAATTTTAAAACTGTAAAGTTCTAAGCCCAATAGCGCACAAGTACGCACCACCGGGGGTGCTATCCCCACCCGCCGGAGGCATCCCAAACAAGCCCTCCTAAAACTGGAAATAGATAAAAGGCTGTATCTCGCTCGATTTGAACTGCATAACGCACCAGATCATCACTACGACAACTATCACCTGCACCGCGAAACCACCCTTAGTGAGTAGGTGCGCTGTGGCGCCATTGAGCCGCGAGGGCAAGAAGTGGAGGATATAACCCAAAAGTAGCATAGCTATAATCACTGGATATCCGGCAATAAATTGCGGCAGCAGCCCAATATTAAAGTTGTGGGTAATTTGATAAAGCATCTGCGAAACAGTCTCCATGGAGTCCGCACGGAAGAGAAGCCAACCAAAGCAGACTAGGTGGAAAGTAAAGATGATACCCACAAGGCGCCCCGCAAGGCTCATATCTGCCCCTTGTGACTTCGAGGATGGCATGAGTGACATCCACATCTTATGAAGCGCCAAAGCGGTGCCATGCAGCGCTCCCCACAACACAAATCGCACCGCTGCTCCGTGCCATAAACCGCCCAGAATCATAGTAATAGCTAGGTTTATATAGGTGCGAATTTTTCCTTTCCGATTGCCACCAAGCGATATATAGAGGTAGTCGCGCAGCCACGAAGAGAGCGAAATATGCCATCTGCGCCAAAACTCGGTGATGGTGGCTGATTTATAGGGGGCATCGAAGTTCTTGGGGAATGTGAAGCCAAGCATAAGGGCCAGACCGATGGCCATATCGGAGTATCCCGAGAAGTCGCAGTAGATCTGCAGGGCATATCCATATATAGCCACAAGTGACTCAAAACCAGAGTATAGCATAGGCTGATCGAAGACCCGATCGACAAAATTGAGCGAGATATAATCCGAGATAATCGCCTTTTTAAAGAGTCCCGTAACGATCAAAAACACCGCCATCCCCAACATCTGGCGCGTAAGATGCAGTGGCTTGCGAATTTGCGGCAGGAAATCCTTGGCTCTAACTATCGGACCTGCAACCAGTTGCGGGAAGAAACTGAGATAGAAAAGGTAATCCTCGAAGCGATCCAGAGGCTTTATCTTTTCTCGATAGATATCAATAGTATAGCTCATCGATTGGAATACGAAGAACGAAATTCCGACGGGAAGGAATATATTTTGAAAATCCAAAAAGCCCTCACCGAACAACCCCGAGGCAATATCGATAAAGAAATTGGTATACTTAAAGTAGCCCAACATACCCAAATTTATCACCACGCTTAGCGCCACAAGCCACCTTCTTCGTGAGCGCTTATCGGAGCTCCGATCAATAGCTCGACCTATGATAAAATCGCTCACTGCCGAGAAGAGCAGCAGCAATAGGTATAGCCCGCTCGACTTATAATAGAAGTATAGAGAGAAGGCAATTACATATAAAACCCGCACCGTATCGCGGCGCTGCAAAAGGCTATAAATAGTTATAAAACAGCAGAATAGCAGCAGAAAAACTCCACTGCTAAATATCATTGGCTGCTCGGGATTGTAGCTCAACAGCTCGAGTGCTTTGGCCAATAAATTGTGATCTATACCTATCTGCTCAATCATCGAATCACCACGTTACTGCCTTGCATTAAAATATCTACTTGAGATTTTTTTAGCAATCTATTATCCAAAATTTTCGTCGACACCGAATCAATAATCGCCTCATATTCAATCTTGTTGACCATCTTTTCGCGCTCGCGCTCAACACCTGCAGATATTGCATCGACAAGCGCGTAGGCAACTCTTTGACCACCCTTAAAGTTGATATGAGTGAAATCCTTGGCTGCCCAACCGTTGCTCACAAACTTACTCATTCCGCCCTGCGCCTGCATCGCCGTGAGCGTTGGCCAGAAGCAAACACCCATGGCCTTGGCCGCTTGGCGTTGATAATCCGTAAGGCTCTCCGCTTCGCTCATTGGCTGGTAGATGCCATTGCTCTTCATCGAACGATCGCTCACTCCCATAACCAAAACTGCGGCATTGGGGAAGCATTTCTGCACGTAGCTGATCATCTTTTCGACCTGAACGGCATACGAAGTGTAGCGGTTCACGCCACTCTGCATGATGTTAAGACCATACTGCAGAACGACCAGATCGTAGCCTCCTATACGCCTATCAATCTGCGCATTAACTGCTGCAGAGCTCCAAAACATCGCCTGTCCATTATTGCTGCGAACCGAGTAATTATCTACAACAACGCCCGACTCGCCCTCGAAGATTGCGCCATAACCAATAAAGCCACTGGCACCCGAAAGCACTCGCATCGACACCTTACTAATGCCACTTTGAGCAAGCTCAATCTGTCGCAGGTTGCTATCGGCCTTAATCTCGAAGGTGCGGCTCTCACCACCATTTATCGTCACCTCGATTTTGCAATCATCGAGCGCCATAAAGTGGAGTCGCACACGATCGCACGAGCCAATATTATCCCTCACCGAGGTGGTTGTCCACGTAGTTACAGCACCCGTAGATGGAGCCGACACCCAGCCCGACACCGAGAAGTAAGAGTTATATGGTGCAGGTGTTTTGCGATGTTGCATAATGTTGTATGATCGCCACCCGCTAGACGCGGTTTTAATGGTTTGGCGATACTGCATAAGGTCGGAATGCATTGGTGCAAAGCCTGCACCAATGCCACCATACTCATTTTGAAGAGCCTCGCGCAAATCCGCCGTAACGATATCGGCCTCGACAAACGAGTCGCCCAAAAAGGCAATTCTCACCAGCGAATCGGGCGAAAGCAGCTTGCGATATAGGCGACTTATGGCGCTTAGCTCCAAGGTGTCGTAACACTCGATTGGGGTTAAATCGATCCCCTCGAGAAGCATCGATGGTTTGGCCTGCTTTAGGTGCTCTCGCATCTGTTCTTGAGTTATTGCAACTGTATCTTTCTCTAACTCAGACCACTCGAAGTTGCTCGCAACAGTTGGAATGATATCATCTAAGGCCACCACTTGCTGCTCTACATGCTCCAAATCGACCTCATACTCCTGGGTATCGATCACAAGTTCGATATCTTCAACAAGGTTGTCGGCATGCCACCACACTACATCCGAGAGCACATTTGCACGTCGAAGCTCCACCCCACACACCGTTTGCGGAGGAATAATGCTTACACAAAGAAGCACAACGTAGCAAGTGCAGCATAGTAGTGCCGCTCGTTTCATATAATTCATAGATTTCCTTAACTAACAGGATTAATCCCGACTGCGACCCATTATAATCATCACATAGTAAAGCACCGTAGCAATTGCCGAAAGCGCCGCAACGAGATATGTGCGAGCAGCCCAGCTCAACGCCTCGCGAGCCTGAGCCAATTGCACCCCTTGCGCTGTGCGCGAACTCTCCATCCACTCCAAAGCACGAGCCGAAGCGTTGTATTCCACCGGAAGCGTCACTATCGAGAAGAGTGCCGAGACTCCAATAAGGCCTATTCCGATCCAACATATTGTCTCGCCCATGCCTGTCGAGAGCATCAACATACCGGCAATAATCACCCAAGTGGCGATGCTCGACGAGAAGTTAACCACAGGAACTAGTTGCGAGCGCAGAACCAGCGGAGCATAGCTTCGAGCATGTTGCACGGCATGTCCACACTCGTGGCACGCTACGGCAATGGCTGCAATGCTGCGACTATTATAGACGCTTTCGCTAAGGTTAACGGTCATTTTTGCAGGGTTGAAGTGGTCGGTCAAATGGCCTCGCACACTGACAATTTTCACATTGTGGATATTGTTGTCGCGAAGCATCTTTGCTGCCGCCTCGGCTCCGGTCATTCCGCCCGGAGAGCTAACGGCAGAATATTTTTTAAATACTGATTGTAGTTTTGATTGCACCAAGAAGCCCACAAGACCAATGGCGATCATCAAGAAAAAGGCTCCTGTTTGGGTAAATGCACCAAAAGCGTTGGCATATGCGCCACTATTACTAACTGCCTCTTGGCCAGTTTGAAGAAGATTGAATAACATAAATTTCTAAATTTTTCTATACGTTTTAAATGCCGAGGCTTGTTGCGAAGGCATTAGTACTATATCATTAACGTTCATATGGGCTGGCAATTGTGCAATCCACCCAATAGCCTCGGCGATATCAGCTCCGGTGAGTGGCTCGAAACCCACATATACGTTGTCGGCACGTTGTTGGTCGCCATGGAATCTCACCGTCGAGAATTCGGTTTCGACCATTCCCGGACGAACCTCGCTCACCTTGATGTTCGACTCTAAAAGGTCCGAACGCATAGATTGCGAAATTGCGTGCACGGCATGTTTCGAGGCGCAATAGACAGCTCCATTCTCATAGGCTTCGGTTCCGGCAATCGATCCAATATTTATTATGTGTCCGCTCTGCGCGGCAACCATTTTTGGCGAGATAATGCGAGTTACATACAGAAGTCCCTTGACATTGGTGTCGATCATCGCATCCCAATCGCTAAGCTCGCCAACATCGATATGCTCCATACCCGAGGCCAAACCGGCGTTGTTTACAAGCAGGTCGACTCGCTCCAAGGGTTGCAAATATTTTTGGCACTCGTCGTTTGAGCGCACATCGAAATTGAGCGCAACACACTCTGTGCCAGACGATTTGATACGCTCGCAAAGCTCATCCAATCGCTCTTTGCGTCGACCTGTAATAATTATTGAGTAGCCCAATGAGGCCAATTTTAAGGCTGTTGCCTCTCCTATTCCCGAAGTTGCTCCGGTGATAAGTGCTATCTTTTTGTTCATAATTGTTAAATCTTTGTGCCAAAAGTAACAAAAAAATGTGTTACTTTGCATATTATTATAGATGAATTTTCAAAAGTGAGTGTAGAATACTTTATAGCCAAGCGCAGCGCAGAGACAAAAAGTGGAGGACGACCATCGATTATGGTGCGTGTAGCCACGATTTCGGTGGCACTAAGTGTCGCTATTATGATCATCTCGCTGGCGATCGTATTTGGGTTTAAACGCGAGGTGAGCAGATCGCTCACCGGCTTTATCGCCCAAGCAACCATGAGCAACACGGCAACATTCAACGGTTCGCAATATAGCCCTATTAGAATAAACCCCCAGCTCGAGGAGCTAATGGCAGAGCAATTCAAGGTCACCTCGATGGCTCCATATGCTACCCTGCAAGGGGTTGTGAGGAGCTCCGAGGGAATCGAGGGTGTGATGATGCGAGGCGTCGATTCGCTCTATCAAACTGATTTTCTACTCTCGTCGCTCACCGCAGGAGATCTTCCGCGTCTTGGTGAAGATTCACCTAAGCGAGATGTGTTGATATCGAGCAGTTTGGCCCGACGCCTAGGGCTTGATGTGGGCGATCGCTTGGAGCTGATCATCAACCAAATGGGAGAGTCGCTTCGTCGAGACCTATTCAAAATTTCGGGCTTATACTCCACCGGGCTCGATGAGTGGGACAGGATGGTTTTGGTGACCGACATCCGCAATGTGCAACGCCTCAATTCGTGGGAGGAGGATCAAGTTTCGGGCTACGAACTGCGCTTCGAGTCGCTCTCGACGGCTGGAGCAATGTGCACGGAGATCAACGACGAGTTGCTATATGGCGACCACGTGGGAATTGGAAACATGATGGCAATAACCTCCGAATCGCTCTACCCCTCGATCTTCGACTGGCTCAAGGCACACAACATCAATGCGGTGGTTATCATAGTTATAATGTTGATCGTTGCGGGATTTAATATGGCCACAGCGCTGCTGATTATGGTGTTGGAGCGTACGCGTATGATTGGAGTATTGAAGGCCTTGGGTATGGATAATAGCTCGCTGCAACGCATTTTTTTATATCGCGCACTACACATCACCCTCTATGGTCTTGCGTGGGGAAATGGAGTCTCGCTCACACTATGCGCACTGCAGGAGCGTTTCCACTTTTTGAGGCTCGATGCCGAGAGTTATCTTCTTAGCCATGTGCCAATCGAATTGGGAGTGGTGTGGATCTTGGCTCTTAACATAGCTGTTATAGCTGCAATATTAGCATTGATGATCATTCCAACGCGAATGGTATCCAAAATAAAGATCGAAAAAACTCTTAAAGCAGATTAATGAAACCATATAATAAAGAGAACAAAACCAAAAGCGAAGAGGTAAACGAGATGTTCGACAACATCGCCCCAACGTACGACGCTCTGAACCACATTCTATCGTTCAACATCGATAGAATATGGAGGCGCAATGTGGTGAAGATCGCTCGCAAATCGTCTCCCTCGCAGATCCTAGATATGTCGACCGGAACTGGAGACTTGGCCATTGCGCTATCGAAGGCAAACCCCCAAGCTCGCGTGGTTGGCGTCGACCCCTCGCAGGGGATGTTGAGCGTTGCTCAAAAGAAGATCCTATCCAAGGGGCTCACCCAACGCATTGAGCTTAAGTGCTCTTCGGCCGAAGAGCTCGATATCGACTCCGAGAGTTTCGATGTGGCAACAGTCGCCTTTGGAGTAAGAAATTTTGGCGACCTGAAGGGTGGAATTTCCGAAATTATTCGTACCTTGCGTCCCTCGGGCTGCTTGATTGTCTTGGAGTTTGCCGTCTGCGAGAATTGGTTTATTGGGCCGCTTTACCGCTTCTATTCTCGGTGGGTGATGCCAACCATTGGTGGTGTGCTCTCGCGCGACAAGAAAGCGTATAGCTACCTTCCCGAATCGATCCAAGAGTTCGAGCGACCTGCTCAATTCCTGCAATTGATGAGCGAATGTGGCCTCGAAGGGTGCTACAACCGCGCTCAGGCGTGGGGCGTAGCGCAAATATATGTTGGATATAAAAAATAGAGATTTGATGAGATTAATGAAGAGAACATTAAAATATTTTACGCTCCTAGCCATTGCACTATCGATGAGTTCGTGCGCTGCGACGCTGCGTGACAAGGTGTCGATTGAGGGGTACGACAACCTCGAGATATTGGGCTTCTCAGGGGTCAAGGTAGACCTTGAATTTCGCAATGATAGTCGTCGCAAGATAAAAGTTCAGGAGGTGAATTTAGCACTAAAGGAGTCGGGAAGCCAGATTGCAACACTCAAGCTAAAGGATAAAATTACAATCCCTCGTCGCACAGAGTCGGCGATGATCCCTACAGTATGGCGCCTGGGCGATGTAAATATCTTATCGGCAGCTTCGGCATCCAAGAAGATACTCAGCAACCAAGGAGTAGAGGCATTTCGAGTAGATGCATCGGGCTCGGCCAAGATTAGCCTTTTCAAGAAGACGTATGAGAAAAATAATCTTTCACTTTCCAAGCTAATGAAGGATTTTAATTTAGAGAGTTCAAAATAGATAGCACCATGAAATACATTCTGTCAACACTACTTGCACTATGCATCGCATTCAGCTCGCAAGCACAGCAATTAACAGTTAAGAAGAGTGAAAGCGCTGCTGCAGCACTCGCCAAGATTAACCAAACGCGCAAGCCCTCGGAGGCGATGGGATACCGCATCGGTATATTCTTCGACAACAGCCAATACGCACGAGCTAAGGCGACCAAGGCCAAGGAGCTATTCCTCACAGAATTCCCCTCGCAACCGGTTCATATGGTCTACGAAAGCCCCTACTACAAAGTGTCGGCCGGTAACTGCTTGACCGAAGAGGAGGCATTGATACTCTTCGAGAGGATCCGCCGCACATTCCCCGACGCCTTTGTTATGCGCGAGAAGATCAAGATTTCTGATTTTATTATTGAGTAGGGTGACTTAATTCTTACTGGCTGTGGGCGGGCGCAGATAGCACCTGCGCGGGTGTGTACTCATTGCTTTATTGGGCTAAACGCCTATACCTATTAATTTATATAGATCTCTTTCTAAGAGATCTGGCAGAAAGATATTTGAAGTGCAGATTAAACTCAATAATGTCGAAATCCCATCAAATCGACATCTTGCCTCACGCCACCCTTCAACCACTCCATTTGGGCGGAGTCGGTTATGACACCTATATTATATAGGGGCTGGCCGAATTGTTGCATGTAATCATCCTGCAAAAGCTGAGCATCTTGCCCCGAGGCGGTGAGAAGTAGCTTGTAATCCTCGCCTCCGCATAGTGCCGAGTGGAGATCGACAGAGGTGGGAATATTGTCGAGCTCGATTTGGGCACCTACACCCGATAGCTTTAAGATGTGGCGCAGGTCTGATGCTACGCCATCCGAAATATCCATCATTGCATGCACTTGGGGCTTTGTGCCGAGCCATGCTCCTTGCGACACTTGCGGCTCGGGAAGTTTATGCACCGAGGCTAAGGGCGTTGAGCAGCTGCCCTCAAAGATATCCTTTAACCCTGCGGCCGATTCGCCGAGCATGCCATTGACCAAGATCACATCGCCCACCTGTGCTGCTGCACGTCGCTTAATATTTGCCGCAGCTCCTCGACCTATGGCCGTTACATTTATGCTCAGACGATCCTTCGAGGCGGTGGTGTCGCCACCAATTAGTGCAACATTATACTTTTTGCTCAAGGCGTGGTAGCCTCGCATAAACTCCTCGACGAATGGTCCCATTAGATCTTTTGGCACCGAAAGCGACAAGAGAGTGGCCACGGGCGATACCCCCATAGCTGCAACATCGCTAAGATTCACAGCCAATGACTTATAGCCCAAATCGAAGGCCGAAGTCGACGAGCGCAGAAAATGCACATCCTCGATAAGCATATCCGAGGTGAAAACTAGCGCCTCATCGCCCAATGGCAATACGGCACAATCGTCGCCAATTCCCTCGAAACCATGCGTTGGCAACGACGAGAATAGCCCCTTTATTTGATCAATTAACCCAAATTCTGTCATTAAATTTCTATGATATATCAACAAAGATATTATATTTTTTTTATTATCCCCACTTTTTTGTTATCTTTGTGGCGCAATTTAGAGCAAAAACTATATGAAGATACTGATACTCAACGGCCCTAACCTTAACCTGCAAGGTAAACGCAATGTGGAAATCTACGGATCTACCACGTTCGAGGAGTATATCGCCACGCTCGAGAATGGGTATCCCACACTAGAATTTAGCTACTTCCAATCGAACATCGAAGGTGAACTGATCTCGGCCATCCACAACACCGCTGGCACATTCGACGGCGTGGTGATCAATGCCGGAGGCTACACACACACCTCGGTAGCACTGCGCGACGCGATTTCGGCCGTTGCCACCCCAGTTGTCGAGGTTCATATCTCATCGATTCTGGCTCGCGAGGAGTTTCGCCATATCTCGATGATCGCACCGGTGGCCATTGGTTCGATCATGGGCTTTGGCCTTGATTCATACCGACTTGGCGTGGAAGCACTAATTGCACAAAGTAAAAAATAAGAATATCATTTAGAATAGATTATATGTTAAGAAAGAAGAAGACCAAGATTGTAGCAACAATCTCTGACTTTAGATGTGGAGAAGAGTATATCAAAGGCCTACACGAGGCTGGTATGGATGTTGTGCGTGTCAACTCAGCGCACGTTTCAGAGGAGAGCGCCTCTAAAATTGTGGAGAATGTCCACAAAGTAAACCCTGCGATTCCTGTGATGATCGACACTAAAGGACCTGAGATCCGTGTTACATCTATCGCCGAGGAGTTCGACGGTGCTATTGAATACAAAGTTGGCGACAGAGTGTCGGTACGCGGAACAGCGACTGCCGAGCCTACACGCCGCGATACAATATTTATGAACGTTCCCTCGATCGTTAGCGACCTATCTGTTGGAAAGCATATGCTTATTGCAGATGGAGCCCTAGAGATCGTTGTTGTCGAGAAGAGCGACGAGGAGCTAACATGTGAGTTCACAGTTGGTGGAGTCCTAAAATCTCGCAAGAGCGTTAACGTTCCTGGTGTTAGCATTGCGCTTCCATCGATCACCGAGAAGGATCGTCGCTTTATCCTTTGGGCCATTGACAACGATGTTGACTTTATCGCTCACTCGTTTGTACGTAGTGCAGCCGACGTAAAGGCAGTTCAAGATATCCTCGATGAGCACAACAGCCCAATCAAGATCATCTCGAAGATCGAGAACCAAGAGGGAATCAGCAATATCGACGAGATTATCGAGGCATCATATGGTATTATGGTTGCTCGTGGTGACCTTGGTGTGGAGCTTCCAGCAGAGAAGATCCCAGGAATCCAACGCATGATCGTTGAGCGTTGTACAGCGGCAAAACGCCCTGTGATCATCGCAACGCAAATGCTCTACTCGATGGTTAATTCAGCTCGCCCAACACGTGCCGAGGTGAGCGACGTAGCTAGTGCGATCTACGAGCGAGTAGATGCAATCATGCTTAGCGACGAGACCGCAATGGGCTCATTCCCAAAAGAGTCGGTAGCAACAATGGCACGTATCGCTCGCGAGATCGAGAGCGACGATGAGCACTTCGCACCTATCGTAGATATCGATATGTCGTCTGTTAACCACGAGATCACAGCCCAATTGGCTCGCTCGGCGGTTCGCGCATGTAGCAACTTGAATATTCGTTATGTCATCACCGATACTCAAACTGGTCGTACAGGTCGTTACCTGTCTGCTTTCCGTGGCCGAAAGATCGTTATGGCAGTTTGCTACACACTCCACGCACAACGCATCCTAGCGCTATCGTATGGTGTTACAGCAATCCTTCGCAAGGAGCAGAACGACAAGTATCGCTTTGTGACCGACGCGCTCGACTTTATGTGCGACAACGTAGAGCTCGACGCCAAAGACAACATGGTTATCGTTGGCGGTAGCTTCGGCCCAGGTCGTGGCGGTTCATACGTCGAGATCGCAAATGTTGCCGAGTTGCGCGAACGCGAGAAGATGATCTACCCTAAGTTGTAAGACACTCGAGGAGCTTTCTCATCGCGCTCATGCCGCGCGGGCACCAAGCTAAGCTTGGATCCAAAAACTTTCGTTTTTGACCTTTGTTGTGCGATGATTTGCTCTTCGCTGGCGCTCTTACGATACAAAATAATTGGATGTGGTGTTTTGAAAGTAAACTTTCAACACCACATCCAATTATTTTGTATCTATGTCAACCTACGGTTGCCATGAGCAAATCAGCGAGGTTAAACCTCAATATTGGGTTTAAATGCCAAAGGCATTTAATAAATTTTAGAGAGTGATAAGTTGCGCAAATTCATTTGTGGCAACTTATCACTCTCTAAAATCTAAAAACTTAAAAAGTTTTTAGCCCAATAACGCAAGGAATAGCTGCACCCGCGGGGGTGCTATCCCCGCCCGCCGGAGGCAGTAAGAGAGTCACTATACTCTACCGTGCACACGACACCGCACGCGATCCATCGAGTAGTATCCGCCACCGGTAATCACCAGGAGCAGGTAGAGTAAAATGTATACCGCATTGAGTTCGATCACAAGGGGTGTGGAGAGTCCGAAGTAGAAGATCATGCCAGCCAAGGTTCCAAGGATTAGCACAGCGGAGCTCAAGCGGACCCACCGTCCGATGATCAAAAGGAAGGCGCAGATCACCTCGATGAGTGAGAATGCGACGTACCACGTTGCTCCCGCCACGCCCCAGAGCTGGTGGTAGGAGTTTATGATTTCGTTGTAATTTTGCATTTTCCCTACGTTGTGCAGCAATAAAATTGCACCTATCATAATTCGCAGATATAGCACCGCCCAGTCGGATTTGCAAATGGGTGACTCTCTGATATTTTGGCTCTCTTCCATACTTTTTTAGATTACAAAATTAGCCGTTCAAATAGAGTGCCAGACCGCTTTTAAGCGCTAAAAATTGCATTTTTTTGAAAAATATTTGCAGGAATATTTGCAAATTGAAAAAACTTGCCTTATCTTTGCACTCGCTTTCGAGCATCGGATTGAGCTATGGTGTAATGGTAACACAGCTGATTTTGGTTCAGTCGTTCCTAGTTCGAATCTAGGTAGCTCAACACCAGAGTGGATGTCGTTTCACTCAAAACTAAATGGGCGTTCAAAAAATATTGAACGCCCATTTTTTTATTAAAAATAAATTAGGAAACTAAAATAACAAAGCGGTTCACCCCGCACCAGTTCTGTATTATGTTAAGTAGAAGATTGCTTCGCATTAAGGCCTTGAAGGCTCTTTATGCTCACCTCCAAAACGAGAGTGACAATATGATTGCATCGGAGAAGAGTATGCTAGGCTCGATTGACAAGGCCTACGACCTATATTTTCAAATGCTACTGCTTCCTGTCGAGGTCGCACGCTACGGCGAAGCACGCCAAGAGTTGGCAAAAGAGAAGAAGCTCCCTACTTACGAAGATCTCAACCCTAATCGCAAATTTGTAGACAACCGCGCACTTGCCCTTATCGCCAACAGCGACTCGGTGAACGACTATGCCGCAAAACGCAAATTAACGTGGGCAAATCAGTCCGAAGTGATCAAAAGCATATACAACACCCTCCAGGAGAGCGAAAGCTATAAAAGCTATATGACAAGCCCGGATGACTCACTTAAGGCCGATGTGGCATTTCTCGAGAACTTCTTCTTCAAAGATATGCAACAGTGCGAGGTGCTCGACGAGGCCTTAGAGGATCTTTCGATCATGTGGGACAACGACCTCAGCTTTGTTTTGCCACTTGTGGCACGCACGCTGTCGTCTATTCGCCCATCTCACACCGAGCTTAAGGTGATGCCAAAGTACAAGAGCGACGAGGAGTTGGAGTTTGTACGCACGCTATTCCAAAAATCACTGATCAACTACAACAAGAATCAGACCTATATCGAGAAGTTCACCAGCAACTGGGATCTCGAGCGAATCGTGTTTATGGACAACCTGATTATGAATATGGCTATGACCGAGCTTACATCGCTCCCTTCGGTGCCCGTAAAGGTGACTATGGATGAGTATATCGAGATTTCGAAGGCATATTCTACCCCAGGCAGCAGCACCTTTATAAACGGCGTGCTAGACCGTGTAGTCAACGACCTAACAGCAGAAGACCGCATTCAAAAGAGTGGTCGTGGGTTGATATAAAATGAGTACGACTTGAAAGGTCGTGTACTCGACACAAAAAAGTCTCTTAGAGCGTTGATTTATTAATCAAACTCTAAGAGACTTTTTTTAGATCTTCTTCGAACTCCTTAAGCTATCTTTTTAGCCTTTGAGCGACGAGCCTTGCGGATGCGAAGGTATAGGTATGAACCATAAACTGCAAGGTAGATAAAGATATTTACCCAACGTTTTGCCGATCGAGAGATCTCGATGCTACTAAATGTGAAGCTACGAGGACCGTGTCCGTGGCCTGAAGATTGAGCCTGACCTTGTTGCTGAGGACCTTGTTGAGCCTGACCTTGCTGCTGTGGAGCTCTCTCACCTTGTGAGGCTTGACCCTCTTGTTGTGGAGTCTTCTCACCTTGTGGAGCTCTCTGGCCTTGCTGTTGTGAACCTTGGCTGCGTCCTGCCTCGGCAAGCTCTACATTTTGTTGTCTTGAGGCTTGTTGCGCTGCACGTGCTTGATCTGAGATTAGGCCTCCGACCTGTAGGCACATTGCGTGGATAAATAGCATAGCATACAATCCATATGACCACTTCTGGACGCTCTTCCAACGCTTAGTGCCAAGCTTCTTGTGCACCGAGTCGAACGAAGTTACCCACAACACCAAGAAGAGGATTGTCATAACCAGACCCAACACAAAGGCGAAGCTGGTGATACCCGAACCCAAGGCGCTCGATACGCGAGGACTCTGCATATAAGTCTCGTTGTCAAAGAAGAATTGCCAGCCTCCGACAAAAGATCCAAACACACGCTTTACGGCATGAGCCAAGACTGGGAAACCAACGATAATCGAAAGCTCCTTGCGGATCGACATCAAGCGACCAACATATTTATTCTTTGCGCTAAGTGCACCCATATACATAATGATAACAATCACCGGGTGGATAAAGTTGGCGGCACTCGAAAGCTCGCTTGCCGAAAGGCCAACAATAGGAATATTGCCAAAGCTAAATGGAAGGGTCACACCCAAAAGGCGACAAACCGAAGGGATGATAAAACAGAATGAGATTACTCCAAAAATCCAGTAGTAAACCTTGTAGTTCTTTTTAATTGACTTAGCTAGTGCAATAGAGAGAACTGTATAAACCATTAAGGCAAAGAGAAAGCTAAAATTCGACTTTAAAAAATCGATTATATCTAAAGCTGCATTAATCATAATTAATTAAGTTTTTGAGTTAGCAAGTAGATTATTGTGCGGTAATTTTACCTAGGCAAACAATGCTAGAGCATTGAACCTCAAGACCCTTTGTTGCTGTTGCCGAATCGGTATCGATGATAAAGATAGCTGGGTACGATAGGTTGTTTGGTGCCATTGGAACGTATGCTTTTGAACCCTCGATGTATGGCTCACCGATTGCACGGCTACCTTGATCTGTGAAATCTGCTGGCTCAGGAAGTCCCGAAACTTTTGTTGCCGAGCCTGTGCTAGCATCAAATACATAGAAGAAAGCATCACCTACGTCGGTCTTGTGAGAGGCATTGTATAGGTATTGAGTGTGAATAACGCGCAGAAGGAATTTGCTGCCGGCGATGTGCCATACACGTGAGAAGGTGTAGTTATCCATTACATCCTCGAACGACAATACTCCGTCGGTGCCGAACGATGTGTCGAACGCTGCTTCGCCATACTTGATACGCATTAGGCTTGCACCCTTAGCTGTTGTTGCAACCTTTAGCTTGTCGGCTAGCTCATCGGTAGATGTTACTGTAGCTCCATCAGAGGCTAAATTATCGTGGTATTGAGCGAACTCGCTAACTGTACCCTCCGCTAGCAACGCCTCGGCTGTTGAGTAGCGACGAGTGGTTCCAGGGGTAAAGATATAAACATACTCATCGTCGTCGTTAGGAACCACTGTGTTGAGTGGATTACCTGTTGTACGACCAAATGCTTGACCTATCTTGTCGGTTGCGATGATTGTTGGAGTTGACTCGAATGAACCGCTAAGTGGGTAGCGTGCAATGTAAGCGTTGCCCGGAGTTAGTGGGAAAGGTACTCCACCTGTTGCTGTAAATGAGTTAGATGCATCAATTGAGTTTATGAATGAACCATAGCCTTGAGCTACATGCTCGCTATAGCTTCCATCCCAACCGCATGCTGCGCCCTTTTGGACAGCGTAGTGAGTCACACCAGTTGTTGCGTATGATGCGTATACATAGTCACCAGCTGTTGCAAAGCCCACAACTGTAGCTGTCTCGCCATTGTTAAGATCAAGAGAACCACTGTAGTTGTTACCTAGGTAGTTGTTAGTTGCATATGCGCCGTAGGTTGCATATCCTTCTGGGTGACAATACGACGTAGTACACTCCGCAGCGTAGTAATCGCCATCGCCATCAGAGTTTGCAGTGCCCGACACGGTAACATAGTCTGTAGACGACGAACCATTACGAGTAGTTGCGAATACATCGCCCCACATACCCCAAGTGTGGTATGCAGCACCTTCGTATTGCTTTTTAATCTTCATAAGACCTGCGGCACCATCGAAGTAGTATTGGATAACATCTGTTGCCAAGGTGCCTCCGTTGTCCTTGATAGAGTAGAAATACAAGCCATCATTCGAGCGAGACCACTCCGATGCAGTTATCGAAAGCTCGGTGCCGCAACCGATAACTGTTGCAGAACCCTCGTCGAGAGTCTCGGTTGTGAGAAGAACCATCGAGGTGTCGCCCGTAGATGCCGACACTACTTGTGTTGCAATTGCAAAACGAGTCTGACCAACCTCGACTGGCTCTGGCGTCCATCCGCTATATGAGTCCTCGGTAGTACACGCTACCATTAGCGCTACTGATGCAGCTAAGACTGCTGTTTTTGTAAAGTGTTTCATGTTTTTAGTATTAATTGTTTTTACTTGAATAGATTAACTCGTAGTTTAGCATAGAATGCACGTCCTGCCTTCTGCAGGCTATAGTTGTCGTACAGGTCCGCATCGGTAATGTTACGAGCCTCGAAGGAGATATTGTAACGATTATTTTGGAATGCATAGTTCACCACAGCACTGTGCGAGAGTTGCATTGGGACCATCGCCTTAGTTGCGGCATAACCTACCGCCTCGGAATAGAGGGTAAACGACTCTTGGTAGAATAGGTCATACATCACAGATATCTGGTCGTGATTGTTAAAGATGTTGTAAATATTAACCGTCGCATCGGCATTAGCATATTTATATGGCTGATTCGGTGTGCGCATATTGTAGGTCATATTGAGCTGCGAGGATGTCGAGCTCACGTACTTCTCTTTGTCTCTAGGGTTGATATTGTTGAATGTACCGCCAATGCTAAAGTAACGATCGTAGTCGTATCTAGCGATGATGCTATAACCCTTAGTCTCGACTTGGCCATAGTTGCCATATGTTGCCGAGGTGCCATCGTCGCTCGCTTTGCGTATGATATAGTCATAGGTGTAGCGGTAGATAAACGATCCATCGAGACGCACATAGTGCTTTTTGTTGAATGTCTGCGTGTAGGCCAAATTCAGATTGTAGTTATCGCTCGTCTCGGGCTGAAGGTCGAATGTACCAACCTCTAGGTCGTTATCACCAAACATCTCGGTGGTAGTTGGCAGGCGATATGCACGCTCGTACGAGGCTTTGGCTTGCAGGTGCTGCTCAATGATGTGGTATGTAGCAGCTCCACCATAGCCAAGTTTTGCGTAGGTGCAGTTCTCCATTGTCGAGAGTCCCGTATCCTCATCTTCGACCAAACTCTCGTTCCACTGATAGAAGTGTTTTAGGAAGAGTGTTCCCTCGATCTTTTTTGTTGGGCGTATCAAATAGGAGAGTCCCGAGATAGATTTCAAGCTCACTTGAGGCTCTTGGTAGTTGTCGTATATGTTTGTTCCCTCGATTATTGAGCGAGTGATGCGAGTGGCCGAAGTGGTTGTATTCGACACTGTTATGTTGTGCTTTTCGCTTGGAACATATTTGGCAATCAAGTTCGAAGAGAATGTTTTATTCTTCGACTCATTGTCGGTAGGTGTGAGGCTTGCGCCTCCCGTCTCACCCAACCAGTTATACGATTGCGTTGCAGGGTCGGCATTGTGGGTGTATCCGGTGTCGTAGCTCGACGAGAAACGCAAATCGAGACCTTGGGTAAAGAGATCGCGCTTTGAGTACTCTAATGTTGGGGTTAGGGTTGTTCCTTCAGTATATTTTTCTCCATAAACCGTATGTTGGGTTGTTCCTGTCTGGATATCTTTGTAGAACTGCGAATAGTTAAGGCTGAGGGCGAAGTGGTCAGCCCAGGGGGTATATGCAAATCCGATCGAACCAATAACAGTTTCGTTGTGGTATGTGTCGTGGAAACGCTCAATACCATAGACGATGTCGTCTGCATCGTACGACGAGGTTCCTGTGCCGTTGGGCAGCGAACTATACTCTACTATGTAATTATCGATTTTGTAGTTATTATCCGAGTAATTTTGATAGGCATTGATGCTATACATAAAACCACTCTTGGCCATGGTCTGACCAAACTTCACATAGGTCTTGTGGGTGTTGAACGATCCGTATGAGTAGGAAGCATCGAGCGTGAAGCGGTTGGTCAAGTTCGCCTTATTGGTGATGATGTTGACCACTCCGCCCAAAGCGTCGGCACCAAACTCGATAGGCACAACACCGCTATACATCTCGATACGCTCGGCAAAACCAGCAGGTATATTGTTCAGCGAGAATGCTGCATTTCCGTTTTGGGGGATGCCGTCGATAAATATCTTGACGTGGTTTCCGGTGAATCCGTTGAGGCTCAACTGGGCGTCGCTACCAACACCGCCACTCTCGCGAATATTGATTCCGCTCATCTTCGATAGCGCTTGGGTGATATTGGCCGAAGTGTTCTTCATCTCGCCAATCTCTATGGAGTGGACGTTGTATGCGGTTTTATTTACTCGAGCACTCCGGGTTTGGCTCTGCACAACAATTTGATCGATACTTGTCGATTGAGGTTGCAGCTTGACTTCAACCTCTCGCGACTCTCCACGAGCAATATCCACTACAACTTCGGTGCTCTCAAAACCCAAATAGGATATTGTTAGTTGGTGGCTTCCTGCTGGGACCCTCATCTCGAAACCTCCATCCTCGCCCGTCAATACTCCCGAGTTGATTTTCTCGATATGAACAGCACAGAACGATATAGGAGATGAATCCTCACTCGATACGACGATGCCCTTAATCACAGCATCTCCGCCCTTAGCATATGCCGACACGTTAGCTACCATTAGTAGCAATAACAGTGTATAATTCTTAAATAATTTCAGTGAATTTCTTCTTTGCACAATAATTCCTTATTAATTCAGTGCAAAGGTAGGGCATTAATATATCGCAGACAATTACAATATTTGGGTAATTATTGTGCAAAAAAAGAGGTTTTATACCTCATTGATGTTATTTTTTCAATAAAATAACTCCTAAAATCTAAAAACTGAAAAGTTTTTAGCCCAATATCGCATTACAAGCACGCACTCGCGGAGGTGCAATCCCCGCCCGCCCACAGGCAGTAAGAAGCTATACGTTCGAGATCTACTCCCAAATAAGTTCCAAGTCGTCGACAACCATACAACTCTGGCTGCTACCGGTGAAGTAGTCGCCATATCGCGAGGCGGAGCAGACGATGATAATATGAGTTGGGAGCACATCGAGAGTGTTATAGCCCAACTCGATCTCGAACTCGCGCCACTCCTCGATACTCTCATCGATAACCATCTGGCCATATGCCACAACATCCCCGCCACTTTTATTGAAGAATGTCGCACTATCGCGCGTATCGATAATCAGTGGCACCTCATCGGTACCAAGCGACGTTGACTCGTAGGAGCTGGTGCCATATTTTTCAGCAGTCCAAGTTCCTAGTGCCATATAGATTATACCCTGATCGGGGGTCACTCCACTTACAATATCCACCCCTGCTGGCACCGAGCCGATCATATCGACAATACCTTGGTTGTACTTCACCCAGCCACGAAGCCCCACCGGACGACTAGTGAAAGGACGCCCCAAGCCAATGATTCCATTGGTGACAGCCGTTTTGAGGTAGGCACCAGTAAAGATGCTTCCTGTGGCAAATTTCAGTGTATTTCTCGATTGAAGATTAGCTGCAAGCTCTCCCTGGCTGCCGGGGGCGCAGTCGGTGGTGGGAGTGGTCAGGTTGAAGCCTTCGCCAAGGGTTGTTGCCCCTTGATTGCCCGTTCCCCAATAGTGCTCGCCATCCTCCAAGAAGGGGAACCACGACTTATTTGCTAAGCCATTGTAGTATTCCGGAAAGCTCCAAAACTCGAAATCTCCATTGGGCAGAGGCAGGATACTCTCGGTGGTAGCGCTAATCACCTCCGATATATCCGAATCGATATAGGCTGCAAATTCATAGTCGCTATTCGCCTCGAGGCCCGTGATCATTGTGCTGAATGTTCCCTGACCAATCTCGAGGGGCGAGTCGGACTCTATCCACTGCTCGCTGCCCTGCTTGCGATAATAAAAGCCAAGCGACGAAGATGTGGTTTGACCTGCCGCTGCAAGCGATGCTGTGGTTGCTCGCACATCCAAAGAGCTGATGCTCACTACAATATCAGTCGGTTCAATATATAATTGCCACCTCTCGGTGGTGTTATGATAGCTAATATTCACCACACGATAGTTAACAAATTGCGATAGCTCGTCGAGCGTAACATCATAGGTTGTAATGCCGGCAGGCCCCAATTTTAGGCTCAAAACGGTGATGTCGCTCAGGTCGGTTGCCCCCGATACATATGCCGTAGCCGTCTTTGCCGATAGATCGAACACCGCAGCACCAATCTGATTCTCAACTGTAAAATAGCGTTCGATGATCTGCTCGGCCGAGATTGTCCATACGTAATCTTGATACAAGCTAAGAGTCACCGAAAGCGGCATAGTCAGATCGTATGAGCTACCCACATCGACACTCGAGCTGAGCGCAACATCGGGCGAGTAGCTAATTTGCGAGAAGCTCACCTGCTCGATATCGGTATCCTCGTCGAGGCTCAAGAGGATGCTTCGATCGACATTATTGGGCTCATTCATCACAAAGCCATCGCCCTCAACGTTAGTAATATATAGCTCCACAACAGGGTATGGAATATTGTTCTTGATGCATGAGAGCAAGAGAAACGGCAGCAGAATATATATATATTGTCTCATAAATCAACTATTTTTCACCACTCCAAAAGTGGAAGGTCAAACCAAAATTAATTGCGAACAGGTCGACACTAAGGTTGAACTGCGAGGCTGTGCGCTTGCCAATATACTCCCAATCTTGGTTATATTGGCTAATATTATTTACCGAAAATCCACCCAGACCAAACGAGACAAACGAAGCAACATTTGGGGTAATATTAACCGACAGACCGGGATTGAAGCTAATGCTAACGTTCGAGGTTTTGCTTCGTAGCATCGAATCGCTACCTGTAATATCCTCAGCAATATTGTAACATCCATAGCTATAGAGAAGTTCTATCTCGGAGAAGAGTTCGAAGCGACCCTTCGCGTCGATCTTGGTATAGCTACGATGGAAAGCACCAAAGGAGTATGTGCGACTATCGAAACCCACAAAGGGGATACTAAGCTCCAAGTCGTTAAAGGTTCCCAGATCTAGGATTGCCGACGAGAGCTGGCCTGCAATGTCGGAGTATGCAAATCTTAAACCAGCCATACTTCTATCGCTATAGAAGTATCCAACCGATGGTTTAATTGTCGAAATTGAACCATTAGCATCGATATCTTGCAGCAGCAACAGCAGCGAGCTATTGCTTGTCGAAAGATCACCAAACGTCGCCGACACACTCACCACATACTCACCTTTATGCATTGGCGAGAGCGAGCTTACTCGATCTACCTTATAGTCGAACGGCTCTTGTGCCATCGAAATCAATGGCAAGAGAGGTAGTATTATGTATAGAAGTCGTCTCATAGGGTTATAGGTAGTAAGCTAGGCCAAAGTTGATAGATAAAACATTGATCTTGAAGCTAAACATATTGCTCGATGTTGTTCCGCTATCGACCTGATTATGCAGCTCCTTAGTCTTTGAATATGAGAAACCCATTGCTCCAACATTGATCTCGATAGCCGATCGATTGGTGATAAATGCGGTGATGCCTGGCGAGAAGTTAAGCGCAAAATTCTTCGATGTGGAGTAGGTTCCTTGCACTGGCGAGTCGTAGGTATATTTGGCTTGCGAGCCACCACCCTCGAGTTGAATCTCGTTGAACAGAGCGAATCGTTTGTTTGTGCCCAAGGGGATATATTGACGCAAGATGGCCATCACAGAATAGCTATGCGAGAGCATATAACAGTCGTCCATGGTGAGGTTTATGGCCGAATCGCCATCGCCAAATGAGAGGTCGGAGTTATCCACACGCAGCAAAGTACGGTCGTAGCCAATACGTGCACCCACCGCATTATTATCGGCAAAGGCGTAGGTAAAGTGGGTAGCGATATCGAAATCATAGCCCACCGATTCAATATTATCGACCACCACCAAGCTATAATTATCATTTATATGCGTCGAGTAGGAGCCCGTAGCGCCCACCATCCATTGCCCCTTGGCAACAAACGTATCGCCAAGGGTAATTATTCCTCGCTCTGCACGCTGCTGCTCACGCTCCTGGGCTTGACTCAGCGTCTGTGCCCTTAGTGGCATAAGCGAGAATAACAGAGATATAAGTATCAATAATCGTTTTATCATATCCTAGCACTAATAACCCAATTCAAAATCATCGACCCACAAACGGCTATTTGTTGAACCTGTCATATAATCGCCATAAGCGCTTGCAGCACACGAAATTACAATTCCGATATCGCCACTCGGCTGGGTCGCATTATCGTAGTAGTAAATCGGAAGCTCGACGTCGACAAAGCTGCTCACACTCTGGGTAATCATTATCGAGGCGTAGCCAATGATATCACCCTCGCTGGTCGAAGTTTGCGTCGCTGGATCCCACGTACCACTTGGATTGCCCGACGAGCTCGCTGTAACTCCATGGCGCGAGTCCCAATCAACAATAGCGAAGTATACTCTGGCAACATCTGTACCATCTAAGCGATTGCCACTATCGTGGGTCTCATCGCCAATTGTTGCAGCGTAGCTAAAGCGGAAGGTTTGAGGTCGAGACTCCCAAGTGAAGGGTTGTCCAAAGCTCATTGTGCCACTAAAGCCACTCATGGCAAATTGTCCATAGGCGAGGTTTCCAGCAGCAAATATGGTGTTAGCAACGGTTCTCGATTTGAGGTATGCGCAAACTCGTCCATCCTTGGTCACCTGGTCGCAAAGGTCGCTCGATAGGGAGTTATTGCCGCTTGTCCAGTCACCACTCGAGGATCCCGAGGTGGAGTATGCTGCAATGCTGCTGCTATTCATATTGCCATTGGGGATAGTGTGGCCTGCATCTGCAGTAGCTGACACGGGCGCAAACTCCACTCCGTCGACAATAAGTCGATATTGGTATGTTCGGCCAGCCAAAAAGCCCGATGTCAAGGTGTAAGTGGCGAGCGAAGCGTCGTTCTGCGAGCTGCTCCACACCGCCTCAACATCTGCCGAGTAGGTGTTCTCGCCCTGCCTCGAGGCTGTCACATAGCTCCAATCCTCAGCATCGGAGGCTCTATAGGCAAACGACACATCATCAGCATCGGTGAGCAGAACGTCGGCAAAAAATTGAGCACTATTTGCCCATAAGTCGAAAGCTGGAGCAGTGGCACCACTAGTCAAAATCGACATATCTTCGTGCCCCTCACTGCCTGTCACATCGGTAGCCGAGAAGCGGATTGTTTTGCTCCCTGACTCCCCGAAGAGTGCAAAGAGTTCCGAAGAGAGGGTGAGCACACCTGTAGTGGTGCTAGTTGCCTGATAGCTAAGGCCATCGACACTGCTCACTACACCATCCTGCATCACAACAATCTGGCTATCGGCAAAATCACTCGAAGAGATAATCAGCTCACTTAGGTCATTAATCGAGCTCAGATCGATAAGAATATCCTCACCCGTAAATGCTAGGCCATCGGCAAAAAGCTCGAAATCACGCCCGGTGAATGATGGTTGTGGCGAGAAGCCAACTACATCGTCAAAGAGCTCTAGGTTCTGATCGATCAAAACGGTAATATCTAACGCACCCTCGGCGGTGGGTGAGTAGGTAAATTTCAGGGTATATTTGGTTGCTGCTGCAGGATTTTGAATCACTCCCGAAAACTCAGCCGAAGTAGATGGCACCGCGGTTGTTGGATCGACCGACTCACTGCTGCCATAAAAGCCCCACGAGATATTCGACACATCATCGGGCATAATGAAATAGCCCACTCCATCGCTAGTGAATTTGAGCGTTGGCACATTGCCAGAGACTGCGTCGTCCTTCGAAAAAGAGTCGCTCAAGCAGAGGTAGCATAGAGCCTCAAGCTCGAAACGCTCGAAGACCGACTCATCGAAGATGACCTCGACAATCCTATTTTGGATGGTGCAGTTAATATCAAGATCGCTTACCTTGCCACCCACGATTGTGAACTCCGTCTGGCCATAATAGTATATGCTTTGGTCCGAATCGCTTATTTCGACCTGCTCGCCAATGCTCACTGTAGCCTTGTAGGTGTCGGCCGCAAGGTAGATCGCATCGGGGATTTGGCTATATGCGTAGCGCGCAATTAGCCTATCGGACGAGTTATATATTCTAAGGGTTGCATCCTGCAAAAGTTCGCTATCACTCTGAGCATCGGTCCGGGTGATATTCAACACCAAGGCACCATCTGCGGATTGCGACTCATCGAGAGCATCCACCACAGAGCGTTGACACCCACAAACGATCAAGAGCACAAGCGGCAATATAATGCTATAATTTATACTTTTAAACATAATCTTAAGCGCTCTAAATTATTCAACTCTAATGTGTAGCGTTACACTAGTGGTACCCCCAGCATCGGTCACGGTGAGCACAAAATCAGAATCGCCTGCACCCAAAGCAAGCAGCTGAGGCATAAAGCTCGAGATATCGAACTCCATCTCGGTTTGCCCCTTGACCTGATCACCAGTGGGGAAGCCCAAGAAGAGCAACCCACCCTCGCAATCACCCGGATTAATCAAATCCATAGTTTGCGCAAGATTTATACCAGAGAGCTCCTCGGGGGTCAATACATCGCTATTGATTGTCATCGTAAAGCCGGTGATGCCCGTCTCGGAGCTAATATCGATAATTACCTCCAAGCCATCGTCAGGGTCGACAATGTGTGTTGCATCGAGGTCTACCCCACCGCGCCACTCGATTGTTGGAGGGTCCGATGTGGGAATATCGACTCCATCGTTGCTCGAGACGATAGTAAGGTAGCTATACGACGTGCGTCCTTGCGAATCCTTGGCCATGATCGTTGCCTTGTGCTCTCCCGCGTAGAGATATAGCTGATACATAGCCGCATAGCTCGCCACGAAAGTATTGCCATCGATGGTGTAATAGGCCGATGTTGCTGTGGCGGGTAGAATATACTCTCGACATTTTTCACCTAAAGAGCTTTGGAGCAGGGCATCAAAATCGGAATTATCTGAATCAAACTCAATCCATAAATCGGTTAGCTCAGCTCCATCACTCGTCTCGACACTGAGGATAAGCGGATCGACGCAGATGGCTTGCAGAGATGAGTTCAACGCAAAGCTATTGTGGTCGATATAGAAGCTGTTCGCCAAACTCTCACCATCTTCGCCACAGCTCACAACAGGAGCGTCAGCGTCGGTAATATAATTCTCGGGATCGTCCAATTCTGGCTCGGTGAGACTAGCCTGAAATTTTGTGCTTGTGACATCGACATCGATTCCATCGTCGTAGGTCCAGGTGGTGATGGTGATCGAGAAATCGACATTTCCAGCATTCGCATGCTCGACACTTATCGAGATATTGCGCCACTGGCCAGCCTTCACTCCCGCGATGCTCTGCTTCCACCCCTCGATCATTGTGTAGGCCGCAGGCTCGTTTGCAGCTGCGGTGTTGTACATTCCCGAGAGTTCGATCTCGAGGGTGTTGCTAAGCTCAACGGCTTGGAAATAGTTCACATCTGCGCTCTGCGCTCTGCCATATGTAGCGATGCTTTGACCAAGCGCGACATTGACCTTGAGATTCTCCGACTCATCATCGCCATCCTCTTTGAATAGCGCCAACATATCGACCGAAAAGCTCACCGAAACTTTGATATTGCTCATGGTGCACAAGAGAGCATCGATGGTTGTTTCAAGGCCACTAACAATTGTAAAATCCTCAATCACAGCATAATGAGCCACATCGCACAAAAGCGGAATATCGTCCGTAGAGCGTACATCGATTGTATATTGCCCCGGGTAGAGCTCAATCTGATCCATGGCCTTCAACTCGCCATAGGTAAGGTCGTAGGCAATAGTACTATCGCTTTTTCTGGTTATGGTGACCAAATAATTATCGTCTGCCTCGAGGCCGCTCGAGGCCTTTGTGGTCTGCTGCTCATCGAAATTCTCGCTGCTAAGATCCACGTAAATGCTCTGCGGAAGCACTAAATATCCATACTCCGAACTGCTAGAGCCATCAGTTGAGGAGTTATCCTCATAACTAATTTTATCTTTACCACACCCCACGGCTAGGAGCAGGCAGAAGATTATGCTTATTATATTGTATCTTTTCATGATAGTTTAGGTTACTGTGGATTTAGTTCGATTACTATTGGCTCGATGAGGGTTATTGTATCATCGAGTGTTATATTTAGATTCTCACCGCCTATGCTATCGGCCGTGATATTTATTCGACTTAGGGTCTGTTTTGTGGTTGAACCGATATATGCAGCATTGAAGCTGACACTCACCCCATCGCGAATTCTTACGGCCGAACCGCTCAAGGTCAGCGACGTGGAGGCCTCAACAAAGACAATTTTTTCGGTGGTAGCGGCCGAAAAGTCGAAGCTGTTTCCGCTACCTGTCGAGATCGTGAAGGCCGCATCGGTGTAGTAGCTACTGAAAATATCGCCGAATTCCACGCAGATAATTGAGTTCTGCAGCGATATGGTGAGTTGCTCGGTGGTCGAGCCACGTGCTATGACCTCGAAGTCGACACTGGCGCTAAAGTATGGCGACGACTCTCCCTCCACGCCCTCATCTCCCCAATGGAATTTAGCGTTATATGTGTCGCTTGCGATCATCATTGGCTTCGACGCAGAGTAGTCGCTAAGCAGTAGTGGGCCATATGAATAGGGGGTTGTGAGTTGGCTTTCAGGATCGATGTAACTTCCCGAAATCTCGAGCGTTAGCTCTTCGGCACTTGGGACTAAATCCTCGGGCAGAGTATAGATCTGGCTCGAACGCGTGGTTTGGTCGACCACATCGAGAATAGAACACTCAAAGGTAACTTCGCCCCACTCGCTCTGAGCGGTAGCAGCGTTATTGTTTCTGTTGCAAGAGGCTACAATCAGCAGCAAACAGAGAATATATATATATCTTGATAAACTTCTCATCATTTCTTAATGCTTATTTTTATATTATCCATATATATGTAGTCGTAGCCCCAAGTAAATCCACTTCCACTCGAAGCATCTGTCGCCCACTTAATTTCGCTTGTTGAGGTGCACCCGCTGAGCTCTACTGTGCATTTGGTGGTGATTTTACTCGATGAGGCGTTGCTGTTGGAGCTCATTTTGATACTCTCAGAGTCGGAGGAGTTGTAGACATTGAGATACATCGTGCTAAACTTATTCTCTTTCCAATCGGCATAGAACTCAATTAAGAGTGTTACACTCTTGCCCTCCTTGAGATATGTCAGCCCATCGAGATTCAAGATTAATGTGCCATTGTTTGCCCACCAGCAGTAATAGGTTCTCACCGCCACGCTACTGCCTTCCCAATATGAGTATATCGCACCCTGCCAGTAAGAGAGCCCAGGCAATACATTATCTAATACCGTAGTCTCTTCATCTGTGCCAGCATAAGAGCCTGTTGTAGATACTCCGCTGAAATCCTCCTCGAAGAGGTATGGGATAACATCGTAGGTGTAGTTAACAAGGTATTTATCGTCGTCGGTAAGTGTAATTGGATTGCCTGGCACTATGGCATTATCCGATTCATAAACCACAGTGATATCGCCCGAGCGGAATGCCGCGTCGTAGAGCTTGGGCGAATAGCTAAATTTAAAGTCGCCATCGTCGTTTGCCTCGACTGTAATTTCGCTCAAATCATTATCGAAATATGCCCCCGAAGGCGCTGTGAGCGTAGCGGAGGTGATCGGCTCGCCCAAATTATTTTCGGTGAGAGAGAGCACCACCGAGCGGTAGGTCTCAGTGGGGATAGTGAGCGTCAGAGGGGTGATGCTACCTGCGGCCATATAACGATTCGAGAGTGTTGTGGTGATAGCTTGCGAGGGGATATCATCGTTGTCGTAGCCCACAAACTCTATATCACCATCGATGGTTGTTGGATTAATAAACACCCACACGTAGCCCGCATCGCTGATAACTTGATCGAAATCAACATAGATCGAATTCGACGCATTCGACAGCGAAACCAGCTCACCCGAGGTAACATCGAAAGTGGCATCGCCCACAACATCTTCGGGAAAGGTTATTTGAAGCTTCATTGTCGATCCCAAAAGATCGCGATCTTGGGGAATCTCGACCCTTATGGCATGCATCAAGTGGCGGAACTCCAAGCTCTCATTGGCAAAGGCATTATCGCCCAGAGCATCGCCTTCGACTGAGGCCAACATAACGTCGGCCACACCATCGTAATATCCGCTCTGTGAAGAGGGAATATTAAAGGTTGCATTATTGCCACTGGTAGAGGTGGGTAGCGGGTAGGCAGCAAAATAGGAGTATGTGCCCGACTCCATAGCGTCGACATTGCCCGTAAAGATTGCCGAACTATACTCCGCGCCATAATAGTATAGCTCTAGAGGAGTGGCAGCAAAGGTAAATGTCGAGGCACCTTCAGCCAAGGCCCAGAGTGCAATTTGGTCATCTTCGTGCCAATTGACACTCTGCAGATCATCCTGGTCGATCTCGACTCGACTCGAGGGGCTGCTGCCGGCTAAAATGGCTATATTGTACGCCGCAGATTGCCCACCATTCAAATCAGGATCAATGATCTCATCTTGCCACGTAGAGCAACCCATCATCGACCCCAACAGAAATAGCACAAGGGCCCTAAGGCCCCTGCAAACTACATTTGAGTTAATATTTAATCTTTCAGTTTGCATCATAGTTATTATATCACTAACGATGCAAAGTTAATTATTTATTATTAATTAACCGTTTTTTAACATACTATTATCTATTTTATTATATATAAATAGTATAATTTTAAATATTATCTGACCACTGGATTCTCCATTATTTCGCGTGCCATATCGGGAGAGGTCTTCTCCTGGCCCGTAAATAGGTATATTACCATTCCGGCATCCGAAGGGTCGTAGTTAATGCCATTCTTTATGCATGTTGCAATGCGGCTGTATAGCCAATCCCAACTACCCTGCTCGTAGATTGGATTGTTGCGCGCAGGCGATGTTTTGATCCAATCAAAGAGTTCCATTGGAGCATAAAGCCCTACGTAGTCCTCGCCACCATTCTGATCGACAATCTGCACAAATCGCACATTTCCACCACGCTCCGATCCAAAGGCATCGCGCATTTGGGCAAAAGTCCACCCTGAGTGCCTATCCCAAAGAGTCTTCATATATGGATTATTGGAATGTCCGTTGTTCCAGCCCGAGTGAGATACAACTGTCACATATTTGCGAGCTTCGAGCCTCGAGCGGTTTATAGCCTCACCAACAACCTGCATCGGTCCGGCTGCAATTATGATCAAAGGGTCGTCAGAAGTGCTTTCGTTGATCTTTGAGGCCAAAGCATTATATGCAACCTCGGCATTATCCACAGCGCAAATAAAGCGAGAAGGGTCGTAACCAAAGTGTTTTGCACCACCCAAGGCACTCTCGCGCATATGCTCATAGGCGGTCATCCCTTGATGCATAGGCATTACTTGATTACTGCCCCAAATGTGGTCGCTATAGGTATACAGCACCATCTTATCTTGAAGCCCTCGGGCCGCTATAAGCGACAAGCTCAAAGGCGTTGCTGCCCAATCATCGTGGTCGTGCTCGTTACCATCCGAACTAATTGCAATACGTCCCACACCTTGCCACAGAGGCTCTTGAGCTACACTTGTTGCAACACAAAAGAGCGACAAGGCCGAAGGAATTAAAAATTTCAGATTCATTGTTATTTAGATTTAGGTTAGAAAAAATAGGTTTATTCTTCAAAGATACGAAGAGTAAACCTATTTTTCAAATTTTTATACTTTTTTGGAAGCTTATTACTCCTCAATCTCAGAATAACTATGAGCACTCCAACCTGTTGCTGCTTTATATGCTGCGGTGCATCCTGCTGGGATCTTAATCACTACACCTCCAGAACCTCCACTAATTGGATATACAACAGTTCCAGCCTCGCCCACGCCAATAATTGTTGGAGGCACCTGCGATAGCGAAGTGAATGAAGAGATCTCGCTCGATCCTTGGAACGTATTTCCGGTGATACACGTTAGGCCATCGGCCAAAACAACCGTTTTAAGGCTTGCGCAGGCTTGGAATGCTTGGTTAACATAGGCAGCACTAATTGGCCACGAAGTTACGCTCGAAGGAATTGTCACCTCTTCGAATCCACAACTAGCAAAAGTCAAAGCGCCAATCTCCTCGACTCCCTCGGGAATTGAGATTGTTGTAGCACCGGTACAGTTTTGGAATGCAAGGCTCTGATTCGAGGGGTTAACCTCCCACGACTTTAGTGTCGATGGCAAATTGATAGCCTTGAGTGATGTACAATTAAAGAATGCCACAGCACCAATAGTTGTCACACCCTCTTGGAAAACAACTGTCTCGAGCGATGTACAGCCACTAAATGTTGAGCTTGCAACGCCCGGTGCCCACGAGGTGATAGTCGAAGGAATTGTAATCTGCTTCAACCCAGTACAATTAAGGAATGTATTTTGTCCCATAATGACCAAACCTTCGGCCAAATCGACATCTATCAATGCCGTGCATCGTGCATATGTCAAGCCACCAAGTGTGATCACCGTACTTGGGATATTTGCGCTCACCAAGCTAGTACAATCCGCAAATGCCGAACCCGCTAGAGTGGTTACACCTTCAGGGAGCTCAACCGATTGCAAAGAGCTACAGCCACTAAACGCCGAGCCTTGAACTGTCTTGAGGGTCGAGGGGAAGAAGATCTTCTTGAGCGATGTGTAGTTAGCAAATGCACTGCCACCAATAGCGGTAATGGTTGTGGCAGAGAGGTCAACACACTCCAAATTTGGGAAATATGATTTCAAAGGGGTAAAATCATCAGATCCAAGGCCACCACCTTGAAGCACCAAGCGGTTATAGACGGTAAGATCAGAATCCAAAGTGCCATCGGCCTTAGCCGCCAAGATCAAGCTCTCTAGTTGATCGGTTGCAATACCAGTGATTGTTGCAGTGGTATACTCATCGACAAAATCGCCAAGAAGCGCATAAACGGTATTCTTTGTTGCGCGTGCAAATTCAGTCTCTTTAGAGACCGAAACAGAGGCATAAGCGATATGCTCAGCTCCATCTTCATCCTCGAATGTAACCTCCACGGGAAGTGTTGTGCCAGCAGCAAGAGTAAAGGGGAAGGTGCTGCAACGGATAGTGTAGATGCCATCAACATCGGCAACGTTGCTGGCTGCAATCACCAACTTTTCGCTCTTTGTTGCGGTAAATTCACCACTCACAACATTTACACTACCCTCCAAAGGCAATACCACATCGTCGTCGCCAACGACAACTTGGGTGATCGTGTAATCGGCCTCCTCGAGCGCTGTTGCAACCGAGAATTTCAACTTAAATTCGATAGCTGCCCCGATGTGGCTCATGTTTATCGCAGTGTCGGATGTAACCGCACCACTCGATGCATCAACCTCGAATGCATTACTAATCATATAGGTTGTCGCTCCAAGGTGTGAGAAGTCGCCACCTACGCTCTGCGAAGCTAAGCTAAGCGAGATTTCATTATTAGCATCCTTAGCAAAAGAGCTTGAATAAGGATGCACGAAGCGCATCATTGTCGCCTGCGAAGGTAGGCTTCCCGAGAATGATGCACTTGAACCACCTGCATCATTTGCGGTAATATCGAAGCGGCTCGAGGAGCTATCCGCCTCATCCAACGACCAGCAGCCCAATGCATCGCTGGCAGACCAAGTAACAGACCAAGAGTCACCATCCTCATTGACATCAACACGTGTCTGCGAAGCTGTCGAGACCTTCACTGTCACCTTATTACCAACGTCGGCAGCATCTAAATATGTATCGATATCGTTATTGCAGCTTGCCACTACAAGGCCTGCTGTCATTAAAATAAATAACTTTTTCATCTTCGATATTATATTAAAATTTACTATCATCACCAATCGAAGAACCACTATAAAAACCTTCGACTGAAACATCGCCCGAGCCTGAAAGAATTACATCTTCCAATTCAATCTCGATCACCTCGATTTGAGGCGCAAAATACTCTCTTCTCATAATACTCTTTAATTAAAGTTATTACTCACGTGTTGGCATTACATTAGTGTAAGTTGCATCGCCATGGAACCAATCGGCACCTTTTCCTACTAACCATAAGTAGTGGTCGGACTCCAGGCCATCTTCGTAGCCCACAAAGCTATTATCGCCATTTTGTGGAACGTCCGATTCACTGAGACATTTGAAGATTGCAGTTCCCTCGTCGACCTCGTCGAACATTGCAACATACAGAGCACTTGCTCCCGAGATCTTGGCACCGTAAATTTGCTTCCACAAGAATGCACCCTTTTCACGAGGTGTAGCATCGTACGCTGCAGTTGTCGCTGAATCGCTACCCAACTGTAGGTTGCGCCACGAAAAGCCAGGGAACGCACATGGAACATACAAGATATCGTTGTCGCGACACCACGAAATATCGTACTCTTGCATTGAACTTGCGGTGGTGTAATATGTCGAACTGTTATAACGACCAACGGCCCAAGGCATGATAATCTCGCACTTCTTGATAGCATCGTGAAGCTCTGGATTGCTCTCAGCATCGCTTGTTAGAGTGCGCCAATTGTATGGCACACCCAGCAAAATTGAGTACAAATTATCGTCGCCCTTGATGTTATCGATAAGCGAGATAGCCTCGGCAGTTGTATACTCACGATCGGTAAATCCAACACCCCAAATTGCGACCAATGGCTTGGTGTTTTCGCGAAGGTATGTTGGGCACTGCTCATTATCATCGATACCGTATCGCTCGACAAGCTCTGCCCAGTCTGCCGACACAATATCTTCGATTACACCATATGATTGTCCACTAAGGTCATACATAATCGAAATTGCACGGTTATACTTCTTTGCTGCAGCAAATGCATTGTCTAACACCACCTGCGAGTGTGCTTTACCTAAAGTTGACGATATTGTCGATACAAAACGCTGCATAAACACACCATCGATACCATGCTCCTGCATCCACTTGAAGTGAAGATCTACAGACGAAGCATCGTAAGGGCTATAGACATGTGCATACGACGATCCATCGGCTGTTGGGAATGCAGTTTCGTAAGTTACCTCATACTCCGAAACATCTGGCCAGAAGTCGATTGAACAAGATCCTGGCTCGAATTTTCCATTGATCAGATAGTGATTCCATCCTCTACCGGCGCCATCACCCTCGCAATTGAACCAACCTTGATAGCCGGCCATAACCAAATTTTTATACGATGTATATGTACATCCGGTAATATCATACTCCTTACCCTCGAGAGCTTTTCCTTCGAGAGCCTCCACTTCGCCCACTACGAAATCAGCAACTTGGTCGGACTCGGTGCATGAGATTGCAAATATCGAAAGAAGTGATATTGCGGCTAAAAATACTCTTTTCATAATCATACGTTTTTAATAATTTTCAATCTCGAAAGTCTCGAATACTACGTTGCGATCGCGCACAACCAATGTATCTTGGACATGGTGCAAATCGCCAGAATCTGACGTGTAGCTATAATCGAGATAGATAACATCCATATCGTTACCGCCCCACTCATCGCCATCCTCGACAAAGCTTCCGCTTCCGATAACAGTGCCGTCCATTGTCACCTCGCACTTATCCTCGTCGTCAAATTGCAACTTCAAGGATAGGGTTCCCTCGTCAGTATCGCCATCGCGACGAATGCGGTTTGTGTAGTCTACAGTTGTAAAATCAACCGTTGAAAGAAGCGTCAACTCGTCATACTCGACATACTCCTCTTGGTAGACAACCTCGCTTGTGGTGCCATCGGCAGCGGTACGCTCATCGGAACCACGACGCAGGTAGTATCCCGAATATTTGTTGATGTATTTGACTCCAAAAAGGGTGTAGTTCTTAGGCAGAACATCCCAATCGTCGGCCACAGTAATACAAGGATCATCGACAGCAGCATCGCCCGAGATAATATAATCAAACCCTTCGCAACCGGTCATTCTGATAGGAATTACATAATTTACACTATAGACTGTGTTGTCGACAGATTTAAGATCCTCGAAGAATTTATCGGTCAATTGCACCAAGATACGGCCTTTAGTGTCGCCCACGCTAATTACCGCAGGGCTAGAGGTCTCGATAGTGTAATAGTCGGTAGGCATAGCCTCGACATTTGCAACATTATCCAAAAGAGTCTCGTCGACTGAGAAGTATACCAAACGATCAATCTCGTTGGTATATACTCCACTCATCGAGGCTCCGATCTCGAAACAGTGGTTGTTATCGTTGTCATTGATACCGGCATCGTAGTTGCCTAGGATGATAGTACGGATTGGTGTTTGATATGGAAAGTATACCGCAGTTGTACCATAATCATCAAAGTCAGTTGGCTGATTCTTACATGCCGACAAACATAGCGCAAAAGAGACGAAAAGTAGCGCCGCAATGCTCTTAAGTTTCATTTTAGTTTTCATTTTCTTAAAGTTTATTTAGTTTTACCAGCCGTAATTTTGAATTAAACCATATTTGCGAACCTCGGTGTATGGAAGAGGCATATATTTATACTTCTCGCCAGTCAATACTCGCTTCTCGACATCGAACTCTTGATATCCCGAACCGCTGTTGTAGTATCCTGTTGCGGTCTCATCTAAGTCTGCTGCCCAACGACGCAAATCCCAGAAGCGGAATCCCTCGAATGAAAGTTCCAAACGACGCTCATTGCGGATCATATCGCGCATATCTTCTTGCGATGAGATTGAATCGAGATACAAATCAGAGCTAATACCCAAGGCGCGAGCACGAATTGCACGAATAATCTCGCGAGCCGACATCTGGCTACCATCAACTTTATAATCAGGACCACCAATCTCGTTTTGTGCCTCGGCCAAGATAAGGAACATCTCGGTGTAGCGAACCAAAGCGTAGTAGTGATATTGAGTTGTCACCGTACCACTCACTGGGATTATCACATCGGGGCGCAACATCTTTTTGAGATAGTAGCCCGTGCGAGTTGATTGTCCCGAAACTAGGTTGAGCGCATCGTTCGTCGCGCTGTCATAATTTGTGTTGATTGTCACACCGCCATAAGTCGCACCGTCGTAAAGTACGAACTTGGCCAAACGAGGATCGCGGTTTGCAAATGGATTTTGAGCGTCGTAGTATGGCGACTTGTCGATTGGATAACCATCGGCCATAGGGAATGCGCTAACGAAGTTGTGCGTTGGGTTGATATATCCCGTACCGTTGAGCGATGGTGGGAAGTTGTGACCTTCGGCTGTTGACGACAAGCTGCGGCTTACGCTCCACAAAACCTCGGGATTCGATAAATCGCCATCAGAATCGTAGAACTCAATACCATCGGCAGCAAGCGTATAGTCGCAACTCTCGAGAACACCGGCAGCATACGCAGCAGCATTCTCATACTCTGCAGAGCTATTAAGGTATGCCTCACTGGCGATAAATAGCTTGAAGCGAGCTTGAAGGGCACGTACAATACGACCACACATGCGTTGATCATAAACTGTACTATTTGCCACTAGGTATGTGTTAGTGTCATACCCGCTATCCTTTTCGGGGATATCGGCTGCATCGTCCGAGTAGATTGTTGGAAGTAGCTCGAAAGCCTCTTCGAAGTCGGCCATAATTGCATCGGCCATATCCTCGAACGACAGACGTGGTGAGCTGAAATCGCCATCGGGATCGATAAATTCGTCGTAATATTGAACGCCCAACAACTCCGAATTAGAGCCAACACCAGCAAAAGCCTCCATCAATTTAAAGTGGTGCAATGCGCGCAAAGCCAACGCTTCGCCCTTAAGACGACGGCAATAAAGTTCGGATAGAGCCTCATTGCTATTCCAAGCAGCATCGTCGACCATCGAGAGGAACTTATTCACATAAAAGATACTCTCGTAGTTGGCATTCCAACGATATGTTCCATATGGATTGTATTGGCTTGTAAGCTCGCCTGTTGCCATTCTCAAGAAGCTATTTGCACTCTGGTTGATAACAGCGTCGTCGGTAGCCACCGATGAGTAAGGGTCTGTTGTAGCACCACCCCAACCATTATGCGAAACCAATACCGAATATGCATTCAACAGCAATCCTTCAACCGACTCAGCATCACTTGCAACGTAATCTTCGCCCAAAACATTCTCGTTCATAGGCTCCAACATCTGACACGATGAAGATGCAGCGAGGATAAGCGACGAAATTAATATGTATTTTAACTTTTTCATATTCATTTGTTTTTAGTGTGGTTATAGAGATACCTTCAGACCCAATGTAATAGTTGTATATTGTGGGTCACCTGTAACATTCAATCGAGTAATATCTTTGCTGCTAGAGATTCTCAACGGATTGGTTGCATCGAGACTAATTGCCATACTACCAACACCCATCTTTTTACACAATTGTTGCTCTAGGTTGTAGGTAAGTTGCACACGGCTAAGATCCAAGGCCGAAGTGTCGTATAACCAGAATGTTGAGTTTCTAAAGTTGTTACTGTTAGATGTCGACGATAGGCGTGGATAGGTAGCCGTGTCGGCAGTCTCTTCGGTCCAACGACCACGTACAATTGCCGAATATTTATCGTCGCCATCAACCCAATAGTATGTCGAGTGACTCATCATTGCATCGCCACCAAATTGCACTTTGGCCAACATATATAGCGAGAAGTTTTTGTAGCGAACCATGAAATTAAGATTACCTACATATGGAATGTAGTTGTCGCCAATTACCGTCAAATCGCTAGTGTCGATCACATCATCGCCATTCTCATCGTAATATTTAATATCACCGGGTTGTACCGTTCCGAACGAAGGTACTGGCTCGCCCTCCTTCAAAGAGCCATCGGCATCGAAATCGTCGGATGTGTAGAAGCCAAGCGACTTGAGTCCTGTGATTGCACCAGTCGAGCGACCAATTGTCGATAGGTAATCATACTCAGGTTCAACCTCGTCGGCCTCTTTGATATAAGCCTTTGAGTATAGCAGGTTTGCACCTATTTGCAAATCGACCTCGCCAACACGTTTTGCGTAGCTTATGCCAAACTCAACACCTTGATAACGATTTACACCCAAGTTGTCGTAAGGGACGAAATCGGTGTAGAACGATGGATATAGCGTGCTACTTTGACCCAAATATCCGCTTACATCGGTGCGGTAGTAGCTAGCCTCTAACCATAGCGACTTGTTGAATAGTGCCGCCTCGAAACCTACCGATATATCTTCGCGCTTGAGTGTCCCGAGCTCATAATTTTCACCCTGTACCATTTGAGTAAGGAATGCCGATTTCGATCCATTAGCCCAAGTGAAGGTACCCACTCCGGTGTCGACATATTGCGCCTCGTAAGCGTAATATATTGGAGTATCATCGACCAACATATCGTTATCGGAACGAAGAGTGCCCCATGAGCCTTTCAGCTTCAAATGATCCAAGAACGAGATATCCTCCATAAACTCCTCTTTGGAGATTGTATAACCCAACGATAGCGTTGGTGCAAAAGTTCCTCTATTGCCTACGGCCAATTTACGCGAAGAAGAGTATGTTCCTGTAAGATCTACATAATATTTAGAGTCGTAGTTATAACCAGCATTCATTGCCACGTGGCTCTGAGTTTCGGTTTGAGTATAACCGGTCATACGCGATGTGCTCGAGTAACCAAGCAATGTAGCATTTACTCCATGTTTTTCAAATTTGCGATCATAATTTAATTGTCCGTAGAAACCATATCTAAGGAGGAAGTCGGTAACTGAAACCGTTTCGGTTTGACCCGCTAAGTCACTCTCGCCTAGGGCAGTAAGAGCTACAATTTCGTTACCCATCCACGATGGTTCGTAGTAGTTAAATTGGTTGCTTACCGTCAAAGTATAAGCGTCGTAGTAGTCGAAACCGATATATGTTTTAGCCGAAAGGCCTTTGGTGATCGAGCTCAAATCGAAGGTGAGTGTGTTGCTAACCTGCGTATTGCGATCGATGCTTTTGGTATAGCCATCGCCAAAGATCGTTGCAAACGGAATGGTTGAGGTATAGGCTGAATTACCACCCAAGATATATCCATCGATGATGTTTACGGTCTCCATCAACTGGCTCGAAGCCAACTCATCGCTAAGAAGCGAAACAGGAAGCATAGGAGAGTAAAGGTTTGGCTTGAAGGTCGAAGCTGAACTAAGGATGCTCGCTTGAGCGCTAGTTTGAGTGTACATCGAGGTCATGATATCCACTGTGCTGGCGATCCAATCGGCAAGCTTAAAGTCGAGGTTACCACGAAGTTGAATCTTATGCTGACCCTTATTCAAGTCAGGATTAACCTTCTCCAAAGTGCCAGAGTAGCCATAATTCATATTTACGTAATATTTCAACGACTCGCTACCACCGGTAAACTCAGCAACTACGCCTCCATTGTCGGTGACTTTTTTCACATACTCCTCCGAATAGAAGTCAACATCGGAGTATTTATAAGGGTTAGTTCCAGCGATAGTCGCTGCAATCACATCGTCGCTATAGTAGGGACTATCCACCGTATTTAGGCCATCGTTCACACGTGCCTCGTTGTAGAGAGTCATATACTCGGCCGAACCAAGATACTCAGGCATTGCGATAGGTACTCTCACACCATAATCGGCCGTAACTTTAACCTGTGCTCCTTGAACCTTACCGCGTTTTGTGGTAATGACAATCACACCGTCGAAACCTTGGGCACCATATAGGGCCAATGCGCTTGCGTCCTTCAAGACTGTGATGCTCTCAACCTCGTTGGCGTTAACGTAGCTTACGTCGCGACCGGGGATTCCATCGATTACATACATTGCGGTAGAAATTCCGCGAATATTCGCACCACTCTTAATACCTAGCAACACACCATCGATATGCGACGAGGTGCCGGTTGAGCGGTCGTACGACAATCGATCTTGAACATTTATGGTCGATGTAAACGAACTCACATCCTCCTTGTTGCGCTGAATAAATCCGAAATCTACAACGTTGTTATTGCGACCAAGTTCGCTCGAATATTGCAAAACAACCTTATTTTTGCTCTGCGCAAGATCGATAGTTTGAGAGGTGAATCCAACCATTTCGACTGTAGCCGTTGGGCTGACAGAGGGAAGATCAACGATACACACACCTCTATAATCGGTAACATAGCTACCAAATGCACCTGACACCCTTGCTCCAACAAGCGGAGTGGAGTCTGCATCGACCACTATAATAGAGACTCTATTATTATCGTCTGCCGCTCTGGCTGCACCACATAACAGCACTGCCATACAAAGCAACAGGTTTTTTATTATATTTTTCATATCTTTATCTTATTAATATTACCAACCAGGATTCTGCTCAAAACCTTCATACATCAAAGTCATGTCTGTTGGGAATGGCAACCAGAAATGTTTTGGATATTCACATGTGCGGGTGCGGATTAATCGCTCGCTGAAGTTGATATTGGTGAATGTTGTACGGTCGCCCAAAGTTGTAGTTTGATCACGATAGTAATCCAAACCTGTCTTTTTGCGATAATCATCCAAGTGAGCCAACATCCAACGACGAATATCGGTCCAACGGTGACCCTCGTAGCAAAGCTCGGCTGCTCTTTCGCGACGAACAACATCGATATATTTCTCTCTGTCGCTTGCGATATCGACTCCAATTGAGCTGTAAGCTACCTCGACCGAAGGAACATCCCAACGTGCACGAAGCATATCGATAACATCGACCGACGATGGAACATCGCTCATAAAAGAGTATGAAGGGGTTCCAGTTGCGCCATAGCTCGACGCTGCTAAAGCCTCGGCATACATCAAATAGACATCCGTTAGACGCATGCTGAGCCAGAATGCATTACCATTCCACACTTCGTTGTCGTAACCTCCTGTGAGCACTGCTCCAGAGTAGTTATATGTAACGTCGGCCCATTTTTTAACGAAATAACCTGTTGGGTTGTTGATAGCATCCATCAATCCGCCTTTGAATATTTGTATCCATTTGTATGTGTCGTCGGCCAAAGCGTTACTAATTGCCACATCGCCATCGATAAAGTGGGTCGCATAGAAACGTGGGTCGCGATTCTCTAGCTCGGATTGGAAATCGTGGCTTGGATCCTCGTCGCACGATAGTCCGTTTGCAGTTCCAAATGTCTTGTGGATAAAGCTATGTGTAGGGGTTTGACGACCTGTTGCACTAACTGTGGTGTATGGCATTGTCGCTGTAGCGATTGCACGACCACCATTGATGTGACCACCAGCAGAGCTGAATATATACTCACCTTGATTGGTTCCAACATAATCCGAAGTACCTACCCAATAGGTGCTTGTGCTGCTCAATGTATAGAATACTTTCCACAGATTCTCGGCCGTAGCAAGACCTAAATCTTGGGTATCTTCGCGATCGATAGCGATAACGTGAGCCAAGGCCTCGGCTGCTTGAGCGCACAAATCGGCATCATATTCATAGGTGTCGGTCGAACCAATCATAAGTGGACTTGCGGCCAAAAGCAGGTTCTTACCTTTGAATGAGTATGCGATGATATCGTTGATCATCATAAGTGTATTTCCGAATGTTGTCTCCTTGAATGTAAGGAATGTGGCATCGGGATCGTTCTCCAAATCGTCCCAACGAGTTGGCAAAAGCTCGATTGCTTTGTCGAAATCCTCGTCGATGCGCATTGCAGTTTCGTAGTAAGTATCGGGGCGAGTTAATTTATAATCATCGTCGTTACCCGTAAGTACAACATCTACATATGGAATTGCACCCCAGAACTTTAGGATCTCCATATGGAAAAATGCTCTAAAGAAGTATGCTTGGCCAAGCAACAGATCTTTCTCGGTTTGAGTACAACCGGTCATCATATCCTCGCTCGAGATAACCATGTTAGCCATACGAATAGCCTCCCAGCCATCCCATATACCGGCATGCCCCATAAGCAACACATTGTCGATTCCATCCAACACATCATCACCGTTATAGGCAAAATAGCCTGTCTTGTAGTTGCTGAAAGCGCCCAAATCCCATGCTCCACTTGTCATCGAGGTGTTGGTCGTAATATTCTCATCACCCAACATAAAGCTCGAACCATCGTTCTGATTTCCCGATTGCGCGTAATTGACCACATACCAATACATCATATCGACATAACCTTGCGCATGAGCAAAATCCTTCATCACATCCTCCTGCGTTAGCTCCGATTCGATATCTCGGTCAAGATAATCTAAACATGAGGTTGCCGAAAAGGCAAGTAGCATGAGGGTTACATATTTAAATATATTATTTTTCATAAGTTCAATGTATTATAAGTTAAGATTTACACCAAAGTTAAATCGCTTAAATGTTGGATATTCACCTCTATTGCCCGAGCCGTAATCGCGGTCATCGGCCATATCAGTCCAAAGATAGAGGTTGTTTCCGTTAACGTATAATCTTAGAGACTCCACTCCGATATTCTTGCAAACCTTCGAGGGAACGGTATACGAAATCTCAATCATCTTCAAACGAGTCATCGACGCATCGATAAGAGTGCTATAAGGGTCACTTGTAGCTTGGTTAACATTTAGACCTGATATAGTTTGAGTACCATCGGTGTTGCTGGTTGTCCAATAATCACCATTAGCCTCGAAGAAGAGGTGAGTGTATAGAGGGAACGAATTCAGGGTGTATGATCGAGTGGTGTTGTATTGACCATAGAACTGAATTGCAAAGTCCCAATTTTTGTAACCTGCACCAAGATTCAACGACCATGTGTTTTGTGGACGGTTAGCATATCCATAAGGAGCATTATCGTCGACGCTATAGTAAACGCCATCGCCATTAAAGTCGATCAAGTCGTAATATCCAATTCTCTTGTAGCTATCGCCATCGGTAAGTGGAGTCGACATATATACGTCGTCCCAGCTCTGCATCAAATCACCAGCAATGGCCGAAGTTGTTTGACCAATCGAGTAACCTTCGGTCTTTTGGTAGAATGGTGTTAGCTCAGGATCCTCGGCATAGATCACAACATCCTTAGAGTGCGAGAAGCTGTAGTTTGCCGATATGTAGAAGCTATTTTGGAACCTCTTCATAAAGTTAACCATAACCTCGTAACCCTTAACCTCGACCTCACCGATGTTAGCTCCAACGGGCGAAGTTCCAAAGAAGTCGGGCAATGCACGATCCTCACCTGCGATATAGATGTCGCTTCGATACTCCTCGAAGTAGTCAACCTCTCCCGAGAACATGCCGTTTAGGAATGAGAATTCAAATCCGACATCCTTCTTTAATGATGTCTCCCAGTGAATATCCTCGTTACCGAGAAGAGCTTCGTAGTATGCATCGTAAGCAGACTCTGGGTTAGAAGTATCATTTCCACCAAAATAACCTGGAGCACCTGTCGCAACGTGGAATACATCACCACTACTGTCTAGCACCGAGCTCCATTGATCCATATACAACCAACGGTCCGAGGTGAAGTTGTCGTCACCCACCAAACCTATCGAAGCACGCAACTTAAGGCGATCGATCCATTTAACATCCTTTAGGAACGACTCATTAGACATAATCCAACCTCCCGCGATAGATGGAAAGAGGTCGAAACGGTAATTTACACCAAACTTCTCAGATCCATTGTATGCACCGTTAGCCTCGATAAGGTAGCGATTGTCGTAGCTATATGTAGCACGAGCTACCCAATCCTCGTAGTAGTATGGCAACATATCACCTACGGCATATTGTTGGCGTTTGAATAGACCCAACGCTGTGATTGCATGCTTCTCGTTGATAGTTGTGTTATAATCCAAACTAACTTGATAATCCATACGGCGAGATTTTGAATCACCAACCGTAAAGTCATTGATACTCCAAGCGGCAGGCGTATACTCATATTCGCTTGTTGTGTCGGGGTAAGAGTAGATATAACCACCCGTTGCGTGGTCGTAATATTTTTGAACTGCGTTGGATGTGTTACTTGTCATATCGGTGATGCTTTGACTTCCCGACATTCCGTTATCCATTGTAAAGCGACCCTTTAGGGTTAAGCCTTTAGCTATGAAGCTAAGATCCTGCTCTAGGTTTAGATCGACATTAATGCTAAAGTTATATGTCTTTTTCTGTCCTGTAGCCGTATACCACATCAAACTATTTGATGTTCCATAATCCGAAGTTGGCGAGAATCCATAAGCACCATCGCTATAGATAGGCAAATAGAGGTCTGGAGCAAGGTTGTAGAGCGAAAGGAACATACGCTCGTCGCTACCATCAACAGCATTATTTGTACTCTTAATACTATATATACCCGAGATATTCACACCCAACTTGGTTGTTGGCGATAGTTTGAAATCAAGGTTACTGCGATAATTGAATTTATTATAGTCGGTTCCTCCGTCGTAGCCCTTGCCATTGTCGAAATCTTTGGTGATATCGGTCTCGTTAAGGTAGGAGATATTACAGAAGTAGCGTGCGATGTCGTTACCTCCCGATACTGAAACAGCAACTTGGGTGTCGGTAGCAAAATCTTTGAACATATAATCTTCCCAATCGACATTTGGATACATCTCGTAATCCTCGACAGTCTCTTGAGTGCGATACTTCATCGCCTCGCCAACTGGGGTAATGTAGTTCCATGAATCGGGGCTATACATCAATTCGGCCATCACAGCGTCGTTCATTGCCATCATCGCATCGTATGCGTCGTACTTCTCGGGAACCTTCGAAATTGATTTCATCGAGACATTGGCCGTAACGCTCAATTGAGTTTTTCCCTGATCACCGCGCTTTGTTGTGAGTAGGATTACACCGTTGGCACCCTTCACACCATAAACTGCTGTTGCCGATGCATCCTTAAGGATAGACATCGTAGCGATCTCGTTCATATCCACATCGCTGAGCGAACGCTCTACACCATCGACCAAAACCAAAGGCGAGCCAGATGAGTTCCATGAACTTTGACCGCGGATATAGATTTGCACATCGTCGTTGCCCGGCTCACCACTAGTATACATGGTAACAACGCCTGGGACTTTTCCTTGCAGTGCTTCGCTCACACTGGTTACACCACCTGATTTTTTGAGCTCCTCGCCCGACACTTGTGAAATGGCACCCACAACGCTGGCTTTGGTTTGAACACCATAACCAACAACGACAACCTCGTCGATTGTTTTTGATTCGTCGGCAGCCATTGTAACCTCGAGATAGGTTCTTGTGCCTAGGGCAAACTCTTGATCGCTGAATCCCATATACGATACAACGATTGTCGAACCTTCGGCAAGGGTCAATTTAAAATTACCATCAACATCTGTTATGGTTCCTGCATTACTATCCTTAACGGTGATAGTAGCACCGATAAGAGCATCCCCTTGAGAGTCGACAACTTTACCATTCAATGTTACTCTTTTTGCTTGCACTAGATCCATCTGGCCATTTGAGGCATATGCTCGATTCTCGGCAACCCCAACCATACCAAATATCACTATCAGCAGCAACTGAATTGAGATATAAGAAAGTTTTTTCATATAGTTAATAATTAATTAGGTTCTTTGGTTATAACACTCTTTTCTTTAAAGAGTATCTTTTGTAGCGATTAGGTTTATCTTCTCATATGCAATAAAGGTATTAATTTATATTATCAATTTCAATCGTTATCATCTGCATTAATTTAACTCAAAGGTACACCAGAGGCATTAATCTTATGATTAACAAGAGGGTTAATGATATAAAAAAATCACATTTTTTTGTAAAAAAAGATAAACCATTGGGCTGGCTAATGATTATTGAGATCATTAGCCACTCCCAAGATTAATTTATCAGACTACTCTTCAATTGCCGAAACCGTACAGCTCGACCAGAAGCTCGTTGCGCTATATGCGGTAATGTAGCTCGAAGGAACATATACCTTGACATTTGCCGAAGCTGTAACTCCCGACGCGGTCATCGTTGGAGGTGTAGCCGAGTACGAGGTGAGCGAAGTTACACTTAATGCATTCAATGCTGTCGCTTCAACGGCATACAAACCATCGCCAAGGGTAACTGTCTTGAGTGACGAGCAACCGGTGAAACAGTTGTTGACACTACTGCTACTTAGTGGCCAATCGGTAATAGAACCCGGTATGGTTACCTCTTCGAGACCTGTATTAAAGAATGACATTGTTCCCAATCTCTTCAATCCATCAGCAAGATATAGATTCTTAAGAGCAGTACAGTTACCAAATGCTTTATTTTCGGCTGCATCTGCAATTGTCAACCACGTCTCCATTGTAGATGGAATAGAAACTGATACAAGAGCAGTATTATTCAAGAACGCCTGTTGACCGATAGCGATACAACCCTCTTCGATAATTACCTCTTTGATCTTGGTACAACCGGTGAAAACTGCATTACCCCATGTGGTAACCGATCCGGGGATAGTTACTTTGGTTAGAGCCGACGACATAAATGCTGTTCCAAGAAGCGTAGTTAGAGTATTAGGGAATATAAACTCTTCGATGTGAGTATTATTTGCAAAAGCCTCACCATGGATCGAAGCGGTTGCAGTTTGCGAGATATCGACAATTCTTGCAGATGTGAATAGTTTAATGGCAGTGATATCGGCTACATTTAGCGCAACTTCCTCTCCGATAATTGTCAAGGCATCGTATGCTGTGATATCTGCATAAGCTGCCGCTACGGTTGCAAACTCGCCAGCTGCTGTTACAGTGACAACCGCAGTATTTAACATCTCCTCTTGCGAGATTGCAACATCAACACCCTTATCTCTCTCGGCATTGTAGAATTGAACATCTGCGTAACGAATCTCCAAAACGCTGTTTGCATCATACTCAAAAGTATATATCCATTGACCGTCAAGGCCTGTTGCCACACACGAAATCTCGCGAATCCAATCCACAGCAATCACCGACTCGATATCGACATTAGCATCGACCGTGATCGAGAATTCGCCACTTTCGCGCGGAAGATCGACGCTCGAAAGATCAGGAGTAATAACCACATCGAATGGTTTTTGTACGATCTTAAGCTTCTGATCAATGCCAAACTTCGCATCGCACGCAAGCGAAACTTCTGCCACACGGTCATCATCACCCTCATTTTCGGTAAGCGAGAATGTTATCGATTGACCACCTTCAGCCATTACTGCCGACAACCACTCTTGGTCATCTGCATCAATTACCACCTCGTAGTCGACTGTCGAGAAGAGCTCAATTTTGTAATCTTGATTGAGGTATGTCAATTCATACTCTGCAGGGTCGGCATCGGGAGTGATAATTGGACAACCGGTTTGAGTAATCGAGATTGTCTCGCTCACGCCAATTTCGCTATTCGAGATGGTGATAGTCGATGTGCGCGATAGGTAGTTAGGATTGGCCTCCATGGCAAACGTGCGAGTGTAACTCTCGGTTGCTTTAGAACTCTCCTTTAGACTCACCCAAGTGTCGGTTGAAGGGATCAAAATCTCGAAGCTGTTGTTTGTTGTGAATTCAACCTCAACCTCGTTCTCCAATCCATCGATTGTAAATTCGGTTTGACCATCGATGGTCAAGACATTGATCTTGCTTTGGTTAACTGTGACGCTTGCAGTTTTTCCACCCGAAAGGATATCGACAGTAGTTTGGCGATTCTCGTCGGTTTGGTTTGCGTCGGCCGTAAGGGTAACGATAAAGCTACCTGCGCCACCGCTCGAGGGTGTGATCTCGAGCCAATCGGCAGTAGTCGAAGCCTCCCATTTTTGATAAGATGTAAAGGCAATTTGGATAGGCACACTACTATTGCCCGTAAAATTCACCTCTAATGACTCTTCGGATAAGGCAACCGCAGAGCCTGATAGGTCGTCCGAATTCTCGCACGAAACCAGTAGAGCCATGCAGAGCACAGCTACCATACTCAGTAAATTAGAAAAAGATTTCATAGTTTTTATAAGTTAGTTTTTTAAGGTATTAATTATTATAGCCCGAAGGAGGAGGTGTTTGCGCTCCCCACTCTTTGTTAGGATATTTGCCCATTTCGAATTCGATAACGGCACCCGCGACGATATCCTCGTGCGAGAACCATGGTTTGTTCCACTCCTTGCCATTTAGCTTTGCGGATTGGATATATTTGTTGTCGGCCGAAGCTTTTGGCGCTTTGATCTCGACTGTAGCACCATTCGAAAGAGTAACCTTTGAGTAGGTAAACACTGGCGAGGTGATATTATACATAGGGATACCAGGGGTAACAGGATAGAATCCAAGTTGGCTAAAGACCACAAATGCCGACATTCCGCCACCATCTTCATCTCCCGGAATACCCATCAAGTCGTCGCGGAACCACATCTTAAGGAGCGAACGCGTACGTTTTTGGGTCATCCAAGGCTCCCCTGCATAGTTATAGAGGTAAGGAATGTGGAAACTAGGCTCGTTACCCATCGAGAATTGACCTACGTTACCCGTTTGATCGCCACCGAATGTCGACCAGAAATCAATGCGAGATTTACCCAACGATGTTGTGAAGAGCGAATCGAGAGCTACGCAGAACTTTTCAGTACCACCAATGAGCGAGATAAGATCGGCCACATTGTGTTGAACCTCCCAACGATATGTAAAACCGTTGTTCTCGTCGTAGTAGTGGCGCGCTCCGCGACCGCTATCGTAACGATAATCGATATTTGGAATAAACTTACCATCCTTATCTTTTGGATGGAAGAAGCGAGATTCGGGATTAAATACATTGCGGTAGTTAAGGCCAGTCTGCTCGTAATGAGCTTTTTGATCGTCCATACCAAGTTCGCCAGCAATTTGAGCCAAACACCAATGGTCGTAAGAGGTGCCCAAAGTAACGGCTACCGCTTGGCGACGCTCGAATGGACCTACGTGAGGCACTGTCTCCTCCTCGTCTTTGTGAAGCGCTGGGAAGTAGCCATGCTCCTTGTAGAAATCATCCAGCACTCCCGCCTCGGCACCACTCCATGGAATTAGGGTCTTCTCTTCGAGTGCAGCGCGGCACGAAGTGAATGCCTTTTGAAGGTCGTAATCGCGAACACCTTTGCGCCATGCATCGATCACCGAGACCACACCATGGTTTGAGTTCATTCCGTGAGAGTCACCCGTGATCTTTGGGAAGTTAGGGAACCAATTATTTCCCGCTGGGCGATAGTCGGTCATTGTGATATATGAGTTCAAGATGTCGGCCTCAACTTGGTGGTCGATAAGCAGGCGAAGTGGATGTGTTGCGCGGAAAGTATCCCACAACCAATCGTCGACGTAGTAATCACGACCACCATCCTGGTAAACTTCACCATCGAAAGCGCTGAAGTAACGACCATCCTCGCTGATGCAAACCGGGCGCTCGAAGGTGCGATAAAGCGAGGTGTAGAATACCTTCATATCATCCTGGTCGCCACCTTTAACCTCGATTTTGCCCAATGCATCGTTCCATATTTTGCGACCTGCGGCAGCTAGCGTCGCCACATTGTAATCATTGATTTCGCGCTCCAAATTCTTGCGAGCTTGCTCCACGCTAATAAACGACACGCCATAGCGAAGTGAAACGTTAGAGGTGCCAGTAGCAAATTCAGCCAATAGAACCGCACCTTTACCTCGTGGCTTAACATCCGAGGTTGCGATATCTGCGCTTGGCTCAGCATACAAATATACCCTTGCTGCCGAGTTGCCATTTCCCAAAATATTTTCGTATCCTTCAATGGCATTACCATTAACTGTCAACTCACCATTGCGAGCTGCAAACATGATCTTTGGGGTCTGACCTTGGCTTAAAAAGTCAAACGAATAGAGGGCACTTTGGTGAGAGACAGCAAACGATACCTCGACCTGCTCCTCGTCTAGATAGACCTCATAGCTGTAGGGGGTGGTATGCTCACGCTCGTAGCTAAGCTCCACATTTTGGCTCATCATCACCTTCTCATCGCTCACAAATGGAGTGATGCTGAAGTAACTACCCTTGCGGTGGTCGGGTACAATACATGGCAAACCAGCCAAGAAGTCGGTGGTAAAATCATCCCTATTGGGATAGACACGCATCATGCTGTTGGGCAGGTGCACCGTCGGGAATGTGGGCACCAGAAGGTGGCTAATGCTACCCATATACGGGTTGACATAATCCACTGGTGAAGCGCTCTCAGCCTGCGTTTGACAACACGAGACCGACATGAAAGCAACCAGAGTGGCAGCCACAAAATTTAGTTTAGTAAATAGTTTCATATTAGATTGTATTTAGTTTTTTTTTAATTTGCCGCCTCTTTAACATACAGACGAGGGATCACAGCGTTGGTCATCGCTCGAAGCTCTTCGTAGCTCTTATCCATCTTCACTTCCTCTTTGAGGGCATCGAGTTGTGCCTTAAGCTCCTCGACCTTTTGGGCTTGCGAAGGATCATCGTAGAGATTATTTAGTTCGAAGGGATCCTCTTGCAGATCGAAGAGTTCCCACTCGTCCATATCATAGTAGTAGTGGATAAGCTTATAACGATCGGTGCGCACACCATAGTGAGGTTGCACATTGTGCCAGAATGGATATTCGTAGTAGTGGTAATAGATTCCATCGCGGAAGGCACCTTTTTGCTTGCCTTCGACAACTGGGCGGAAGCTCTTACCTTGAATATCATCGGGAATTTCGACACCTGCATAATCCAACAATGTTGGCGCATAGTCGATATTAAGCATTAGATCACTGTTGACTTGGCCCGCCTTGATTCCATCGGGATAGCGAATTAGGCATGGCATATGCAGCGTCTCTTCGTACATAAATCGCTTATCGAACCAGCCACCGTGCTCGCCTAGGAAGAACCCTTGGTCGGAGGTGTAGATCACAATGGTGTTGTCGGCAATTCCCTCGGCATCGAGATAATCCAACACCTGGCCTATAGCGTCGTCGACATGTTTTACGCAACGAAGATAATCTTTAACGTAGGTTTGGTATTTCCAATCTTTGCGCTGCTGATCGCTCATCGACTCATCGGGCGTCCAATCTTCACCTTTGTTGTTACCGTATTGCTCCCATGCTTCGGCCTGCTCGGCGGTGAGGTTTTCGGGGGTTGGGAGTTTCATATCTTTGCGTGTGGTGTTGCCATCGATTTTGTTCCACGCTTGGGCTGCCGCTGGGCGTCCTGCGTAATCATCGTTGTAGGTATCTGGATATGGCAACTCGACATCTTTCAGGTAATCTTGATACTCCTCGCTTGGGTCGCACGGACGATGTGGTGCTTTGAATTGATACATCATCATAAATGGCTTAGAACGATCTCGTTTATCGAGCCACTCTAAGGCATCCTCTTTGATCACATCGGTCGAATATCGACCGGTCTCTGTTACAAGCTCACCCCCCGAGAGTTCGAAAACAGGATCAAAATATGAGCCTTGACCCTCCTTATTAAATAGCACTTTGTAGTAGTCGAAACCAACTGGAGAAGAGCCTAGATGCCACTTTCCGATCATCGCTGTTTGATATCCTGCATCCTGCAACAACATTGGGAATGTGGTTTGGTTGGGGTCGAAATCGCCACCATCCTCATTCTTGTAGAAGCCATTTATGTGGCTATATTTTCCCGTTACAATGCACGCACGCGAAGGACCACTAATCGAATTGGTGACAAAGAAATTGTCGAAACGCACACCCTCGCGACCAATGCGATCGATCGATGGCGTTGGCGCCACCGCAGCAAGAAATCCATTGTATGCACTAATGGCCGAGAGCGCATGGTCGTCGGTCATAATAAAGACAATATTTGGGCGCTTTGGCTCGTCGGTTTGCTGGGAGCAACCACACAAAGATAACACGGCTAATGTTACAGTTGTGTGTCGATTTAAGTTCATAATAGTCGTTTTAGGTGGTTAATTGTTACACAAATGTAAATGGTGAGGGTTAATACAATGATTAATCACACCATTAATGATGGATAAATAGTAAAAAATAATTAAAAAAAGTTGAGGCATTATTGATCTTAGCCTCAACTTTTTAATAAATAGGCCTAGAAACGAACCTGAGAAATTTGATCCACATAACCCGAATTTCTATCACTCAACCACTCGATCATATCTTGCTTCAAACTCTCGGCGATATCGATATAATCTGCTCTTTTGGCGCAGCTTTTGCCAAGCAGGTTAATCATCTCAATTGGATCCTCATTGAGGTTATACAACACTGGCACAACGCGCGAATCTTTAGAGTAGTTGAAGAATAGCTTCCAACCATCTTTGACAATCATGTGCGAGGGTTGATTGATGCCATTGTACAACCACTCGGTAACGGTCATATTTTTGCCACTATACTTACCCTCGATAAGCGAGCGCAACGAACGGCTATCGCGGTCAGCAAACTCAACACTCGTGTAATCGGCCAGAGTCGCTGCAATATCGAGCGTAGTTACGTTGTTATTCACCTCGATGCTCTTGATCTTCTTTGGGAAGCGGATCATAAGTGGCACGCGTGCAGACTCCTCGTAGAAGATATTCTTCTCGCGCATTCCGTGTGAACCCAACATCTCGCCATGGTCCGAAACAAAGACAACAATTGTATTGTCGGCCTCGCCAGTTTTTTCGAGCGCTGCGAAGACCTCACCCAACCAATGGTCAATCTCGGTGATCAGACCAAAGTAGTTGGACATCATATACTTGACCATTGCAGGATCGCAATATTCGGGCAGCGCCTCACGGCCATTCTGGTGGGTATATGGCGAGTCGATTAGTGGATCGGCGATAGATGCTGGCGTTGGCATACCATCGGGGTTATACATTCTGTAGTAGCCCTCGGTTGGCAACATTGGCGCATGAGGGAAGTGGATCGAAAGGGTCACCGCAAATGGCTTATCTTGTGCCGAAGCACGCTCCAAGGCCTTGATTGTCTCGGTAGCTTGGTAAGCTGTGAGCGAATATTCATCTGGAATTCTCAACAATCCATGGTTATCGGGTTGTGTCATTATTCGACGATTTAGCTCTTTCTCAACGAGTTGTTGATTCTCGTCATAACCATGGATTGCACGACGGTCGATCGGGTCGGGAGCGTATGGCACATTGAAGAACGAACGATCTGTAAGCTCTCCCTCTTGCATATTTTTCAAACCGAACTTCTCTTGAAGCATCGCAAAATAGCGAGTATAATGATCCAATTTATATGCAAATGGATTACTCTTATTGTAATGCACCAAAAGTTCCTCGTAGCAATCAGTCCACGAAATTGGTGCATGCCATTTTCCGTGGTACTCCGTGTAGTAACCCTCTTGGGTTAGGATTTGGTCTAAAGTCGGCTGGGTTGTAAAGTTATTGGCAACTGGATCTTGAGCCGTTAACTCATTGGTAAGCACATTTGTATGCTCAACCAACAAGCCTGTCAAGAGTGCTGCACGAGCAGGACCAGACACGGCACATGGAGTATATGCATTGGTAAAATAGGCGCTTTCAGATGCCAATTTATCCAAATTTGGAGTCTTTAGGAAGGGAAACTCCCCTGCGCATCCCAACGCATCCCAACGCTGCTGGTCGGTGATTATATATAAGATATTCGGACGCTTCGAACTCTTTGCCTTTTTCTGTTTTGCGGCACTCGCCACAGGGACAATTGCAGCTACTGCAACTGCGCCCAATATTAGTTTTTTGTTCATAGTTTTAGGTTATTTTAAGTGTATTAATTATTTAGATACAGCAGGCATATAACTTGCTTTATTGAAATCTCCCGTTTGCACAACCTTCTCGATTTCGCCCTTACGATTGAACTTCAATTTATCAAAGCAGATAGATCGCAATGAACCAATGCCCGAGAGCGCAGAGTTATGATAAAACAGATACCACTGACCTTTGAATTTCACCACAGAACCATGCGAAGTACCACACCCGGTTGGGTCGAGTATTATTCCCTTATAGTCCCATGGTCCTAATGGCTGATTACTTGTTGCATAGTGCATTCTGTTACCTGTATTAACCTCCTCATCTGATTTGCTGTGGTGATCAGGATATATCATGTAATAGACATCGTTGCGCTTAAATACGAATGGTCCTTCGTGGAAATTTGTCAGACCCTGCATTAGACTCACCTCACCATCAAACTCCATCATATTGTCGTTCATCTTGGCTCCATAGCATGGATGACCAGCAGCTCCTCCTCCAGCATAAAAATAAACTTGACCGTCATCGTCGATAAATAGATTTGGGTCAATCACGGCAGGAGCATCAGGAATATAACCCTGAACAGTGAAATCTCGTGCTGGCTCACTGCTTGTTGCAATTCCGAACTTCCACGAGCCCATCCATTTAACCCCCGTTGGATGAGGAAAGTAATAGTAATATGTACCATCCTTATAAACACAATCGGGAGCCCACATAAAACCTCCTGCCTTTCGTCCCCATGGAACATCTTTAGAGGATAGTATCTCGCCGTGATCGGTCCACGTAACTAAATCTGGGGTCGAAAATACATGATAATTATCCATTAAATCACAACCTCTGGATGGATAGCGATCCGTAGAGCAGTACACATACAAAGTGTCGTTCCAAACCCTTGCTGTGGGGTCTGCCGTATACATATGATTTACAATAGGGTTACCAGTGTACGTAAATTTAAATGGATACCTTACAACTTTTGCATCCTCTTGCGCAAATAGATACGCTACCTGAAAAACAAGCAGGAGTAAAAGCGTTATACGTTTCATAATATTTATCAAATTTTAGGTAATTAATCAAGAGCATCAAACGCATTAAACTCCTTTGTGGCAGATACTCCATCGTATAGGTCGTAGAATGGCCTGCCCACAAACTTCGATAAATAGCACTCCATAAGCTCGCGCATTTGTGACATTGTTGATGCAAAGTTAGGGTCGGCGGCTAAATTATTCCGCTCCATTGGGTCGCTCTTTATGTCGTAGAGTTGATCCTCAGCGAAGTAATTTGGATTGGTCTTGCCCAATGCGCAGAGGCCTTGGTTGGCGATATATCCGATTTTGGATTGCTCCTCGGTGGTGAATCCACGATCGAATTTAGCCTTGATGGGGTCGGGATAACGAACTGCAATATATTTGTAGCGATCGGTAACCACGCAGCGAGCATAACCAATCTCTGAATATAGCGATCTTCGCCAATCTAAATGAGGCTCACGCAAAAGTGGCAACATGCTACTACCATCCATTATCGGCTCGGCGGGCTTCTCAACACCAGCCACTTCGAGCGCCGTAGCGGTAAGATCGCACGTATGGATCAACCTATCGCACTCGGTGCCCTTAGCCTCTACGCCTGCACCCCACACCATTAGTGGGATATGGATTCCACCCTCGTACATCGATGACTTTTGGTCAATCCCATGGTCCGATAGGTAAAATATAATCGTATTCTCGGCCTGGCCACTATCCTCTAAATATTGCATCAAGGCACCTACAGCATCGTCGAGCCAGAGCGTATACGCCTCTTTCTGATCGATCCCCTCGGCCTTTAATCTCTCGAAAAGAGTCTCTCGAGCAGGCAAAGTGTTTATCTCTTGGTGAGCAAAACCTTTGCTTGTCACCCCTTGATACTCATCGGGCAAAGAGCGTTGCGGAGTTGGGCCGTGATGCAGGGTTGTCGAGAAGTAGAGGAAGAATGGCCTATCACCGGCCTGATCCATAAAATCGATTGCTCCCTCGACGCTCCAATCAATATTGTGATAGTTCAAAGCGTCGCTATAGACCTCCTTGAGGTTTGCCCAGTAGATATTGTCGGCATAGTCGAAACCCTGCTTTTTGATCTGATTGGAATACCAATCGTGATTGTGGCGCAGCGCCTCTTCAACCTCTTCGGAGCGAGGATCGGCTGTTTTGTCGTAATACTTCAACCCGATCTTCTCCCACTCGGCACGGCGAAGCTCTTGGTCGCGGGGATCCTTAAAATGGTGACCTATGTGCCATTTTCCCACCATGCCTGTGGTGTAACCTGCCTCTTGGAGTAGCTTTGCTACATTGGGCATATCGTCCTCCAATTCGAGCGTAGTGTTATCGATTCTGTGGGTTGTACCCAGAGGGAAAGCCTCTTCGAACTGCTCGCCGCTGCACCTTCCGCTATAGCGCCCCGAGAGTATCGAGTAACGAGAGGGAGAACTCACCGACGAGGCTGTATATGCGCGAGTGAATTTAACACCCTCCGCAGCCAATCGATCGATAGCAGGAGTCAGCACATCACCACCCCAACACCCCATAGTATTGAAGTGTTGGTCGTCGGTGAGAAGAAAAATAATATTGGGTCGTGTTGCTGCCGATAAAACAGCAGGAGCAAAAATTGCTGAAATTACCAAAGCCTTATTCATAGCCGTTACTATTTGATTGGCAGTGATTTAGATGGCTTGATCTCGCCTCGAATAAGCTCTCCGGCTTTGCCAGCCAATCGCAAATACCAATCCGATGGCAATCCGTCGTTATCGATAAATCGAGACTCTCCAACGGGAGGTGTATTCGAGACCTTGAAGATCGCAGTTCCCTCGTCCACTTCGTCGAACATCGCAAAATAGATCATCTCGGCACCCATCTCGACAGCTGTTGCGATCTGCAGCCAGAAGAACTTTCCACCGTTGCGAGGGTTGGCATCGAACTCATCCTCGGGATTCATATTATTCCACGTAAATCCGGGGAATAGCACCGGCACATAGTCAAGATCGTTGCTACGACACCACTCGATATCAGCCTCGATAAGTGGCGAAAACTCCTTGAATGTCTTTTGCGTGTAACGACCTACAAACCAAGGGTGAACAATGTCAGCTTGCTTTATCACCTCGTGCAGGCGCTCGTCACCATCGGTGTCACGACCCAATTCTCGCCAGAAGGTTGGCACGCCCAACAGGATTGAGCAACCACCATAATCTTTGTCATTCTTAAAGAAGTCGATCAAACGATCAAACTCTGCATAACCATATTTACGATTATCGAAACCAACACCCCAAATAGCAACCAAAGGTTTACCATTATGATATAGGTAGTTATTCTCCTTGCGAGAGGTTAATTTCATATCGTCGACCATCATCTTCCAATCCTCGATCACCTTGTCGACATCTTGCGGGTGCATTCCCGAAAGGTCGTACATAATCGAGAGTGTTCGATCCTCCCTCTCGGCTGCCTCGAGGGCATTATTCAAAACTACATTGCTATGTTTTAGCCCCACATCGCTCTTTATTGTCTGCACAAAACGCTGCATAAATACCCCATCGAGGCCATACTCCTTCATCCATGAAAAGTGAAGATCTACGGTGCTCTTGTCATACGAGCTAAAGGTATATGCTGGCGATCCATCTGCATTTTTGAATTTAGTTTTGTAGGTCACCTCATACTCGCTCACATCGGGCCAAGCATCGATTGTGCAGGCTCCCGGCTCAAACTTATTACCCTTGCGGTAGTGGTTCCATCCGCGATCACCACCATCGCCCTCGGCGTTAAACCAACCTTGGTAACCAGCCATAACAAGCCCTTTGTAGCTCATAAATTGGCTCTGTGAAGCGTGGCGAGTTGCAGCGCTTAGCGTTTGCGATATGATAAGCAGAATTGCTGCTATTAATATATATTTTGTCTTCATAATATTACTTTCTTTTACTATTTAATTTTTCGATCCACTCCTGCTTTCCGGTGTCGGGCACCCTATCGGTGAACTCTTGGTAGTAGCCAACCATCTTGTTATAGATCTTCGACCCCTCTTTCTGCTCGATCAAGTTATTTGTCTCGTAAGGGTCGGCGGATCTTTCGAAGAAGAAGTTGGGCGTGTCGCGCCAATCGCGATTATCATACATTGGGCCTGGGTCTAACCATAGTGCCAACTTGTCATCTTTGGTGATGATTGTGGTTTGGTACCAATTCTCCGAGACGGTATATTTGCGCTTGACTGACTTACCGCGCAAAAGAGCATCGGCCAAAGATAATCCCTGAGGTTTGATCTTTATATCGTCGGGCAATGAAGATGCGGTAAGGTCCATTAGAGTTGGATAGATATCGACCAATTCCACAAGGTCATTGCTTTTGCGATTACCTTCGATTTTGTCCTTCCAATAGAACATCAAAGGCACTCGGAGTGTCTCCTCGTATACATTTTGCCCTGCGGCAGCTTTCTCGATCATTCCGTGGCGGCCAACGAAATCACCATGGTCCGACGAGTAGATTACGATTGTGTTCTCGGCCAAGCCCTGCTCTTCGAGTGCAGCGAAGATTTCGCCTACCCAATAATCGATCTCCTCGACCAAGGCGTAATAGGCTGTGATGTAGTCTCGGTATAACTGCTCATCTTCGGCCGCAAGACCCAAGCACCATATTCCATTGCGGTTCGAGCGCAGATCCTTCATAAAAGGGGTGAGATTCTCGGCTGGCTCTCTAAGAGTTGCTGGCATCGCTACCGACCCACCATTGTTGCGACCTGTGCCCCAAGCCGAAGCGTCGTGCTTTGCCCAATATTCGGGTAGCGGATTGTAGGGCTGGTGAGGGCGATAGAACGAAGTGAAGCAGAAGAATGGCTCACCACTTTGCGCATGATCCTCAATCACCTCGATGGTGTTGCGCGCAACATATGCCTCCATTGTGTGCGAAGCGGGCAGGCGTGTTGCTCGCGTTCCCATCTGTGCGGTTGGGTATTTGGTACCCGTGAGTGAATTACCCGTAGGGAAACGACCAAACTCTGTAGCCCAATCCTCGCCAAATTCTTGGGCATAACCCTCCTCTTCGATCCACTTTACGTAGTTATCTTCGGGGTTTTCGGAGTGGCTATCGGCCTTGGTCTTGCTCCAGCCTTCATCGACCGCACCGTGAAGATGTCGCTTTCCGAAGGCATAGGTTGTGTAGCCATTCTCTTGGAGCGTTGTCTGCATCGATACAAGCTCGCGCGAGACCGAAGTGTCGACAGGGCCATTATCCATTTGACCCGTTACTCGAGGATAAAGCCCCGAAAAGATTGCTGTGCGCGAAGGTCCCGACACGGCATCTTGCGAGTATGCCCTATCAAAGACTACTCCCTCTTGAGCCATTTTGTCGAACGCAGGGGTTTGCACATCTGCATCGCCGGTGTAGCTAAATACATCTGCACGATGTTGGTCGGTGAAAAGGAAAATTATGTTTGGCTTCTGATTATCGGTTTTTGCACCCTTGGGTGCAGCTTGGGCAGAGCCAACAACCCCCGTAAGGGTTGTGATGGCTGCACCTAGGTACAATATATTTGCAGATTTTTGCATGATGAGTAGCTTTAGATGTTGCTAATTACTGGCTCTGGGCCCATCACGATTTCGATTTGAGCTCCACCCATCAATGTCTCATAGGTGATGATTGTGCTATTTTGAAGCTCGCCATTGACCTTGATTGATTGGATATATTTATTCTCTCGACTATTATTGATTGTGCTAATTGTCAATGCCTTACCACCATCGAGAGGAATCGACACTTTGTCAAATATTGGGCGTCCAAAGCTATATTCGCCACTCGCAGGAGCAACGCTATACAGACCAATACTATTTAGGATATACCATGCCGACATCTGTCCGCAATCCTCATTTCCGGCTAGGCCGTTAGGGTCGTTGAAGTAGAGATCGTAGAGGATATGGTCGACCAGCTCTTGGCATTTCCACGCCTGCCCCACATAATTATAGATGTGTGTGATGTGGTGACTAGGCTCATTTCCATGTGCATATTGACCCACTAGACCCGAAATATCACCTGAGATCTGCTCACCGACAAGCTCCGAACTTACAGAGAATAGCGAGTCTAGCTTCGAGGTGAATTGCTCAACAGAGCCGTGAAGTTCAACCAAACCATTGATATCGTGTGGGACATACCACGACCATTGCCAAGCGTTACCCTCGCAATAATCATCCTTGCGATGGTTGCTTGCACGAGGGTCGAACGGTTCGCGCCACTCCCCGTTTTCGAGCTTGCCACGCATAAATCCGGTCTCGGCGTCGAAGTAGTTTGCATAATATTTCGAGCGCTTCATATATGCTGCATACTCCGCGTCCTTGCCCAAAGCCTTAGCGAATTGCGCAATACACCAATCCGAATATGCATACTCCAATGCGTTGGCAACCGACTCATTTTCAAGATCAGAGGGGATATAGCCCAAGGTCTCTTTATATAATTTACTCTTTGGCATCAGGGCTCCGGTAGAGATGGCACCATCGATAAACGACGCCTCGATTGGGTGGTAGGTCGACGAGTGAACGCATGCCTCGAAAGCCTTTTCTGCATCAAATGTACGTGCTCCTTTTAGGTAGGCCTCGCAGATTACCGACACGGCGTGATAACCGGTCATTGTTCCGGTGTAGTTGCTCCACAAATCCCACTTTGGAAGGCATCCACCCTCTTCGTATTTACGCACGAGGTTGGCTGCAAATTCGGCATTAAGCTGTGGATCGATGATCGAAAGGAGCGGATGTTGTGCGCGGAAGGTATCCCAAAGTGAGTATACTGTATAATAATTCTCGCCTGCGGGAGCTTGGTGAATCTGCAAATCTTGGCCTAGGTATCTGCCATCGACATCGATAAAGGTGTTTGGCGAGATTGCGCTGTGGTACATTGCCGAGTAGAATATGGTCTTATCATCCAACGATTGAGTCTGAACATCGATCTTCGAGAGGCGCTCGTTCCAAAGAGCAGCAGCATCAGTGACAACAGCATCGAAATCCCAACCGCTAACCTCAGCCTCCATATTGCCTCGAGCACCTTGGTTATCGACTGCCGAAATTGCCACCTTGGCAATAACCTGCTCATCCTTTGAGGTTGCAAAGCGCAAGAGGGCTTTTAGATTTTCACCCTGCGCTGATGTGCCCGATTGGAGCGATCCACCTTTATATATCTCGGCCGTGAAGGGTTTATTGAATTTTGCGTAGAAGTATACGGGTTGCATCTTTGCCCAACCGCGAGTAATTTTGTAACCCTCGATCTCGGTGTCGCTAATTACGCTTAGCGACATCTCGACATTGCGGTGCCCTTGCAGGCTATGCGCCAAGTCGATAATTATTGCAGCATCGTCGCTCTGGGGGAATTGATAGCGGTGCATACCCACGCGCGTAGTTGCAGTGAGCTCGGCAAAGATGCCATCATCTTTGAGCTCCACTGAGTAGTATCCAGGCGATGCTGATTCATCTTCATGACTAAATAGCGAGCGATAACCACTTTGGGGTGCATCCTCATCTCCGCACTCTGTGAATATTTGGCCAGCCATAGGCATCAAAAGAATATCACCATAGTCACCAATACCCGTTCCACTAAGGTGGGTGTGACTAAAGCCAATAATTGTATTATCCGAATAGTGATACCCCGAACATGCATCCCACCCCAAAAGGCGAGTATCGGGACTAAGCTGCACCATGCCATTTGGCACTGTGGCTCCTGGGAATGTGTGGCCATGACCACCGGTTCCAATAAATGGATCGACATACTGAGTGTAGTCGGTTTCGAGATCTGCGCACCCAACAACTAGGAGAGGAAGAAGCAGGGCTGTAAAGTTTAATTTTTTCATTTATGATAATTTTTGCGGTTAATTTTCTAAAATTATACTACAAAAATATACGGTGATGTTTAATGAAAAGATTAATATTACAGTTAATAGAGACCAATATTAACAAAAAAAATGAATCTGCTTAAAATTTTATGTTCATTTTAGGCAGATTCAAAATATTATACAAAAATATAGTTGATTGAACTTTAACAATCTTTGGTCACTTCCAAAAAGCTCTTGTCGTATGGCTCTCCAAAGAGGGTTTCGTATTCGCGGACGAAATTGTCGAATGTGGTCTTTGCCACTCCATTTTTGCCTACGTCGATCAGCGCCTTACACTTTATGCGCAGGGCATCTTCGTCGACCGCGTCGAACTTAAATATTAGGTTTGTCAGCGCAATTTTGTCGTTAGCATCATCGTATTTTGCCAATTGGTGATTCAGTTTATCGATCACCATATTGGTATATTCGGCCTTGTGGTTGTCGAAGAAATCTACGGTTTGGTTGATCAACAGAAGGCCCATTTCGGATATTTCGCTCAAAAGAGCGATCACATCTTCGCGCGGAACTTGGTCGATATTGCTCAATATATGCATCGAGTATACGTAATCGCAATAGTCGGTGTCGGTGTACTCGATAAACCAGTAGCTCTTATTGAAATTCAGGTTGAAGTTACCCACCCGCTTGAGCTGCTGGCGCAACTTATTAACATTGACACCGCGGTTATTACGAGCCTTATCGTCGGACTTATCGTACCACAACAGCTCCTTGAGTTTGACGTTCGATATGCCACGACCATCGTGTTGGGTGTAGATAATAATTAGCGATAGAAGTTGCTTCATGAGCGGAGTAAACTCAGATGTGATATCGCAATTATCCTTATCGATCACGCAAAAACCACCCAAGAGATAGATTCCCGGCAAACGTCGAGCACCACCGCCCGCTTGAAACTGAGGATGAATCTCAATGTGTGTGGTTGGGCGTGGCGACTCCGATCCGGTTATAACAATCTCCTTTACAGAATCGTCTGCTGCCTCTGCGACAGCTGCCTTGCCCGCTACCTTTGCCTTTTTGCCACGGGCGTAGATGATAATAATAGCGATCAGGGCAGCTAAGATTAACACCACTGCGATTACAAAGGTTCGACTTGTTGCCTCAACATCCTCGATATAGTATGACTCCTTATTGATAATGGGATAGAGAATCGAGTAGATATTGAGCTCATACTCTCCACTGTCGCACAAATGGGTGATCACAGCGTATAGCTTATGCGAAGAGGCAACGTGAACCAACATCGCCTCGGAGCTAATATCGTGGAAGCTATATGGAATTCCATCACACAAGATCTTGTTTATTCTTGGCTCCTCGAGATCTATCTCGTGCAAAAATAGCTGCGACTCTTTTACCAATGGCGAGAAGAACAGCGCCAAGGCTTTTGTCTTATCGTCGGGCATTATAACGAGGCTTTTGGCTGCAACCTCCATCTTTTCATTCACCTCAATCTCCCACAACTTGGCAATGCTATCTGCTGCAAAATCGTATTCATAGAGGTCGTGTGTGAGCTTTGGACCCAGCTCCTGCTTTCCTGATTTGTTGCCCACACCGCCAAAGATGTAGGCTCTATTTTCACTCACTCCAACTGCAGATAGATAGCGTGGTGATATGGTCTCGCTTAGATCTTTGACCTCACCTTTAGAGTTGTAAAACATGGAGTTAAACCTAAAGAAACCATAACCAAAGAGCTGCACCAAAGAGCTATCAGGGGCAAGCAGGATATTGGCATGAGTGTGTCTTGCAGGGACAAATTCGGTGATATTTGGACTCCAATCGCCACTCTCGAGATCGAGGGTAGAGATATTGACCACACCATCTTCTACATCGAAAGCTTTGATTTTGCGCATATTATAATCATACACGAAGCTTGTACTACGCTTATTAATATCGGCTATAGCTTCGCTACGATGCACTTTGCTTTCGCCCCCTATCAGATCGAACTCTACCACCTTGCCCGATGTAATGGCATAAATGGTTTTGTTGTTATCGAAAACTGGGAAGGAGCGTTCTTGGGTTTTTAGCGTAAAAGTTCGTTCCCACTTCGAGTGCTTATCGATGGTCCATTGAGGGTTGCGGACTGTTAGTTTTGTATTGCTATTCTCATCGTAGACAAAATCTTCGCCATGCTCCTTAAAGCGCCAACAATACGCTTTACGATCGTCGCAATTTATTGTAAGATCCTTAACTACAACTGGAGCCACGTCGGTGGTTGCAAACGAAGGTTTTTCGTTGCACCCAAAAAGCGCAACGGCTCTATTGACCCTTTCAAATGAGTCGCACTCGTAGCTCTGATTAAAGAACCCGCAGGTGAAATCGATCCTATTTTCTTGGGGCAAAATCGATAGTTTTACTGAATTCCACCTCTCAAAAATAGTCTCATCGGTGAATATATCTTGACTAATTAAACAATCACCCAGCATATGGCCATCCATAATCAAGGATAGAGATAATGCTGGGGGATTAATATTATTTATAAGTAAGTCAATGCTATACTCATCGTCCATCACAACTCTTAGGATGTAACCATAGTTATTACTAACCAACTCCAAGCGGAAATCAAACTCAATATCAAGAGAGCGTTTGAACTCTAAATCGCCTTTCTGTGGCACCTCGAACGACGTTCTGCGCTCTTGAGGAACACCCACAGATTTAAACAACAACCCATAATCGTCCACTTGTCCATAAAGTTGCGTCATGGAGAACAACGATAATAGTATAGTAAGCAATCGTTTCATCTGTAAAATATGTTTTAGGCGCTAGTTGCTGTATAAAACAGCGCAAACAATACAGCAAATAGCAATTTTGGTTACACAAATTTAACTAAAAAAATCATATAATACAAACATTGATCACAAAATATTAAAAAAACTATACTCTAAAAACAAACGTATTGAAGCTATTGGCTGCAACGGCAAGAGTGTACTCCTTTGAATCTATCGAGAGGTTCAAGGTAGTATCTTCGCCTTCTCGCTCAGCATATAGCACCACGATCTTACCATCGGGATTCTCGAAGGCCAACCCCTCGAAATCGTCTGGCACAGCGATATATCGAGCACCCACCTCAACGAAGTGGCTGATATGCTTCATTAGATAGTATTCGTGCGTAAAGCGATAGCTATTGTCAGCAGGATCAACCACAACTAGCGAGTTTTGCGCCCAACCCCAACGGCTGATTCCACCCTCGAGAAGCGAGATATTCCAATACATATATGCCGAGACTCCGCAATCGAAGTAGTGTTTGAGCAGGCTCCACGAATAATCGGCACCGCGCCAATCGTTCTTGCCATCGCCACACTCCTGCTCGGTTTGATACAACCTCATATCGGGATAATTCTGATGAATAGCACCCACAGCGCCCTTGCCTGCCCATTGGAAACCTACGCCTGTTACATACCGGCGACACTCGGGATTATTGAGCATTGTATCGACCAAGGGGGTTGCCGCACGCTCGACGGTTCCAATCATCACCTCGACACCCAACGCATGCATCTTAGGACCAAGGTACTCTCCAACGAAATTGCCAAGCGATTGAGCTTGCCACAAGCAGCTTGGGAAGATCTGCGCCGAGTTGAATTCGTTTTGGGGCATCACCGCAAAGATATCGATACCTTGTTCTCTGTAGGCCTTGATATATTTTTCGAAATATAGCGCGTAAGCCTCTAAATATTCGGGCTTTTGGATAAACATATCTTCACCCTCATGCCCGCATTTTGCAGGGTCTAAGCCGTTGCGATATGCCGCATTGATCTTCTCGTCGCGAGTATCACAAGCATAATGCCCATTGGTCTTGAACCACGAGGGTGGACACCATGGTGAGCCCCAAATTTTGATCGCGGGATTTTGCAACTGTGCAGCTTGAATAAAGGGAATCAGGGTCGCCTTGTCGTGATCAATCGAGAAGTTCTCCATAGCCAAATCGCCCGCTGTCTCGTTGTAGGAGTACCAATCAGTCGAGAAGTCGTTGGCAGCCACCGGCATACGGCAGATATTGAAATTTGCGCCTTCGCCCGGTGCAAACAGCTCGCCAATAACCGCATTGCGCTCCTGCTCCGAAAGCAGCGACAACGATGTCCATCCTAGCTCGTTGAAGCAGGCTCCAAAGCCCTCAACCTCTTGGCCTTTTTGCGATAATAAGATCTCGAAGCTAAGACTCTTAGCATCGTCGCTGGCAATAGTTTTCGCTTCCACCCAAGGATCTGACTCAGTGGTTGATACTTGATAGTAGCTCTCTTGAGAGCATGAGCACAATAGCGACAGTAGCGCTAGGCTGAATATAATTTTTCTCATAAGTTATTAGGTTTTATGCAAATATACATATTTTTTTCTTACTGCTCTACAAGCCCAATTAAACCTTGCTGGTAATCCTCCCTATCTGAGATTAGATCGATAGTAAATCGTTCAAAGGCATTAGGCTCTTGAATAAATTTCACAAGCATATAGTTCCAGCCCTTGCTCAATTTTAGGTTTTTAGCTTTCGTGCCTCCTTCGATCTTCTCTACAGGTGTTTGAGCGCCATTTATATATATAAATGCATTTGGCAATGAAGATATAAAATCCATCTTAGGCATATTGGGTTCGATCAACAAATCGTCCAATGCTCGTGGGCTATAGATCCACACCCCAAGGTAGTGCATAATTGGCACCGAGGTGGCTGGCGCTATGGCAAATTCTCTCTGCTGAGCATCAATCAAGCCCCACGAACCATTTGTAGAGTTTAGCGAGGCGCGCAATTGAGGCTCATTATCGAGATGTTGCTGCAAGAAGGCCTTCTGCGGCGAACCATAACGCTTATCCAAGGCCACTGAGGTGTGCAGCGCACTTTGAAGAGCTCCGCTTTGATCGATAACAGCTTGACTGGCAGCAACAGCTTTGAACTGAACCCCCAAATTTTGCAGTATACGTTTGATGATTAAATCCGAGGAGATTGGAACTCGCGACCATTGGGCGGTATTCACATATATATTCTCATTTGCACGGCACTTGGCCACAACAGCCATCTCGACCTCTCGCTCATGCTCGGTTCTATAGACCATTGCAGTTTTAATTGGCTCACGACGATAGTTCCAATTTTGCCAGTTGGCACGACACGTTACCACGAGTGGTTGCCAATATTTCTCACATTGATGCGACAAGACAAAATCTACTACCGATTGATTCAGCGATAGCAGCTCCGAGAAATATAGAGCTCTATTACTTAAACCATTGGTCACGGCATCGGAGTGCTCAACGATCAACGAATTTGCATTGTAATTTTGCAGGATCAACTCTGAAGGCAATATCTTATTGAGCTCACTGACAACCGCTTGCCTGGGCACATCAATATATATTCGTGCTCCTACCGCTAAGGCCTGCTTTACCATATCGATATCCGACTGCGATAATTTATCTGCATTAATAATAAGTAGCGAATTAGCCCCTAACTCGGCACTCAATGCGTAATTGGCGCCCATTGCTCGAAGCTTTCGACTCCACTCTGCTTGATCTCCTATGATAGATAGGGACTCAATTGGCTCTAGAGTCTGCGCCGAGCATATAACCGGCACATCAACATCACTATTATTGACAACGTATGGCTCACCACCATTTGCCGCTTTGATTGCCTCGAACATCGGCCAAGGCTTATAGAGCGGAAGCGAGAGATCGTAACCTGGGTTAAGAGTGGTGTTATACGGCCCAAGGCGCTCGATCTGCATTCCGGGCATGCCCTCGCAGAAGTGTGTCATAAATACACCCTCATCACTCTTTGGCGCACAGCTTTGATCCGCTTTTCCAATATTTAGCGGCTGCAGACCATACCAAACAATGTTGAATACACTTTGATACGAAGCATTTAAACTATCCTGAAGACGCAACAGATCGTAACACTCTCTGGCCAACGCCTCCATGCGACCCTCGACACTTTCGAATGCCCTATCGCCATTGATCTCTGACAGCTGCATTGGGGTTCCAAAATATGCTTTCGAAGTCTCGCCAATACCCCAAGGCACACCTTGCGAAGACCAGTTTTTTGCCGCTGCATCATCGCCATAGTGACCAATTAAGGTTGGTAATTCTGTCCTCACTTGGGTCTCGCCATCACCCGAAACCCAATTGCGAGTATCATCCAAAGCGAGTACACGCCGACACCAATTATTAACCTCATCTACTTGACGTTGAACAATATCTTCGGGTGCTTTATAGACATGCATAACAACTGGAATCACCTCGTTGCAGACGCTCCAACCGAAGATCGAAGGGTGATTCTTATCGCGTGCAATAAGCCGCTCGACATGGTCATTGCAACGCTCCCAATACTCCTCGGAGTCGACCTTTGGCCCGCCATCACTACTCCAAATACCAGTCTCGGACAATACACAAATTCCCATTTCGTCGGCCATATCCATATAAAACTCCGGATATACCTGCGCATGAGGTCGCACGGCATTTGCATTAGCCTCTTTGAGCATTGTATACCATGCCCAGGCATAGCGACGAGTGAGTTGTGGTGCACCCAAGAAGTGCCATGAATCGCCCTTAAGCACGATCTTTTGACCGTTAAGCTCAAGGTCGGTACCATTGATTTTAAACTCGCGCCATCCAAAACGCTCATAGCCCACATCAATAACACTTTTTTTGGTAGCCACCTCAAAGAGCGCACTATACAAATTTGGGCTGTCGGGCGTCCAGTACTTTAAATCGCCATCCGCCACATCGACACTCATTGTGATTGTGATCTGCGAATCAGCCTCGATGAGCACCTTTTTAACCCTTTCGAAAGCGATTGTGGCCTTTGGAGCAAGCTTACTTTTGGCAACCGGAGCATCGATAAGAGAGTCGGAGGCCAGATTAATCCACTCATATACATTGGCCGACACATCGACCTTAACGGACTTCGAGCTCTGGTTTGTTATGGTAAGCTCGGCCACAAGTTGCCCCTGACTAACACGTGGTTTGATAAAGATATCGCTCACGTATACTCGTGGTGTTGCAATAAGAAAAACATCTTGCCAAATACCAGCTGCGTAGGTTGCAAACGACGAACCGCCAACAAAGGGTCTGCGGCCATAATCGCCTCTATCTTCGTATAATGAACCTTTGGCTACACCAACCAAAATTTCGTTTTTACCCTCTCTAAGCAGATCGGTCACATCGAATTCGAATGGCAAAAATAGATCGAAATTCTCGCCCACCTTCTGACCATTAACATAGACCACCGAGTTACCCATAACACCTTTAAAGAGTAGCTTTACGGAGCTTGAGCGCCAATCCAACGGCAACTCAACTTCGCGACGCATCCAACCAATAGTCGCCTGTTCCCACTGCTCAGGATAGGAGGGGTAGACCTCAAAATCGCCACCACCCCACTTGCCTTTCTCGGAGAATGTCGAGGTGTAGCCATTGATATTCCAAGGCGATGGAATTTTAATTGGCACATTATCCCACTCGAATGAACCGGGAAGGACAAAATCGCTCTTGTTGGAGGTGTAGATCGGCATAAATTGCCACTCGCCATTCAAACACAACTCATCGCGATAATCGCTTTGCGAGGGGTGAACCACTCCATCGACGGGATTAAAACGATGCTCAAACTCAACCCTTTGTGCCGAAGCACTAGCAGTAGCAAAAAGCGCTAGCAATATGATTTTTACTCTCTTCATAATTAAAATATCGATTTTTAAAATAGTGGGGAGTAGAGAGATACACCTACTCCCCAAAGGTTGCCTGATGAGAGATAACTAACCAAAAATAACCAAACCCAAAACCACTAACTTCATCAGGCAAAAGCCAGGTAATGATTTTCTTTATAACCTGAGTTTTGGATAAGATGCTCTTATCCAAAACTCACGTTTATAGGCACCCAGTTTATCGGGGCTCCGAGAACTCTAGCGCACACTCACACTACCTCTCAATGGCAAGTCGTCCGACGAGCTGCCGACAAAAATATCGAACTCACCCGACTCCACAACTCGCTGCATATCAATATTTAACAGCGAGAAGTGTTCAGCGGTGAGCTCCATCGAAACACGCACCTGCTCGCCCGCCTCGAGACTGACCCTCGCAAAGCCTTTCAGATTCATATATGGTAATGCAACGCTGCTCACGCGATCGTGCAGATATAGTTGCGCCACCTCAGTGCCTTTAATTTCACTTGTGTTGCGAAGCGTAAACGACACTATCACATTTTCGCCCCTCTGAATCGTCTGGCTCGAGAATTCAAGGTCGCTATATTCGAACGACGAGTAGCTCAAACCATGTCCAAATGGATATAAAGCTTTGGCCGAGCCATCGACATAATTATCCTTAAACGATCGTCGCTTAGAGTAATATGCCGGAAGTTGCCCCTCTGATCGAGGTATGCTTATGCTCAATTTTCCCGAGGGATTAATATCGCCAAACAACACATCGACAATGGCATTACCACCATACTCACCTGGGAACCACGCCTCTAGCACAGCATCGGAGTGCTCGTCGATCTGGGCCATCACAAATGGGCGACCATTCATAACAACCGTAGCCGAAGGTTTACCCGACTGCTCGACGATCTCCAGCAACCTCACATCGCGCTGTGTTGGATTTAAGTTTTGGCGATCTTTACCTTCGCCCACAGCGTCGATAATCTCGCCAAGAGCAAGAACGACAATATCAGATTTAGCGATCGACGACTTGACCTTATTGTAGAATAGCTCCTCGGAGATCTCACGCGTGAGTCTCCATTCAGCTTTGATTCTTGCATTTAGGTCAATATCGGCATATTCGACTTTGATTGGCAATTTGTCGCCAGCCTTAAGTGTGATTTTATATGTTGGTGCTTGTCTGTTCTCTGCCCACTGATCTACAACGAGTTTACCATTCAAATATAGGCGGCTGCGGTCGTCGCCATAGACCTTAAATTCGTACTCTCCGCTCGTTGGGATAGTGACAAAGCCGCTCCACGAAGCCGAGAACATATCGCGATTCACCCCTGGAACAGGACTCAAATTATGCCAGTAGTGCGAGATTTCGGAATCCACACAGCTGTAACTTGGCTCGCCCTGCAGATCGATATTATTATAGTATAGGGCATCGATACCATTACCACGCTGAGAAAGAGGCATAAGTGCTGAGTTGGGTATCGACTTAAAGCTATTCTCCACTTGGTTCTCGATAAAATCTACCTCCACATCATCACCGAAACGAGCTTTGAGCGCCTCAAAAAGTGTAACGCCACGAGCCTGTGCAGGCGAATATCCACCAAGCAGCGACAAATTGCCTTGCTCGCCAATTAGGGTTACTCTTCGAATGTTTTTATCGCTGAATGGCAAAACGTTATCTTCGTTCTTGAGCATGATGATTGACTTTTGAGCTGCCTCTTTTGCCAATTCGATATGCTCCTCGCAGTGGTGACGCTCAGCGATTAGACCCTCCTTCACATATGGATTATCGAATAGCCCCAGCTCAAATTTCACCTTCAAAACTTCGGCAACACGTTGATCCAAAACCCTCTCAGAAAGCTCACCACTCTTGATAGCCGCGACGATTTCGCTTTGAAATTCCGCATAGGGGAAGTCGTAGAACTGCATATTCAACCCTGCATTCAACGAATTTACAATCGCCTGGCGCGAATCTTTTGCCGTATTATGTTTATTAACCTGCAGACGAACGGCAGCCAAATCTGACACAACCATACCCTCGAAGCCCCAATCATCGCGCAAAACTTCGGTCAACAGCCAATGGTTTGCCGAACTTGGAACGCCATCGATATCGTGATAAGCGGCCATAATGCCCCTCACACCTGCCTCCTTAACTGCCCTTTCGAATGCATACATATGGGTGCTGCGGGCCTCACGCTCACCAATATTTACTGGCGAGGAGTTGGTGCCACCCTCGGGGATGCCATGCACGGCAAAGTGCTTAGGTTCAGCCACAACGCTATCGTCGCAGCTAAAGCCATCGCCATGCATACCCTGAATAAAGTTGACCCCCATACGAGCGGCAAGGTATTGATCCTCGCCAAAAGTCTCCTCGACACGCCCCCAACGGATCTCGCGAGCCAAATCGAGATTGGGCCCTAATATAAAATGGACTCCATGAGCACGCGCTTCGGTTGCAATAACTCGTCCGATTTTGCTCATCAACAGTGTGTCCCACGTCGAGCTATTTCCAATCTGCGCAGGGAAGGTTGTTGATCCAATACCTTGGTATCCGTGCAAACCCTCTTCGATAAATAAGATAGGGATTCCCAAACGCGAATTTTCTACCGCATGGCGCTGAATAAGGTTTGCACTCTGGGCAGAGTTTGGGTACAAGTCGTGGATGGAGCCGATCGACATATGGTCGATATAGAACTCGATCATCGCCTCATCGAAATTATTTTCATCTATAACGATCTCCTTTGCCGATAGCATATCGAGCTGAGCGGCCTTCTCCTCGAGTGTCATACGGCGAAGCAGATCGTCAACACGTTTGTGGATTGGTGCATTTGGATCCTTATAACAGGGTGTAGTGCTACACGAACTAAGCACAACAAGCCCAAAAGCCAAGAGCATAAATACGTAGGCAATGCGTAGAGGTTTCATCATAATTCAGATTAATTTAGGGTGGTTTAATATTACAAATTTACTCGGCGGCAATTAATCAAATAGTTAACATAATAGTTAATCGATAAAAAATATGCTAATAAATTGCATATCATGATAAAAAAATCGACTTATTTTAAGGTCGAAAGCCTAAGATAGGGTTACACCAAAAAAAATACAGCAAATAAACTTGCATTTTTAAAAAATAATTTATATTTTGGGGCTGATTTCGTTTAACAACTCCAAAAGATGAAAATAACACTATTGCAGCGCTCAATCGAGTGGTTAGCAGCAGATAAGAATAGGGCCAATGCCGAGGAGTGGATTGCACGATGTGCCGATTCGCAGCTCGTTGTTCTGCCCGAAATGTTCACCACAGGGTTCTGCACAGCCCCCAATGGCAGTGCCGAACGAGGCGAGCCAACTTTAGGGTGGATGCAGCAGATGGCCTCGAGGTATCAGGTGCATTTGGCCGGTAGCGTGGCGGTCGATATCGACTCCAAAAATTACAATCGACTCTATGTGGTTGCCCCCGATGGAAGCTACGTGCACTACGACAAGCGCCATCTATTTACCTTTGCCGGCGAGCACCACCACTACACCGCGGGCCAGAGGCGTGTGATTGTCACGATCCACGGGGTGCGCATTTTGCTGCTTGTCTGTTACGACCTGCGCTTTGCGGTGTGGAGTCGCAACAGAGGCGATTACGATATGATTCTGTGTGTTGCCAATTGGCCTGAGGCTCGTCGGGAGCCATGGGATCTATTGTTGCGTGCACGTGCCATCGAAAATTTATCGTACGTGTGCGGAGTAAATATTGTTGGTAGCGACCCTTCGGCTAACTACTCGGGAGGCACCGCAGCTATCGATTTTATGGGCAAGGTCATTTGCCGAGTCGAGGATAATATTGAGGGGGCAGCAACCTTCTGGCTCGACCTCGATGCCTTGAATGCCTTCAGGACGAAATTCCCGGCACTCGACGATGCCGACAACTTTGAAATATTAAAATAACCATATACTAAAAAATGAACCTAGAGAACAAAGCCCTACTTTTGGGCGATGAAGCCATAGCACTTGGCGCCATACATGCTGGGATTTCGGGGGTCTACGCATACCCGGGAACACCCTCGACCGAAATCACCGAATATATCCAAAATTCACCCCTTGCCACCGACATACAGAGCGAGTGGTGTGTGAATGAAAAGACCGCAATGGAGGCCGCCTTAGGAGTGTCGTATGTGGGTAAACGAGCGCTGGTGTGTATGAAACATGTGGGGTTGAACGTTGCGGCCGACCCCTTTGTCAATGCAGCCGTATCGGGAATCAATGGTGGTTTGGTCGTGCTTGTGGCCGACGATCCATCGATGCACTCATCGCAAAATGAGCAAGATAGCCGCTTTTATGCAAAATTTGCACTTATCCCAACCCTTGAACCC
>JAWXTD010000002.1:0-76430 GCA_044433805.1 Rikenellaceae bacterium
GCCGACTGCCACGATCCACAAACGATGCAGTTAGCCATTTCGCGACCAGCACTTATCGAGGCCTTCGAGCGTCAAGGACGTGATATTGAGGATGCTACGCCTCAAGAGATGCGCTCGCTGGTGTGTGCACAGTGCCACGTGGAGTACTTCTTCAAGGGCGATGGCAAGTATTTAACCTTCCCTTGGGATGGCGGAATGTCAGTCGAGGCAATGGAGGAGTATTTCGACAATATCGCCTATGCAGATTGGACTCATGCACTTAGTCGCACACCGATGATCAAGGCGCAACACCCAGATTATGAGCTATTTATAATAGGCCCACACGGCCAACGAGGATTAAGTTGTGCCGATTGTCACATGCCATACCGCTCTGAGGGAGGAATCAAATATTCTGACCACCAAGTGATGAGCCCTCTGAAAAATATCGCCTCGACATGTTTGACTTGTCACCGCGATAGTGAGGAGAAATTGCTAGCCTATGTCTATGATTATCAGGATAAAGCACTCGAAATTCGCGATAGGGTAGAGGTGGAGCTCTCGAAGGCTCATATCTTGGCAAAGAGAGCTTGGGATAGTGGCGCAAGTCAAGAGGCTATGACTGTGGCACTCAACTACATACGCCAGGCGCAGTGGCGTTGGGACTTTGCTGTAGCTTCGCATGGAGGTTCGTTCCACGCTCCGGTGGAGACTCAGCGAATCTTGGCACACAGCCTCGACCGCAGTATGCAGGCGCAATTGGCACTCCAGAAAGTGTTGTACTCGCTTGGTGTTGAGGATGTTACAATGCCAGATATCTCGACCAAGGCAAAGGCTCAAGAGTATATCGGATTAGATATGCAAAAGCTTAAGGATGAGAAGAATAGCTGGCTTGAGACCACCCCTCCAGCATGGCTCAAAGAGGCTAAGGAGAAGGGTAAAATCATCGCGGAGGTATAATGTCCGACAACAAATCTCGTAGAATTTGGCAGTCACCTTGGGGATATGCCGAGAGCATTGCGCTTGTTGCGGGAATTGCCGTGATTGGCATGATCTTGCAACTTACAATTGGCTCATTCAACTTTTTTATATTAGCTAAACCAGTAAATAAAATTGCTGGTTTACTTATTTTGCACGCTGCTATCTTTCTGGGTATCAGCGCAAAGATCAATGCTTTTGCTCGATGGATCTCGAGCGCTGCTATGAGCGTAACGCTGATCATAGCAATTCTGATCCTCACAATTATCATGGGTCTCACACCCCAAGTCGGTGAGGGCGTTGAGAATTATACGCTGCTTGGGTTTGATTCGATGACACGAAATTGGAGCTTTGTACTGTTGTATACCTTGACGCTGATTTCGCTCGGCACAACTGTTCATCGTCGCGCTAGGCGATTGAAATTCAGTGATTTACCATTCGTTGCGCAACACCTTGGCCTTTGGTTAGTTTTGGCAGCCTCGGGCTTGGGTTATGCCGATATGGAGCGCTATATAATGTATGTAAGTGAGGGTGAAACCCAGTGGCGAGTCTATAGTAACGACAATCAAGTCAAGGAGTTACCTATCGCAATCACGCTACACGATTTCGATATGGAGCTCTATGAGCCCAAGCTGGCCATAGTCGATCGCGCCACCGGTGCCGTGCAGCCCGAGGGTGCTCCGCAATATTTTCAGATCGATGCTGATATCACCTCATCGAAGATCGACGGGTGGAATATCGAGCTGCACGAGTATATCCACAAAGCAGTTCGCGGGGCCGACAGCACCTACCGCCATGTGCCAATGCCCGGGGCAACTCCTGCCGCAAGGATTTCGGCCGAGCGCGACGGGGTGACCCTCGAGGGTTGGGTGTGTGGCGGAAATCAGATGCAATACAGTATGCCACTGCCACTTAGCGAGCAGTTTAGCGTTGTAATGACACCTGCCGAACCTCGAAAATTCAGCTCGCAGGTCGATGTCTACACCCAAGAGGGAGAGAGCAAATCGGCGACGATCGAGGTGAATAAGCCGCTGAGGATCGACTCGTGGACCATCTATCAATATGGTTACGACAATGCTGCGGGAGCGCTTTCAACCTACAGCGCCTTCGAACTGGTCTACGATCCGTGGATTGGATTGGTCTATGTGGGGATAGTATTAATGATGCTCGGAGCCGCGTGCATGGTGGTTCAAGGTCGCAATAGAGAGGGAGCAAAATTATGAGTTGGAATGATTTTATATGGTTTGCCCTTCCCGCTGTAATTATGTGGCTCACAGCAGGTTGTGCGGTTTATAGCAAGCGTCGTGGGGCTGTCGCAGCCAACCTTTTATCCTTGGCAGGTATTGCTTTATTTGCCACTTTCATCGCACTCTTTTGGGTGCATCTGGAGCGTCCACCGATGCGCACGATGGGTGAGACCCGCCTATGGTATTCGCTATTTCTCTCGTCGGTGGGCTACATCGCCTACCGTCGTTGGCGCTACCCCTGGATCCTCTCCTTCTCGATGGTTGTCGCTACAGTCTTTGTGATTATCAACCTCCTGAAGCCCGAGATCCACTCCAAGAGCCTTATGCCGGCCCTACAGAGCGGATGGTTTGTGCCGCATGTGACCTCGTATATCATCTCATATTCGATGTTGGGCGCTGCGACAATTGGTGCTATAATCTTGATTATCAGGCGTAATGCTGATAAGACGATATTCAACTTCGTGGATAATATGATCTATGTGGGCTTCGGCTTCCTGATGCTTGGCCTGCTCATGGGTGCCCTATGGGCCAAGGAGGCGTGGGGCCATTATTGGTCGTGGGACCCCAAGGAGACATGGGCCTTTATCACTGCGGCAGCATATGCCGGATATATTCACCTGAGGGCGTGCAACAGTCAGCGACTCAATGATTTATCCCTGTGGCTAGTGGTCGTCGCATTTGGCCTATTGATGTTCACATGGCTCGGAGTTTCGATCTTGCCGGCATCTAGCGGCAGCGTGCATGTTTATTAATCTTCCTCTAGGGATTTTATTTCTTACTGCCTCCGGCGGGCGGGGATAGCACCCCCGCGGGTGCATACTTCTGCGATGATTTGCTCTTCGCTTCGCTTTTACGATATATAATAATATAAATGTTCTTTTGAAAGTGAACTTTTAACGCCCATTTATATTATTATATATCTATGTCAACCTACGGTTGCCATGAGCAAATCCCCGAGGTTCAAACCCACTCACGGTGCCATCCCCGCCCGCCGGAGGCAGTAAAAAAGCAGAAAAACCTACTCCTCGTCCTCAGATTCGGCCATTGTTGTGTAGACGTTCGATACATCCTCATCCTCCTCCAATCGCTCGATTAGCTTCTCGACATCTTCACGCTCTGCAGCTGTAAGTTCCTTAGTATCAGTTGGTATGCGGACTGCTTCTCCCGAAACGATCTCGTATCCCTTCTCGTCCAACCAGTGTTGCAATGATCCGAATGACTCGTATGGCGCATAGACAACAATCGACTCCTCGGGGTAGAATTCGTCTACGCCAAGGTCGATCATCTCCAACTCTAGCTCCTCGGTGTCAATCTCTGCGGGGACATTGAATTTGAAGGTGCATTTGTGCTCAAACATAAATCCAACGCTGCCGCTGTTGCCCAAGCTTCCACCGCATTTATTGAAGTGCATGCGTACATTGGCCACAGTGCGATTGGTGTTGTCGGTAGCTGTCTCAACCAAAACCGCTACGCCGTGAGGTGCATATCCTTCGTATACAAACTCCTTGTAATCGGCTGTGTCTTTGGAGATTGCACGTTTGATAGCGCGCTCAACATTCTCCTTTGGCATGTTCTCCGACTTGGCATTTTGCATAAGTACGCGCAGGCGTGTGTTCGACGATGGGTCGGGACCTCCAGCCTTAACTGCAATCTCAATCTCCTTACCAATCTTTGTGAAAACGCGAGCCATGTTGCCCCAACGTTTCATCTTTCGTGCTTTACGAAATTCAAAAGCTCTTCCCATATATTTATGTTGTTATTTTTATTTGTGATGCAAATATAACCATTTTATTTTAAAGAGATTCTTAAACTTGCTGAAATTATATTATCAACTTGTGAAAACCTCTTTCTTACTGGTTTCTTACTGGTTTCTTACTGCCTCCGGCGGGCGGGGATAGCACCGTGAGCGGGTGCGTATTATCTTGCGATATTGGGCTAAAAACTTTGCAGTTTTTAGATTTTAGGGAGTAATATATTGCCACAAATGAATTTGCGCAATATATTACTCCAGGGCAAACGCATGAAAAAAATTACTTTTTTGCGATTATTGGGCTTAGAGCTTTTAGCTCTAAGAGTATAATCTCCACCACTTTGGAATAAAGTAAACATTATTCCAAATCGCTAGAGATTATACTTTTTCAAACACCTTTTAGGTGCTTGAACCCAATATCGAGTAGCAGAGGTTGACATAGATAAAAAATAATTGGATGTGGTGTTGAAAGTTTACTTTCAGAACATCACATCCAATTATTTTTTATCGTACAAGCGAAGCGCAGAGCAAATCATCGCTAGCAAAAAGTCAAAAACGAAGTTTTTGGATCCAAGCTTTGCTTGGCGGCTGCCCGCTGCAAGGGCAGTAAGAAACGCACCGAAAGCTGCTACTCGAAAATTCCAGTATAAGAGTGAGGCGTGATTGCGCGCAGGCGCTCCTTAACCTCTTCGGTCACATCAAGCTCGGTGATGAACGTTGCGATCGACTCTGCGGTGATGTGCGAGTTTGTGCGAGTTAGAGCCTTAAGTGCCTCATATGGCGATGGATAGCCTACGCTGCGAAGTACGGTTTGGATTCCCTCGGCAACAACTGCCCAGTTATCATTGAGGTCGGCGTCGATAGCCTCCTGGTTCAAAATCACCTTGTTCAATCCCTTCAAAAGCGAGCGGAAGCCGATGAGTGAGTGAGCCATAGGGACACCCACATTGCGCAAAACAGTTGAGTCGGTAAGGTCGCGTTGCAGGCGCGAGATAGGCAACTTCGCCGCGAGGTGCTCGTACACAGCGTTTGCCATTCCGAAGTTACCCTCGGCATTCTCGAAGTCGATAGGGTTCACCTTGTGAGGCATGGCGCTCGATCCCACTTCGCCCTCTTTGATGCGTTGCTTGAAGTACTCCATCGAGATGTAGCTCCACATGTCGCGACTGAGGTCGGTAAGGATTGTGTTGATGCGCTTTAGGTTGTCGAAAAGTGCCGCTAGCATATCGTAGTGCTCGATTTGAGTGGTATACTGCAGGCGGTCGAGATCCAAAGTGTCGCCCACAAAACCATTCGCAAACTCCACCCAGTCGACATCGGGGTATGCGATGTGGTGAGCATTGAAGTTACCCGTAGCACCGCCAAATTTTGCAGAAACCGACAAGTTGTTGAGCATATCTAGCTGGCGACATAGGCGCTCGATATATACCATAATCTCCTTGCCTAGGCGTGTTGGAGATGCTGGTTGGCCATGTGTGCGAGCCAACATCGACACCTCGGCCCACTCGTTGCTCATGGCGATAAGTTTCTCGACAAGCTCGTCGACCACAGGGACATACACCTGCTCGACAGCCTCCTTGATCGACAAGGGAACCGACGTATTGTTGATATCCTGCGATGTCAAACCGAAGTGCACAAACTCCTTATAGGCAGAGAGGCCAAGGGCATCCATCTTCTCTTTGAGGATGTATTCGATAGCCTTAACATCGTGATTAGTAACCGATTCAATCTCCTTAACGCGTGCAGCATCCTGGGCTGAAAATTCGGTGTACAACTTGCGAAGGTCTGCAAAAACTGCATGGTCGATCGATGCTAGCTCGGGGAGTGGGATTTGGCAAAGGGCGATAAAATACTCCACTTCGACGCGAATGCGGTAGCGAATTAGTGCTGATTCTGAGAAATAATTTGCTAGTGGCTCCGTTACATTACGGTAGCGGCCATCGAGTGGCGATATTGCTGTTAACTTATCCAACATGTGATAATTGATTTAAAATTTTAATTTGTGTCAAAAGTAGGAAAATTCGGTGAATTTGACAATTTTTTCTATCTTTGTGGTGAAACTATTTTACATTTATTTAAATATTTGATACAACTATGCAGAATTTACTTAATCGCATACTATTTTTATTAATAATCCTCTTGATCGCTATCGCAGTGCCGGGCTTCTTTATGTTTAGCCTCAAGGTGATGCTCTCTATTGTTCTGGGTTTCATTCTTTTGTTGGTTATTGCAGGCCTTGCACTACGATCAAAAATTAAGCAGATGATGCGCGATGCCGAGCAGCAGATGGGAGGCTCATCCCAAGGTCAAGGCGGTTTCTACAGCTTCACGCAACGTGGAGGCCAAACCTCTAAGCCAAGCGACGAGCAGGACGATGTAAAGATCTTCAAACAGAAGGGCTCAGGCGAGAAGAAGGTATCGAGAAATGTGGGCGACTACGTTGATTTCGAGGAGGTTAAGGAGGAATAGACCATATGACAAAACTACTATACAAGATAGGGCAATATGTGCTTTTGATGCAGCGCGTATTCTCGCGTCCCGAAAAAGGCTCGATCTATCGACGTCGTATTCTTTTCGAATTGGAGGCTCTGGGGCTCAACTCAATAGGACTCACCGCCATCATTTCGTTCTTTATTGGTGCGGTGATCACCCTGCAGATGGCAATCAACCTCGACGAGGGTTTCATCCCCCGCTCGATGATCGGCTATGCCACACGCGAAACGCTCATCTTGGAGTTCTCCTCGACGGTCGTGGCGCTGATCCTGGCCGGAAAAGTGGGCTCGAACATCGCCTCGGAGATCGGTTCGATGAGGATTTCGGAACAGATTGATGCTCTGGAGATTATGGGTGTCAACTCCGCCTCCTACCTCATCCTACCCAAGATCGTGGCTACGGTGTTGTTCTTTCCGCTGCTTACGGCCTTTAGTATGATCATCGGCCTGTTTGGTGGATACCTCATTTCGATCTTCACCGGCATCATGATTCCCAATGATTATATCGAGGGAATACTGCTCGATTTTAATAGTTATTCGATCACATACTCGCTCATAAAGAGCGTCGTATTTGCATTTATCGTCACCTCAGTATCCTCATACTATGGCTATTACGCCAATGGAAACTCGCTCGAGGTGGGTAAATCATCGACTCGTGCTGTTGTCTCGAGCTCGATTGTGATTATGATCTTCAACCTTATCTTGACCCAAATTCTACTGATATGATACGCGCAACAAACATCCAAAAGTCGTTCGCCGACAAGACAATCCTGCACGATATAAATGTAGAGTTCGAAACGGGAAAGACAAATCTGATAATCGGAAAGAGTGGCTCGGGAAAGACGGTGTTGCTAAAGTCGCTGGTCGGACTCCACGATGTCGATGCGGGCGATATCTTCTTCGACGATGTGAACTTCACACGCCTGAACTTCAAGGAGCGCAAGGCAATACGTCGCGATATCGGCATGATATTTCAAGGCGGAGCACTGCTCGACGCCTCGACCGTGGTGGAGAATGTTAAGCTTCCACTCGACCTATTCACCGACCTATCGGAGGCCGAAAAGCGCGAGCGTGTCGACTTCTGCCTGCAGCGTGTAAACCTGCCCTCGGCACACAATCTATACCCTGCCGAGTTGAGCGGTGGTATGATCAAGCGTGTGGCAATCGCGCGAGCTATAGTGCTCAACCCCAAGTATCTATTTTGCGATGAGCCCAACTCGGGACTCGACCCACAAACATCAATCGTGATCGACAACCTCATTCAGGATATCACCGCAGAGTACAACATAACAACCATAATCAACACCCACGACATGAACTCCGTGATGGAAATTGGCGAGAAGATAGTCTATATCCACGAAGGGAAAAAATGGTGGGAGGGGACCAAAGATAATATCCTCGAGGCCGACAACAAAGAGCTTAACGACTTCGTCTTCGCCTCACAGATGGCAAAACGCGCCAAGATGGCGGTGAGGTAGTTTTTTACCGCTTTGGGTGTCAGCCTTCTTGGACCAATCGGAACTATTTGTATGCACCTGTGCAGGTGCTATCTGCGCCGCCGCCCGCGCAGGGCAGTTATCAAGTTTTCGCCTCTCCTCACAATAAAGCATTTTGGAACAAAAATGCGCTGAGGGCGAGCCGATCGAAGATCTGCATGTTACATATGGATACAAGAAAACAGGCCTATAAGCAATCGCTTATAGGCCTGTTAGTTTCGTCGAAAACGCTAAATTATAGAGCGTTAACGTGAAGTTGCATTGCACTCTTAAGGTTACCAGCCTTGTTCTTGTGGATGATGTTGTGCTTAGCCAACTTATCCAACATTGCAGATACCTTTGGAAGAAGTGCCTCAGCAGCGCTCTTCTCAGTTGTGTTACGCATAGCCTTTACAGCGTTACGTGCAGTCTTGTGTGCAAGACGGTTGTGAGTACGTTTCACCAATGTTTGGCGAATTCTCTTCTTCGATGACTTATGATTTGCCATAATATTTTCTGTTTTAATTTTTAATTTACAATCTGTATAACAAAGTAAGCCTTAGCTTATTGTGGATAGACTGCAAACTAAAACTTCTAAAGATTAACAATAGTGCCATCAATTTGGCTCTTGCTTTAGGCTGCTTACTCTGCTGTCCGCTCCTGTGATTCTATTCACCCGTTTTACCCCGTGTAGCCCGTAGGAGAATCGAACTCCTATTTCAAGAATGAAAATCTTGCGTCCTAACCGTTAGACGAACGGGCCTTACCGCTACTCTCTTAAGGGAGATTTAGCGGTGCAAAGATATGAATAAAATATTGTTCTGCAAATTTTTTATACGATTTTTTAATAAAAATATACTTGCATATTGTAACTTAAAGCGTGGAAAAGTTTTTGTTTCAATGATATGGTCTACTTGAAAGTGTGAGGGCGGCAGGCAGAATTTATTGAAAAAAAATTAAAATTGATAGAGATTGCACTCTCGAAGGTAGTTGCAAAATGGATATTTTGTCGAAAAATATATAATTTATAGTACAATAACAACCTATAAGTAGTGTAAAACAATTATTGCCATATTTTTAAAAGCACTCTTGGAGCGATATTTTTCACTATCAAATCTCAATATAGAATAACTATATTTTCGATTCAATAGCAAAAAAATCTCTTCTCCAATAGTACTCTTAAAAACACACCAATAATTATTTTACCCTACTTAACTATTGCTAATTATTTTAAAAATGCCTAACTTTGCAGCCAAAGTTAATATCTTATGATGAGGCATATCACACTTACGATTATATTTTTATCGCTCTCGTTGGCTCTACTCGCCAAGGAGAACCAGCGCTTTTCGCTGTCGGGTAAAGTGCAAAATGTCGAGACTAAAAAGAGCATTGTCGGAGCTTCGATTATCGTTGAGGATAGCTATTTATGGGCTGTGAGCGACAAGGATGGCAACTTCCATATCGACAATCTGGAGAGCGGAGAGTATCAACTCACAGTTATGTATCTTGGTTATGTCAACAAACTTTTGACGGTAACAATCAAAAACAAATCAGAAAATATAACAGTCTACCTACAAGAAAATTCGCTCGAGATCGACGAGGTTGTGGTGATGTCGCAGACGGTAAAAGATGAGGTGAATACTACGTATCACGTTGGTAGGGAGGCTTTAAACCATATGCAGGTGAGCGATATATCGTCGATCGCCTCGCTACTGCCCGGAGGAAAAACTTCGAATCCCGATCTTACCACCGAAAGCACATTCTCGATCCGCTCGGGCAATAGCAGCGCAGGAAACTCGTCGTTTGGAACGGCTGTCGAGGTCGATGGCGTGCGCATGGGTAGCAATTCGTCGTTTGGCGAGATGAGTGGAACGGGAACTCGCAACGTTGCGGTGGATAATATCGAGTCGGTGGAGGTTGTCACCGGTGTGCCCTCGGTGGAGTATGGCGATATAAATAGTGGTATTGTGATGGTTAAAACCAAGCATGGTTATTCACCACTCAATGTGACCCTTACGGCCAACCCCAAAACATATCAAGTATCGGCCTCTCAAGGAATTTTGCTCAACGACGATGGTGCTGCACTCAACGTCAGTGGCGAGTGGGCTCGAGCAACAAGCAGTCTGATTTCGCCCTATGAGTCATACACTCGTCGTGGTGCCTCGGCAATATACTCGGCAACTTTCAAGGAGAATCTTAAGTTCGAGTCGGGAGCTACTATAAATATAGGTGGGTCGAACAGCGAAGATGATCCCGATGCCTACTCTGGAGAGTACTCCACAGGGCGTGATAACCTCTTTAGGGTGAATAGCTCGCTTGAGTGGCTGCTAAATAAGAAGTGGGTCACAAACCTAAAATTTAATATCTCGGCAAGTTTGAACGACAAAACTACTCACGAGCACTCATACACCTCGAGTGCCGCGCAACAACCCTCCGTTCATGCCACCCAAGAGGGCTATTACATTGCCGACCAATTGGACTACAGCTACTTTGCCGATGCCTACGTCGAGTCAAAGGAGGTCAACTTAGCCGCCTCGGCAAAGTATGAACTCAACCAAAAATTCGGAGAGCTCAACAGCCGCTTCAAGGCTGGTGTGCAGTGGAAAGCCACTGGCAATGAGGGTGTTGGCGAATATTACGCAGATATGGCTTATGCCCCAACAGGCTTCCGCGAGCGCGATTATAGCGACTATCCATATATGCACAACCTATCGTTATATGCCGAGGAGCGACTAACAATTCCAATCGGAACCACCGCCCTGACGCTCATTCCCGGATTGCGCATGGAGAAGCTCTTTGTTGAGGGTTCAGCCTACGAAAATACACTCTCCTTCTCGCCTCGTTTTAATGGTCAGTTGCATGTTAACCAAAATTTTAGCGTTCGTGGTGGATGGGGTGTGACCGAAAAATTGCCATCGTTCTATGTGCTCTATCCCGAGCAGGAGTATCGCGATATCCTCTCATTTGGAGCAACTTACAACGGCAATCAGGCATTCTACTCGTACTACACCCAACCCTACAGCTTGGAGTATAATCCCAGCCTTCGCTGGCAGCGCAACTACAATTCCGAGTTGGGTGTAGATTTAAACATTGCAGGTGTAAAGATTGCGCTCACGGGCTATTACAACCGCACGGCCGATCCATATCAATACACCAACTACTACACGCCATTTTCATACAATTCATACTCGCTGCCAAGTGGTTACACTATGCCCTCGAACCCCGAGATCAAGGTCGATGCGCAAACGGGCCAGATCTCTGTTCGTGATGCCAGTAACGAGCTCAGCGAGTGGACAGATATGGATTTGAAGGTGACCGACACCACATTCACCAAGACAACATATGCCGACAATGGAGCCGATGTCCACCGCAAAGGTCTGGAGATGGTCGTGGATTTCCCCACCATCAAGCCCCTGAAGACGCAATTTAGGTTGGATGCCACATACTCGCATGTGAAATATATGGATAATTCATTGTCGTACTACTACCAATCGGGATGGTCGCACACCACCGAGGCCGATAAGTCATATCAATATGTAGGTATCTACGCCACGGGCACAACCGCTTCAACATCAATCTACAACGGATATGTAAATCAAAATGTGGATGCCAACATCACCGCAGTGACACACATCCCAAAAGCGCGATTGATCATCTCGTGTCGTGTCGAATTCTCGCTGCTCGATCGTCGCCAAAAATTGTCGGTGTACAATGGCCAGGAGTATGCATTCAACGTGGCCGATTCGAGTAGCTCGACCTCTACGGGAGGCAGCATCTATGACTCAGAGTCCTACACGGCAATCTATCCGGTGCAATATATGGATGTCGATGGAAACATCCACGACTTCACCGCAGAGCAAGCCTCCGACCCAAACTTTGCCTACTTGGTGCTCCATTCGGGTAATACATATACCTTTGCTGCAGATGGTTACGACCCCTATGTCTCGGCAAATTTGAGCATCACCAAGGAGATCGGCGACAACGTCGCATTGTCGTTCTATGCCAATAACTTCACCTTTTCGCGTCAAGCGGTAACTTCGTACGCTACGGGTGTGAGCGCAATTTTCGTCCCCGATTTCTACTATGGTCTAACTTGTCGCATAAAATTCTAGAGCAATGAAACGATCGATACTATATATATATGCCCTGCTGCTGATCTCGAGCTGTGCCATTGCCACTAGCGACGAGCCATATGGAGCAGATGCTTTGCATGAGTTAACCATAAAGGTCATCTATCCAGATGATTACAACTATTACGACCTGGAGGGTATGACCGTCTCGATCAAAGATGTCGACTATTCGAATAGCTACTCATCAACGATCGACAGCCAAGGAGAGTCGAGCGTGAAGCTCACCAATGGCCGCTATATTCTTCAATTCTCGAGCAAGCACAACGACAAGCTATTCAACGCCACGGCCGACAATGTGATCATCTCGGATGAGGACTTAAGCGTCGATCTTACGGCAATTATGTCGACCACAGCTGCCATAATCATCAAGGAGATATACTGCGGAGGATGTATGAAAAGCCCCGAGGAGGGCACCTACCAATTCGATAAATATGTTATTCTGCACAATAATAGCTCCGAGGTGGCATATCTCGATGGGCTCTGCCTCGGAATGCTAAGTCCTTATAACTCAACCTCGAACAATATATGGTCAGCAGATCAATATTCCGATTATGTGGTTCTCGCCGATGCCGTTTGGAAGTTTGGTGGTGATGGCACTTCGTTTCCTCTGCAGGCGGGTGAAGATGCTGTGGTGTGCCAGAATGGCGCTATCGACCATGCGGCAGTGTATCCCTTATCGGTGAATCTCAACAAAGAGGATTATTTTGTCCTCTATAGTCCCACGCTATTTACCAATACTTCGTACCACCCTGCGCCGGGCGATAAGATATCTACGGATCGTTACCTCTCTGTAGTTCAGAAGTTTGGGCAAGCCAGTGCATGGGCATTTTCGGTTAATTCGCCCGCTCCGGTGATCTTCCGACCTATCGACACAACCATCGAGGAGCATCTGGCTCTAGAGGGGTCGATAAACTCTAGCGAGAAGGTGGCCTTTATCCCCGTTGAGTGGGTCTACGATGGTGTGGAGGTCTACAATGGCGAATCGTCTGCCAATAGCAAACGCTTCACGGCAGTTGTCGATGCCGGCTACGTCACTCAATCGACAACCTACAGCGGAGCGTCGCTACATCGCTACATCGACCAAGAGGAGAGCGAGCGATATGGATACGAGATCCTGATGGATACAAATAACTCAACAGCAGATTTTTATCAACTCTCAGAGGCCTCATTACATGAATAACAGAAGATACATACTCTCGCTTGTGGTGGCGCTATTTTGCATGGTGCCATCGGCAAGTGGTCAGCTCTATGAGCAGATCGAGAGCAGAAATATATGGAATTCGGGCAGTAATGTCACAGGTGTGCTTCGCGATTCGGTAACTATCTCTGTGGCAGAGCTATATGGCAACTATGAGCAGGGTGATTTTTGCGACTTCTCGGATGCCTCGAGCCTATGGAGTGCCGGTGTCGATGCAAAGACACTCACTCATCGCGACAATCTGTCGATGATCGGTGCATTCGGCTTCTCGCACACGGCAGGCAGAGATATGTCGGGTTCGATGTTTATCTCGCCCAATGCCTATCCGCTTGATATTCTTGAGTTTACACCTGGCGATAAGACGCTTCAAAATTATTACTTCATGGGAGGCCTTGCCACCGAAATTTTACCAGGTTTTGATATTGGTCTTAAGGGTGAGTTTAGGGCGCAGAACTACGCGAAATTCAAGGATGTGCGACACTATAACTACTGCATGGATCTAGAATTGGCCCCCAGTGTCGCATATCACGCAGGTCAAGCGACTTTTGGTGCCACATACATCTACACAAAAAATAGCCAGACCATCCGTGCAAAAGAGATCGGTTCGGCTGCTGCCTCATACGACGCCTTCTTGGATAAGGGTCTGATGTTTGGTGCCTACGAAGATTGGGAGGGTAGCGGAATACACCTCACCGAATCGGGTGTCGATGGCTTTCCTGTGGCCGTTAGTGGCAATGGTGTAGCGCTGCAATTCGACTGTCAGGGGCTATATGCAGAGTTGCAATATACCCACTCGAAGGGCTCGGTGGGCGAAAAACAGACCATTTGGTACAACTTCCCTTCGAACAGCTACAAGGCAACTGTGGGCTACACACTTAAGCGAGATGGCAACATCCATATCTTCTCGCTCAAGGCCGAAAAATATCAGATGGTCAACCGCGAAAATGTGGTCGATAGCGAGTATAACAACGGTGTGACAACAACGGTGGTATATGGCTCGAACCAAATTTTCTCGAGCCATGAGTTGTCGATCGAGCCAAGCTACAATCTGCTGTTTAGCTCTGGTGCTCAGGTGGTTGCAGGTGGATATTATGGCAATACGCAGAGCCAATCTACGCTGATGTACCCCTATGTCGATGAGCTGACTCTGCAGCGATCGGAGATTTACGCGGGTGGAATGATGCCCATAAAATCATTCGAGCTGCGTGGGCGTATTACTGCGACAACGGGCCAGTGGCAAGATGATAGCTACACGGTTGAGTGCGACCAAGATGTGGAGTACGGCCAAAAGCAGACGCAACTCACAGAGTATTACAATGTTGAGAATGAGTATCTTGCAGCAAGGCGCCTAAGCGCTTCGCTATCGCTAAGGTACAACGCCTTTGGCAGCTACTATTGCCAGATCGGAGGATTCTACACTAAAGCCTTTGACCTTCAGTATATTGCAGGGGATTGCCGCTGGGGTGCCACCTTTAAAATTGGATATAATTTTTAGAGAAATAAACTATTTAACAAACTAAATTACAAACACTTATGAAAAAGAATTATTTAGCAATGTTATTCATTGCAGCAGCTCTAGTAGCTTGTACTGAGACCGACGATGCAGGCGACGATGCAGGCGACGACACAGGCTCAGAAAATTTCACAGAGTCTACCGACAGCTTCACATACTATGGTGAGACGTACAAAACTGTTACCCTTTCAAATGGTTCCAAATGGATGGCCGAGCCACTTCGCTATGTTCCCGAGGGCTTCACTCCATCGGATGATGCTACCGACAACGATGCACATATCTGGTATCCATATGAGATAGATTATGCACAACTTGTTGCAGATGAGAAGGTTTCATCAGCTCCTGGAATCGACTATGTAACTGTACTTACAGACGATGCATCGATCGCAGCCAAGGGATATTTGTACGACATAACTGCTGCTATGGGTGGTGTAGAGATCACCGACGAGAACTTCGAATCGTTCGAGGGTGCACAAGGTATCTGCCCCGAGGGTTGGCACATCCCAACTCGTGCTGACTACTTCGCACTTGTTGGTTACTCAAACAAAGCTGTCGGCGAGGAGTCAGCACCAGATGATTCTACAGCAATCCTTTATGACTCAGCATATAAAGGTGGTACTATTCCAGCATTTGAGTCTGCAGGTCTAAACTATGTATATGCTGGAGCTCGCTTCTTTGGTGGATATCTAAGCTCTACAGTTCCTTATTATATGAGATCGATGATTTGCTCAACAAACACAACAAACGAGGCTCTTTATGGAAACCTTTCTATGTCATACTACATGACTTCAACAGCTTATCAAGCATCGTATAGCACCGCAGAGGCTACACTAGGTCAGTTGTCAAACATCCAATTCTTTGGATTGATGAGTACATTTACAACTACATACCCAGAGGGTCGTTTGACGTTGAGCTATGTTGCAGCTGGCACAGGTCAATCAATCCGTTGCGTAAAGGATAGCGAGTAATTTGTGAGGGGAACCTCGATATTAGGTTTATATGCCTGAAAGGCATTTAATAAATTTTAGAAGTGAGTGGGTTGTGCAAATTTATTTGCTGACAACTCACTCACATCTAAAATCTTAGAGCTCTAGCTCTAAGCCTAATATCGCAACATTAGCTGCACCCCCGGGGGTGCTATCCCCGCCCGCTCACGGGCAGTAAGAAGATAATAAAACCCTCCACTTTACAATATTCCCTGCTCAACCATGCTCTGGGCAACCTTCATAAAGCCTGCGATATTGGCTCCCTTCATGTAGTTAATATACTCACCCTCAGTGCCATACTCCACACATGCAGTGTGGATCGAGCTCATAATGGTGTGCAATTTCTCATCCACCTCCGCGGCGCTCCAATTGAGCTTCATGGAGTTTTGGGTCATCTCCAATCCCGACGTGGCTACGCCGCCAGCGTTTACCGCCTTGCCGGGGCCATATAGCACCTTTGCTGCAATTAGCGCCTCGATTGCCTCGGGGGTGCAGCCCATGTTCGACACCTCGGCAACGATCTCTACTCCGTTGCTAATTAGTGCTTTAGCGTCGTCGCCATTGAGCTCATTTTGAGTTGCGCAAGGCATCGCAATATCGACCTTCACGCCCCATGGCTTTTGCCCTGCAAAGAATGTCGACTCGGGGAATTCGGTGGCATATGGCTCGACCACATCGTTGTTGGTTGCGCGAAGATCGAGCAGATAGTCGATCTTCTCCTGGTCCAATCCCGCAGGATCGTAGATGTATCCATCAGGCCCAGAGATCGTTACAACCTTAGCGCCCAGCTCGGTAGCCTTTTTCGCAGCTCCCCAAGCAACATTTCCGAATCCCGAGATCGAGATCACCTTGCCCGATAGCGATCCGCCGCAAGCATCCAACATATTCTGCAGGAAGTAGACCGCTCCATATCCCGTAGCCTCGGGGCGAATGAGCGAACCGCCGTAGGTCATTCCCTTGCCGGTGAGCACTCCGGTATTCTCGCGAGCCAATTTTCGGTACATACCATATAGGTATCCCACCTCGCGTGCTCCCACGCCAATATCGCCTGCGGGAACGTCGGTCTGTGGGCCAATATGGCGCCAAAGTTCGGTCATAAAGGCTTGGCAGAAGCGCATAACTTCGCCGTTGGATTTGCCCTTAGGATTGAAGTCCGAGCCTCCCTTGGCACCTCCCATCGGGAGCGTGGTTAGAGCATTTTTGAATGTCTGCTCAAAGCCTAAGAACTTGAGAATCGATAAGTTAACCGAGGGGTGGAAGCGCAATCCCCCCTTGTATGGCCCAATGGCATTGTTGAATTGAACGCGGTAACCGAGGTTCACCTGAGGGGTGCCGCTATCGTCGACCCACGTCACCTTAAAGGTGAATATGCGATCGGGCTCGACAATGCGCTCGGCAATCTTCAGGGCCTGGAACTCGGGGTGCATATTATATAGCTCTTCGACGGTGGTCAATACCTCGTGCACCGCTTGTAGGTACTCACTCTCGTTTGGATGCTTACGCTCTAGGTCAGCCATCAATTTTTTGAAATCCATAACTTTTAATCTTTAAGTTAATTTTTGGTTTAGGTACTATAGTAGTGTAAAACAATTATTGCCATATTTTTAAAAGCACTCTTGGAGCGATATTTTTTGCTATTGAATCTCAATATAGAATAACTATATTTTCGATTCAATAGCAAAAAATTTCATCTCCAAATAGTACTCTTAAAAACACACCAATAATTATTTTACCCTACTATAAAGTTAAGTAACTTATCTCATATTGCAAAATATTATTAGCTAAATTTTGATTTTTTTGGTTTTTACTGCTCTCTTACTGTCTCCGGCGGGCGGGGATGGCACCCCCGCTGGTGCAGCTATTTCCTGCGCTATTGGGCTAAAAACTTTGCAGTTTTTAGATTTTGCAATGTAATATCTTGCGCAAATTCATTTGTGGCAAGATATTACTTTGCAAAATTCGTTAAATGCCTAAAGGCATTTAAATCCAATATCGAGGTTTCTCACCAATGTATAATGATTAATTGATCAACTTACGAGGCTTTACCTCGGTGATTTGCTCATGGCAACTGCAGGTTGACATAGATATATATAAAGTATTGATCTTATGAAAATTTATTTTCATAAGAGCAATAATTTATATATATCGTCGGAGCGCAGCGAAGAGCAAATCAACGCAAGAAAAAAGTCAAAAACGACAGTTTTTGGATCCAAGCTTAGCTTGGTGCCCGCGCGGCATGAGCGCAGTAATATAGCGGTAATAATAATGCAATTTTTTTCTTTGAAATTTCATTATTTTGAGTTAAATTTGCAGTTGGCGCAATCTATTAAAATAGATTGAATTAATAACAAAAACAGATAAAATGAAATCGATTAAGAAGAACTGGATCAAGCATCTGCTCCAGTGGGGTACTCTATTGACTATCGTAGGGTTTATTTTTAAACTATTTGGCAACGATGCTGTCGACCCCGAGGCATATTGCCCTTTTGGAGGTCTACAAACTTTTGTGACCTACCTCGAGAGAGGATCTATGGCCTGCAGTATGACCGCAACTCAAATTATGGTGGGTGTGGTTTTGGCCATCGGTGTGGTGCTATTCAGTAAGCTATTTTGCGGATACCTCTGCCCCCTAGGGCTTGGTACTGAGCTTGTTGGACGCCTGCGCAAATCGTTGAATATCAAGGCTATCGAAATTCCTTATGGCTCAATTGCCGACAAGGCATTACGCTCGATCAAGTACATCCTGCTCTTCTGGATATTCTATATGACCGTTAGCAGCTCGGAACTTTTCTGTAAAAATTTCGATCCTTATTATGCCTTCGCAACAGGGTTTAAGGGCGAGTTGACCGTTTGGATGGCCTCGATTTCGATCTTTATTTTTGTCGCTTGCAGCTTCTTTATCAAGATGTTCTGGTGTAAATATATCTGTCCACTGGGTGGAGTGAGCAACATTATGAAATTTGCAATCAGCTTCGTTATTGTTGTTGCGGCGTATGTCGCTCTTACCTCTGCGGGAGTCGCTATTCCTTGGGTTGTGCTGCTTGCGGCCCTCTGTTTGGTTGGATTTATTGGCGAGGTGTTCTTTGGTGAATCGAAGTATTTCCCACTTTTCAAAATTGTTAAAGATGAGTCGACATGTAATGGTTGCGGCATCTGTAGCGCCAAATGTCCATACGGCATCGATGTAGCTAACATGAAGAGTGTCAAGCATGTAGATTGTACATTGTGTGGTGAATGTGTTGCCTCGTGCCACAAGAAGTCGTTGACTATCTCTGGCTCGCCAAAGCTCCGTTGGGTGCCAGGCGTTTTGACCGTGTTATTGTTCTTCACGGCGGTGAAGCTTGGAAGCATCTTCGAGATCCCAACGATCGACGAGTTGTGGGGCGATGAGGCTAACCATACTGAGCTCAAGGAGGTTAGGGTCGATGGTCTGCGCTCTGTGAAGTGCTTCGGAAGCTCGATGTCCTTTGCTGCGAAGTTGCAGAAAATCGCTGGTGTTTACGGTGTCGAGACCTATGTAAAACACTCATACGTGAAGATCAAATATAACCCTGATCAGACCTCAGAAGATAAGATTTTGAGCCAAATCTACGAGCCAACGAAGTTCAAGATCAACACACCCGGCAAGGATGTGGAGCTAATCCGGGTGATCACAATTCGCACCGAGAATATGCACGATAAGCTGGATCCTAATTACTTAGGATTGCAGTTTCGCAACAGCGGCAGAAAATATTATGGTCTCGAGACCGAGTACGACTGCCCAATTATCGTGAAGTTGTATGCCGATCTTTCGGAGCCTGTCGACGAGAAATTCTACAAATCAATGGTCGAGATGAAGGTGTTGGATATGCCACAGCATGGCGGTGGCAGCAAGCCTATCGAGGTGGATTTCAAGTATGTAGAGACCGAATCTAAGCTCGATACCATCACCCGATTGGAGTTCCTACGCCGCCAATTCACATCCTACAAGCAGACATATAAAAAGAATATGGAGGCTTGGGATGGCACCTCGAAGGTGATCACAGTCGAGATGCCATACACATCGCTCGATAAGCCAATTGTCACTCGCTACTTGCCATATTTGTCGAGCTACATGTCGCTAACCGCTGGTGTTCACGGCTTTAGAACATTGGTCAATGATGCTGGCGATTATGTAATGCAGTTCGATATTGTCGAGCAGACCATCTCCATCGAGAAGCTTTGGGAGGCTCTAACCGCTCCAAAGTGGCAGGTGTGGATGACAGCCGAAAATGCGGCAGTCGAGGTCGATCCATCGATTTCGTTCGAGGGCGAGAATCCTTTGTATATTATCGAGGAGTAAATTTTTAGCGACATAACACTAAATATCTACATCAAATGCGCAAAGCTTTCGGTGTAGATATTTTTTAATATCCATATAAACATATGTTTAAGAAGAGAGTTTTAGCGCTAAGCGCACTGATCGTAGTTTTTGCCACCCCTCTGAAGGCCGACCAAGGTATGTGGTTGGTGAATTTAGTGCAGGGGCAGTTATATCAAAATATGCTCACTTCGGGTCTTCAACTGCCGGCAGATCAGATATATAGCCAAGATTATCTGTCGATCAAAGATGCGGTTGTTGCTATCGATCATGGGCAGTGCACCGGTAGTATCATCTCGCCCGAAGGGTTGATGATCACCAACCACCACTGCGCATATGGCGATATCCACGCAAATTCTACCATCGAAAACAACTATCTGGAGCAGGGTTTTTGGGCCGCATCGCGCACCGATGAGATACCAATCAAGGGCAAAAGCGTCACCTTCCTAAAGAGGGTCGAAGATGTCACCGACCGTGTGGCGATAATCGCCGATAGCCTCGATAAGTTAGGGCCTCGAGGACCCAGGTTTTTGGGTAAGTTGGAGAAGGTCTTAAGCGAGCAAATCGACTCGGAGTATGAACTGTGGTTGCACTCTATGTGGCGCGGTCAGCGTTACTATCTCTATTATTATCAGAGCTTTGAGGATGTCAGGCTTGTGGGTGCTCCGCCAGTTTCGATCGGTGCTTACGGTGGCGAACAGGACAATTGGAGCTGGCCACAACACAAGGGCGATTTCACCCTCTATAGGGTCTACACTGCGCCCGATGGCTCGCCAGCGTCATGCTCCGCCGAGAACATTCCCATGAAGGCCGAAAAATATTTAGAGATTTCGAGCAGCGGCTACACCCAGGGCGACTACGCAATGATCTTGGGCTATCCCGGTTCGACCAATCGCTATAGCCCTTCGGCCGAAGTAGGCGAGAAGCTCAATATCACCAATCCGGTTGTTAGTTCGGTGCGTCGCTCGAAGCTCGATGTGTGGAAAAAACATATGGATCGCGATGCGCAGGTGAGGCTGAAATATGCCGATAAGTACTTCAATGTCAGCAACTACTGCGATTTTGCCAAGTGGGAGAATTTATGCATCGAGAAGTTCGACATCATCGAGCAACGCGAGGCTCTGGAGGCGCAACTTACCGAGTGGATCGCTCAAGATCAGTCGCGCAGGGAGGAGTACGGAACACTGCTCGCGGACTTCGCGGAGCTATACGCTGCAACCGCTGAGCTGGTTACAAATAAGGCCTATATCCGCGAGACTTTGGTTACAGGAGCCGATATCACGCTCCTAGCTCAACGACTAAAATCGCTAAGAACACACTTCCGCAAATGCCATAGAATAGATTGCAAGAGGCACGAGGCGATACAAAAATTCTACAAATCGAACCTCACCTCGGTCTTCGAGCAGGGCGATGCTGCAACCGACAAAGAGCTCTTCGAGGTGATGATCGCAACGCTCTTCGAGAGTGTCGATATGAAGTATGTGGATGGCGCCCTTGTCGATCTTTTTGCACAGTTTGACTTCGATGCTCACAAATTTGTGGAGTATATCTACTCGACAAGTGTAATTGCCGACCGCGACCGTTTCGAGCAGTTCCTCAATAGTGAAATCGAGAAGAGCGATATCGAAAACGACCCGATGTTCGTGGTGGCTAATGGCATTAATATCATGAAACTCAATGAAATGGAGGATGCAATATGCGATAGCTTGGGCTACACCGCCAGCGAACTCAAGGCCAAATATACTCAGGCGATATATCAAATGCAACTCGAAAAGGGCCAGGCCGTATATCCCGACGCAAACTCCACAATGAGAGTCACTTACGGAAATGTCGGTGGCCTCGCTCCTCGCGATGGAGTTAGATATCATTGGCAAACAACCGCCGAAGGGGTATTGGCAAAGCACAACCCCGACGATTATGAATTCTGCCTACTGCCACACTATAAATCGCTTCTCGAAAAGGGCGAGTGGGGTAGATGGGCCGACAATGGTAATATGTATGTTAATTTCTTGACAGACAATGATATAACAGGCGGAAATTCCGGCAGTTCAGTGCTCAACGGCAAGGGTGAACTCATCGGCTTGGCCTTCGATGGCAACAGGGAATCGATGGGTGGTGACCTCCAATTTAACACTATCTCGGGCAAGTGCGTATGTGTCGATATCCGCTATGTTTTGTGGGTTGTCGAGAATCTAGGCCATGCGCAACACCTTATCGATGAGATGAGTATAAAGTAGAGCCTACCGCTCGGCCATTAGCGCAGCAAGGCGCGTGGCGAGTGCACTGGCGGTGATCGACATGAATGATTGCATTGCGCATGTTCTTATGGCTGTAACTCCGTAGTGGTCAACGTAAAAGAGTTCGTCGATGAGTGGCATATCGCCTATGCGAATTGGGCGTTCAATAACATTTATCTCTAACTCTCGCGCTGCGAGCTTTGCCAATCGATGCTCGGGAGTGAAGGAGTTGGCCGCAGTAATTAACCCTTGAGGCGTTACTGCAAAAATCTGCGCTCCGTTGATCAGGTCGATCACACCGTTGTGGGTTCTGAGGGCTACATCACCCCCTTTTCTCAGTGCCTGGGCATTGGCAAATTCGATCATCTCGTCGCGCACCGATGTGGGAAATTCGATGTGTGGCATGTGAAATTCAATGATAGCAGCGCGTGGCGAGATGCAGCGCAATGAGTATCCGCGATATAGCGACCGCTCATGCTCGCTCACCTTTATTTGGCCCGATCGCGTGAGCTCGCAGCGAATAAAGAGCGATACATCCTTGGGGCAGCGGCTGCGCTCGAGAAGTGTGGTAATTTGCTCTTGTACAGTGGCTTGCGATATTTTCACCCCCGTCCCATAGATCTCGTAGTAACCCTCAAAAAGCATCTTTAGATGCTCTTCTAGATGGTAGATAGCACCGCCAAGAGTGTGCACAATTTGGTACAAGTGGCAATCAATCATGGTTTAGAATGGCTCTAAATGGTGAAAATCTTGAGCAGTAGTTCACGCAGCAACTCCCCGTCAGTCGCACCTCCCGTGTCGATTCCCTTGCTCTTAGCATCGTACACGCGCAGCAGCCCAAGGATTGCAAAGACCTTTTTATTTGGCCACAGTGGAGCGGTTTTGCGCAGGTCACCAATGGCGTAGATGTTGCGAATATTGAGTTTCGACATAAGCTCATTGTCGCTCGCGGGAGCGGCATTGCGGAACTTTGTGAGCCACATCAGATAGTTGAAAACGAATAGGTGTTTGAACTCCGAGAATAGCGCCATTATGGTGAGCAACAGCGGGTTATCCTTGGGGTTGCGGGCAAAATGTTCGGCAATCATAAGTGCCCGAGCAAAATTGCGCGTCGATACCGCACGACACAATTCAAAATTATTGAATTCCTTCGAGATACCAATATTTTGCTCCACATCACTATCGGTAATGCGCACGGTGCCTTGGGGCAGCGAGAGCAGTAGCTTTGTGATTTCGTTGGCTACTTTCGCAAGGTCAGTACCAAGATTATCGGTGATCATCGCAAGGGCCTTATTATCGATTTGGCAACCTTGCGAGGCGATGTAATCTGTGAGCCAAGGGCCAATTTCGTAGTCGCGCGGACGCACCGATTCAAACACGCACCCCTTTGCCGCGCAATGTTTATATAGCTGCGAGCGTTTGTCTATCCCCTTCTGCTTGTGGCAGATAATGAGAATTGTCGTGGGGTTGGGGTTGGTGGTGTAGAGCGACAATTTTTCGATCGATTGCAGCTGCTGCGCCTCCTTGAGGATCACCACTTGTCGCGAGCCCATCATTGGCATCTGGCGACAGCAGTTGACCACCTGACCCACCTCAGAGTCCTTGCCGTAGAGCGTTATAGAGTTGAATGCTCGCTCATCGTCGCTCAAGATTGTCCTGTCTAGAGCCTCGCACAGGCGGTCGATGAAGTACCCCTCTTCGCCCATCAATAGGTATATTTGATCGAACTCCCGTGCCTTGATGCGCGAAGATATTCGAGCCACATCGGCCACGCTATCGCGGAATTTTGCTACTGCTTTTGCCACTACAATATCTCTTTTGTGATTCTTAAAATGTTCTCGCTCTCGTAGTCCACCTTGAACTTCTCGCTCACTCTGCGACCAATGAGCCATACGATCTGCCCCGCCGAGACCAAGACAAATTGACGCTCCTTTTCGGGTTGCGACACCTTCTGATCGATCAAAAAGTCGCTCACCTTTTTGCGGCCGCTCATCCCCAGCGGGGTAAATTGATCGCCCTCACTCCAACGACGTATCACAAGCGGGTACTCCAATTTGTCAGCATCGATCAAAGCCACCTTTTCGGGGGTGTTGAAATTCTCTAACTCTCCGATGTCCAAGTGTTCGTATAGGAGCACCGAATTGCCACAATAGCTGCGCAGTAGGTGCTTCTCGACGCTCACCTCGCATGTGTCGTCCATCGGGATTTTTGTGATGAGAATCTCGCCACGATTGGTGTATGCAACGTACTCCTTGGAGTAGAATCTGCGTCCCGAACTATCGCTCTTGATCGAGGCGATAAGCGCGTCGACAACGTCGCCCTTGAAGCCAAAATTGGAGTTCAGAAGCTCGTATATCACAAATGCTTGGGGCAGATTATCGTCGATCCTCGATAGGTCGAGGTGGTAGATTCCCTGCTCTTGGCGGATAATCTCGTGGCCAATATTTTCGATTGTGGCGTTGATAAATTTTTGTGCATTTATCAGTCTGTCAATGTTTTGGCGCATCAGAGATGAGAATTTTGGGTTGATCTCCTTAACGCGTGGTATCAATCCCAGACGTATCTTGTTGCGCAAATATTTGGTCGAACGATTCGAAGAGTCCTCGCGATATGTAATCTTGCGCGAGGTGGCATACTCCAGAATATCTTTTCGCTGTGCAAACATCATTGGGCGGATTATATGGCCGCGATGTGCCGCAATTCCTGTCAACCCTTTGAGCCCCGTTCCGCGGAAAAGATTGATAAAAAATGTCTCGATAGAGTCGTCGATATGGTGTGCCACGGCGATCACATTGTAACCATGCTCGCAGCATAATTCGTCGAACCACTCGTAGCGCTGGCGACGTGCAACCATCTCCATCGAGTCGCCCGACGCCTCCACCTCGGCTGCTGTTTCGAACCTTTTGTTGTATATCTCCACGCCCAACTCGTCGGCTACTCGAGCCACTAAGAGCTCATCTTCATCCGACTCATCGCCACGAAGTTGGAAGTTACAGTGCGCCACACCAACCTTGTAGCCGCAGCGTGCAAATAGGTCGAGCATAACCATCGAATCGACACCTCCCGAAACTGTGAGAAGAATTCGATCCTCCTTGCTAGCCATTCTATTATTCGAAATGAACTGTTCGAATTTTTCTAAAAGATTTGTCATAAAGCCCTAATTTACAATATATTTACCTCGGGCGAAATCTCGACTCCGAACTTTTCGAAAACAGCCTCCGCAATCTTGGTGGCAAGCGCCATAACCTCTGCGCCAGTGGCACCACCCAAATTAATCAACACCAGTGCCTGCTTTGGATGTACCCCCACATTGCCCTGGCTGTAGCCCTTGAAGCCAGCCTTGTCGATCAGCCATCCTGCGGCCAATTTCATATACTCCGCATCGCCTGCAACGGCGTATATCGGCATGTCGTCATACTGCTCCTTGAGCCTCTCGGCCACTTGGGCCTCGACGAGGGGATTCTTAAAGAAGCTGCCAGCATTGCCTGTCACCGCAGTGTCGGGGAGTTTCGAGGAGCGGATGGCGCAGATTGCCTGGCGGATATTTTTCAGTGTTACATCTCCGAGTGCAGCCACCTGGCTCACCACATCGCCATAGCCCAACTTGGGCTCAGATGTGCGTTTGAGGGTGAATGTCACCGAAGTGATTATCACTCGCCCGCGCAGGGTTCGCTTGAAGATGCTATCGCGATAACCGAAGTCGCAGTGTGCCGCAGCTAAGGTTAAGGTGTTGAGCGTTTCGGGGCAAAACATCTCCACATGCGAGATAATATCTTTTGCCTCCACGCCATAGGCGCCAATATTTTGAATTGGCGCAGCACCAACCTTTCCGGGGATAAGCGACAGATTTTCGGCTCCCCACAAGTTGCGCTCGACGCACCAAGCAACAAAATCGTCCCACTCCACTCCGGCACCAACTTTAACCTTAACCATCTCGATATTAGAAGTTATGATTTCGATCGAACAATCTGTAGGTGAGATGATTATACCGTCGTAATCCTTGGTGAGTAAGATGTTATTACCCCCACTCATCACATACCATTTTTGTGGTGGGTCTTGCTCGAAAAGCTCCTTAAGATCCTCCATAGAGTCGAACTCAATGAGCTTGGCTGCCCGCTGGTCGATCTTGAAGCTGTTGCGCTCGCGAAGAGATATATTGTAAAATTCCTGTTTCATATTGGCAAAGTTAGAAAAAATTATTAAATTTGGGGGATTTGTACTCTTAAAATATAACCTCAAAATAAATTCAGCCATGTTTTCAACTCAAGATTTAGAGCAAATTAAGGCTCACGGCATCGACCCAAAGAGTGTCGAGCAACAGATTAACTACTTTCAGAAGGGCTTCCCCTCGCTACCCGTATTGCGTGCAGCATCCGTTGGCGATGGAATAATCCGACTCTCAGATGCCCAGCTTAAAGCGGCCGAGGCACACTACCAGAGTGAGCTCGACAATCTAAAAGTTGTGAAATTTGTCCCCGCATCGGGTGCGGCAACACGCATGTTCAAGGAGCTTTTCGAGTTTGTTGGAGCAGGCAAGCGCACCAAGGGAATCGACACTCTAATCGACAACATCGAGCGATTCGCATTCTACCCAGAACTCAAAGAGGTTGTGGCACAGGGTGCCGACGACAAGAGCGTTGTGAGTGCAATTATTGGCAAAGGTCTCAACTATGGCTCTCTGCCTAAGGGACTTGTGACATTCCACAGCTACGAGGATGGCAACCGCAAAGCTGTCGAGGAGCACCTGGTTGAGGCGGCTCTCTATGGCAGTAACAATGGAGTGGCAAACATCCACTTCACCGTTTCAACGGAGCATAAGAGTGGCTTTGTGGAGCTGCTGGGCGCTGTTACCCCTCGCTACGAGGCGAAATTTGGCGTGAAGTTCAACGTCTCTTTTTCCGAGCAGAGCCCGGCGACCGACACCGTGGCGGTAAATCCCGACAACACACTCTTTAGAACCGGCGCCGGTGAGTTGCTATTCCGTCCTGCCGGCCACGGAGCACTTATCGAAAATCTTAATGCCATTGATGCCGACATTATCTTTGTGAAAAATATCGACAATGTGACAACCGACGCCCTACGTGGTGACACAACACTTTACAAACGTGCCTTGGGAGGTGTGTTGCTAGATCTTCAAAATCAAGCCTTTGAGTGCATCAAAGCCTTGGAGGTTGGAGGAGCTGAGCTCGAGGTGATTGCCGAGTTCATCGAGACCAAACTCTGCGTGAAGCTACCCGGAGATTATGGTGCAGCAACGCTCCGCACGATCCTCGAGCGCCCTATGCGCGTCTGCGCCATGGTTCGCAACGAGGGTGAGCCCGGAGGAGGTCCATATTGGGTGAAGGATGCCGATGGCCTCCAGACGTTGCAGATTGCCGAGTCGAGCCAAATTTCGGCCGAAGATGCACACCTAATGAGTAGCGCAACTCACTTCAACCCAGTGGATTTGGTATGCGGAGTGAAGGACTCGCGCGGCAAGAAATTCGACCTTAAGGCATTCGTCGACCCCGAGGCTGGATTCATATCCGAAAAGTCGAGCGAGGGACGCGCCCTACGTGCACAAGAGCTCCCCGGATTATGGAATGGCTCGATGGCAAAATGGAACACCGTTTTTGTCGAAGTGCCCGTTTCAACATTCTCGCCAGTGAAGGTGGTTCAGGATCTTTTGCGCCCTCAGCATCAGTAGGTTTTTTGCTCATTTTGCGCGGTATACTTTCTTTCTTACTGCCTCCGGCGGGCGGGGATAGCACCGTGAGCGGGTGCAACTAAGTAGTGTAAAACAATTATTGCCATATTTTTAAAAGCACTCTTGGAGCGATATTTTTCACTATTAAATTTCAGTATAGAGCCACTATATTTTCAATTCAATAGCAAAAAATCTCATCTCCAATAGCACTCTTAAAAACACACCAATAATTATTTTACCCTACTTACTTCTTGCGCTATTGGGCTAAAAACTTGCAGTTTTTAGATTTTAGGAGTTAATATGTCTTTTGCAAATAAATTTGCATGACATATTAACTCCTAAAATTTATTAAATGCCTTAAGGCATTTAAACCCAATATCGAGGTTACATGCTAATAATATTTAACCTCGCACCCTTCGATTGCCGAGAGCAGGTTGTTGGCTGCCGACGAAGCTCCAATGCGGAAGAGGCTGGTTGTGAGCCACTCTGCGCCTAGGATCTCCTCGACGATGGTGTAGTACAAGGCTGCATCTTCTGCGGTGCGGACACCTCCTGCGACCTTAAATCCTATGCGCTTGCCACTCACTGTGTAGTACTCCTTGATAGCTTGGCAGATCACTACAGCGGCCTGGGGGGTTGCTGCGACGTCGATTTTTCCGGTTGATGTCTTCACAAAGTCGGCTCCAGCGAAGATCGACAGTAGGGATGCTGCGCGGATCTTCTCGGGGCTCTTCAGTGCTCCCGACTCGATGATAACCTTGAGCACCGAGTCAGCATCGATCTCCTGGCGGATGACCTCAACCTCGTTTGCTGCAAGTTCATACTGGCCCGAAAGAACCATGCCCACATTCATCACAATGTCGATCTCATCGGCACCACTCTCGAGCGCCATAGCTGTCTCCAATGCCTTCACCTCGAGGAAGGTCTGCGAAGCGGGGAAGCCTGCAGCAACGCTGGTGATGCGCATTGGCGTAGCATCGACAACAAGCCCCACAGTCTCGACAAACGAGGGGAAAACGCAGATCGAAGCGACGTTGGGGATGTGGGGATATGCTTGATAAAAATCTACGCACTTTGTGGCAAATGCACGCACCGACTCCTCGGAATCGTTGCACGATAGTGTCGTGAGGTCGATGGCCGAGAAGCAGAATTTGTATACCTCAGGCTGCATATTACGCCCCGAAAGTGCCTTTAGCTCTGCTACTTGAGCCTCAACTTCTGCCGGGCTTGCAGCCGCAGCATAGGTGCTAAGTAGATTTGTGTACTCCATAATTTCTCAAATTTCTAGTTTCGACAAATATAACTATAAATTTCGCATCTCGCAAATATTTGTCTCTTTCTCACAGGGCAACGCATGAAAATGGACTCTCTTACTGCGCGTGAGCGGGCGGAGATAGCAACTACAAAACAGTAACCAAAAGATCCTTACCTCCCTTTTTAACCGAAATTGCGATGCTATCGGCAGTTCCGTTTTCGCAGTATGGATCGCCCACTGTCACGTTGTATCCGCCCTTTGTTGGGGTTAGGATAATGGCTGCCTCTTGTGATACCTCGAGCGAAGTTTTCTTATCGATCTCGAGTGCTCCGGCCTTGTAAAATATCGCTTGGATTTCGCCCGACTCTAGGCAGCGCACGGCTTGAATATCTTGGTTATTGCTAAGTATCTCGACGCTCGGCCCCTGTTTTTTCAGCTCCTCTTGCGAAATATTGGGGTATACTGCATAGGCGTATGAATCATCCTTAGGGGCTGTTCCATGGTCGATCGAGATCATCAGGATTGACTTTTTGGGCTCCTCATCTACCTTGATCTGGCTCTCTGCGAGGTTGATATATCCAATTTTGTTGTGCCATATTTTAGCGCCATCTACTGCCACTTCGCCCTTGAGCGTTGTTTGGTTGAGCGTGGTGATCACCGGAGCATCGGAGCGATCGGTGGTGATTCCAGCACCAAGAGCGACGGTGAGCTCCGGGAAGTTGAAATATGCCTTGTGAGCCATCATCTGATCCTTTTGGAAGATGAATCCCGCAACGCCACTTGTGCCTGTCGAGGCCACCGCAGCGTATGGATTGCCTCCCACACCATCGCGACCCCACATTGGGCGGGGCATAGGCTCGGAGTCGACAACGACCGTTGTGCCGGGGATCTGACGCCAATTGTAGATTGGGAAGATTGGCGAGTACTCGTTGCCATACACCTTGAAATATGTTGCGCCGTCGCCCGTGTGGTAGTTCTCGAAGCCTTGGCCATTGCCTGCCTCGTTGCCTACGGTGCGGGTCGATGTCATGCGTACGGTGGTCATGTAGCCCTCACCACGGTGAATCATATAGTCGTGGAAGGGGTATGCGCGGTTTCCTGTCAGCTCACGCTTACCCTTCATCATTGCGAGCACCTCTTTGTGGTCGGCCTTCTTAGGTAGATCGAGAGCTATAAATCGCTCAGTGACAGGGATGTATGAAGCGGCATAATCATCCTTGTCGAAGATCTTGCGACCACATTGATTAGGGTCTAGCTCACCCTTGTACCACATCCACGCCACGCCATAGGTGATCAAGTCTTCGAGCATCGTAACCTTCTGGGGTGCAATTGCAAACTCGGTGCCGTTGGTGAACTCCATGAAGAACAAGAGGCCGGTGATATATTCGCGGCCATATGTTCCAAGGTACAATTGACGACCACTTCCGCAGTGTTGCGAGAAGGAATAGTCGGGGTAAATTCCCTCCTCTAGATCACCTTTGGCGATGAAAATCAGCGAATCGACAAACTCCATCACCTCGCTAAGTTTCTCTTTATCGTCGGCCAATACCGCCATTGCGAATGTCACTTGGCTCACGTCGGTGCCATTGGCTCCGGTCATGAATTTCGGTGGGGTATCCTCCCACGAGTAGCTTAGATATTTGACTAGGTCGGCCAAAAGTTTGGGGTTGCTCTCCTTAAGTGTACTCTTCATAAGGATCGCTGTGGCCATCATATTTTTTGGGAATCCGATGCTGCGGTGCCACCAGTTACCATCTTCGGGGTCGATGGTAAGCCAGAATTGCAGAAGCTCCTCGATCTGCACGCGAAGCTCCTCGCTGTTGTAGTAGGGGCTATTGTTGTCGATGTAGGCCTTGGCGAGCTTCAACGTTTTATTGAAGTGCTTGCTCTTTTGGCCTCCGGTGTTGTAATCGTCGTTTTTGTAATCTATATCCGAGAATCCACCATCGCCAGAGATCGATTTGATTATTGCTGCCACCTCGCTCTTCGAGGGTGTGCCCTTTAGGAAGTTGTTGTACATTCTGCCCTCGATGGTCTCCATATCACCACCATATGCACCCAATGCCGAAGCAGGGTGCATATTGAGCAGTAGCGCCACGATTGCGAAAGCTACTATTTTGAAACATTTCATGACTATTTCTCCTTAACCTCTAGATTGCTAATTTCGTACAAACGAGAGTTGTTGATGTTCATTTGTAGGCGATTAGTAGCTCTGAAAGCGATACGGATCTTCTGACCAGCGAAATCTTTTAGCGAGAATGACATTGGCTCAGCTGTATTTGCCGCTGATGCGTAGATAGCCTTCTTTAGAGTCTTCCACTCACCCGCAGGTGTTGCTTTTGGGTCGTTGCCCTGGGGTGTTGCGCTTTGGTATCCACCTGTGCAGACCAAGATTCCCAATGTGTTGGTGCTGTCGACACCATAGTTGTATAGGAAGTCGAACGACAAGACTGGGTCCTTAGCATCGCTTAAATCGATCACATCGGAGATTAGCCAATCGTTGTTCTGGTTGGTGTACTCATCTTGGTCTGGAAGTCCTGCAGGGTTTGTGCCCATGAACGAAAGCGACTCATTTTTTGAGTGCTTGCCCCAACCGTTTTTGATCTGTAGACCTGTCGAGAATACCTCGCCAGCGAACGATATTGCCTCGAAGTTAACAAGTCCGTTCTGCTCGGCTGCGGTCGAAGCGTATACCTTTGTGAACTCTGGGGTGAAGTAGCTCTGAGCCGATGCACTTGCCGCGAAGAGCACTAGCGAGAGGGTTGAAAAAATTAAACGTTTCATGATGTTAGAATTTTAGAGTAGTTATTTTTTAATTTAGTCAGCTTGCGATGCCTCTACCTCGCCCTCGGTCAATCCGCCAAGCGACGTGTCGCCCTCTGCATATCCATTGTCGGCAATGGTGAAGGTGATGTTCTGCACCTTGCGGCTCGAGCCGTAGATGTTTGCCGAAGTTCCGATGAAGGTTGCGGTGTACTCACCGGGCTCATCGTAGGTATATGTGTATGAATCCAAGTCGTCGGGCATACCCTTAAGGTCAAGGGCAGTGTCGGGCGAGATGCTGTTTAGTGCACGTGGAGTCGAGATTACATATGTGTCGATGTTGTAGTCCAATGCATTTGCCGCCACACCACTCATAACGATATCGCCACCAGTTTTGGTGTAGTTTACATAACCATTACCACCCTCGACAGCATATCTGTTGTCGGCAAAAGCGTCGACCATAGATATTGTTGTGAAACCTAGGCTTCCGCACTCAATAGTCGATGCTTCGTACTCCTTGAACTTAACCTCGAGCGATACGTTGATATTGAATGTACGTTGCACAAACTGCGTATAATCTTGTTGTGGATTCCAGTGGAATGCAAGAGTAAAGCTATCGAGATAATCCAAGAGATCAAAATCGTAATACGAGAAATCTGCAGAAGACGATGTATATGAATCATCGATCTCAAGATCTATCCAACCCTCATAATTTGATTGCTCAACATATTTTAGTGTTGTGTAGTCGGTATCTTGATCTGTACCTACAAGACCCTCGAAATCGGGGATGATATAGACTTGAAGTGCACCTCTACCGTCATCACCTGTGGTACCCCAAAGAGGCTTCACCTCCAAATAGAGCCTACATGTCTCAATTTGGTCTACATCGACCTCTGTGCGGTCGGCGTATTGATACTCAGCGCCTAACTCGCCAGTGTATAGCAATACGTAGTTTGCATTTCCGCTGATATCGAAATTAACGGGCTCTCCTGCAACAAAGGTGTTGTCGGCACTCAGCGACACATTGAACTCAATGGGCTCATAGATATCGTTGTCGCACGCAGCGAAGAACGATAAGAGTGGCAGGGCAGCTAAAATTATATTTTTTGTCTTCATAACTCTAATTTGTTTATAATTACCACATTGAATTTTGTTTCAACAACTTGTTGACTCCCAGCTCAATAGTTGGAATTGGTAGAACCTCGTGCTTCTGCTGAACGTTGTTTGATGTAGCCCATGCATACTCCGCAGTGGTGTTCTTTACCCAACGATCGTCGTTTACCCACGAGCTAAGGCCCTTCATCGATGTGACGAGTGTTCCCCAACGAATAAGGTCATACTTGCGAAGTGACTCGAACGCTAGCTCACGACCACGCTCATTGCGAATAAGTGTGCGCATTGAGGCTTGCGATGAGTACTCACTTGCATCGGGAGTATCGATTCCTGCACGGTCGCGAACCTCTTTTACTGAGTTGTATGCCTCCATGATGTATGATTCCGACACCTCGTTTACCGCCTCGGCATACATAAGTAGGATGTCCGAATAGCGAAGGATAGGGTAGTTGATACTTGTCCAAAGAGTCTTCGAGTCCATTACTCCCTCGTATTCCACCTCGCGACGATACTTTCCGCAGTTGCGTTGTCCGCCGGCTATCGATGGATTGTTGAAGGTGATCTCTGAGCTGTAAGCGTAAGGAGACTTCTCCATGCTCTTTACGTAGTCAGCGAAGCCATAAGCAGAACCTGTATAACCGCTATAGTTGTACTCTGGAAGGTTCCAATTTTGGCGTGCGTCGGTGATTAGTGTCTCGTCAGCATTCTCGCTCGATGTTCTGTCGGTCTGCCAATATAGATCCCAAAGTTTTAGCGATCCGTTGTAGAAACCATATGCGTAGTTACATGCCCACTCTGTGTAGTTCGATTCGCTCGACGAGCTAACCAAACCGATAACATCACCAATACGGCCATTGCTCCAGCTGCCTGCATCGCGGTTACCCATGAAGTCTGCCTCCCAGATCGACTCGTAGTATGTTGTGTCGTAGATATCCATGATCATGTTGATAAATACCTGCGAGTAGCTGGGGTTCAAGCGGTGTAGGCCACTGGTGATAACTGCTTTTGAATAGAGGGCAGCTTGCTCCCACATATAGATCTTGTCGTTCACTCCATCGACGCTCTCGCCAGCAAGGAACATATAAACGCGAGCCAAGATTCCTTGAATTGCCGAACGAGTGACGCGATATGGAGCCACATCGACTGTAGCCTGGTCGAACACCTCGAGTGCAGATTTCATCTCCTCGGCACACCACAACAATACATCTACTTGCGCCGTTGCAGCTATCTCAGCATTTGTTGCCGACTCCACAGCCTCAGAGCGAAGTGGAATGTCTCCCCACGCTTGAGCCAAGATAAAGTGGTAGTAGGCGCGAAGGAACTGAGCCTCGGCGAAATATTTACCATCCTCGTCGAGGTCGGTCTTTACGATCGCCTCCATAAACTCGTTGGCATTGTTGATTCCCGAGTATAGTTTTGTCCACACTTGGTAGATGTAAGTGTCGCTGGCAGTGTGGTTGTACCAATATGTAGCCGATGTATTTTGCACACGTGCGTAGTATGATAGATCGTCCACATTGGATAGCATCTGCGAGTAGTAGTTACCGTAGAACTCTTGGCTATTGATAATGCCGTAGATTCCCGTAAGGCCATAAAGCACCTCGGTTTCAGATTCGTAGAATGTGTCGGGATTGATAACATAATCCGGATCAACATCCAATAGAGAGCATGAGCTTAGCGTGATGAGTGTCGCTAAAAGTATCTCGATTTTAAATTTATATAATGCTTTCATTGTCGCTTAATGTTTTTAGAATGTTACGTTTATACCCATTGTAGCACCCGTTGTTCGTGGATATGCCGACCAGTCGAAGCCCGGAGTCAATACCGAACTACGTGTCGATACCTCTGGGTCGGGACCGCTATACGAGGTTAGAGTGTAGATGTTGTTGAGCGATGCGTAGACTCTCAAGTTTTGCAAACGGATCTTTTTAACTACATCCTTAGGAAGAGTATAACCTAGCGAAATATTGCTTAGACGAAGGTAAGAACCATCCTCGATAACTCGCGAAGAGTATACATTCACACCATTTGCCATTACACGTGGGATGTCGCTATCGGAGTTATCCGCGGTCCATCTGTCGGCGTAGCTGGTTAGTTGGTTGGTGTTGCTCTTTTGACCCGATTCGAACACTAGGCGGTTGGCATTGAGAATGTCGTTGCCATAGCTCCATGTGCAGAAGATATTAAGGTCGAAGTTAAAGATGTTGAAGGTGTTGTTGAAACCTCCGGTGTGGATCGCTTGACCCGAACCGATGATCGTGCGGTCGTTGTCGTTTACAACGCCATCACCGTTGATATCTGAGTACTTAGGATCTCCGGGTTGGATCGATGATTGCGACTCTGATGATAGGTATGCTACATTGTCCTTGAGCGTGTATTGGCCTCCCGAAAGGATGAAATCATCATACTTGTATGTTCCCTCGTAGATATATCCGTACATCATACCTGTAGGTTGTCCCACTTGCGAGATATAAGGGTATTGCGAGTTGAAGCTAGTGTCCCACGAGATTGTGCTTAGGAGCGATGTTTGACCATTTGCCAATGCCACGATCTCGTTGCTGTTGAATGCAATGTTGAACGATGTTGTCCATTGGAAATTCTTTGTTCTCACGTTTACTGTCTCGATCGAGAACTCCCAACCGGTGTTGCGAATCTGACCGATGTTCATCATTGCCGAGGTGTAACCCGACGATGCTGGAGTGGTCGCGTTAAGAAGTAGGTCTTTGGTATCTTTCATATACCAATCAACGGTGGTCTTGATGCGGCTATCGAAGAAGCTCAAATCGACTCCGAAGTTGGTTTGTGTTGTTGTCTCCCACTTCAAATTATCGTTCGATGCTTGATCGAGGTAGTATCCCGGAACGATCACACCGTCGAATACGTAGTCGTAGCTATCAGAAGAGTTTGGAGCTGTTGTCATCTGAGCGTAGAAGTCGTAAGGGGTCGATGTGCGGTTGTTACCGGTCTGTCCCCATGACGAGCGAAGCTTACCCGACGAGAGCCACCAAATACCCTTAAACCAATCCTCGCGGTCGAAGTTCCATGAAGCACCTACCGAAGGGAAGTAACCCCAACGGTTTGCTGTAGGGAATTTCGACGATCCATCGGCACGCATTGTAGCGGTCAAGTAGTACTTATATTTATAGTTGTAGTTCCAACGAGTGAATGCCGAAAGCATTGTCCAATCTTGGTAGACCTCGGGCGAGACGATTGCAGTTCCGGTGTAGAGACCAGCCAAGCCAAGCGACTCGGTCGATAGATTGGTTGCTGAAACACCATCATATTTGTATTGTTGACCCTGAAGCGATACTCCGGCCACAGCGTTGATGTTGTGAACTTTGTTGAGTTGCTTCTTGAAAGTCAATGTATTCTCGTTGAGGTATGTGTCGCGATTGTAGTTGTAGATCGCACCATTGATACCCTTACCGCTGGTCGATCCTGCGTAACCGGTGTATGTCATCGAACCGTTGAACTCCTCACGACGGTTATTATAATAGGTATAACCACCCGAAGTTCTGAATGTGAACGATGGCGAAATGGTGTAATTTAGAGCCGCGTTGATGCTAAGGTTGTCCATCTTGGTCAAACGAACCTCGTTCATAGCCGAAAGAACTGGGTTGAAACGGTAGTCGTTAGAACCTGCCACATCGTAGTCGGTAAGATCCGACAAGAGATCGGTGTCGGGATCTGGCGAGATTGGGCGATATCCCCATACCGAGAAGATCAACCAACCCGATTGGGTAGATGTGCTGTTTGACGAGGTTGGCGTAACACCTTGAGTAAGCGAGTTTGTGTAGTTGGCAGTCATCGTAAGTTCCAACTTCTTGGTGATTGGTTGGATGATGTTGATCTTACCTTGGTAGCGTTGGTATGCCGAGTTAATCAAGATACCCTCTTGATCCAACACCGAAAGACCGATATTGTAGCGAGTACCTCCACGAGCACCTCCCGAGAGGTTCAAGCTGTAGTTTTGGGTGAATGCTTGGCGATATACCTCATCTTGCCAGTCGTAGCCATCGACACCTACATAATCTTCTAATGTGCGCTCCTCACCACCATCTTCCAAGGCTGCGAAGTATGAGTTGGTGTATCCCGACAGCTCACAAAACTCCGCTTGCATCTCAACAAAGTCGTATGGACCCATAAGATCCATCTTGTTTGCAAGGTTGTCGACAGTGTACGAAGCGTCGAAAGTTATCTTTGGAGCACCCTCTACACCCTTCTTGGTGGTGATTACGATAACTCCATTGGCACCACGAGCACCATAGATAGCTGTTGCCGAGGCATCCTTAAGGATGTCGATCGACTCGATATCCGACGAACTGAGGATACCTGATACAGAATCGTCCATAGGGAATCCATCGACAACATATAGAGGATCGTTACCTTGAGTGAGCGAGTTGTTACCACGGATTGTGATCGAGGCACTTTTACCTAGCTCACCATCTGAACTTTTCACAACCACACCGGCTACACGTCCGCTAAGTGCCTGGTCGAAGTTGGTGACATTACTCTTCATGATGGTTTCCATATCGGCTTTGGCCACCGAACCGGTTAAGTCGCGACGAGCAGCGGTACCGTAACCCACCTCGACAACCTCGATAGCCTCCATATTCTGGGCGCTAGTCTCGAGAATAATGTTTATAGATGTCTTGTTGTCCACAGTGATCTCTTGAGTTTCGTAGCCAATAAAGCTAATCTCGAGAACCTGCTTAGGACTAACTGAGATAGAGAAATTACCATCTATATCGGTAGTGGTACCTTTAGATGTTCCCTTTACAATAACTGTGGCACCGACGATGGCCTCCTTGTCCTCGTCGAACACCTTACCTCTAATGGGAGATTGTGCCCAGAGTGTCGAGGGCAACAAAACGCCTAGAAGAAGCGTTAAAATTAGTAGGTTTCTTTTCATGTTGGTTTTTATGTTGATTTTGTGTATTGCAAATCTAGACATTTGTTTTATATAAGGTGTGTCAGAGTAGTACATAAAAGGTATCGAAAAATACACTTTATCCCCCAAATACACTTCTGTACTATTGTGAGCACCATTCTGTACTTTTGTGCACCGCACTCTGTGATATTATGCATAAATTGCGTCGTGTTAAAAAACCAACAATAATTAAATCAACCAAACCACTATGGAAAAGATGGGTACAAAAACAATTAGTATAGCGATGCTAGCGATGGCCTCGGCACTCTTTGTTGCCTGCTCATCGACGCCTCAGCGAGATCTTGTCCAAGAGAACTTCGATGTTGCACAGGTGCAAATCGAAGCACTCTTGGCTGGCTCAATGAAGGGTGGCGTGGGTAATCCTCCGGGCGCATATGTGGGCGGTGAGATCGACTTTATTCCTATTGGTGATTGGACAGGTAGTTTTTTTGCAGGTACCCTATGGCAACTCTACGACTGGTCGGCCGACGAGAAATGGCGCGATGGAGCCCTTAAATATACCGAGCTTCTAAACCCAATTCAACACCTAACTTGGCACCACGACGTTGGATTTATAATCAACTCAAGCTATGGCAATGCTATTAAGTACATTAATATAAAGGAGTATCGCGACGTTATCACAACCACTGCCGAGTCGCTATCAACGCGTTACAACCCCGAGGTTGGTGCAATTATTTCGTGGGATATCGATCGCGGTTGGCAAGCAGAGCGTGGTTGGCACTATCCGGTAATTATCAATGGCTTGATGAATCTCGAACTGCTCTTTGTGGCAAGTCAATTATCTGGCGACCAAAAATATTATGATATTGCAGTGAACCATGCCGACAGAACCCTCGAGAATGCCTTTAGGTCCGATGGCAGCACCTGCCATGTTGTCGACTACAATCCCCAAAACGGCGAGGTAATGAGCCGCAGCACAGCTCACGGATATTCCGACGAATCGACTTGGACGCGTGGGCAGGCGTGGGCAATCTATGGTTTTGCAATGTGCTATCGCTATACGGGCGACAAAAAATATTTAGATCAAGCCCAAAAGGCGTGCGATTTCTACCTCTCGCATCCAAATTTGCCCGAAGATCTAGTGCCTTATTGGGACTTTGATGTGCCAGATATCCCCAATGCATTGCGCGATGTGTCGAGTGCAGCGATCACCTGCTCGGCCCTCTACGAACTATATTATCACACCCAACATCGCGCCTACCGACAAAAAGCCGATAAGATTATGGAGAATCTTTCGTGCGACGAGTATCGTTCGCAGGTGGGCGAAAATGGTGGATTTATATTGAAGCACACCGTGGGAGGAATGCACCAAAACAACTACATCGATGTGGCTACAGCCTATGCCGATTACTACTTCGTCGAGGCGCTTTTACGTCGCAATAAGATAGAGAACAAAACCAAACTATTTTAAAACCAAACCAATACCTATATTATATGACCAAAAAATTACTCATGCTTCTTGCACTCCTTTTCTCTGCGAGCGTAAGTTGCACTGCCGACAGCGCCGAGCTCGAGGGCGATGCGCAAGAGGAGAATCAGGATGGTGACGATAATGACTCGCAAGAGCCCGACACCTCAATCTATGCCGATGCATGGAACGCCTTCGACAAAGATGCTCTGGATAATGTGCTTATCGACTTTTCGTATGCCGGTTATGAGCGTGGCGAAAAATCTGTTCCCGATGTAGAGTCGTTGGGCTACAAGACCTTCGACATCACCGATTATGGTGCTATTGCCGACGATGATATCTCGGACCGTGCAGCATTCGAGGCAGCCGCAGCGGCAATCAAATCTAACGGAAGCGGAATTTTGTATATCCCCGAGGGAACCTTCGATATCCACAATGAGTCGGACGACTCTGCTGGCGCTTCGACCTCGATTTTCGTATCGTGCAGCAACTTTATCCTTAAGGGCGCAGATCGCGAAAAATCGATCTTGCGTATGCAGGCACCTATGCTACCCACCGACGAGAGTATCTTGTATAGCTCGCCTGTGGCGCTAAATATCAAACACATGAACACCGGCTCGCTTGTAACCTCTATCGATGGTAACTCTGTTAAGGGTAGCTCTTCGGTATGGGTGGAGTCGACCACCGGCCTTGCCGTAGACCAATGGATCTGCCTAAAGTTGGAGGATAACACCAAGGAGCTAGTCGAGCAGCGCTTGGGCGACCACTTCGAATCGCTCTACAACTGGTCGAACAACATCATCTCGACAGGAATCCAGGTGTGGGAGTACCACCAAATCAAATCTTTAGCTAGCAACAAGATCACCTTCTACGAACCAATCATGCACGAGGTGAACTCGCAGTGGGATTGGGGAATCTACACTTATCCCTACTACGAGGGTGTGGGAATCGAGGATCTAACCTTCCAAGGTTTCGCCAAGGACGACTTTGTGCACCACGCTTCGTGGGAGGATGATGGCGCTTACAAACCACTGACAATGATGCGATTGGTAAATTCATGGATGCGTCGCGTAAACTTCCAAGATGTTTCGGAGGCTGCGTCGGTTATCAACTGTGCCAACGTTTCGGTATACGACATTATTATCGATGGCAACGTGGGTCACTCGGCAATCCGCTCGCAATACTCAACACGCACATTCTTGGGCAAGATCACCGACAGAACCGGCAACGGAACGGGTCAATTCCACAGCGTGGGAGTCTCGAAGCCATCGATCGGAGCTGTGATCTGGCGCACAGAGTGGGGCAACGACAGCTGCTTTGAGTCGCACGCCACACAACCACGTGCAACACTTATCGACGCCTGCTACGGAGCATTTATCCAGAGCCATGCCGGAGGAGATTTGGTGCAAAACCCCAACCACATGGAGGACTTAACTATCTGGAACTTCGAGGCTTCGAACACCAATAGCTGGAGCGAATCATCGCCATTCACATGGTGGATCGATGGCGGCTATTGGCAATTCCTCTACCCTATTGTGGTCGGTTTCCACGGTGCCGATATCAAGTTCGACACCTCGCAAATGCTATACGAGGAGTCTACCGGCGAGTCTGTATACCCAGAATCGTTATACGAAGCACAGCTCGAAAGACGCTTGGGCAGCGTGCCACAATGGCTACAAGATCTTAAAGCAATAAATCATTAATAATTAAACATATAGAATCATGAATAAAAACTATTTCGCACCCCTAGCCCTAGCCTTTGCGCTAATGGTTGGGTGTCAAGCAGAGGCTGAGTTGGCCCCTTCGGTGGAAGCTCCCGAGGCAACAGACTCAAAGATTATTTTAGAGGCTTCGGCAGGTGTACAGACTAAGGTAGCATATGCCCAGGGCGAAGGCGCGATCAATGCAACATGGGAGTCCGACGACGCATTTTCGGTCTACGACGCTACTGGCGCATACGTTGGTGACTTCACCTATACCGGCACCGCAGGCAGCGCAACAGGAACCTTCACACAAGATGGCAACTTCACAATGGAGGATGGCACCTACACCGCAGTAATCCCTGCCAGCGACGCTGCAACATTGAACGAACGCATCACATGGACCACCTCGAACCAAACAAACAATGTCAGCGCCTCGTCGCTCGACCACCTAAGCGCGGCAGTTCGCCTAAGCGCGGAGTTTGACTACTCTAGCCAAAGCACATCGTTGACCTTTGCACACGAGGTTAGCCTTCTTAAGTTGGATGTGACTCTTGCTGTGGAAGATTACATCAACTCAATCTCGATTGCGGATGGCGACAACACATACTATCTTTACTTCAATGGCGATGGTATCATGGACAGCTCATTTACCACCTATATGGCCGTTGAGCCAACCGATGGCACAGAGCGCGATATCACCTTCACATTCATGGGCGAGGGATCTTACTCAATCACCAAGACCAGCAGCACAGCATTCGCAGCCGGCAGCTTCTACACCGCAACGCTCGACTTCACAGCTAGCGACGACACTGACAGCGATGTTATCGACTACTACGAGACTGGTTGGACTGCACCAAATGGTGTTACTTATAGTAAGGAGACTGAGGGGGTGAGCTTGCTTACAAGCTCAGGTGGTATTATTAAAGCAGCAGGTGGTGTCTACTTCCTTGATCCAGAGAGTGACGATGTTGAGTTTTCTCTAAAGAATGGAACTCACTCAACAACGATTGTTATTGGTCGTTATTCAAATTCTCAACCTAAGGTTTATTGCAGCGGTCAAGTTTATCTTGGTGCTGGCGGTGGATTAATCTGTACAAATATTGATTTTACTGGTTGTACAGAAAATTATACATTTAATTTCCCTAGTTCTTCAACAACAGCAGGTATTGTGGAGTATTTTGCATTTGAAGATTGTACAATTAAAACAGGAGTGGCTGATACAAATTTCTCTTGGTTCAGCAATGCAGGTGGATCGGTCGAGAATGTAATCTGGAATAATAATATTATTAATGTTGAGCTAACCAATAATGCTGGTGCCGGTCGTTTAATGAGTTTTAAAGCAAGTGGCTATGGTGACAACCATAAGTTGCTTGAGTTCAAAAACAATATTATATACAGTTCAACAGGATATTATGCTAATGGTGCACTAATTTCGATGGAGGCTGATATAACTACCGCAGATAATCTTGAAGTATTTGTTGAGAATAACACATTTGTCAACTACCTAGCTACCTCTCTAGCATATGTAACTATCCCAAGTGCAAAAGGAATTACTATTAAAAATAATATTATGTGGGCTGCTTCTGATACGGCTGCAACCTCGTATTTACTCCGATTTACTAATGATTCAGCAGTGTTGCCAGCCACATGTGATTATGATGGAAATGTAGTTTATGGCTTGAAGAATGATACAGCATGGACAATTTTTTCTAGTGGCACAAGTGCATATCTACCAGAAGGTGTAGCTGCTTCAGGTAACTTTACAAAAGAGTCAACCGACCCACTAGCAGTTTGCGACTACGCGAGCGGCATCTTCACCCAAGCCGAGGGCTACGAGGATAAGGGTGCAACAATCGCTTGGCAACAGGTTGAGTAAAGTGTTAAAATCCAACCTCTCTGCCCATCTGAAAAGTGGGCAGAGGGTTAATAATAAAAAATTACGACAATGAAAAATTACATCACACCCGAAATTTCGATCATCGAGCTAGAGATTGAGGATGCAGTTCTCGCAGCTAGCGACAACGGCATTGAGCTTCCCGGATTTACTAACGGAGGCGATATCTAGACCAATAATAACTAAGACAGAAACCAACATCAACCATATTTATCAACCAAAACCAATAGTAATGAAAAGAGGATTATTTGCCGCCTTGGCACTTGCCGCCATAACATTTGTGGGGTGCCAAGAGCAGAGCGAGCTGACTCCGCAGGCTTCCGACGACTCATCGTCAGATAAGATTACCTTGTTCGCCTCATCGTCGATATCGGCACCAGCGGCAGCATCGACACGTGTGAACTTCGACGAGGGGAGCGGAGAGATTGTTGCCACATGGCAGAACGAAGTTACTAAAGCAGATTCGTTCTCGGTATACGATGCCGAGGGAAATTATCGTGGCGATTTCGTATACACCGGAATCAATGGCGCAACAAGCGGAACATTTGAGCAAGATGGCACATTCTTACTCGAGGAGGGAAGCTACACCGCTGTAATTCCAGCATCAACTTGCGCAACACTCGCAGAGCGCGACGCAGAGCTAACCACAGCTTCGCAAGCAGCTTATGCCAACGCAACCTTGGAGCATTTGACCAACTACATGAAGATGCGTGCAGAGTTCACATTTGTGCCTGCCGAGGATGCAATCCTAGCATTCGAGCAGGAGTTGAGTATGATCAAATTGAGCCTTAAGATGCCTTCGGGAGTAGTTCCTGCGGGTATCACCATCACCGATGGTGCCGAGGGCAATTCGTACTACATGAAGTTCCCTTCGGGCATTGCAAATGTCGTTTCGACATACATTGCCGTAGAGCCTAACACATCGCAAGAGCTTCGCGAGATCACCTTCTCGGTGGAGAATAGCGACACAGAATCGACCGACGTTTTTGCCGATTACACAGTCACCTCGTCGCAACTTTTCGAAGCGGCAAAGTACTACTCGTACGACATTTCCTACAAGGCCGACGTTCCGGTAATCGACTACTACGAAGATGGTTACACCGCACCAAATGGTGTGACTTATAGCAAGGATACCGAGGGTGTGACGCTGCTAACATCGACTGAAACGCTTTCTAACACTGCGGGCAATGTTTACTTCCTTGATCCTGAGTCTTCTAGCACAGAGTTTACTATGCCAGCAGGACTTTACTCTAACACCGTTATCATTGGTCGTTACTCGGATGAGCAACCGGTGGTTAACGCGGCGGGTATTGTGACGTTTGGCACTGGTAATGGCTTGATTATGAAGAATGTTGATTTTACAGGTAACATGGCTAACTATACATTTAACTATTCTGATGCATCAGGATTATCGGAATATTGGGTGTTTGAGGATTGTAGGATTGATACGGGAATGGCAGGTAAGAGCTTCTCATATTTTAATAAGGATGTAGGTTCTATTGAGAATATAATCTGGAGAAATAATATTGTTGATCTTAGTTTGTCTGGTGATGATGGTGCAGATGTTCGAACTATTTACTTTGCTTCTTGTAATGCTGCAAACTATAAGTATATCGAGTTAACCAATAATCTTATATTCTCTTCGTCTGGTTTATACACAAAGGGTCCATTAATTACAGTTGCGTTAGCAGCTGCTGATGAGCTAGAAATCGTGCTTGAGAATAATACGTTTATCAACTTTGCTTGTAGCAATAATGCATTTGTCACTGTGTCAAGCGCCAAAGGTGTTACGATAAATGATAATATCTTCTGGGGAGATCCTGCCAAGAAAACGACCAATTATATGTTCAGGTATACTGTAGCGACTGCGGCTCCATCAACCGAAGTTATAGATGGAAATGTATTCTATGGATCTACTACGGCGGACGCTTGGTTTAAGTATATGAGTTCTTCGACATATATCCCTACGCAAGATTCGAACATCTACACCAAGGAGTCGATCAACATCTTCGACTCATACACATACGCTCTAGGTAGCTTTGTGGTGAACGAGGCTTATGCCGACAAGGGTGCAACGATCGCTTGGGAGTAGTTGACACTCTGCATATATACTAAAAAAGATGATTGACTTAAATGTCAATCATCTTTTTTTTAATTACAAACCCATTAACTCCCCAAAGCAGCAATCTAAATATAGAAGCTCAATATCATCTTGGTAGACCTCTTTTAGCATGAGATCGTGATCTGTGGGCTCTATAGAGTGGTTTTTAATGTCATTTTTTTCCATAGGCATATCATAAATTATTCATCGACTGGTAGCGAAACAGCTCCTACCTCGGGCGACTTATTAAAGTAACGGATTCTTTATGCGTTTTATTATGCATATTATTAAAAAATCTCCCTGATTATCAGGGAGATTTACAAAGTGTGTAGGGTAAACGCATGAAAAAATACTTGCTCATCGCGCTTATGCCGCGCGGGCACCAAGCTGAGCTTGGATCCAAAAACTTACGTTTTTGACTTTTTTTGCATTGCGCTGATTTGCAGCGCTTAAAAGCGCTAACGATATAAAATAATAGATGTGATTTTATGAAAACAAGTTTTCAACAATCACATCTACTATTTTATATCTATGTCAACCTACGGTTGCCATAAGCAAATAACGCAATACTAGCTGCACCCGCGGGGGTGCTATCCCCGCCCGCCGGAGGCAGTAAGAGAGTTGGTTAACTAAGGATAATATTATTCTCCTTGACCATTTTGCGCAGGTTGATAAGTGCGTAGCGCATGCGGCCTAGGGCGGTGTTGATGCTCACGCCACTTTGGTCGGCAATCTCCTTGAAGCTCATGTCGCTGTAGTAGCGCATGCGCACCACCTCCTGCTGCTCCTCGGGTAGGAAGTCCACTAGGCGCCTCACGTCGCTGGCGATCTGCTGGTGGATGATCTTATCCTCGATTGGCTCGCTCGAGAACTTCAAGGAGCCCAGAACGTCGTAGCCAGCCTCCGACTCACCAACGGTCTGCGAGCTCTTCTTGGAGCGGAAATGGTCGATGACGATGTTGTGCGCAATGCGCAGGATCCACGAGAGGAAGCGCCCGTTGTCGGTGTAGCGACCCTCGTCGATAACCCTCACAGCCTTGATGAAGGTCTCCTGATAAAGATCTTCGGCAAGGTCGTAGTCCTTCACCATCATGCGTATGTAGCTGCGCACGCGTGGCGTGTGTCGTTCTATAAGTTGGGAAATTGCACCCTTATCACCTGCAAGATAACTAGTAAGTAAAACAGAATCACTTAACTTATTACTCATACTCTTTTAGTTTAATTATTACTTAGAGTAGACTTTCTATCAATAGGCAAATGCTAATTTAAGGGTTTATGATTTGGTGTAACAGCCACGTTATCACCATTAATTATAGCGCAATGTAGGCAAAAAATATCTTTCTTGCAAATGTTTTCTACATTTTTTTGCTTTTTAGCCAGACTCTTTCGCTTTTTTGTGCAATTTTTATGCCGGTATTTCGCTGTTTTTTCCTTTCTTACTGCCTCCGGATTTGCTTTCTTACTGCCTCCGGCGGGCGGGGATAGCACCCCCGCGGGTGCGTATATTTGCGATGATTTGCTCTGCTCTGCGCTTTTACGATACATAATAATAAATGAAACCTTATAAAAATAAATTTTCAACGTTCTCATTTATTATTATGTATCTATGTCAACCTTCGGTTGCCATGAGCAAATCCTCGAGGGCAAAACCTCACATGACTTATATGTTGGTATGTAACCTCGATATTGGGTTTAAATGCCTGAAGGCATTTAATAAATTTAGGAGTTAATAGGTCGTGCAAATTTATTTGCTGACGACCTGTTAGCTCCTAAAATCTAAAAACTGCAAAGTTTTTAGCCCAATAACGCAAGAGAATACGCACCCGCGGGGGTGCTATCCCCGCCCGCCGGAGGCAGTAAGAAAGCAAACCCGGAGGCAGTAAGCAAGTAAAACAGAAAGCAAAAAAAAACTCTACAGCCAAAGGACTGTAGAGTTTCAGTATTGATTTACGCTGTTAGGGCGTATATGTCAATTTATTAAAGAGTTAGGCCACCCTCGAAAAGGTTAGCAAGGTTAACATCGCTCTTAGCTTTCTCAGCCAAAGCAGGCTCAGCAGCAACAGCTTTCTTCACGTAAGAGATACCAGACTCAACCTCACCCTCAGCAGAAGCGATAACTGCGCGTAGGTAGTCAGCCTTAGGACACTTAGAGTCAGCGATAGCAGCCTTAGCAGCGCCATAGTTCTCGATCATGATGTTAGCGATAGCTTTGTTGTAGCCCTCGAAGCTTCTTGCACCTGGGTTGTAGTTACCCTCAACTGCAGCTAGAGCATCTTTAGCCTCTTTGTCAGCTGTGTATTTCTTAGCCTCAGCGTAGTTGTCGTTGTCAAGGTTAGAAAGAACTAGGTTCTTATTGATAGTTGCATCAGAAGCACCGTTGCGAGTAGCCATTTGGAATGCCTCGAGTGAAGCCTCAGCCTTACCAGCCTTAGCTAGCTCGATACCTAGGTTGTTGCAAGCGCGAGCGTCGCGGTATTTCTTAGAGGTGTACTCCAATACGTCGATCTTAGTTTGCTTGTCCTCGATAACTGACTCAGATAGGTAAAGAAGCTCCTCTAGAGATAGCTCAGAGTATTTTTTGTCAGCTACAAGAGCCATCATCTCCTCGTCGCTCATACCCTTAACGCTGATCTTGCTAACGAACATAGCACGACGAAGCTCTGGAAGGATGTCGCTCTTAAGCTCAGTGTAAACTGAAGATAGGTTTTTGATCTCCTCCTCACGACGTACAGAAGAGTCGTAAAGGCTCAATACTTGAAGGATAAGGTTCTTATCTTTGATTGAAGACTCAGCAACCAACTTCTTGAAGCCGTCCCAGTCCTCACCGTAAGAAGCTACGTCAACATCAAGACCCATCTCAGCGAAGAATTTGTCCATTGCCTTTTTAGCTGACTCAGAACGAGCTGAAGATAGTTTGTCGTTGAATTTCTCAGGACCGTCAGGTGAAGCGTAACCGTTAGCAGAGATAGATTGAGAAGCAGACTCGTTCTCTTTAGTAGCCTCAACAACCTCTTTGAACGCTACCATTTGAGCGTCAGTAAGAGCTGACTTGTTAACTGTAGAGCTGTTGATTGCGTAGTTTACGCTACCCTTTGAAGTGCTGTAAGTAACTGCTTTGTAGTCGTTTGCCATAGGATCCATCATGCAAGCGAAGCAAAGATCTTTTTGAAGAGTGTTGATACCCTTAGCAACTACAAGACCACAAGCCTTAAGGATTGCAGTAGCCTCAGCAGAGTCACCAGCAGCGATGATATCGTCCTCGCTATCAGTAAGTACAGAAGCAGTGTTTGCGTTGATTACGTAGAAACCGTACTTCTCTTTCTTAGCGTTTCTAAGCTCAAGACGAAGTTGAAGGTCAGAGAGTTGCATCTCATCTGTGTATGGGAACTCCATGCTTTGAGCGAATGAACCACCAGCAGCAGTAACTACAGTGTAGTTGTCCTCAACCTCAGAACCTTGGAAGTAGAATGGAGTACCAGAAACCTCACCTGTCTCGTATACGATAACTGGAGTGATTCTTGCGATAACCATCTCCTCGAAGTAATCTGCAGGGAATGTGATGTTGATTGTAGCAGGAACAACACCGTTGTTAAGTGCTAGAACCTCAGGAGTAGCAGTAATGTCGATAAGATTTGCTGCGTCAGGACCAAATCCACTGTCCATGTCACCAAAGTTTTTGGCACCACTACAACTAACCATTGCTGCGAAGGCAAAAAGCGCAACGCCCAAATTAACGAGTTTTTTCATAATTTTTTGTTTTAGTATATTTAAATTGTTTTGTGTATTTTCATAGCCCATGCGTATACTCAAACTCATTTGAGAACATACACTATGCAAATATATAAATTAAAAATCAAACAACAATAGCAAAACAAAAAAAAGAGGTTATTTTCTTGCGAAATAACCTCTTTTTTATTAGTGTTTAAAGAATTTAGTCTCTATTTGGTCTGCGATCGCGACGTTCACGATCCTCACGTGGCTTGCGCTCACGCTCTACCCAACCCTCTGGCTTTGGTAGAAGAGCCTTGCGAGATAGCTTCAACTTGTTGGTCTTAGGGTCTAACCCGATCAATTTCACCTCGATCTGCTCACCCTCTTTAAGGCCTGTTTCGTCCATTGTCTCGAAACGTTTGTAGTCGATCTCCGAGATGTGAAGAAGCGCATCTTTACCAGGCATGATCTCGACAAAAGCACCAAACGCTACAATCGAGCGGATAGTTCCGTTGTAAGTCTCGCCAACCTCTGGGATAGCTACGATGCCCTTGATGCGGTTAAGCGCAGCGTCCAAAGAGTCCTTATCGATACCAAAGATGTCGACCAAACCTTTGTTGTCAACCTCTGTGATGGTGATTGTTGTGCCTGTAGTCTTTTGAATGTCTTGGATGATTTTTCCTCCCGGTCCGATAATCGCACCAATCATATCTTGAGGAATTGCAATCTGTACCAAACGTGGAACGAATGGACGGTAATCCTCGCGAGGCTCAGCAATACAATTTGTGATCTTACCCAAGATATGTAGACGACCTACGCGAGCTTGCTCCAATGCTGCAGCCAACACCTCGTACGACAATCCGTCAACCTTGATATCCATCTGTGTTGCAGTGATACCATCCTTAGTACCAGTCACTTTGAAGTCCATATCGCCCAAGTGATCCTCGTCGCCTAGGATATCCGAAAGAACTGCCCATTTGCCCGATGCAGAGTCAGAAATAAGACCCATTGCGATACCTGAAACTGGTTTCTTAAGTTTCACACCAGCATCCATAAGTGCAAGAGTACCAGCACATACAGTAGCCATAGATGATGAACCGTTAGACTCCAAGATATCCGATACTACGCGAACCGCATATGGATTCTCCTCCCCTAGTGGAACCATTGGTTTTAGACCACGCCAAGCAAGGTTTCCGTGACCGATCTCGCGACGGCTAAGACCACGTTGTGGACGTGCCTCACCAGTTGAGAATGGAGGGAAGTTATAGTGAAGAACGAACTGCTCAGAGCCGGTTACAAGAACCTCGTCCTTTTGCTTCTCGTCCATTTTTGTACCAAGAGTAACTGTTGTAAGTGATTGAGTCTCACCACGTGTAAAGATTGCCGAACCGTGTGCTGCAGGAAGGTAACCTACCTCGCAACAGATTGGGCGAATTTGGTCTGTGCGACGGCCATCCAAGCGTTGACCCAAATCGAGGATCATGTTGCGCATAGCCTTCTTAAGCACGTCGTCGTGGAAATATTTCTTGATGAGCGTCATCTTCTCATTCACTGTCTCAGGGTCGAATGCTGCGATGAAATCTGCCTCCAAAGCCTCGAATGCCTCGCTGCGCTCGTGCTTCATTGTGCCGCTAGTTGCGATTGCGTAAGCCTTGTCGTAGAGCTCAGCTACGATCTTGTCGCGAAGCTCAAGGTCTGAATCCTCGTGGCAATATGTGCGCTTTACGGTTTTGCCTACAGCCTCCATCAACTCTGTTTGGGCTTTGCAATGTTTTTTGATCTCCTCGTGAGCTACCTTGATTGACTCCAACATAACCTCCTCGGATACCTCGTGCATCTCACCCTCGACCATCATAATGTTGTCGATAGTTCCTGCAACCATGATATCAAGGTCTACGTCGGCCATCTCCGAGAATGTGGGGTTGATCACGAACTCACCATTTTTGCGAGCTACGCGAACCTCCGAGATAGGTCCTTGGAATGGAATGTCAGATACTGCAAGTGCTGCCGAAGCTGCAAGGCCTGCAAGGGCATCTGGTTGAATATCTTTGTCTGCCGAGATAAGATTCACAGTAACGAATACATCTGCGTGGTAGTCGGCTGGGAAGAGTGGACGTAGAGCACGGTCGATGAGACGAGACACAAGAATCTCGCTGTCGTTTGCTCTAGCCTCGCGCTTCATGAATCCACCGGGGAAACGACCGCACGAAGCGTATTTCTCCTTGTACTCCACCTGCAACGGCATAAAATCGGTGTCTGGTTTTGCATCTTTTGCGGCTACAACTGTTGCAAGGAGCATTGTGTCGCCCATCTTTACAACTACGGCACCATCTGCCTGTTTAGCCAATTTTCCTGTTTCGATCATAATCTCGCGGCCATCGGCTAGCGTGATCGTCTTTTGTACAATGTTGTACAACTCTTGTCCTTCCATAAATTTCTATTGATTTGTCTTTTGCATCCAATTTTCAAAGAAATGGGTACAGAGCCCAAGCGAGCTCTGCACCCAATAACTTTAAACTCTTACTTACGAAGATTCAACTCCTTAAGGATCGCACGGTAGCGCTCGATATCGTTGTTCTTCAAGTAGTTAAGTATCTTACGACGTTTTCCAACCAAGGCCAACAAAGAACGTTGAGTTCCGAAGTCGTGGCGGTTTTTCTTAAGGTGCTCGGTAAGGTGGCTGATACGGTATGAGAACAGTGCGATTTGGCTCTCTGGAGAACCTGTATCGGTGTTAGACGTTCCGTACTTACCAAAAAGCTCTTGCTTTTTCTCTGGTGTTAAATATGCCATTTGTTTAAAAAATTAAGTTCCACTCTACAACGCATTACCCTTACTTCGTAATCACGCCAGAGCGTAGGCGCAAAGGTACAACATATATTATTAATACGCAACGCCAAAGCAACTTTTTTTCAATATTTACAGCACTTTAGGGTGTAAAAAACAAAATATTCTATAATTTTACCACAAAATTTTAATTTCGATGCAAAAGTTAACCATATACATCCTCGCAGCAGCTTCGCTATTAGTGAGTTGCAGCACCCCCACAAAGCATTATACCAAGGTGCAAGGGGCGATGCTCGGCACCACGCTCAACATCACCGCCGATGTCGACTGCTCGCAGGCCGAACTATATGCTGCAGCCATGCGACTCGACACCATCTTCAAGGCCGAGATGTCGCTCTTCGATGCCTCCTCTCGTTTGAGCCGGATAAATCGTGGCGAGTGCGACTCGCTGACCCCTGGACTTATATATAATCTCCACCTTAGCGACTCGGTGAGCCGTGTTAGTGGTGGAGCCTACGACATCACCGTGGCGCCACTGGTCAAGGCTCTAGGCTTTGGATCGAAGCAAGCAAAAGAGGAGCATCCGAATATCGACTCGATACTTCAATTCGTGGGCTACGAGAAGATCGCCATCCACCAAGGGCGCCTAGTGCGTCAAGATCCTCGCACACAGATCGATCTCAACTCCATTGCCAAGGGCTATGTTGTCGATATGGTTGCACAAATGGTCGAGCAGATGGGAGCCGAAAATTATCTGGTCGACATAGGTGGCGAGATATCATCTCGAGGCACTAACCCCCAAGGGAACCCCTGGCGAATAGGTGTCGAAAGCCCCTTCGATGGTAATATGACCGATGGCGAATATCTGCAAAAACGTATCGCCATACCTGCCGACTCCCCCTTTAGAGCAATGGCCACATCGGGGAACTACCGCCGCTTCTACCACGATGAGCAGGGCAACAAAGTGGCTCACACAATAGACCCCAAAACGGGACAAAGCAAGCTCTCGTCGCTCCTCTCGGCAACAGTAATAGCCCCAACTTGCGCCCTAGCCGACGCCTACGGAACAATGTTCATGGCCCTTGGCGACGAGGCAGCATTGGAGCTCGCCCCAACGATAGTTGATGCCGAGGTCTACTTTATCTTTGATGATAAGGCTGGCGGGTACTCTGAGTATTTTTCTGATGGAATGCTGGAGTTTATTATGGAGTGAGGTTACTTTCTGTGCGCTTACTACTGCCTCCGGCGGGCGGGGATAGCACCCCCGCGGGTGCAGCTAGCGTTGCGATATTGGGCTTAGAACTTTGCAGTTCTAAGATTTTAGTCTGTATAAAGTTGCCGCAAATGAATTTGCACAACTTTATACAGACTAAAATTCATTAAATGCCCAGAGGCATTTAAACCCAATATCGAGGTTACACTCTCACGTATAATTTGACAGGTTTGAACCTCGGGGATTTGCTCATGGCAACCGCAGGTTGACATAGATATATAATGATAAAGGAGAGCGTTGAAAATTCATTTTCAAAAGATCTCTTTTACCATTATATATCGTATCGAGCGTTAACGAAGCCCAAATAGCGCAATACTAGCTGCACCCCCGGAGGTGCTATCTCCGGCCGCCGGAGGCAGTAATAAGCGCACAGAACGTAACCCCTCCAAAAAAACTACAGGCAGTTTGAAATATTTTATAATTAATTTATTATCTTTGCCACATTATGGGAGAATTTATCGTAAGTGCTCGAAAGTACCGACCAGCGACGTTCAACTCTGTTGTAGGTCAGAATCATATCACCTCTACGCTCAAGAATGCAATTGAGCGCAGTCAGTTGGCTCATGCCTATCTCTTTTGCGGACCTCGCGGAGTGGGCAAGACCACCTGTGCGCGTATCTTTGCCAAGGCGATAAATTGCTTGAATCCCAATGGGAACGAGGCGTGTAATGAGTGTGATTCCTGCCGTAGCTTCAATGAGAATCGTTCGCTCAACATTCACGAGCTGGATGCTGCCTCGAACAATACGGTCGACGATATCCGCTCGCTCATTGAGCAGGTTCGCATCATTCCGCAGTTGGGGCGCTATGCGTTGTTCATCATCGATGAGGTTCATATGTTGTCGGCTGCGGCCTTCAATGCCTTTCTGAAAACTTTGGAGGAGCCACCTGCGCATGCGATTTTCATCTTGGCCACCACCGAGAAGCATAAGATTCTGCCCACTATTCTCTCGCGCTGTCAGATCTTCGACTTCAATAGAATCAAGGTTGAGGATGGAGTAGGATACTTGCGCTATATCGCTCAGAAGGAGAATATTACAGTCGACGAGGAGTCGCTGAACCTAATAGCACAAAAGGCCGACGGAGGAATGCGCGACGCCCTTTCGATGTTCGACAAGGCGGTTTCGTTCTGCGGATCGACGCTCGACTATAAACGTGTTGCTCAGACACTTAACATTCTGGATTACGATACTTATTTCACCATTACCGACTCGCTTTTGGCCGGCTCATATGTCGATGCGCTTTTGGCTTTCGATGGAGTGCTCTCGCAGGGCTTCTCGGCACAGACCTTTATGGCGGGATTAGGGACTCACTGTCGCGACTTGCTGGTGGCTAAGAACCCCTCGTCGCTCAGTTTGATGGAGTATACCGAGTCGCTCACGGAGCGATATAGGCGGCAAGCCGAGCAGTGCAGCATTGAATTTCTATTTGGAACCATCTCGGTGCTCACCGAGGCGGATGGTAAAATAAGACAGTCGTCGAACCAAAGATTATTAGTTGAACTGGGACTCATGAAAATTGCAGGTCTCGGTCAAAAAAAAAATAGTGATGTAGCTAACTACCTCGATGTCGAGATTTCGTTGCCCGAGTTGCTTGGGCGCGGTATCCCGAAATTGGAGGAGTTGAAGGTTACAGTTGCCAAAGTGGTTGAACAGGCGGCAAAGGTGGAGCCTGTCAAGGTTGTAGAACAGCCAAGACCAGCGGCTAAGCCAAAGGTTGCAGGGGCAACCAAGCCGCTAATCTCGCTCAGCCGCATCCTTAGTGGTGAGGTCGAAAGTAGCGAGCAGGAGCAGACCGAGCAGAGGGTCGACAGCCGAATCGATCCGCGAAGTGAGGAGCTGCTCAATGGTTCTCGCGATGCGATTTTGGCCTATATTGCCCATTGGCGACCCCGTTTTGCGGTACCTTTCGAGGCGATGATAATCGAGGGGCATAAAATTAGGGTGAAGGTGCCTACTAGTGAATTGAAGACCGAGATCGAACGTTCGACGAGCGAGTTGTTGCATAAGGTGGTGGAGATCGCAGAGGTAAGCGGCCTAATAGAGTTGGAACTTATTTTAGATGAGAAGATTGCGCCCACGCGTCCGGTGAAGTTAGAGGATAAGATCGCCTATTTGGTCAAGATAAATCCCGAAATTTCGAAGTTCAAGGAGCGCTTTAATTTGTATATTGAATAATTAAAAAACATAAGATGTCAAACAAAAATTTTATCGAAGAGCTTGAGTGGCGCGGCATGATTCATACAGCTATGCCGGGAGCTAAAGAGCAGCTAGAGAAGGAGTTAACAACAGCATACTTGGGAATCGACCCTACGGCAGACTCATTGCACATTGGCCACTTGGTGGGCGTTATGATCCTAAAACACTTCCAAGAGTGCGGCCACAGACCATTGGCCTTGATTGGTGGTGCTACGGGAATGATTGGCGATCCAAGTGGAAAGTCGGCTGAGCGTAACTTGTTGGATGAGGCTACTTTACGCCACAATCAGGCGGCAATCAAGGCGCAACTATCGAAGTTGATTGACTTTGATTCTGATGCTCCAAACGCTGCGCAGATGGTCAATAACTACGACTGGATGAAGGATTTCTCGTTCCTCGATTTCATTCGCGATATCGGTAAGTGCATCACTGTCAACTACATGATGGCGAAGGATTCGGTGAAAAAGCGCTTCAATGGCGATGGCGACGGAATGTCGTTCACCGAGTTCACATACCAACTTGTGCAGGGCTACGACTTTTTGCACCTTTATGAGTCGATGAATTGTAAAATTCAGTTGGGCGGAGCCGATCAGTGGGGAAATATCACCACCGGAACCGAGCTTATCCGTCGCAAGATGGGCTCTGAGGCTGAGGCATTTGGCATCGTTTGCCCACTTATCACAAAGGCCGACGGAACAAAATTTGGAAAGACCGAGAGTGGCAATGTTTGGTTGAGTCCCGAGTACACTTCGCCATATAAATTCTACCAATTTTGGCTGAATGTGAGCGACCAGGATGCTAAGCGCTATATCCGTATCTTCACGATGTTGGATCGCCAAACTATCGAGTCACTCACCTCGCAACACGAAGAGGCTCCACATATGCGCGTCTTGCAAAAGCGTCTAGCTGAGGAGATTACAACGATGATCCACTCTGCCGAGGAGCTCCAAAAGGCAATCGCAGCATCGAATATCTTGTTCGGTGGCGCAACATCCGACGCACTCAAGTCGCTCGATGAGCAGACGCTTCTTCAGGTATTCGAGGGTGTTCCTCAATTCACCGTTTCGGCTGCCGATTTGGGCGCTTCGTTTGTTGATATCTGCACCGAGAAGGCTGCGATCTTTACTTCGAAGGGCGAGTGTCGCAAGTTGATCCAAGGAGGTGGAATCTCGCTAAATAAGGAGAAGGTTACCGACGCTAGCGCAGCAGTTCAAGCTAGCGATTTGATTGCCGACAAGTACCTTTTGGTGCAACGCGGTAAGAAGAATTACTACCTGGTAACAGTTGAGTAACAATGAATTACACAATTAAACTTAGCGATATGGAGTTCCGTGCCTACCACGGCTGCTACGATTTGGAGCAGAAGGTGGGCAATCGCTTTGTGGTTAATCTGCAGATTGCAACGTGGCAAGATGATATTGCGGCAGATGACGTGTGTCAAGCAGTGAATTATCTCACTGTATATGAGCTGGTTAAGGAGCAAATGGCCCTCACGCAGTGCACTATCGAGGCTGTGGCGCTCAATATAATCCGCACTCTGCGAACGCATTTTGCGCAAATTGAGAGAGTCGAGTGCGAAGTTGCAAAGTTGGCTCCACCGTTGGGTGGAAAGATAGGCCGTGTGAGTGTGGTGCTCATAGGGTAAAGGTTTGATAATTTAAGGTTTATGCATATTGATAATGGTTCGAGAGCAACACTCGGTAGCCGTGTAGGTGCTATTCTTGTTGCAGCTGGAGGGTCGGTTGGCCTTGGTAATATCTGGAAATTCCCCTATGTGCTGGGGGAGAGCGGTGGTGCTGCCTTTTTCCTTGTATATTTGGGTTGTATCGTGTTGCTTGGCTTGCCGATTATGTTGGCCGAGATGGCTATTGGTCGCCAGGCCAAGGGCAATGCTGTGGCTGCTTATCGCTACTTCAATCCCAAATTCAAGGTGTTGGGATTCACCAATGTCCTGATCGCCTTCCTGATAATGGGATTTTACTTTGTGGTGTCGGGCTGGACAGCGGAGTATTTCTGTAGTGCCGTCACTGGGCAATTGTCTCAACTCTCTACTGTTGAGGAGTATACAGCTCTTTTCGACGGGTTTAAATCGAGCGCAATCAAGCCTTTGGTCTACACTCTTGTCTTTATTGCCATCAACTGTTTTATCATTATCAAGGGGGTTAATAAGGGGATTGAGAATGTCTCGAAGGTGCTGATGCCTGTGCTATTTATAATTCTTATAGTGCTGGCTATCAAATCATTGACAATGCCAAATAGCATGGCAGGAGTTGAGTTTTTATTCAAGCCCGACTTCTCGAAGATCACCCCCGGAGTATTCTACAGGGCTATGGGGCAGGCATTCTTCTCGCTCTCGGTGGGTCTTGGAGCCTTGATCACTTACGCCTCGTACTTTAGCGATCGAACAAAATTATTGAGTACTGCGGTGAGTGTCACGATTCTCGACACGCTGGTTGCGGTGATTGCCGGATTGATGATCTTTCCTGCTGTTTTCAGCGTTGGAATCGAGCCTACCTCCGGACCATCGTTGGTCTTTATCACGCTGCCTGCGGTGCTTAATAGTATGCCACTTAGCGTGTTGTGGTCGTCTATCTTCTTCTTGTTGTTGGTTATCGCTGCTCTTACATCTACTCTCTCGCTCTTCGAGGTCGTTACCTTATATATAATAGAGGAGTGGAAAATAGCTCGCCGAAATGCAACTTTGTTGACTGCCGGTGCGGTGAGTCTCTTGGCCATTGGTGCCTCACTTTCGTTGGGTGCGCTGCCGGGGATCTCGTTTGTGGGTGAAGGAAGTACCCTCTTCGATGAGTTGGATTACCTTAGCTCGAATGTGCTGCTGCCACTTAGTGGTATGGGTATCTCGATCTTCGCCGGATGGGCTGTCAAGAAGAGTATCTTGGAGCGTCAGATGACAGATTTTGGAGCGACAAAGTTCAAATGTTTTGAGCTCGTCGTTATTCTTTTACGTTACGTATGTCCGGTGTTGCTGGGGCTTATCTTCCTCAATAGCATTGGTTTAATTTAAGTTAATTTATGAGTGTAAGTAATAAAATCACATTTGCCTCCGTGGCTAAAACAATCAAGGAGTATATTCTTATGACCGTTGGAATGCTATGCTACGCCTTTGGTTGGATAGCGTGCATTGTGCCAGCTGGTGGAGTTGGTGGTGGAGCTACAGGTTTCTCGATTATCGTAAGTGCCGCATTTGAAAAATATTTCGGGTTCTCAATCGAGATTGGAACGCTTGTGTTCATCGTCAATCTGCTGTTACTGATCGCTTTAGGTCTTATTGTCGGATGGAAATTTGGCCTCAAAACTATCTATTGCATTTCGATTCTTTCCTTGGCGATGAACTTCTGGCAGTATCTTCTCGATGGGCAAATGCTCTTTGAAATCGATACTACTCTTACGATTATTTTAGGTGCTATTTTCTGTGGTGTAGGAGTGGCATTATGCTTCAAACAAGGAGGTTCTACAGGTGGTATCGATATTGTTGCAATGATCATAAACCATTATCGCACTGTCTCTTACGGAAAGATCGTAATGTATTGCGACTTCTTGATCATCGCCTCGTCGCTGCTCTTTGGAATGGGTATCGAGGCGGTTATATATGGATATTTACTCACAGCGGTTTATGGTTATACGGTTGATATACTTATGTCTGGAAGCCAGCAGTCGAGCCAGATTTTTATAATTTCGAAAGATCCCAAGGCGATGGCCGATGCCATTATGCTTAGCGCTCACCGCGGAATCACGATGATCGACTCGCAGGGTTGGTACACCAAGGAGTCTTCGCAAATCGTGATGGTGGTGTGCCGCAAGCGCGAAAGTGGCCAGATTTTGAGCGTTGTTCGGTCGGTCGACCCTAATGCCTTTATCACCGTTGGATCGGTTATGGGTGTCTATGGACAAGGCTTTGAAGAGCTTCGAAAGATCTAATTATCAGTAATATGGCGCGTTATGCCGATATAATCCTGCCTCTGGCGCAGGCCGCATTTACCTTCGAGGTAGATGAGTCGCTCGGTGTAGAAGAGGGTAGTGCTGTGGTGGTTCCTTTTGGGGCTGTAACAGAGAAATATTATACCGGTATTGTTCAACGGCTGCACGATCAAAAGCCTGATTTTAAGAAGATTAAAAAAGTAGTGCGGACGCTCTACGCTCGCCCGCTATTAACCGCCTCGCAACGCAAATTTTGGGAGTGGGTGGCCGATTATTATATGTGTACCACCGGCGAGGTGATGCGAGTGGCGCTCCCCTCGATGATGAAGCCTACGGGCGGAAGCGACGCTGAGTTGGCACTCGAGGAATTCCGCGCACAAAGCGAGTATTATGTCACTCTGCCTGCTCGCTCGGCAGGTGATCTCGAAGAGCTGATAGCTAGTCGACAGCGCCGTGCACCTAAGCAGGCCTTGGCACTTGCGGCAGTTGCAAAGCTGGCCCGTGAGTTAAATTCGAATATGGTTCCTCGTAGGTTGTTGGATGTGCAAATTGCTGTTCTGCAGTCGCTTGCGCGTAGAGGTGATATTCTCTTGGAGCAGCGCGATATCACCCTCGAGCCACTCTATAAGAAGCTCTTTACTCTGCCGCAGCTAACTCCACATCAAAGCGAAGCTCTCGCGGCGATCGAGGCATCTTTCACTGAAAAATCTACGGCCCTGCTCCATGGAATTACCGGTTCGGGAAAGACCGAAATATATATTCACCTCATTGCGAGGCGGCTCGCCAGGGGCGAAGATGTGCTGCTGCTGCTGCCCGAAATTGCCCTTACCGCGCAACTCCTCGAGAGGATGGAGCGCATCTTCGGCTCGCGCGTTGTGGCCTATCACTCTAAGCTGACTCCGCGACGTCGCACGGAGATATATTTGCAGATTAATAATCGCGATGGAGGCAATTTTATTGTGGGTGTTCGGTCGGCTATTTTTCTGCCACTTAAGCGATTAGAGCTGATCATTGTCGACGAGGAGCACGACGCAAGCTACAAGCAGAATGACTCGGCGCCAAGGTATAATGCGCGCGATGCTGCGGTCTTTATCGCCTCGCACAGGGGTGGCAATACGCTGCTTGGAAGCGCCACGCCGTCGCTCGAAAGTTGGATGAATAGCCAAAGTGGGAAGTATGGATTTGCGCAGCTCACCGAGCGTTACGGCGATGCGCAGGAGCCAGCGGTAATTATCTCAGATACAATACGTTCGGTGAAGCGAGGGGAGCGAAAGGGACACTTCAATTTTGATCTTCTTCATCGAATTTCCGAGCGCCTAGATTGTAGTGAGCAGGTGATTCTATTCCAAAATCGACGCGGCTTTGCACCATATATCGAGTGCGGCACTTGCGGTTGGTCGCCTCGTTGCCCACACTGCAATGTCACCCTTACGCTGCATAAAAGTCAGGGGCGCTTGAGCTGTCACTATTGTGGTTATGTGGACAAAATTCCTGCGCAATGTCCCGAATGTCAGTCGGTTGCAATCAAGCCAATGGGCTTCGGTACCGAGAAGATCGAGGAGCAAATATCGGAGCTACTGCCCACGGCTCGAGTAGCGAGATTAGATCGCGATAGTGTGACCTCATCGCGAGCACTTGGCGAAATAATTGGGCAATTTGAGAGTGGCCAGACCGATGTTCTAGTTGGTACTCAGATGATTACCAAGGGCTTCGACTTCTCGAAGGTGACCTTGGTCGGAATTCTGAATGCCGATAATATGCTCAATAGTCCCGATTTCAGGGCCGAGGAGCGAGCCTTTCAACTCATCACGCAGGTGGCCGGAAGAGCTGGTCGCAGAGGTGCCAACGGTGAGGTTGTCATCCAGACCTCGCTGCCAAAACATCGAGTACTTTCCTTCGTTATAGCTAAGGATTATCGCGCCTTTGCAGCTACGCTCTTGGCCGAAAGGGAGTGCTTTGGATACCCTCCATACTCGAGAATCTTAGCTATAACGATGAAACATCGCGACCGCGATCTGCTCCACGCTTCGGCCAATGCTCTCTGGTCGCTTTTGCATCCAATCTTTGGTCGCAGAGTTCAAGGGCCCGTGCCTGGGGTGATCGATAAGATCCGCGATGAGTATATCGTGATGATGAATCTGAAGATTGAGATGGGAGCCTCGAGCCAACGTGCGCGCGAGATTTTAAGAGATATGATTTCGCGGCTGCGACAAACCGCTGAGTATAAATACATTAACATTATTTGCAATGTCGATCCTCAGTGATTTGCTTACAGATCTTATGACTTTGACCATGCCCTCGGGATGTTTCGGGTGTGGCAAGGCAATGGAGGAGAGGAGCGATTGGATCTGCATTCGTTGCATGGCTTCGATCCCCTCGACCGAGTTTCATCTATCGGCAGATAATGTTATGGCCCTGAAACTTAGGTCTTTATCTCCAGCGATTGTCAATGCTGCAGCCCAAAACTATTATGTTCAGGGTGGCGTGTGGAGCAAGGTGATCAAGCATATGAAGTATCATTCGGGGTGGTATATGGCCTATGAAATGGGGAAGATGTATGGCTATCAGCTGGCTGAATCGCCTCTGTTTCAAGGGATTGATTTTGTTGTGCCGGTGCCTTTGCACAACTGGCGACTGCTTGAACGCAAGTACAACCAGGCGGATTATATCGCCCAAGGGATAGCTCGAGCAATGGGGCTCAAGGTGAATCGATCGTCGCTGCGACGTGTGATCCACAACCAAAGTCAAGTCTTTAGCGAGCGCGGCGAGAGGTGGTCTAATGTGCAGGGAATCTTCAAGTTGCGTCATGCAGAGCGCTTCGAGGATAAGCACATTCTTCTTGTCGACGATGTCTACACCACAGGAGCTACACTAATTTCGTGTGCACAGGCAATTGCTGAGGTTGCGCCCACGTGCAGGATTTCGGTTGCCACGCTTGCCGCATCCAATAAACTACAGTCAGATAGTTACTTATAAATAAATATATTTTTCAAATGAAGACGCAAATAGATATCTATGTAGCCACGCAGGTTAGAAAAATCAGACGCTCGAAGCGAATTTCTCAATCACTCTTGTCGTTTGGAATTGGCGTGAGCAAGAGCTTCGTTGGGCAGGTCGAAAGTGCTGCTCATCCTTCGAAGTACAACGTAAACCACCTTTACGAAATTGCTCGATTTTTGGATTGCTCGATGTCGGATTTCTTTCCTGATAAATCGTTGTAATTTGGTTTTTTTCCTCTCTTACTGCCTCCGGCGGGCGGAGATAGCACCTGCGCGGGTGCAGCTACTTCTTGCGGTGATTTGCTCTTCGCTGCGCTTTAACCGATATACTATATTAAAATGATTTTTATGAAAGTAAATTTTCAACAATCATTTTAATATAGTATATCTATGTCAACCTGCGTTTGCCCTGCCCGAAAAAGAGTAAAGATAGGAATATTCACATTTTTATTGTAACTTTGTGGAGATAAACTTGTGGGCGATGTATGCCCCTGGGAGCAACAAAATATTTTTTTAACATGAAATTAAGAGATGTAACGATATTTATTGTCGTTCTACTACTTCTAGATCAGGCACTTAAGATCTGGATAAAGACAAATATGTCGATTGGCGAGGCGATAATAATTTTTCCCGATTGGTTTCAACTTCGCTTCATTGAGAATAATGGTGCCGCTTTTGGTATGCAATTATCGGCAAGCGGTGCGGTTGATTGGGGTAAGTTATTTTTGAGCATTTTCCGCGTGGTGATGATAAGTGGCTTGGGCTATTATCTGTGGAAATTGGTCAAAAAAGGGACTCACAAGTGGGTGCTGATCCCCTTTGCGATGATCTTGGCGGGTGCCATTGGTAATATGATCGACAGCATTTTTTATGGCATGATATTCTCCGAGTCGACAGTAAATACGGTTGCTCATTTTGGTGGAAGCTACGCCTCACCGCTTATGGGTAAGGTTGTTGATATGTTCTATTTCCCTCTGTTTCAGTGGAATAGTGTACCGAGCTTCCTTTCGTTTTTGGTCGATGGAAACAACTATTTCTTTGGAGCAATTTTTAATCTAGCCGATAGCTATATATCTGTGGGTGTGGTACTTTTTTTGATCTTCGGACAGAAACATTTCGATGTGAAGGAGCATGATAGAGATTAGCATCGCCAGCGAATTTGAGCACTACTCGTGTTACAACGTGATTGCCATGTGCGGAGGTTTCGATGCATCTGGCGTGCAGTTGTATGTGGCGTCTGCTCAAAAGGCTGAGGGCGAAAGTGTTACGACTCTAAAGGCCGATTCGGCGCAGAGCATCGAATTGATAATCTACGTGGTCCCAGAAGTGCTACCTCATGGAAAAAATGTTAGGCTTGAGCCATATCCACCGTACGATCTGCAGGTAATCGTTAAAGATGGTAAAGAGCAGATATACAGTGCTTTACATTCGGTAAATGTGTGGGGCGGCGCGGCTGTGATGTTGAATTTAAATTTAAATGAGAGCAAGTAATGTGTGGAATTGTAGGGTATTTGGGCCAGCGCGAGGCCTATCCAATATTAATTAAGGGTCTTAAACGACTAGAATATCGAGGATACGACAGTGCCGGAGTGGCGTTGATCAACGACGATAGCAACTTATCGGTCTATAAAGAGAAGGGCAAAGTGGCTGAGTTAGAGGCTTATGCAGCGGGCAAAAACATCACCGGAGGAGCTGGAATAGCACACACGCGATGGGCAACTCATGGAGAACCCTGCCAGCGTAATTCGCATCCGCACTACTCCTCGTCGGGTCGGTTGGCGATAATTCACAATGGAATCATCGAAAATTATGCGACAATAAAGACTAATTTGGAGGCTGAGGGTTACACCTTTAAGAGCGATACCGACACAGAAGTTTTGATACAACTCATTGAATATGTGCAGGTTAGTAATGGTCTCGACCTCCTGTCGGCCGTGCAACTTTCGCTACATCAAGTCATTGGTGCCTATGCAATTGCGATTCTCGATAAGCAAAATCCTGAGCAAATTATTGCTGCTCGCAAGAGTAGCCCGTTGGTTGTAGGAGTTGGCGAGGATGAATTTTTCTTGGGCTCCGACGCTACTCCGATTGTGGAGTATACCGATAAGGTAGTCTATTTGAAGGATGGCGAGATTGCGGTAATGGCTCTAGGTGAGCAACTTAGAGTTGTTGATATCGACAATGCCACAGTCACTCCCGAGATCAAAACGGTTGAGTTGACCTTGGGTCAGATCGAAAAAGGGGGCTATCCACACTTTATGTTGAAGGAGATTTTCGAGCAGCCTGATCGTATTCGCGACTGTATGCGTGGCCGTATAAATCTCGAGTTAAATCATATTTCGATGGCCTCGGTGATCGATAATCGCGAACGTTTGACTGCCGCCTCGCGCATTATAATTGTGGCGTGCGGAACATCGTGGCATGCGGCTCTTATTGGCAAGCAACTGCTTGAGACTTACGTGGGTATACCCGTTGATGTGGAGTACGCCTCGGAGTTCCGCTATCGCAAGCCGGTGATCAATTCGAGCGATGTTGTCATAGCAATTTCGCAATCTGGCGAGACAGCCGACACCCTTGCAGCAATGGAGCTTGCCAAGGCCAAAGGGGCATTTATATATGGCATCTGCAACAATATCGGCTCGTCGATTCCGCGCAATTCCGAATCTGGAGCCTATACGCACGTGGGTCCCGAGATTGGCGTTGCCTCGACTAAGGCCTTTACGGGTCAAGTTACGGTGCTCACAATGTTGGCCCTTTCGCTTGGATGTGCGCGCGAAACCATTGAGCAGCAGGAGTTTATGACGCTAATTGAGGAGCTAAACTCAATTCCCGATAAGATGGAGGAGGTGCTTAAATGTAGTGCGCAGATCGAGAAATTATCGAGAATATTTACCTATGCTCACAATTTCCTATATCTGGGACGCGGTTACAACTATCCGGTGGCCTTGGAGGGCGCTTTGAAACTCAAGGAGATATCTTATATTCATGCCGAAGGTTACCCCGCAGCGGAGATGAAGCACGGCCCTATAGCCTTGATTGATAGCGAGATGCCTATTGTTGTGATAGCTACGCGCAACGAGATGTACGAAAAAGTCCTCAGTAATGTGCAGGAGATCAAAGCTCGCAAGGGACGCATTATAGCCATTGTCACTAAGGGCGATGAGCAGATGAGGGGTATCGCCGATCAGATCATTGAAATTCCCGAGACAATCGACTGCTTGGAGCCGTTGATCACAACCATCCCATTGCAGTTAATGTCTTATTATATAGCTATTTGCAAGGGTCGCGATGTCGATCAACCACGCAATTTAGCAAAGTCTGTAACCGTAGAATAATTCACAAAATGGAGCAACTTAGAGCATTAACAGCAGCTGAGATTTTGGAGCTCGAGGCGGGTGGCTCCATCTGCAAGCAGTGGTCACAGGTGAGAGTGTCGAGCGACTTTTCTACCTCGCAAATCGTGCGTTCGCGCCTCGAGGGGCGAGTGGAGTTGGAGTCGAATGCTCGCATTGCTTTTAGCTTCGTGAGCAATTATCACCTTGGCCAAAATGTCGTAATTGACTCGGTTCAGCGCATGGAGTGTCGCACAAAATCGAGCTTCGGAAATGGTGTGCAGGTTGCAACAATCAACGAAGGTGGCGGCAGAACAATTAAGATATATGATTCACTCACAGCGCAATGCGCCTATATTATGGCCATATATCGCCATCGCCCACAGCTGATTGCAGCCATGGAGGGTATGGTTGATAACTACGCTCGCGAGCTCTCGTCAGCCATAGGCTGCGTGGGTGAAAATTCAACGATCACCAACTCGAAGATCATCCGTGAGACGAAGGTCGGAAGCTCTGTTGTAATCGATGGCGCGTCGATTTTGGAGAATGCCACCCTGTGCGATCGCGCAAAGGTTGGTGTTGATGTCAAGGCCTACGATTTTATTGCGGCCGAGGATTCTCGAATCGACAATGGCGCAATCGTCGAGAGGTGCTTTGTTGGTGAGAGAGTGATAGTTAGCAATGGATTTACCGCTGTTGATTCGCTCTTTTTTGCCTCGTCGCACTTCGAAAATGGCGAGGCAGCCTCGATTTTTGCTGGACCCTACACCGTCTCGCACCATAAATCGTCGCTGTTGATTGCCGGAATATTCTCGTTTTTCAATGCCGGCAGTGGCTCCAATCAGAGCAATCACCTCTTTAAATGCGGTGCGGTTCACCAAGCAGCACACCTTAGAGGATGCAAATTTTCGAGCAGCGCATATGTGATGTCGCCAGCCAAGGAGGGCGCTTTCACAACGATTTTGGGGCGCCATCCGCACCACCACGACACCACAAAATTCCCATACTCTTATCTTGCCGAACGCGACGGAAAGTCGGTGTTGATACCGGCGATGAACTTGGCTAACTACGGCACAGTCAGGGATTTAGATAAATGGATCAAGCGCGATAAACGAACTCTAAAGCGCGATATTGTCAACCTTGAAGAGCATAATCCATACCTATGTCAATATATCGTTCAGGCCATCGAAGAGCTCGAGCAATTGAGGAGACATTCGCCACAAGCAGACCTCTACATCTATAGCAGTGTTTCGATCACTTCGAAGGCCTTAAGGCGTGCTTTGTCGCTCTATACTAAGGCTTTAGAGGCTTCGATAGGCGCGATGTTATCGGTTGGTGGATTGTCGGTTTGCGGTGCCGAGGGTCGTTGGGTTGATCTGGGTGGACAATTTATTTCGCACCATAGTTTGGATGAATTGTTGCAGAAGGTTGAGTCTGGGGAGCTGGTGACGACTTCGCAGATTGATAGCTATCTGCAAGGTTTTTGTGCTCAATACCAAGATTATGCATTTAATTGGGCTCTGTGGCAACTCTCGCGGCAGCTAGGTCGTAAGCCCTCGGGCGATGATATCCGCTTGGCCATCGAGCGCGGTGCTGCGGCCCGAGAGCAGCTTAAGGAGCTCTCTATGAACGATATGCAGAAGGATTTTTCGCCTTCGATGATGATCAGCTATGGACTCGATAGCGAAGATAATTTCGATGATATGCGAGCAGATTTTAACAGTGTAAGAGGAGTTAAATAAAAATAAGATATATATGGAAAAAGTAAAATGTTTGATAATTGGTAGTGGCCCAGCGGGTTATACTTCGGCGATTTACACATCGCGTGCAAACCTTTCGCCAGTTCTCTACCAAGGTTTGGAGCCCGGAGGACAGCTCACAACAACCACCGAAATCGAGAATTTCCCCGGATACCCCGAGGGTATCGATGGCGTGGCAATGATGGACGATTTGCGTCGCCAAGCTGAGCGCTTTGGGGCCGATATCCGCACGGGAATGGTCTCTAGCATCGATCTTAGCTCGCGTCCGTTTCATGTTGTGATCGATGGTGAGCACGAAATTTCAGCCGAGACGATCATTATTTCGACCGGTGCTACGGCAAAATATTTGGGACTCCCTTCGGAAACTCGTTTCCGTGGTCAGGGTGTTAGCGCATGCGCAACGTGCGATGGATTTTTCTATCGCAAGAAGGATGTGGCCGTTGTTGGAGGTGGTGACACGGCGTGTGAGGAGGCAACTTACTTGGCTTCGATTTGCCGTCAGGTATATCTTATCGTCCGCAAAGATCATCTCCGCGCCTCGAAGGCGATGCAGCAGAGGGTCTTTAACACGCCCAATATCAAGGTGTTATTCGAGCATACCACAGCTGAAATCTTGGGCGACGATAGCGGTGTGACTGGTGCCATTGTGCGCCACACCGATGATACAGAGACCCAATTGGATATCATGGGATTCTTCGTGGCAATTGGACATCACCCTAATACTGAGCTCTTTGCAGATCAAATCGAGCTCGATGCCGAGGGGTATATCGTAACCCAGCCAAACACTTCGAAATGTTCGGTCGAGGGAGTTTTTGCGGCTGGAGATGTTAAAGATCCACACTACCGCCAGGCGATTACCGCCGCAGGTTCGGGCTGTGTTGCAGCGTTGGATTGCGAACGATTCTTACTCTCTGAACTTTAATTATGACTTTTGTTGATACGCATGCACACCTCTATTCCTCTCAATATGAGGAGGATAGGTGCGAAATGGTCGCGCGTTCCCTCGAGGCAGGCGTTACTCGAATTATGCTTCCCGATGTCGATTCTCTCTCGCGAGCAGCCCTCGAGCAGCTGGCCGCAAAGTATGATTTTTGTTTTCCGATGGTTGGGCTTCATCCAACCTCGGTGAATGATAATCCGCAGTGGCGAGGTGAGTTAGAGATCGTCGCGCAGTTGCTCGCTTGGGATCATACGCGCTACTGCGCAGTGGGCGAAATGGGAATCGACCTCTACTGGAGTCGCGAATTCGAGGCGGAGCAGCGCGAAGCCTTCCGCATGCAAATCGAACTGGCGCTAAAGTACGACCTCCCTGTGGCTATCCACTCGCGCGATGCGTGGGATGCTCTATTCGAGGAACTTACGCCATTTAAAGATCGTGGTGTGCGAGGTGTCATTCACGCCTTTTCGGGCGATGTGTCGCACTATCAGCGCCTGCTTTCCTTGGGCGACTTCCTCTTTGGAATTGGTGGCGTGGTGACTTTCAAGAAGTCCCCTTTGGCCATTGCCGTTGCGCAGATGGATCTTAGTCATATTGTGCTTGAGACAGATGCGCCATACTTAACCCCAACGCCACACCGCGGTAAGCGCAATGAATCGTCGTACATTCCCCATATCGCCGCCAAAATTGCTGAGCTTCACGCTGTGGATATCTCGCACGTGGCTGCAGTAACTACGGCTAATGCTGAGCGCATGTTTTTAATTGGCTGATAATCTGGCTGTTGCCTGCTTTGTTATCTGCTTTGTTATCTGCTTTATTACTGCGCTCGTGCCGCGCGGGCACCAAGCTTAGCTTGGATCCAAAAACTTCGTTTTTGACTTTCTATTGCGATGATTTGCTCTTCGCTTCGCTTTTACGATACAAAATAATGGATGAGATCTTTTGAAAGTAGACTTTCAACGCTCTCATCCATTATTTTGTATCTATGTCAACCTGCGGTTGCCATGAGCAAATCATCGAGGTTCAAAGCTTTTGTAACTTCTACGAGAGTACGCACCCGCGCAGGTGCTATCTGCGCCCGCCCACGGGCAGTAAGAAAGCAACTTTTCGCACGTTCGCCAATTATATGGTTAAAATTTCGGATTAATCCATAATATTTCGTATCTTTGCTCTCTTAGAGAGAGCAAGCAAAATGTTAGAGAAATTAGCAAGACAGAGTGCAATTTATGGCATAAGCACAATCGTTGGTAGGTTACTAAGTTACCTGCTCACACCCTACTACACGCGGGTTTTTGAGCCTAGTGAGTTTGGTGTGATCACCGATGTCTATGCCTTAATTCCATTTTTGTTGGTGCTTTTGACAATGGGCATGGAGTCGAGCTACTTCCGCTTTGCAGCTAAGGCCGAGGCTCAAGATGGTGGCAATGAGGCGATTGCGAATGCTAAGCAGAAGCTCTTTGCTACCTCTTGGGGTGCCACTTCTCTGGCGGCACTTCTCTTCTTTGGTGCAGTTTGCCTCTTCGATGCCCCTATTTCGCGGGTTTTGGGTCAGGCCTATGTTGCCAATCCGCTCTACCTGCTGCTGCTCTCGGCAATCGTTATGTTCGATGTGGTGATGGCTATCCCTTTTGCGCGATTGCGCGAGCAGGGGCGGGCCAAGATATATGTGGGAATCAAGCTGTTAAACATCATTTTGCAGGTGTCGCTAGCCTTCGCCTTCGGCTTTGCAGGGCTCTTTTCGACCCCTTTTGGTGTGGGCTGGGCCCTTGTGGCGAACCTCGGCGCGAGCGTCGTTACCTTTGCGGTGATCCTTGCAACTACCTCGCGCACAGTGCCTCGCATCGATTGGGTACTGCTCTCGGCCCTCTTCGTATATTCGCTGCCGTTGCTTTTGAGTGGTGTGACAGCTACAGCTACCGATTTCATTGATCGTCAGATGATTAAGTTCTTGGTTGCCGATGGAGCTATGGCGCAATTGGGAATCTACGGTGCGGTGGTGAAAATTGGCGTTGTGATGACTCTCTTCACGCAGATGTATCGCTTGGCTGCCGAGCCATTCTTCCTCTCGAACTTCAAGAAGGAGGATTTTGTGGCGATGAATGCCGCGGCGATGAAGTACTTCATCATGGCCTCGATGGCGATATTTTTGGGCATTGCACTCTTCAAGGATCTCTTCGCTCTGATCGTAGGGCGCGACTTTAGGGAGGGAATCTATATATTGCCTATTGTGCTGGGTGCCAATGTGTTGATGGGTGTATGGTTCAACCTTTCGTTTTGGTATAAGCGCGAGGAACGCACCTCGCTAGCGCTTGTGATCACCATTGCGGGACTCTTGGCCAGTGTTGTTTTCAACCTTGCCTTTGTGCCTCGCTGGGGCTATTATGGCGCTGCATGGGCACGATTTGTTGGCGAGGCGGTGATGGTTGTGGTGAGCTATACGCTCAACCGCCGATTGTTCCCAACGCCCTATCCGCTTGCCAGAATTGGCGAATATGTGGGCTTGGCGCTGCTGTTGTTTGGTGCGAGTGTGGTTGTCGATCAGCTGCTTGGCGCTGCGTGGGGATCTTATTTGATTAATTTTGCACTGCTAGGCATCTATCTGATTTTTGCCGTGTGGCGCGAGAAGATAGATATTGCAGGGCTTGTGGGCTCGATGATAAAATTAAGGAGATAGATATGAAATTTTCGGATATAATAGGTCAAGAGGAGTTGAAGAGTCAACTGCGCCAGAGTGTTGCTGCAGGGCGAATTTCGCATGCGCAACTCTTTAGTGGGGCTGCTGGTAATGGTAGTTTGCCATTGGCCTTGGCCTATGCGCAATATATTAATTGTGAGCAGCGTAGCGATGTAGATTCGTGTGGCTCTTGCCCTTCGTGTCGTCAGATTGAGGCGCTTGCACACCCCGATCTGCACTTCGCCTTGCCGGTCAATAGGCAGGGAAAGAAGGCTGGGCAGACCCCTATGACCGACGATTTCTTGGGGCTTTGGCGCGAGGTTGTGGCGCAGAATCGTGGCTACGTATCGCCCGCTTCATGGTACAAGGCTTTGGATTTGGGCAAGACCCTTAAGGGAATTATCACAGCTAAAGAGGCCGATAAGATTGTCGAAAAACTGTCGCTCAAGAGCTATGGCAATGGCTATAAGACGATGATTATCTGGCTGCCCGAGATGATGAACGAACAGGCTGCCAACAAGATACTTAAGATTTTGGAGGAGCCATGGGAGCGTACGATCTTTATTTTGATCACCGAGCGAGTTGACAGATTGCTGCCCACGATAATCTCGCGCACTCAAGAGGTTGCGGTGCCACGAATCGATGAGTCGGCATTGGCCTTGTATTGCTCTCAGAGGGGTGTCGAGGAGCAAATGGCTCGCAAAATTTCGCGCTTTGCGTGTGGTGATCTGCTGAAGGTAAACGAGATTATCGCCGGTGAGCGAAACTCGGAGCAGAGCGAGGCTTTCGACCACTTCTGCTCGCTTATGCGCCTGAGTTACAACGATAAGCACTTGGAGCTGGTTGAGTGGGCCGAGGAGGTTGCGCGAATGAGTCGCGATGCTCAACTTTCGTTCTTGAGCAATACTGCAAGATTATTGCGCGAGGCCTATGTGCGTCATGCAGGTTTGGCGGAAATTAGCTATATTTGGGGCGGCGAAGCGGAATTTTGCAATAAATTTGCACCATTTATTGGCAACCAAAATATCGAGAAGTTGATCGATGAGGTGGAGTCGGCAACGCGTCAGATTACTCAAAATGGTAATTCGACAATAGTTTTCACCCATTTTGCGTTGGTTGTAAGTAAACAGATTAATCGCCTATGATCAGTGTGGTGTTGTTGCTGGGAGGCAATAGAGGTGCTGTGGATCAGACCTTTGCGGGCGTTGTGGAGGATCTTCGAGTGATGGTCGGAGAGGTTGAGCAGGTCAGCGAAATTTTGCGCAGTGCAGCGTGGGGGTTTCAGGCCGATGATTTTTTGAATCAGGCGGTGATTTTATCTACTGCGCTCACGGCCGAGCAGCTGTTAGATGCCACGCAAAGCATTGAGCGTAAGTGGGGTAGGGTGCGCGAAGATGAACAGAAAGAGAAGGCGGTTTCGGGCGAGATATATGCATCGAGGGCCATCGATATAGATATAATTTTTTATGGCCAGTCGGTTACCAGTAGCGACCGATTGACAATCCCTCATCCACTGATGTGTGAGCGTAGATTTGTCCTTGAGCCACTTTCGCAGATTGCCCCGCAGCTCTGTCACCCCATAACGGGAAAGAGCGTGGAGCAGATGTTAAATGAGTTAAAAGATTGATTATGAATAGGTTGATTTTGCTGTTTGTAGCCTTGGGCTTGACCTCGTGCTTCAATGATACATCATACGATACGAATTACATTCTCCAGCCCTATGAGCAGGCGGAGAGTGGTGGCGATTGGGAACCGCTAGAGGGAGTCAAAGCCTACGTCTTTGATGGTAACACCGATGATTGGTATATCGCCTCATATGATGATGCTTTGGCTGGAGTGATCACGTCGGTTGCTGGCGAAGAGCAGCGAGGGCCAATTGCATGGTCGACGCCATATGGCGATAGTGAAACGGAGCTTTCGCTGCTGCTCGACCGCGAGGAGGTGATTATCGTGGCTGTTGATCCTGCCACTGAGGTCTATGCCTATTTGGCCTATGTGGTGCCGGTGAACTATAGCGAGATCTTTGCAACGCTCTATTTCTATGCGTGGAAAGATGCCAGTTACACCTATAGCAAATGGAATGTGATAATGCCAGAAGTACCTAAGGATGAGCTAGATGAGGATGTAGATGACCAGGACGCAGATGCAGATGAGGATGCAGATGAGCTCGACACCGACGAATTAACATAAGAGAGATTAAGAATTAAGATATGAAATTTAGTAAAAGATATGTAATTGGCCTAATGCGCACAGCGGTGATTCTGCTCTTTGTGAGTGGTTTCTTCAGTCGTTGCGCCTCTGTTTTGACCCCTACCGGAGGGCCAAAAGATAGCCTGCCACCAGTGATAATTTCGCTTGTGCCAGATAATTACACCACCAATTTTGAGGCCAATAAGATCTTTATTGAGTTCGACGAATATGTCCAAATCAAGGATCAGCAGAAGGAGTTTTTCACATCGCCAGCGATGAAAAAGACACCGACAATCACAACTCGTGGACGTGGAATTGTTGTGACAATCAAAGATACGCTGCTCGAGAATACCACCTATGCGCTCAACTTCGGCAGCTCGATTCGCGACAATAACGAGGGTAACCCACTCAACGCAATGCGCTATGTATTTTCGACGGGCGAGAGTATCGACTCGATGATTGTATCGGGCTATACAGCAGATAGTTACAAGGCTGACTCGGTGAGCAAAAGTTTCATCTACTTCTTTATTGCCGACTCTCTGGAGAATGTGGCGGAGTACGACTCAACCTTGTTTAAGTACAAGCCAGCGGTGATCGCTCGAGCCGAGAACAACGGAATTTTTATCGCCCAGAACCTCAAGCCAATTCGCTATAGAGCCTACGCAATCGAGGACACCAACGACAACCAGATGTATGAGCCTGGCACCGATCAGGTGGGCTTTATCGAGGAGGAGTTCTATCCGCAAGATCTTCCCGGTTTTGGTATTTGGTATGATTCAATTCGACAATATCCTGTGGCAGATCCGCAGTTGTACTTTAGAATGTTCACCGACGTGACCTTCAAACGCCAAATGCTATCGGATAATAAACGCCCTTTGCAGCATCAAGCGATGTTGTATTTCGGAGCGCCAAACCCTGAAATTGAGTCGATTACATTCGAGTCGATTCCGCAGGAAGATGTTATCATCGACTATCAAACCGTAAATCGCGACACGGTAGCTTTGTGGTTCAAGAGCCCCAAGGAGAACCTTGCGGATACCATCCGTACGTATGTGTCGTACTACAAGCACGATTCAATCAGCAACCTTGTGCTGCAGCACGATACCTTGAAGCTCGCTTGGCGACTCATCGAGACCAAGGAGGTCGAGAAGAAGCGCTTGGAGAAGGAGGCACAGCGCGATGCTGCGTTGGCTGCGGGTGAAGTGTGGGAGGATCCCGACAACCTATTCTCATACAAAATGCCACTTACGGGTGAGGTGAACCCCGAACGCCACTTGACTATCGATTTCGACTATCCCTTGGTTGCGGTCGACACCTCGAAATTACTCTTAACGCGCGTTGGTGCCGACAGCATTGTGCACGATATGAAGATATCCTTTGAGCGCGACACGGCAAAACTTCGCCGCTACTACATCCGCTCGCAATGGGCATCACCCACCGAGCGTTATACGCTGACAATCCCCAAGGGGACCTTCACCGATGTGGCAGGATTGAAGAACGACTCGTTGGTTGGAGTCTACACTGTGGCCGATCCCGAGAAGTATGCAACGGTGTTGATACACCTCAAAGCGCCCGATTCGACAGATGCAACATATATCATCCAGCTGCTCGATGGCAAGAATAAACTACTCGAGGAGAAGAGCAACCTTTCGGCCGGAGATGTCATCTTTAACTACGTCCCAGCGGGTGAAATTCGCCTGCGCATTATCGAGGATATGAATGGTAATGGCGTGTGGGACAGTGGAAATGTTGTCGAGCGACGCCAAGCCGAGCGAAGCGAAATCTATAGCTCCGGTGGTGAGGATACCTTTGCCACAAAGATCAATTGGGAGGTGGAGCTAGATATGGATATGTCCCAAATTTTTGCCCCAGTCACCATGGATCTGCTGATTAAAACATTGGATGATCGCGAGATTCAACGCGCCGAGAAGCAGCGAATATTAGATCAAGAGGCGGCAGCCAAGAGGGCGCAGCAGCAGAATAAGAGTTCGAGCGGATCGGGCTTCAGTATGAATAGTTTGACCAGCCAATTTTAGATGTGCGATATGATTAAGAGACTTATATATATAGTGGTGATCTTGCTCGGTGCTGTTTCGGCGCTGCAGGCACAGAATACTTTTGGTATTGCGCAGGGTATAGGTTCTGGCTTTGTTAGGGCCTACCCCTCGATCGAATCTAAGTCGGTCTATGGGCTGAGTACCACCTCATTTATGTGGCGCAACTACTCCTCGGAGCTCAATTTGGGCTGCGTGGGTGTCGATGTCGAGATTATGCAGCGTGGCTTTGCCTATGCTCCATACACCACCACCAACAATACAGATGACGATAGAACTGCAAGCGACCTATTGTACTATTACCGCTACATCAACTCGATTATGGTGCCACTTATCTGGCAACCATACGTCTATATGTTCGACAATCGCGTGCGAGTCTTTGCCGATGCCGCGGTGACTTTCAGCTATAACTACTCATCGACATACCAAAATGACCTCTATAATTCGTACGGCTACAACGACCCAGCGTGGGAGGGTGAGTACGATATGCGCGAAGAGCGCGATAATAAGTGGGGTTACGGTTTGGCCTTTGGAGGCGGTATCACATATATCATCGATCGCATTGAGATTCAGGCATCTATGCGCTACTACTTTGGCTATTCCGATATCCTCAAGAACCGCAATAAATACTACTCCAACACCACTGATGGCCCGGAAAACCCCTTCAGCTACACCCCACAACGTTCGCCACTCGACAACTTTAACTTCAAGTTTGGTGTGAGCTACAGAGTGGGCAAGGCCGATGGATATTCGGCATGGCTCACAAAACGAATTAAGAGCACAGGTCTTCGCGATGGTTTCGAATACGACGGAGTCGATAGCAACAATAGCCCTTCGGGAGCTAGCAGCAGAGGTGGATCTTCGGGTGGCTCACGACGTTCAGAGAGATAAAAATAAAAAACACAATTTAAATAGATTATGAATACAGAGACAACACGTCAACAAAAAGTTTCCAAACAGATACAGCGAGACATAGCCGAGATCTTCCAACGCGAAGCGGCACCAATAGTCAAGGGCATCCTAATTACGGTAACGGCCGTTAGAGTTTCGCCCGATTTGAGCTACGCCAAGATCTATGTGAGTATCTTCCCTTTCGATCGTAATGAGGCTGTTATGAAGAGCCTCAAGGAGAATAACTGGTTGATCCGCAAAGCTTTAGGCACTCGTATTAAGAGCCAATTGAAGGTGGTTCCCGAGATCGATTTCTTCTTGGATGACTCATTGGAGTATATCGAAGGTATCGATCGTGCCATGAGCCAAGAGTAATTCCCTTATTTCCGACCCATGTTCCTATTTGTCAGACGATATCTTTTCGCGAAAAAATCGCACTCGGTGGTAAATGTAATTACCGCCCTGAGCTTGGTGTCGATATCGTTGCCGGT
>JAWXTD010000003.1:0-72187 GCA_044433805.1 Rikenellaceae bacterium
ATGATAGAAGCTGAAGCCGAGGTTCGAGCCTTGGCCGGCGGTATTTTCGATCACTGCAGTGACCCCTGTGGTGGCATCGAGAGCTATGTTAATCGACTCTGCCACACGGTCTAAAGACTCCTCAATCGATATCTTCTTGAGGTGCGAGCCGGGATGGAAGTTGAGGCGGTCGAGCCCAAGCAGCTCGCAGCGTTGCATCTCGAGCAGGAATGCTTCGCGCGACTTTTCAAGCCCCTCTGCCTCGGGGTGCCCGAGGTTTATCAGGTAGCTGTCGTGTGGCAGGATCTGCATTGGGCCGAGTCCCGCTAGCTGGCATGCGGCCTTGAATCGCTCGATGTCGGCCGCGGTGAGTGGTGGGGCACTCCATTGTCGCTGATTTTTAGTGAATATTGCCATGGCGTTGGCTCCGATTGCCATTGCATTTTTGGGTCCATTTTCCAATCCTCCCGCGACGCTTACGTGGGCTCCGATATATTTCATAGCTAGATTTTAATGTTTTAATAGAATCTTACATAAAAAATTGACTCTTATCATTGTACAAAGGTAATAATTTTCTTAAATTTGCAGCCATAACAAATCTAATTATTCGATGAAAATATATCTTAAAGAACTTTTAGTGTTATCGATGCTCATGATTGTACCATCATTGGCCTCGGCACAAATGACCTTGGACGACTTAGAGCCAACCAAACAAGAAGAAGTTCGCTTTCGCGACTCAATCAAAGTAGCCGCATCGGTGGGCAGCGTGGAGTATTACTCCGAGGCGCGTGCCAAGGCCGACAAATTGGCACTTCGCAAGGAGCGCAACACGTTGGAGATCATCAGCTCGCTACAAGGTTCGCTCACAGCCTACAACGATCCATGGGTGGCAACATCGGGAGGAGATAACACAACCGCAATTTTGGGTAGTTTTACGCTGAATCACAGCTACAAGAAGGATAAATTGACCCTCACCTCGAAGGTGACAGCCAATTTTGGTTACAACCGCATGAAGATCGATATTACCGACGACGATGGCATCACCACAAACCAGGGTGTATGGTTCAAGAATCAAGATGAGTTGTCGATATCCGTGGCGCCAACCATCGCAATTTCGTCGGTGTGGTCGTATGGACCTTCGATGAGCTTCCGTACGCAGTTTGGCAATGGTTATGTATCTCGCTCACAACAAGAGTCTTACGAGCTTAAGAGCGGATTTATGGCTCCGGGATATTTGGATATCTCGGGTGCGATGACCTATAAAAGCCCCAACTCAAAACTTCCATTCACAATCGCTATAGCTCCCTTGGCACTTAGTGCCACCTACGTGAGCGACGACTATATCAAGAGCAACTTCTTGTATAGCTTTGGTGAGCACAACGACGACAACTACATGTCGGGATCTACCGAGCCATATGGTGTCTACTACGAAGATAACTCGAAGTATGAGGGTGGTTCTTCTATCCAAATCGACTTCGATAGGACCTTCGAGAAGCTCAATAAAATCCGCTATACCACCAAGTTATACTCCTTCTACGGTTGGATGACTCAAATGTCATACAAGAATGTGGTCAACGATTACGACCAGTATATCGCAGAGTTAGCTACGTGGGATGCCGGAGAATCTACAGCAGAAGTGAAACCGATGTTGGGAATCCAGCCAACGGTGCGCTGGGAGAATACAATTTCGATTCCAGCAACCGAAATGCTCTCGACAACAATCAAATTCCAACTCTACTACAACCGCGCGCAATCGACTAAGATTCAGACACAAACCTATCTTAGCGTCGGCTTGTCGTACACCTACAAAAATAAGTAATAATGAATCAAAAACCCTCAAGGCGCCTCTCGCTAACCATCCCTATGCTAATAATTGCGGCAGCGATTGTGGGAATATTCGCAGGTCGTGTGCTCGAGCAGAAGCGCTATGGAGCGCAATTGCAGCAGATCAGCGCAATGCTGGGCATGCCACACGATAAAATCTCGTCGACGCTCAGCTTCATCGAGAAAAATTATATCGATTCCATCTCGCGAGATACCCTCATCGAAAAGATTATGCCGCAGATTTTCGAGCAGCTGGACCCCCACTCGATCTACATTCCGGCCGAGGATCTTTCGGATATGAACGAGTCGCTGGAGGGTGAGTTCGATGGCATTGGAGTGGTCTTTAATATGGCTACCGACACGGTCGCTGTGATCAACGTAATTCCCTCGGGACCAAGCGATAAGGCTGGCGTGATGGGTGGCGACAGAATCATAATGATCAACGATTCACTGGTGGCGGGAGTCAAAGTTCCGCAAAACGATATAATGAAACGTCTTCGCGGAAAACGCGGTACGGTGGTCAAATTGGGCATCGAGCGCGGGGGAAGTGGTGAGCTTTTCGATGTTGAGGTTACGCGCGGAGTGATCCCAATCAAGAGCATCCAATCGTCGCTGATTTTGCAAGATTCAATCGGCTATATCCGCATGTTGCAATTTGCTCGAACAACCCACACCGAACTTACCTCGGCAATTGAATCGCTTGAGGCTCAAGGGCTTAAATCGCTAATTATCGACCTTCGCGACAACTCGGGAGGGTACCTCGATCAAGCTATCTCGATCGCAAATGAGCTGCTGCCAAGCGGTAATTTGATAGTCTACACCGAAGATCGTGCCGGCAATCAACAAAAGGAGTATAGCCAGGGAGGTGGTCGTGTGACCGATATCGACATCGCAATCCTGATCAACGAAGGCAGCGCCTCGTCGAGCGAAATTTTGGCCGGAGCACTCCAAGACAACGACCGCGGAACGATCATCGGACGCCGTTCATTTGGCAAGGGTCTGGTGCAACAGCAGGTGCCATTCACCGATGGCTCGGCAATGCGCCTTACGATCGCACGATACTACACCCCCACAGGTCGCTCAATTCAAAAGAGTTACAACAATGGCGATGGGGAGTCGTACGACGATGATATCATCAATCGCTACAACGCCGGCGAGCTATTTGTTGCCGACAGCATCCACTTCGCCGACTCGCTCAAACGCATCACACCCAAGGGGAAAGTGGTCTACGGAGGCGGTGGAATTATGCCCGACATCTTTGTGCCGGCCGACACTACAAACATCACGCGTTACTATATCGAGGTCACCGCGCGCAACATATTATATAGGTTCACCTCGAAATATGCCGACAACCATCGCCAGGCGATCAACTCGATCCAAACACTCGATGAGCTCGACGAGCTATTAGACAGCGAAAAGAACCTGCTGGGCGACTTTGTGGCCTATGCCTCTGCCAAGGGAGTGGCGCCAAATTGGAGCGATATAAACCGTTCACGCGAGATAATCAACGCGCAACTCAGGGCATATATTGGCCGCAATACACCTCTCGACGAGAATGCATTTAGCCACTATATTTACCCCGTCGATGCGGTGATAATCAAGGCGATAGAGATTTTGAAAGAGGAGCGTGAGCAACAGGAAAATATAGAAAATTAGGCAATATGTTCTCGAAGATAATTAGATGGATTTTTACCCTTGCGGCCTTGGCTCTGGCAGCGCTGGTGGTGCTCAATCGCGGTAACTACACCTCGCTATTGCCCCACGATTTCAATATTGTGGAGCTGATCGCAGCACCAAAAGATAGCCTACCGGAGCCCATAGAGGTTAAACCTTTGGAGATGCTTGAGCAGATAGACTCCTTAGATGTAAATTTAGTCGATACACTCCCTATCGACACACTTAAAGTAATAGAAAACAATTAGATACAGATGGCAAAAGAATTAAAAGACCTCACAAAGATTGAGGATAACTACTCACAGTGGTACAACGAGTTGGTGGTAAAAGCGGGCTTGGCCGAAAACTCGGCAGTGCGCGGATGTATGGTGATCAAGCCATATGGCTACGCAATTTGGGAGAAGATGCAGGCGGCTCTGGACAAGATGTTCAAAGATACGGGTCACCAAAACGCCTACTTCCCACTCTTCATCCCCAAGTCGTTCTTCTCGAAGGAGGCCTCGCACGTCGAGGGCTTTGCCAAGGAGTGTGCTGTGGTTACCCACTACCGCTTGATGAATGACCCTGATGGTAAGGGAGTTGTGGTCGATCCCGAGGCTCGCTTGGAGGAGGAACTTATCGTTCGCCCAACATCCGAGACAATCATTTGGAACACATATAAAAACTGGATTCAGTCCTATCGCGACCTGCCAATCCTCTGCAACCAATGGGCAAATGTGGTTCGTTGGGAGATGCGCACACGTCTGTTCCTTCGCACTGCCGAGTTCCTATGGCAAGAGGGTCACACCGCTCACGCAACGCGCCAAGAGGCGATCGAGGAGACCGAGCGTATGATCCACGTATACCAAAAATTCGCTCAAGAGTGGATGGCCCTGCCGGTGATTGTGGGTCATAAATCGCCTAACGAGCGCTTCGCAGGTGCCGAAGATACCTTGACCATCGAGGCGTTGATGCAAGATGGAAAGGCTTTGCAGAGCGGCACATCGCACTTTTTGGCACAAAACTTCGCTAAAGCGTTCGACGTTCAATTTACCAACAAAGAGGGTAAGAGCGACTATGTTTGGGCAACTTCGTGGGGCGTTTCGACCCGCTTGATGGGCGCCTTGATTATGGCTCACTCCGATAATAATGGACTTGTACTTCCTCCGAAATTGGCTCCTATTCACGTAGTTATGGTGCCAATCTTCAAGGGTGAGGAGCAGCTCGAGATCATGCGCCAAAAGATGGAGGCTATCGCTGCGCCACTTCGTGCAGCAGGTCTCACGGTGAAAATCGACGATCGCGACAACATTCGTTCGGGCTTCAAATTTGCTGAGTACGAGCTTAAGGGAGTGCCCGTGCGTTTGGCAATCGGACCTCGCGACTTGGAGAACAACACAATCGAGCTTGCTCGACGCGACACATTGACCAAGGAGAACGTATCGCAAGATGGTCTAACAGAGCGCATTGTGGCACTTATGGACCAGATCCAAGAGAACATCTTCTCAAAATCACTCACATATCGCGACAGCATGATTACCAAGGTGGATTCATGGGACGACTTCGTGGCGACACTCGACAATAAAGGTGGCTTTATCGCGGCTCACTGGGATGGTACTCCCGAGACCGAAGTGGCTATTAAAGAGGCAACTAAGGCTACAATCCGCTGCATACCTATGGAGGTTGAACAGGAGGAGGGCAAGTGCATCTTCACTGGCAAGCCATCTAAATTCCGCGTACTTTTTGCACGTAGTTATTAATGGATACCGCGCAGTCACTCCGCAAACAAAATGTTGCAGAATATATCCTCTACCTATGGCAGTTAGAGGATATGTTCCGCGCACTTCAATTTAGCCCCCAGGCAATATATTCGCAATTCATAGCACCCCGACAATTAGACGAGCAGAGCAGTAACATGCTGCTAGCCTGGTACATGGAGCTGGTCGACCTGCTTCAAAAGGAGGGCAAGGAGGAGAAGGGACACATAGAGCACTCGCTGCATCTTATAGCCGACATGCACAACCTTCACCTGCAGCTGCTCGAGCTTCCACAAGGGGCCCGCTACCGCACTCTGCGCACACCTCTAGATGAGGTGCTGCCCGACCTGCGAGCAGTATATGGCAGCGAGATATCCGACACCGAGCTCGCCTTCCGTGCCCTATATGCCGCAATGCTATACCGCATAAAGGGCGAGGGCGACAAAGGCGCTGTGGCCGACACAATCGAATACATCTCGCCAGTAATCGCCGAGCTATCAGCAGTTTATGGAAAAGCCGAACGAGGCGAAATCGATCTTTTTGAGAATAAGGGGTAGGTTTCTTGCTCTCTTACTGCCTTTTCTTACTGCGCGTGGGCGGGTGGGGATAGCACCGTGAGCGGGTGCGTGCTCTGTTGCGCTATTGGGCTAAAAACTTGCAGTTTTTAGATTTTGCAATGTAATATCTTGCCACAAATGAATTTGCGCAAGATATTACATTGCAAAATTTATTAAATGCCTTTCAGGCATTTAAACCCAATATCGAGGCGAACCTCGCTGATTTGCTTATGGCAACCATAGGTTGACATAGATCTCATCTATTATTTTATATCGTTAACGCTTTTAAGCGCTGCAAATCAGTGCAATACAAAAAGTCAAAAACGCAAGTTTTTGGATCCAAGCTTAGCTTGGTGATAAGCGCGGCATAAGCGCGATGAGCAAGTTTTTTCGTGCATTTGCCCTGGGAAAAAAACATAGGGCAAACGCATGAAAAAATAACTCAACCCGCGCCTGCGAGCACCGCCAGAATTCCCCCTCCTACTGAGGAAGTGCCCACCTCTTTAGAGGTGGAATAGCGCTGACGAGGAGGGGGTTAGGGGGTGGTGGTCGTACATGAGAAAAAAAATAAAAGAATGATGATAGTCTTATTTCTACTCAACCTCTGCTACTCGATATTGGGTTCAAGCACCTGAAAGGTGTTTGAAAAAGTATAATCTCTAGCGATTTGGAATAATGTAAACATTATTCCAAAGTGGTGGAGATTATACTCTTAGAGCTAAAAGCTCTAAGCCCAATAATCGCAAAAAAGTAATTTTTTTCATGCGTTTGCCCTGGGAAAAAAACACCAAATTTGCGCAATTAAAAAAAAATACATATCTTTGAGTTGTTGATTACAGCTTAAGTGTTAAAAATGGCGGATAAGAGCATAATAAAAGAGTTAGAGTCTCAGGTGGCTGCGCTGATTGCGGACCACAAGAGGTTGAGTGCTCTGAATGCAGAATTGGAGGCTCAACGCGAGAAATTGCTCAGCGAGCGCAGGGAACTGCAGAAGCAGGTAGCCTCGCAAGGCTCGGAGCTCTCGTCGCTCAGATTGAGCCAAGCACTAAGTGGTAGCAGCGCAGATAGGGACAAGGCACGAGCTAGAGTCAACCAACTAATGCGGGAGGTTGATCGTTGCATAGCTCTGCTAAACAAAGTTGACACGGAGCAAGAGGCTCTAAACCAATAAATTAGGAGCAATGAGCAAGCAGGCAATAAATCTCGTTTTGGCAGGTAGCAACTACTCGTTCACCATTGACAGTGAAGCCGAGGAGGTATACCGCCTAGCCGAAAGAGAGGTGAACTACCTCACCTCGGAGTTCCAGCAACACAACATCAAGGAGTTCTCGGTGAAGGATTATTTGGCCATGGCGGCACTAAAATTGGCCATTGTCAATATCAACGCCAAGCGCGAGGGGTCGCTTCAGCAAGAAGATGTCGACTCACTGCGGAGCATCAAGGAGCAGGTTGAAAGCTACTTGAATGAGCTCGAGCCCAAGAGATAATTTCGGCGGAGGGCAAATTTTTAGCCGCCCACAACGTTCTTTATATATAGGCAATCTACCCGCATAGATTCCTCAAGCTTTGCGATTCTGAACATTTTATAAATTGGAGTCAAGCTTATTTCTTCAAAATCAGGCCTTAACCCTCGGGTGTATCACTTGTGGTACCATTGGAAGATTGCGATTGAAGGCAGCTCCACATATGACTTATCTGCAGATTCGTCAAACAATGATGAGGGGTCTTTGCGGGCTTTTTTTAATAAACTTAATACAACAATAAAACAATGGTATCAACAGTAACAACAGTCATAATCGCGATCGTCGCGGTGATTGCTGGAGCGATATTGGCAGCAATTGTATGCACAATTTTGGCAAAGAATGGTGCAAATCATAAGGCTAAATCAATTATCGACAAGGCAACAACCGATGCTGAGATGATTAAAAAGGAGCGCATGCTTCAGGCTAAAGAGAAGTTCATTCAGCTCAAAAGCGAACACGACCGCGCTGTAAATAAACGCAATCAGGAGGTGGCTCAGAGCGAGAATCGTGCTAAGCAGATCGAGCAAAATATGCAAAACCAGCAGCGCGAGGTGGAGAAGAAACTCAAAGAGAACAACACTCTGCGTGAGCAACTTAACTCCAAATTAGAGGGTGTGGATGCTAAGCGCGAGCAGATCGAAAAGATCATCTCGGAGCAGAACGTTCGCCTTGAGCAGATCTCGGGACTAAGCTCCGAAGAGGCTAAAAATCAATTGATTGAGAACATGAAGGCCGAAGCAAAAACCGAGGCCGAAGCATATATCAACGAGACTGTCGAGGAGGCTAAGCTCAACGCTTCGCGCGAGGCAAAACGAATCGTCGTGGCCTCGATACAACGCGTGGCTACCGAGACAGCAATCGAGAACTCGGTGACTGTGTTCAACATCGAGAGCGACGAGGTTAAGGGTCGCATCATCGGTCGCGAGGGTCGCAACATCCGCGCTTTGGAGGCGGCAACAGGAATCGAGATCGTGGTAGACGACACCCCCGAGGCGATTATCATCAGTGGATTCGATCCTGTACGCCGCGAGATTGCACGACTTGCTCTGCATCAGCTAGTTACCGACGGTCGTATCCACCCTGCTCGCATCGAGGAGGTAGTCGGAAAGGTGCAAAAGCAGATCGAAGAAGAGATCGTCGAGGTGGGAAAACGCACGGCAATCGACCTTGGAATCCATGGCCTGCACCCAGAGCTTATCCGCCTTGTGGGTAAGATGAAATATCGCTCTTCGTATGGTCAGAACCTACTTCAGCACGCTCGCGAGACCGCTAACTTGGCGGGAATCATGGCCTCGGAGCTTGGCCTAAATCCAAAAGTTGCACGCCGCGCAGGTCTGCTCCACGATATTGGTAAGGTGCCCGACAATGAGCCCGAATTACCACACGCAATAATCGGTATGAAGCTTGCCGAGAAGTGCAAGGAGAAGCCCGATGTGTGCAACGCCATTGGTGCCCACCACGATGAGGTGGAGATGACATCGCTCATTTCGCCAATCATTCAGGTGTGTGATGCAATCTCGGGAGCTCGACTAGGTGCTCGCCGCGAGGTGGTCGACAGCTACATCAAGCGCATCAAAAATATGGAGGATATCGCACAATCATACCCCGGAGTGCTTAAGACATATGCAATCCAAGCGGGTCGCGAGCTTCGCGTAATCGTTGGTGCTGAGAAGCTTACAGACCAAGAGACAGAGTCGCTATCGCAAGATATCGCCAAGAAGATCCAAGACGAGATGACATACCCCGGACAGGTGAAGATCACCGTGATCCGCGAAATCCGCTCGGTATCGTACGCGAAGTAATTTAGTGGAAACACACGCTCTCTCTTGCTGCTCGTTGGTGGGCGGGGGATAGCACCGTGAGCGGGTGCAGCTAGTATTTCGCCATTGGGCTAAAGCTTGCAGTTTTTAGATTTTAGGAGTTAATAGGTTATGCAAATTTATTTGCAAATGACCTATTAACTCCTAAAATTTGTTAAACGCCTTTGGCATTTAAACCCAATATCGAGGTTACATTCTCACCTACAAAAGTGGCAGGTAGAGCGGCGTGAACATCGAGAGTAGCAGCAGGGCTAAAAAAGTGAAATATAGAATATTAGCCACTCTGCCGCGGAGGTTGACCGCAGCATATGCCGTGGTGATAGCTAGGGGCGGGGCCAGCAGGGCGAAGCTCAAGAGGGTCGCCGAGGGGGTCACAAGTGTGGAGAGTGCAAAGAGGATTGTGATGAGGGTGATATGCATGCGCCGGCGATTTTTGTAGAGTGCATTTTTCACCCACACCATCGACAGGAGGGTGAGCAGCAGCGCCACAGCGACGATCAACGACCTGAAGAGCATCAATCCGCTGATATCGGCAAGTGCAGACCACTCGACAAACATCGCAGCCATACTCTCGACGGGCAGCAGCAGCTCGGCCCCACAGAGCCAAAAGATATACGAGACAATGGCCACGGGCAGCAGCAGCCCCACAACGCCAACGATCCACTCGCGCAGCGTCACCCCCACCCACAGAAGTATAAATGGCACGGTAATCCACATCATCGCAGCAGGGGTGTAGATAAGTGGAAGCAGCGAGAGCGCAAGGGCTGCATTGAAGAGGTTGGGCAGGTAGTTGGTGTTGCGCATCGCCAGCAGAAACTCCCTGACAATGATTGCCGAGAGCGTGACAACAGTTGCCGAGAGCAGGAAATCGGCACCCAGGGTAACGCACCACATCATCACACCGATGAGCGGCAGTTGGATCGAGGTGCTCACCTCGAAGAGGTTTTGCGTCGAGACTACGCGACCTAACCTCACCGCAGAGATAAATATCATGGCCGAAGATATAATCGCCGACCAGGTCAGGTGATCATGTTGAAAATCAACGATATAACCCCCCAAAAGCGACTCATTAGCAACAAGTCCCAACGAAGAGTGCACCCCCATCAGGAGCGCAAACACACCCACCAGACTCATAACAAACAACGTTACGAGCGAGGTAAAAACTTGCTGCCGAATGATATCAAACTTCACCGATGAATAACTTTTATACTTTATGCAAAGGTAATAAAATTTTAGGGATTAATATATTGCGCAAATTCATTTGTGGCAATATATTAATCCCTAGAATCTAGAAACTGCAAGATTTAGCCCAATAGCGCAAAGAGTACGCACCCGCGCAGGTGCTATACTGCGCCCGCCCACGGGCAGTTAGCAAGGTAAAAAACATTGAAAAAGAGCAACCTACAACCGATCTTTGCGCCAATTATTTGGGCTTTGGCCGACGAGTTTGGCGAAGGATTTATTGTAGCTGCTGCGGGCATAGCCTACCATCTCGGCGATCTTTGTAGCGGGGTAATCGGGGTACTGCAGCAGTAGGGTTTTGGAGTACTCTATCCTTAGTTCGCCTATCCAATTCTTGAATGTCATATTCATGTTATTATTCAGGTAATCAGAGATATAGGTTCTATTGCTGCTGATATCTTCGGCAAGCTCCTCGATTGTTATTCCGGCGCTGAGGAATCGGCGAGTCTGCACCCACTCGTCGAGCATTTTCTGCATGCGGCTGGCCTTGATCGTCGACAATTTAGCATGTGGCTGGCCCTGCTTCTCGGCATCGAGCAGCTCATTGATACGTTTCTGCACCTGCGCCAGCGAGATGAGGTAGTTGCGTAGCGAGATAATGGCATATGTTATAACCACCATCGCTGCTGCCATTGCCACCGCGTCGGAGTATGCCGAGCCATAAGGGATCAGCGAGCTCGAGAAGCCTAGGACAAGCATGATATATATACAGTTGCGCATCCACACCACCGAATCGGAGGTGTTATCCGAGTAGTAGTTATCGAGATTGCGCTTGACCTCCAGATATCGCCTATGCGCCTTGTAGGCTGCCAGACACATCTTGATGAAGAGAGGCACGGAGAATATCAAGATTGTCTTGTCGCGCAGGGCGTCGGGCACAAGGAGGTAGTTTGCCACAAGTGCCAAGTTGAAGATAGTGGTGTAGATAGCGATCTGCCCCACGCGCCGCCACGAAAAATATCGATTATCCAGCAACGAGTGCAGAGCCATCTCGAAGCCATGCGCAAACAAGAAATATGAGGAGAGGCTCACCGTGGTGGCCAAATAGTTATTGGTAAATCGCAGGTTGAAGAGCACATGCCCCAACAAATAGAGTGCCCATACAAATAGTATCGCGCCAAAAACTCGTTGGGCGATACAGTAGCCGCTATAGATCTCGCTCTTGGGGTTGATGGTCAGAAGCAGATGTGCACTAAACGACAACATCATGACTACACCCGAGATTAAAGCTGTGCGATATAGCTCAAATTCAACCATATTTATATTTTTCTTTTTTTAAATCATAGCAAATTCAGATACAAATATAGTTGTTATTTCTTAATTTTAAAAATAACAACATACTAAATAATAGCTCGCATTAACAATAAAGTGGCTCACATCAACAAAAGTGGCTCGCTACAACAATTTATTTATATTAAAAAGCTATGTCCTATGCAATTGAGAGAGTATTTTTGTTATATTTGCCTAGATATCCTATGCTAAAAAAGCAAATCAATGAAAAAATATTAAATCCAATAAAAATGAAGAAAAGATTATTCGCACTTTTTTCGCTTCTCGCCCTTGTAGCTAGTTGCTCGCAAGATGCAGAGATCACCCCCTCGACCCAAGAGGGTGGCGGCAACGCAGTTAACTTCTCTGCCTCGATGCTTTCGCTCACTTCGTCGAGAGCCGCAGAGCCCAAAACCACGTGGGGCCAAGGCGACCAAATCGCAATTTTCGTCGATAGCGACCACACAACAGCCTACTGCTACGACGTCGACTCGGCTGGCACAATGACTCCAGCCGAAGGTGTCGAGCCATTCATAACTATGGCGACCGACCCGACGCCGCCGACTTACCTTGCCTTCTACCCCTACAATGCCGAATTTTCGAGCGCCGAGGAGTACCAAGCGGCAAGCTCCGAAGAGGTCGATATGATGTCGAGCATCGCTAGTGGAGCCGCTGTTGTGGAGTTCACCTTCTCGCACGAAGCTGCGCTTCTATGCTTCGATTTCTTTATGGGAGCAGAGCCAACTTCGGCTACAATCACAAAGGGCGAAGCTAGCTACTCGTTGGATTTTGAGCTTGACGGCATCAACGCTTCGAGCAGCATATTTGTCACGCCCACCGACGATATTAGCGATGCTATGCTGAGGGTTATCATTAATTCACAGAGCTACTACTACAGCCTATCTTCGGACTTCACCGCGTGGAGCCAAGGTTGCATGTACAACTATTCAGGGCTATCAATCGCTACACCAGCAGGTTCGGGCACCGAGGAGGATCCATTCTTAATATATACAGCTGACGATATGCGCAATGTGGGCACCGACACCAACGGTTGGTCGCTAAGTGCGCACTACAAATTGGTCACAGATATCGACCTTGGTGGCATCGACGCCTCGGGCGCTGGTGTTGCAGAGAATGAGTGGACAGCAATTGGTGCATACAGCTCCAGCTCCAGTGATACCAATGCTACATTCCATGGCTCATTTGATGGCGATGGCCACATGATTAGCGGCATATATATTAACAAATCAGGCACTAACCATCAAGGACTCTTTGGATGTGTCAGAGGTGCCACAATCAAGAATCTTGGTGTAAGTGGCAGTATTACTGGTTATTACTATGTCGGTGGCATTGTAGGGGCGTGCAATGGAAGTGGTTCGATAACCTCGTGCTATAATAGAGCCACAATCTCTGGCGAAAGTTATTGTGGTGGCATTACAGGAAATCCAGAGGGTAGCTCGACAACATTTTGTTATATAACCTCGTGCTATAGCGCATCGAACGTAACAAGCGGCGGCGCCATAGAAGGTGGCATTCTCGGAACTAATGGTTATGGTGGTATAATAGACTACTGCTTTTACAACTCCGACGATTATGATGGTGATCTATATGGTACAAATCAATATAATATAACCAACTCAAGTTCAAAAACATCCGAAGAGATGAGAGAAGCTGACTTTGTCACTCTACTCAACACCCCACTTAGCGAGGCGGTATGGGTGCAGGACACCGAAGGAATTAACGATGGTTATCCGATTTTAAAGTTATAATAGGCAGACGAATATGAAAAAGATACTATATATAATAAGCATGGCAGTGGCGCTCACCACGTTTGCCTCGTGCCAAAAGGATGCGGATGTCGACTCGGCAAATGCATCAAACGACAACACAGTACAATTTATGGCCCAAGAGATCTCGACAATGACCAAGGTGTCGGGCACAGTGTGGGACAAAGGCGATGCGATCGGCATCATGGCGACATCGACCGATGCTGCGGCAGCGAAGGTCAATGCCAAATATACCACCACGGGCGGTTCGCCTGCGGAGTTCACCCCAACTGATGCGCAGCAGACCATCTACTTCTCGGAGAGTGGCACAGCCGTAACATTCGACGCTTACAGCCCCTACCAAGAAGATTGGAGCGCAAGCTACCAAGTGATGGATATCACAGCGCAAAACCAAGGCTCGGAAGATGATGTCGACCTTATGCGCAGTGCGACCTTGGCTGATCAAACCTCGGGCGTGCAGAGTCTCAACTTCTCGCACTCGTTCACCAAGGTGATCTTCAATGTGAATAACTTTGAGGGCGATTTCGACTCGGCAATCTCATCCTTCGAAGATATGAATATCGAGATTTCGGGGGTGATGACCCAATACGATCTTCTCGAGGATAGCTACACCACTTCGGGCGCAATCACAATGCATATCGATGTGAGTGACGATGGTCAAAGCGCAACAGCAACAGCGATTCTATTGCCTACAACCACCGATGCCAAGGTGACAATCACTGCCGATGGACAGACGTACCAGGCAGCGCTAAAGGTCGATCCGCTACTCGAAGGTATGCAATACACCTACAGCATGGAGGTGGGCGAATCCGAAGTGCAGGTCACTCTAACAAGCCAAGGGATCGAGGCGTGGAGCAGCGAAGGAACGTCGACCCCCACGGAGCTATTTGCCGAGGTGGACGGAGTATATACAGTTGCTAGCCAGAGAGATATGGAGATCTTCTACACTCTTCTTAGCGATGGTCAGGATTTCAGCGGCAAGAGCATCGTGTTGGATTGCGATATTTCGCTTGCCGATATCACATGGCTATTGTACTCCGAGAATCAACAACCCTTCCAAGGAACACTCGATGGTCAAGGGCACACAATATCCGACCTTGCTGTGGTATATGAATATTCGGCTTTGTTGCCAAATATTGGCGAGCAGGGAGTGGTCAAAAATATCATCTTCGACAGCGGTAGCTCGAGCAGATCAAACACCGCAGCGGTAGCATATAAGAACTACGGAACAATCGCAAACTGCCACAACAACGGATTTGCGATCACCAGCAATGGATATAGCTCCGCCTCGATAGCATCGGAGAACTACGGAACGGTTATAAACTGTAGTAACTCGGCAAGCGTTTCGTGCGATTATGCTGGTGCAGCAGGTATCGTATCGATAAATTACGAGTCGGGCGTTGTGGTCAACTGCTACAACTGGGGCGAGGTATCATCGCCTTCAAATCAAGCCGTTGCAGGTGTTGTCTATGCAAATAGTGGTGCTGTAACAGCTTGTTACTCAGCCGTAGAGATGGATGCCTCGACAGGTAATGCTGCAGCAGTTGTATTCAACAACACAAGCGGCTCGATCACAGCGTGCTATTTCGACAGCACACTCTGCAGCGTAGGTGTCGTCAGTGGTGATAGCGGAGTTGAGGGCCTGTCGACCGAAGAGATGCAAGGCGAGGATATTATCATTGGGCTAAACAATGGTGCATACATCTACAACCAAACCCCTTCGGAGATCACAGCATTCGCATGGCAAGCAGTCGAGGGTGACTATCCTGCTTTTGATAGCCAAACCACTCCAACCTACACTAAGACTTACGACATTACATTCGACACAGATAGCTCGACATACCTAATCTACACAGAAAACGGATTGATAGCATTTGCTGATTTGGTCAATGGCTCGGCGTGCCGCGTGAGCGACCTTATGGTTGACAACGAGGTATATTTCCAATTTGGACTCTCGAATAGGGCAATCGACGGAAAGCTCGTCAAGAACATCGCATTGCAAGATGCATGGACTCCAATAGCTGTCGATGGCTCCGAGAGTTCTGGCTACAGCGGCGTGTTCGATGGCAATGGATACTCTGTAACTGGCTTGAGCATTTCGGGTTCTGCATCGGGTCAAGGTCTCTTTGCAGCTTGCGCTGGTGCTACAATAAAGAACCTCAAGGTGGGTGGCTCGGTTTCGAACGCGGGAGGTCACACAGCCCTTCTCATCGGTAAAGGATGGTACACCACCGTCGAGAATTGCCAAACATTAGAGGGCTCGACAGTGACCGAAACTAGCAGCGATAGCGCTGCCGGTATTATGGGCTACTCTAGAGAGTGTTCATTCACCTCGTGCATCAACCGTGCCGATGTAACGGGCACGAAATACACCGCTGGTATTGCCGGTTACAGCAACTTCTACACAGAGGGTACAATAATCACCGATTGCCAGAACTACGGAGATATCAAGAGTGGTAGCTACGTTGGAGGTATCGCTGGAGGATCGAGCGGAACGTCTATTATGATAATCTCTAATTGCTACAACCAGGGTGATATCACAACCACTTCGGGCAACTTTGCAGGTGGTATTATGGGAAAACTATACGGAATGTCTACGGATGTATATGGCCTAGTGATAAACTGCGCAAATGTTGGCGAGGTCACTTGTGTTGGACAGTACTCGGGCGGTTTGGTCGGAGCCTCTCAAGGTGGAGCGATATACAACAGCTACAACACAGGCGATGTTTATGCTGCAACATCACATGTTGGCGGTCTTGTAGGTATCAACGAGGCTTATGACACATATTACGATACTATCTTAAACGGCTGCTACTCTTCGGGTAAGGTCAGTGGCGCAACAAGCTACATTGGTGCTGTGGTGGGATACAACAGCAGTGTAAAGATTAGCAGCTGCTACTACGACTCCGACGTCTGTTCGCTCGATGCTGTAGGAGACAACACCGGTACTGTAACAGATGTTTTGGGCTATTCAACCGAGATCATGCAGAGCGGTTCGTTTGTTACCACGCTCAACAATGGCGCATTCTACTACAACGAACCCTCGCCAAGCATCAAGGCATACGCATGGGCAGAGGTATCGGGCGCATATTACCCTGTTCATGATCCTAATGGCACACCAGAATTAACGATTGTTGTCGATCCAAATATAACCAGCTGCACAGGTGCCGGTGGTGGAATAGAGGGCAATCCATATCTTATTATCAACGCTGCGCAAATGCGAGATCTTTCGACGCAGGTTGCAGCCAAAAACTATTATGCAGGTATCTACTTCAAAATGCTCAACAACATTGACTTAGGTGGCGAGGATAACGAATTTACGGCAATTGGAAGTAGCAGTAGCTATTGCTTCAGTGGCATATTCGATGGCGATGGTTATAAGATCACCGGATTGTATATCAACCAAGAGGATGTATCTAACCAAGGTCTATTTGGATATGTTTATGGTGGTACGATCAAGAATTTGGGCGTTGAAGGCGATATAACTGGAGCTTCTTATGCCGCCGGTATTGTAGGATATCTATATGAGAGAAGCTCTGTTGATAACTGTTACTTCTCAGGAACAGTTACAGTAACGGGCCAAAATGCCGGCGGTATTGTAGGACGACTTAATACTTCAAATGTTAGCAACTGCTACAACAAAGGTACTATTAACAAAGAAGAAAAATTTTACTCAGGAGGTATTGTGGCATCCGTCTATTCGAGTGCTACAATAACTAGCCAGATAGTAAATTGCTATAACGTAGGAACTGTAAATGGCACCTCCGGTTATTATGCCGGAGCCATATTAGGATATAGTTCTAGTAGCTCATATTTAACTACAAACTGCTACTATCTGGAAGGATGTGCAGCAGCTGCAAGATATGGTAGCACCTCAATGAGCAAAGAGGAGATGACCGATGGAACACTTCTCGAAGCGCTGGGCGATGAATTCAAGGCCGACTACGATGTTCCGATTAACGATGGCTACCCAATTTTCACTTGGCAATAGAACCCTAACTCAAACAAAATAGAGATATGAAAAAACTATTATATATAGGTATGGTGGCAGTGATGGCTGCTAGCTGTGTCAAATCGAACGGTTCTACAGACACAGATCCAAACACAGATCCTGATCCCGATTCTGGGCCAACAACCCAAACAATAACCATCGAGGCGAGCACATCGTCATTGGAACCCGTGAGCCGTGTGGCACTCGAGCAGGGTGACGACAACATCGCAACAACGTGGGGCGATGAGAGCCAGACACTTGGCGCATGGTGCAGCTCGAGCGAGAGCTTCGCCAAATTCTCGATGGTCTCGGGCTCGATGAGCTCCGACAAAGAGAGCGCCTGGTTTACGGGCGATGTCGATAACGAGGCTACCGAGGTGCGTTTGGTATACCCCTACATCGACTCATCTATCACAAGCGCAGGCGTATACACTATCGACCTCTCGGAGCAATCGATCGATATTTCGGGTGATAAGGGTGTTGGTTCGATGAGCAGTGACATCCATATGATAAGCGACCTAGTCACCATTAGCGACTCTGCCGCAGCTTCGATGAGCCACCTTGGCGCAGCGTTAGAGGTGGGTTTGACGTTCGAGGGTATCACATCCGACAAGAGCTACACAATCACCAAGCTGCTCGTTGGAGGCAACAACGGCGTCGACCTTCCACTCACAGCGCAAGTCGACCTAACTCAGAGCATCGGCAGCAGCAAACTTATCACCACAGCCTCGGCAGGTGCAATGTCGGTCGCAGTTAGCGGCTCGCCCACAATTGGCAACTACGCCGATAACGCGACAACTTACAGCGTGATGTTCAACACTCTGCCCTTCGAGTTATCGTCGGGCGATGAGATTATGTTGGGCGTCGAGCTTACGGCCGACGATAATTCGACAACTTCGGCAGTGTATAGCATCACCTACGGCGGCAGCGAAAGCTTACAGATCGCCTCGGGCACCTACACCTCGCTCGACTACACATGCACCGTGGCACTAGAGGCAGGCGGCAGCATCCACGATTGGGGAATCTACACCGATCCCGACGCTGGCTCTATCGATCTTATCAAGCCTGCAGCGGAGATGACCTTGGATACCTTCTTAGAGTTTGTCCTCGATGAGGAGTTTTTTGTATTTATGCCAGCAAGCGACATTTGGACAATCACGGGCGATGCCACCGACGAGCAGTTATGGCAGATGTGCTTCTGTTTCGATAGAGCAGGTGTATACTTAGCCCTAAACAATCGCAAGATCTCGATCACCTTCAGCGACCTTACCACAATTCCAGAGGCCGCATTTACACAATGCGAAGGTATATACTCCTTCTCGGCACCCGAGGCGCTAGTTATCGAGAAGGAGGCATTTGCATACTCCTCAATAACACATTTCTCACTACCCAAAGTGACTGAAGTTGGGGAGTCCGCATTTGGGTACTGCTCCGTTACAAGCATCTCAGCACCCAATTTGATCATCACAGGCAGTGAGGCTTTTTATGGTTGCGGATACCTACTAAGTATCGATCTGCCTAATTTGGAGACACTCGGGTATGGCGTTTTTGAGCAGTGTGGGTATTTAACCTATATCAATTGCCCAAATGTAACTACTATCAAAAGATATGCATTTAACTCGTGCTACTCGCTCAAAGAGATATCGATGCCAAAGCTAGAGGGAACACTAAGCGAGTATGCATTCTCGGGTTGCGTGTCACTTGAGAGTGTCGACCTTCCATTGGTCGCTGAGGTTGATGAAGATGCATTTGAGTATTGCACTTCACTCGAAGAGATAACTTTGCCGACGGTAGAGAATCTAAATAGTTATGTGTTCTATGGTTGCGAGTCACTAAAGAGTGGATATTTCCCTCAACTTATAAGTCTTGGCAGACGCGTTTTTGATAGGTGTCTAGAGCTTAAAACATTGCACCTAGCAACCGATAGCGATGTGATGTTGACGGCAATCGATAGTAATTGCTTCGCTTGTTCATATTATGAGTACAACCAGGAAATAGACCAAGAGGAAGAGGTAACAGTTGACTTGAATACAAACATTGACCTCACACTAGGGGCTGCGAATGCGGAGTTTGTGAGCGACAAAACGCTAACTGTTTATGATAACTCATTCACATTTAACACCATAACTATTCTTTCAGAGTAACCCCTAAACATAGCGAAAAGATGAAAAAAGCAATAATAGCAGCTCTAGCCGTGGCAACCATAGCAAGCTGCACAAAACAAGAGAGCTTCGAGGGGGCTACCGACACCACCACGACTCAAGAGATAAAATTTAGTTCGGGAATCCAAAGCCGTGTGAGCGGAGGTAAATGGGAGCTATCAGACCAAATTGGAATCGAGGCCTACTTCTGTATTAATCAAATTCATGAGAATGGTGCTAATTATGTATCATGGAATGATTACTACACCTCAACCCCTTACCGTGCCGATAATGCCGGGTCGTGGACAACGTTTACCGTCGAGAGTGGTCACTCAGCACTATTCTTCCCTTCGTTTGATCTGACGGAGGCTTATGAGTACTATGATGAGATTGAAGCATATTTAGAAATCTACGCCTTCTATCCCTACTCTATTTACGATGAGCAGCAGGGATACTACAAGTTGGATATTTCGGATCAAAGCGACTTAGATGCACTTGATGTGCTTTTGGGTGACGGCTCTGCTTATGGCGATAGCAGCAGTGTAGAGCTCGATTTTTACCACAATATGGCCTCGGTGAAGTTTAATATCGAGGCGGAGAGCTCGATAAGCTCGCTCGAGGGGTTGGAGTTCGAGATCGAGAATGTTGCGGTTGTAAGCGATCCAACATACATACTCGATTGGTCGACATATCCCACCGAGTATGGCACGATAGAAGGCGTGGTCGATGTGGCCGATGATGGACTCAGCGCAAGCGTCGATATGATACTCTTCCCGACAGCCTATTACTCTGGTGATGGATTCGGCTACACTCCTTCCCCAATAACGGTTACCCTAAAGGCAACCTTAAATGGTGAGGCTCTCTACGCTAACCTCACCACGAACTTCTACGCCGAGATGCAACAATCGTTCAGCCTTGTGATTGGAAAAGATACTATCGAGGTTGGCCAAGCGACAATCGAGGAGTGGGGCGAGATAGATGAGGCTACCGACCTCACGCTAAACGAATACGATGGAGAGATGACAATTGCCGAGTTCATAGAGATGGGTTTAACCAATATTCCTGTGAGCAACAAGTGGGTAATCACGGGCGATGCTACAGACAGGCAACTAGAGATGATGACCAATAGTTTAGTTTCGAGTACCGATGGCGGGATTAATAATAATGGACGCACAATATCGGTAACATTCACCGATTTGACCACAATCCCAGATAATCTGTTTAAAAGCTGTACGGCCCTTAAGAGCATTTCGGCTCCCGAGGTGTTGAGCGTGGGAGATGATGCATTTATCTATTGCACAGAGTTGCAGAGTGTGTCGATGCCTAAGCTCACCACAGCGGGTGAATGTGCATTCCAAGATTGCCAGAGCTTAAAGAGCGTGGAGTTTGAGCAACTCACCTCAGTGGGGGATAATACATTCCATAACTGCTACGCTTTAAGCACTGTTTCGTTGCCGCGTCTTGAGAGTGCTGGCCAGTGGGCATTTGGTGACTGCATTGTATTGGAGCAGATATCTTTGCCATCGCTCGGAGCGATAAGTGATTACATGTTCTCGTTCTGCTACATATTGCAAGATGTTTCGATTCCAAAGGCTACATCTATTGGAGAATACGGCTTTATGAGTTGCTTTGACTTAGAGAGCATCACCCTCGAGGCGGTGGAGAGCATCGGAGTTACTGCGTTTCTGAGTTGCACCTCTTTGATCGAGGCACACTTCCCTGCTGTAACTACAGTTGCTGACGCCGCATTTGTTAACTGTTCGCTGATCACAACACTCAGCTTTGCGACAAATAGTGGTGTGAAGTTGACTTCAGTTTATGAGGGTATATTTGGACCTCCTTTCAACTACAATGTGACTCTCACTGTTGGAGCAGCAAATGCCGAATATGTGACCTGCGACGTTGAACCACATGGCACTCTATGCGATGTACTTACCGTAGATGGCTGCGTGAGTGAATTCAAAGAGATTATAGTTCTTGATGAGTAACCCAAGATAAGAAAAGAAGATGAAAAAAATTATTATAGCAGCTTTAGCCGTGGTAGCCATGGTGAGCTGCACCAAGGATCAGAGTTCGCAGGGGGATACTCCCTCCACCGAGCCTCAAGCGATAAAATTCACCTCGGGCATCCAGAGCCGTGTCGATGGCAACCTTTGGGAGGCGGGCGATAAGGTGGGAATCTTTGCTGCCTACCCAATAGATTACGAGACATTTGGCCAATTTCACTACCCCCTATCGGTCTATAGTGCCGACAGTGCGGGATCATCGACTAGGCTATCTATCGATGAGGGTTACGATGCGCTCACAGTGGGCGATAACCACGATAGTGATAGGAATCCGCTATTTGTTATGGCTGTATATCCTGCCTCGTGCGTCTACTTTGACACAACCCAAGAGTATGACCTTTACTCTTACAAGCTCGATGTCACCGACCAAAGCGATTTGGGCGCTCTTGATGTAGTGTCAGCAACAGCCATCGTTTCTGATGAGAGTACCACCGAGGTGTCACTATCGTTCGAGCACACGATGGCGATGGCGACATTCAACGTTGTGGCCAAAGATTCGGCAAGCTCGCTCGAGGGTGCACGCTTCGAGATCGAGGATATTGCAATTGTCAGCGACCCCACAGGCACAATCAGTTGGTCAGATTACCCCGCAGAGTATGGCACATTGCAGGGCGAAGTGAGTGTGGCCGATGATGCCCGTAGCGCAACTACCACAATGATGCTCTTCGCAACAGCTGAGTATGAGGGGGATACATCCTACACATACGAAAAAACCGATGCCACAATCAAACTCTACGTAGGCGACGAAATATACGTAACAGCCTTTGCTGCTCCCCTCTTCCTAGGCTATAAGCACACCTTCAACCTCTCGTTGGGTACCGATAGTATCGACTTCGAGGGTGCAACGATCTGGGCGTGGGACGATAGCGACGATGTGATCACCGAGCTACCACTCTCCAAAGAGGATAACGACACAACGATAACAATAACAGCAGGCCTTCCAGAGTAACCCAAGATAATGAGAAAAATGAAAAGAGTAATATTAGCAACTTTAGCTGTGGTAGCCATGGCGAGTTGCGCAAAAGATCAGAGCCTCGAAGGGACAACAGATAGCCACTCGACTCAAGAGATAACATTCATCTCGGGCATCGAGAGCCGTGTGGATGGCAATAATTGGGTGGCTGGCGACAAGGTTGGATTCTATAGCATTCAATCCATTAATGATATATATATTGCCGATAATATTCTATACGCAGCCTCGTCGAGCGGCTCGTCGACATCCTTCGCTGTGGCTAGTGGTCAGACACCTCTCTACTTCCCCGAAGAGGCAGATGAGTATGCAGTGGTTTTAGCCTACTACCCCTATGATGAAGCCTACACTTTGGATTGCGATTACCAATTCGATTGCACCGACCAGAGCGACCTAGGCGTAGTGGATTTCTTATTTGCAAGCGATATAGTCTATTCCAGCGATGTCGAGAATAGCAGCATTGTGAATCTCGATTTTCAGCACTGCCAATCCTTGGTGAAGTTCTATTTTCAAGCTACCGGCAATCTCACCTCGCTCGAAGGGCTAAGCGTTGAGCTGCGAAATATTCAAACCAAAGGCTTCCCGGGCTACTCCCCAGAAGATATCGCTCAGCCCGCAGAGAATATAGTCTACGACACAATCGACACCGCTGTGGTCAATATTTCCGACGACAAGCAGACAGCAACCGTCGAGATGATCCTGTTCCCCGCTAGCGAGGCTTATCCTACCGACGCAGAGTTGGCCATAAGTGTTGGTGGTGAGAACTATACCGCACCACTCATCACCGCACTTGAGAGCGGCAAGCAACACAGCTTCTTGGTCAAGGTTGGCAGTATCGAGATGACAATTGGTGATTCGGTAATCACACCTTGGGATGGTGCCGAGGATGATGCTACCGACCTACCTGTAGTAGTGGACGATGGTTATATGACCCTCGAGCAGCTCACAGAGTTAGACTACACAAACAGACCAACAAGCAACGTGTGGATAATCTCGGGAGACGATAGCACACTCTTAGAGGCTACTGAAACAAGTGGTAGAATATTAGAATCTATCAATGCCAATTATGAGAAACTAGGCACCACATTGGATCTCACATTTACCGATCTGACATCTATCCCGCAGACGTGTTTCATGTCTTGTAACATAATAACTAGAATCGCACTGCCTAAGGTCACATCACTGCCATCTCTCTCTCTTGAAGGCTGCTCGCTGCTCACACAGTTGGAGGTGGCAACAGCAAGCGGGGCTCTGATAACATATATAAACCCCAAGGCATTCGTGAATGAGACATCATTTAGCGACCCCTCCACATTTACCGACCCCACGCAGATCGATCTAACCGTTGGTGCGGCAAACCGCAGCTTGGTCAATTTCGTAACATCGACGCTAACGGTTGGCGATGTTTCGATCCAATTCAAGAGCATAACAGTGCTTAACGATTAACCCCTAAAGAAGCAAAAAAATGAAAAGAGTAATATTAGCAACGCTAGCTGTGGCAGCCATGGTGAGTTGCACAAAGCAAGAGAGCTTCGAGGGGGCAACCTCTGCGGCTCAAGAGATGAAGTTCACTTCGGGCATCGAGAGCCGTGTCGATGGCAACGAGTGGGAGCTAGGCGACAAGATCGGTATCGTCTGCATCGACGACTCGGCAATGGAGGTGTGGGCAGCCAACATAGCCTACAAGGCCGACAATGGAGGCTCGTCGACATCGTTTTCGGTGGTTGACTCAGATCCTATTTACTTCCCCTCTTCGTCGACATTTTCGCTGACTGTAATGGTCTACTATCCATACAATGAGGATCTTAAAGAGAGCGAATATACAACCTTCGATATCTCGGACCAGAGCGATTTGAGCGCTGTAGATTATATGATGGACTCTGCCACAGTCACTCAAGACGACACAGACAACCCCATTGCATTCACCTTTGAGCACAAACATACTCTAGTGAAATTCACCATCACAGCTCTCGAGTCTATCGAGTCGCTCGAGGGTATGACATTCCAAATCGAGAATGTCCAAACGGTGGGTGTCCCCGGTCTACTGGTCGACTCGTCGTCGGATTACTACTCGCTCGCAGAGTTTGGAACTATCGACTCGGCAGTGATCGATGTGGCCGACGATGGCAAGAGCGCAACTATCGAGATGATCTTGTTCCCAACGGCAATCACCACCTATTCCACCCTGCGCATGAACTTCGAAGGCAAGGATTATATAGGAACCCTTATCACCTCCTTCGAGGCGGGCAAGCAGCAGAACTACACCCTTGCGATGGGCAATAACAGCCTCGACTTTACCGGTTCAACAATCGAGGAGTGGGGCGGCAACAAGGATGAGGAGACTGAGCTTCCATCGACCTTGTACGCTTGCGAGCTAACGGCCGAGGAGTTTATGTCGCTCACCCCAAGCACAATACCTGCTGTTGCCAACGAGTGGTGTATCTCGGGCCAAATTACATTCAGCGCCGAGGAGTTCGGATCGATGCTTAGCGGTATCGACTCGGCATTGGGCGATCGCGAAATTGAGCTAAGTTTCACCGAGACTACCGATATTGGATTTATGGCTAGTTATGTCGATTCGGGTGGAATTACCTACACTACGCGTTTTATCGACAATATCAAAGAGGTCGAGGCTCTCGAGGCTACATCGGAGCTACAAGCAAGCCACTTCCACTTTTGCAGCTCTCTTGAGACTATCGTTTTATATAAAGTGCCAAAGATAAATAGCCATGCTTTTTCTAACTGCTGTAATCTCACAGCTCTATATCTTCCATCAGTGACAGAAATTGACGGATCGAGCTGCTTTGCATTAGACTCAAATCTACAAATGCTCTTTTTCGCCTCACCCGACCCAATCACTATTGGTAGCAATGTGTTCAACTCTTTCACCTCGCATAGTGAAAATTGCTCCCTATACTTACACTACAAAAATAGCGACATGGTGAGCGATCAAAATAGTTGGGGCGGCACTACGTGGATGGTAATATACTTTGTGGACGACAATGGAGAATTTGTAGATGCCTCGGGAAATGCTTTTGAATAATTATAGAGGTTAAAAAATATGACAATGAAAAAATTAATATATATAGCAGTGGCCATGGCCATTACAGCCTGCGCTGCAAATGATAGCCTCGAAGGGGCTGCAGAGGGGCCACAAGAGTTAACCTTCACCTCGGGAATCGAGAGCCGTGTGAGTGACGATATGTGGGTGGCAGGCGATAAGATTGGTGTTCACACCTTGGATTTTACTGTCGTGATGGAGACCGGCGAGATGGAGTATGTAGATAATAACGTCTGCCTTGTGGCAGATTATGGTGGCTCGTCGACAACTTTTTCGCTTACCGAAGGTTTTTCGCCTATCTTTCTGCCCGATAGCTCGCCTATCTACTTTGTGCTTGCGGCATACTATCCTTACATTTCAGGGAATGATGACCCCGAGACCTGCGTATTCGACATCTCGGATCAAACCGATTTGAGCGCTGTGGACTATATGACTGCCCTTGCTTACATCACCACTAGTGGTGTTACGAGCGTTAACTTCGCCTTTGAGCATGTGCATTGCCGGGTGAAATTCACTATCAAGGCTAGCGACTCGGTGCCATCGCTCGAGGGGATGGAATTCAATCTAAGTAACATCCAAACAATAGGTATTCCCGGAGAGGATACAAGCGATTATTCCGCGTTGGCACGGTATGGCTATATTGACGAGGTTACAATCGACTTTGCCGACGATTACTCATCGGCAACCGTAGAACTTATCCTCTTCCCAACCGATGGCAATATAACTAATGCATATTTATATCTCACCATCGATGGCCAGTATTACGTAGCACCCTTCGCCACAACGCTCTCGAGCGGAAGGCAACAAAACTACACCGTGACGCTGGGCGAAGACCAAACAACGATCAGTGGAGCAACGATCACCGCATGGGGCGAATCGGACGACAACGACGATATTATCCCTACGCCAGATGATAGCAATACAACATTTGAGTAACCCCTAAAGCAATAACCAATGAAAAAAGTAATTTTAGCAGCTCTAGCCGTGGTAGCCATGGCAAGTTGCGCAAAACACCAGAGCGCAGAGGGGGCAATCACTGCGCCAGAAGAGATCAATTTTACCTCGGGTGTGGACTCGCGCGTGAGTGGCGACCAATGGGTCGAGGGCGATAAGATCGGTGTGTTGGCCATAAGTGAGAATGATAATGCTCCTGATGCTGATTTCACCTACGAAAATATAATGTATAGCGCCGACCAGGGTGGCTCGTCGACGTCGTTCTCGCTTGGCGAGGGTCAAACCCCAATTATCGATGAGCAGCAGTGTGGAATGTATATCCTTGCTTACTATCCATATAACGAAGATTACGAAGATTTATCGGATGATATATTCAACATTAGCGACCAAACAGATCTTGAAGCGCTCATACATATGAGTGCCGAGGCGATGGTTGAGGCGGGAGAGACCCAGGTCGATTTGACATTTGAGCACAGTATGGCCAAGGTGCAGTTTAACGTATCGTGCAAGGCTTCGCTTGGCACATTAGAGGGTATGAGCTTCGCGATGTCGAACGTTCAAACTGCGGGAAATGTCTTTCAGGCAGGTTCTCTGAATGACGACACTGCCGTGTATGGCACAATCGACTCGGCGGTGATTGACTTTGCCGACGACTTCTCGACAGCCTCGATCGAGATGGTGCTCTTCACAACGGGGTACTACAGCACCAAAGCCGAGTTGATATTCTCGTTTGGCGACTCGGCGCCCTACACCGCATCATTCTTTGTGACACTTACCGCCGGCCAGATACACTCCTACAATGTGATAATCGGTGCCGACGAGGTTGAAGTGAGCGGCGCTGTGATCACCGATTGGGGCAAGATCGATGGCGGAGAGCTCGACACTGAGCAGGCCTCTTAGCGGCTTGCTTGCAGCCCTTCTTATGTTGGGGTCTGCCTCCGGCGGGCGGGGATAGCACCCCCGCGGGTGCGTGCTTATCTTGCGCTATTGGGCTAAAAACTTTGCAGTTTTTAGATTTTAGGAACCAATGGGCTGTCTGCAAATAAATTTGCACAGCCCATTGGTTCCTAAAATTTGTTAAATGCCTTGCGGCATTTAAACCCAATAGCGAGGTTCACCTCGGTGATTTGCTCATGGCAACCAAAGGTTGACATAGATACAAAATAAATAAAATGAGTGTTGTGTGAAAAAAATAACATCATTTATACCATTATTATAAAAATATTTATTAATTTTGCGGCAGTTGGAAATAAACACAAATAAAACACATTTAAAACAAACACTATTATGGTTTCATACAAAGATTTAGGCTTGGTTAACAGCCGCGAGCTTTTTGCGAAGGCTGTCGAGGGTGGCTACGCTATCCCAGCATTCAACTTCAACAACATGGAGCAGATGCAAGCGATCATTCAAGGTTGTGTTGAGTGCAGCTCACCAGTTATCCTTCAGGTATCTGCTGGTGCTCGTAACTACGCTAACCAGACTCTTCTTCGCTACATGGCACAGGGTGCTGTTGAGTACGCTAAGGAGTTGGGTAAAAATATTCCAATCGTGCTTCACCTTGACCACGGTAACTCTTTCGAGCTTTGCAAGAGCTGTATCGATATGGGATTCTCATCGGTTATGATCGACGGTTCGCACCTTCCATACGAGGAGAACGTAGCGCTAACAAAGAAGGTTGTTGAGTACGCACACCAACACGACGTGACTGTTGAGGGTGAGCTAGGAGTATTGGCAGGTGTTGAGGATGAGGTATCTTCAGACCACCACACATACACCGAGCCAGACGAGGTTGAGGACTTCGTGAAGAAGACAGGTGTTGACTCACTTGCTATCTCAATCGGTACTTCACACGGTGCTAACAAGTTCACTCCAGAGCAGTGCACACTTAACGCTGAGGGCGTTTTGGTTCCACCATCATTGCGTTTCGACATCCTTAAGGAGATCGAGGTTCGTATCCCAGGATTCCCAATCGTTCTTCACGGATCATCTTCAGTACCACAAGAGTACGTTAAGGTTATCAACGAGAACGGCGGCGCACTTAAAGATGCTATCGGTATCCCCGAGGAGCAACTTCGCGAGGCTGCAGCAAGCGCAGTATGTAAGATCAACATCGACTCTGACGGCCGCTTGGCTATGACAGCTGCCGTTCGCGAGATCTTCGTGAAGAACCCCGCTGAGTTCGACCCACGCAAGTACCTAGGCCCAGCACGCGACGAGCTTAAGAAGCTTTACAAGCACAAGTGTGAGAGTGTTCTAGGTTCTGCCGACAAAGCATAATCAACTCGCTTGATATATTCATGCGTCACTCCTTGCGGGGTGACGTTTTTTTTGTTTTTTGCGGCCTTTCTTACTGCCTCCGGCGGGCGCAGATAGCACCTGCGCGGGTGCAACTTTTTTTGCACTGCGGGCATTGAGTCTTTGACTCAATGATTTTAAAGGTGTGATTTATCTTTTTCAAGCGAGCTTGACAAGATAAATCACACCTTTAAAATTTTTCAATTCTGACGAATTGAACCCTTGTGAATTGAACGTTTCTTACGTTGCTTTGTATCAAAATATTAAGCCTATTTTTTAAATATATTTCGATAGCCACCCCTGACCCCTCCAAACCGTTACAGACTGCTCTCCGCACCTCGGCAATTGGAGGGGAATACTAATAGGTGCTGCCGCTCCTGGATATTTATCGGTTCAAGGTAATATTAAAGTATACTTATTAAAGTTGAGTATTATTATCGAGTTATAAGCGAGCCTGCATCCTCGATATTGGGTTTAAATGCCAAAGGCATTTAATAAATTTTGCACTGTAATATCTTGCGCAAATTCATTTGTGGCAAGATATTACAGTGCAAAATCTAAAAACTGCAAGTTTTTAGCCCAATAGCGCAAGAAGTAGCTGCACCCGCGGGGGTGCTATCCCCGCCCGCCGGAGGCAGTAAGAAAGGCAATAAGAAAGGCAGTAAGAAAGGCAGTAAGAAAGGCAGTAAGAAAGGCAGTAAGAAAGGCAGTAAGAAAGGCAATAAGAAATCCTACTTCGCAATAAGCAAGCAAGCACCACCTCCCGGAGCGATCCTCACCTTGAGTGGCTCATTATTGCTAAGGGTTATATTTTCGACCTTAAGGGTCTCTCTATTAGTTAGGTAGTGAGCATCGCCATCTGTCGAGAGCTCTGCTGCGTACTCACCTGCGGGCAGGAAGTCGAGGGGTATTTCGAGCTCTCCGCCCTGCTCGTTGTATGCTGCTGCTACTAGGTAATGTGTGTCGGTCTCGCGCATCATTACGATATACTCACCAATCTCGCCTAGGAGTGTTTTGCTCTCTCGCCAAGGCATCTTTTGAGCGGCTATGAATCGCAGCAGCGAGGGGTATTTATTGTAATACTCGGGGATATCGGGAAGTATTGTTGCTCCCGAGAACACTATTGCTGTGCGTGCCGCCTCGGATGTTACGGTCGAGGGCACAGGCTGGCTCTCGTCGATTCTGTCGGTGTGGCCTTGGCGCAGGTCGAACATTCCATTTGTCATGTCGATTGGGCCCGCTATCATGTTGACAAAGACCGAGGTGACGAATGTTTTGGGCTCGAAGACCTTATGGCCATCGAGCTGTGCGAAGCAATATTCGCGAGTCAGGGCATTGGGCCATGTGCGCATCTGTCCGAAGGGGTGCGTCGGTTGATCGTGGAAGTCGACATGGAGTTTGTTCTGGGCACAGAGGCGTGTGATTAGCGCAGTGCGTTGGTGGCGATAGGCAGTTGTGCCGCTCATAAATCCGTACTTCACACCTGCGGCGCCCCATTCACCATACTGCTTTAGGGTCTCTTCGATAGGGAACTGGCGACCACCTATATCGTTCAGGTAGAGCCATATACCCACATTGCGCTCCTTGGCATAGGCGATCAATTTTTGCACATCGGCAGCCTTATCGCCCTCAGTTGGGTTTGAATCTTTTTGGAACTCGGGGCCATACCAGTTGGCATCGAGAACTAGGTAGCGGATGTCGTTCTGCTCGGCGAAGTCGACCATTCTAACCCATGAGGGGTAGTTCATGCCATAGGTAAACCCCTCGATGCGGGCACCATTAATTCGCCAATCCCAGAGTGCCACACTAGGCTCTACCCACGAGAAGTCGATTGAAGGATCGGGGTCGGGGTTGAGCAGTTCGATAAGGTGAGAGTCGACCATTACGCCGGCACTCTCGCCAGCGAAGATCACCCTCCATGCCGACTCGCTGCCGCTCTGAAGTCTCTGGGGCGATGATATAATCTTGAATGAGCTCACGCCAGCCTCGGAGCTTAGCTCCATCGGCTCGCCATCTTGGAGGTATGCCTCGTGGATGGCCATATATTGGTTGTCGGCAGCCTTGATGGTCATCACCGGAAGGCGCACACCATCGGACTCTGATAGCTTCTCGGGGCCAATATTGTGATTCTCTTGGTTGTAGAACCATGCGGTGTAGTCGCCACGGAATGCAAATTCAGTGAGTTCGCCTGTGATCTGCACAGGCTCCGCAGCACCTCCTTCGGGGATCACATAGCGAAAGGCAACGCCATCGTCGTAGGCACGCATTACGATATCCATTCGCTGAATCGGGCCACTCTCGTCGCCACTCTCCAGCGACACAACTATCTGATTATATTCATCTTTAACCACTGCGCGCTTGCCCCACATTGGCTCCCAGGTCGATCGCACTTGGCTCTCATCGACACTCGCAATGACCCAACCTGCAGAGGGAAAAACCTCGCCTTCGGAGCTCTGATAGCCCATCGAGGAGTCTGCGATTAGTATCTGCGAACCAGCTGAAAATGAGTATACAAAGTTGCCCTCTGAGGTCTGCTTCAACTCCAATTTCAACTCTCCATCAGGAGATAAAATGCTGTTTCCCTCGGTGCTACACGAGAGTGTAAATAGCGCAGCGAGTAGTAAAAATGTGCCTTTTTTTAATCTTTTCATTGCTTTTACAAGGTTAGTTTTGATAGAGCAAAGTTAACAAAAAATTGAGATTTATGGCATTGTTATGGTAATATTTAAATATTAAGTACTATATTTGTGTTATCCAATCACATACAATAACTACTCAAAGAGACCCAACAATATGGATAAAAGATCACTTCTTATAATCCCTGCTGCAATGGCTTTAGCATCGTGCAGCACTGAGAGCTATGAAAAGCCAAATATCATCTTTATTTTGGCCGACGATATGGGCTATGGCGATGTGTCGTTTCTCGACAGCAATTCGAAGATCAACACTCCCCATCTCGACAAGATGGCCAGCCAAGGTGCCGTTCTAACCGACGCTCACTCAAGCGCTTCGGTCAGCACTCCCACACGGTACTCAATCCTAACGGGACGCTACAATTGGCGCTCGGAGCTCAAGGAGAATGTCTTATATGGTTACGATAAGAGCTTCATTCCCGCCGAGCGTTCGACCATGGCAACGATGCTCTCGAAGGCGGGCTACACCACAGCGGCAATTGGTAAATGGCACCTGGGATGGACGTGGGACAATATCGACCAGGGGGAGGAGAATATAGATTACTCCAAGCCAATTCATGGTGGGCCAACCGACCATGGCTTCGACTACTTCTACGGATTTAATGGTTCGCTGGATATGGCACCATATGTATATGTCGAAAATAATATGCCAACAGCAATCCCCGACCATGTGACCGTGCAGCTCAAGCGAGACTTCCCCCTAGGGTGGTGGCGCAAGGGCCCTACATCGCCCGACTTTGTCCACGAGCAGGTGCTGCCCAACCTTGTTGATCGTGCGTGCAACTATATCGCAGAGCAGGCCCAAGGCGACAAGCCATTCTTCTTATATCTGCCGCTGCCAGCCCCTCACACCCCAATTCTGCCCACCGAGGAGTTTCGAGGGAAGTCGGGACTTGGCGACTATGGCGATTTTGTTGTGATGGTCGACCATATGGTTGGCCGCGTATTCACGGCACTGCAAGAGGCTGGGTGCGACCAAAATACCTTGGTTGTATTTACCACCGACAATGGATGTAGCCCCGCGGCAGGCATCGACGACCTGATTGCTCAGGACCACTACCCCAACTCGATTTATCGTGGACACAAGGCCGATCTTTACGATGGTGGTCACCGCATTCCCTGCCTAGTGCGCTGGCCCGCAAAAATCGAGCACCACACCATAGATCAGACAATATGCCAGACAGACTTCTACGCAACATTCGCAGCACTGGCTGGATACACAATCGAGGATTGCGAGGGCGAGGATAGCTACGACATATCGCAAGCGCTACTATGCCCAAATAACACCCAGACAATTCGCCAAGCCACAGTGCACCACTCGTTCGATGGCGACTTCACAATTAGAAAAGGTGACTGGAAGTTACTAATGACGGCAAGCTCCGGAGGTTGGAGCTACCCCAAACCAACCGACACCGCAACATTGGCCAAACTGCCACCAGTTCAGCTATATAACATGGCCCAAGATCCATCCGAAACCGAGAACCTATGCCTCGAGAAACCCGAAATAGTCGAGCAGCTCAAAGCGCTACTTGTCGAATATATCACCCAAGGTCGCAGCACACCCGGAGAGCCTCAACAGAATGATGGAGGGTATCCATGGAGACAGATCGCTTCGTTTGTTGAGTAAGGTTTCTGTTTGTTTTCTTAAAAAAAATATGCAATAATATTTGGTGAGTCGATAAATCTGTGTAATTTTGTGCGCGTTAAAAAACGGATATTTAATACGATGGAAAATTATATTCAAGATAGCGATACTCTGCTGCTGCGTCGCAAGTTATACTTGTTGCTGAGGGCAGGAAAGCTCCTTATGGAGAGCGCTGCCGATACCAATCGAGTTGATCGAAATATGAAGCGTGTAGCCGCTTTCTTGGGGATACCCGAGGATAAACTGCATATCGATATTCGTTGGACGATGTTGATTGTCAATGTGAGCGACGAGAGCCACTCCTTTTCGAAGTTCCAGAAGTGTGAGCGCCATGCGGTTAACATGAGCACCATCACCGATATCTCGCGCCTTTCGTGGCGTGCCATCGAGCAAGATTATACCATCGACCGCTTCGAGGAGGAGCTGGAGGCAATCGCTGCGCGACCACGCAACTACAACCAATATCTGGTAGCTGTGGGTGCAGGTTTTGCATGTGGTGGATTTTGTGCATTGTTCGGATGTGACTTCCTTGCATTCCTCTTCGCGTCGATATCCGCCTTTGCCGGATTCCGTATTCGCAATAGATGTTTCGAGTTTGGTATCAACCACTATATGAGCCTTGCCATTGCGGCATTTGTGGCTACCTGCTTGGCATATTTGAGCTCTCTCACGGGTCTTTCCGCCACCCCATATCACCCTCTGCTGGCCTGTGCGCTCTTTTTGGTACCCGGAGTGCCGCTGATAAATTTTGTCGATGATATGATCGATAACTTCCTTCTGGTGGGTATGACGCGTGCGGCAAATTGCGTGATGATTATTAGTGCCATGACCTTCGGAATAACCCTGGCTCTGGCTCTTTCGGGGCTGAATGATATCTCTATTGATCAGAAATTCAGCGGGTTAAGCATGATACCTCATGGAGGTTATCTTATTGCTGCCGCTGCCGCTGCGATATCGGCTACGGGATTTTCGATGATATTTAACGTTCCCCGACATACCCTTTGGGTGGTTGCGGCAGGTGGGCTACTTGCTGTTTGTACGCGCAATGTAATCAACTTCGATTTGGGGTGCGGGCCCGTAATTGGTTCATTCTTTGGAAGCATGGTTGTAAGCCTGATCTCGATTAAGGCGGTGCACTGGTTCCATGTTCCCGGACATATTCTGACAATTCCCTCGGTGATTCCGATGATCCCGGGAGTACTTCTATATCGTTTTGTTTTGGGCCTAGTGAGCGTTTCGAAGGGGTCGGTTGATATCGTTTCGACTCTAACTAATGGAGTTAATGCAGCGCTGATCATCCTTGTTATCTCGATCGGTGTGGCAATTCCAAATATCTTTGCACGTCGATATATCGCTCGCGATCGCCGCAAGCGCCTGGAGATGATGCTCGACGAGCGCCGCAAGCGTGGTATATTCTTGGAGTGGTAGGTCTTCTGCTAGCCTTTCTTACTGCCTCCGGCGGGCGCAGATAGCACCTGCGCGGGTGCAACTATTTCTTGCGATGTTGGGCTAAAAACTTGCAGTTTTTAGATTTAAGTCTATAATATGTTGCCACAAATAAATTTGCGCAACATATTATAGACTTAAATTTATTAAATGCCTTTGGCATTTAAACCCAATATCGAGGTTTAACCTCGCTGATTTGCTCATGGCAACCGAAGGTTGACATAGATGCATATAAATTATTGATCGTTGAAAATTTATTTTCAAAAGAGCAAAAATTTATATGTATCGTAAAAGCGAAGCGCAGAGCAAATCAACGCTGGCAAAAGTCAAAAACGCAAGTTTTTGGATCCAAGCTAAGCTTGGTGCCCGCGCGGCATGAGCGCGATGAGCAAGATTACCTGCTAATTCTCAAAAAAAATACACGAAAAAGTATGATATAAAGATAATTATATCTATCTTTGCCACGCATATCTCACGCGATGAGAAAGGCATAACAAGGAGGGTCGTGAACTCTCTCATTATTAATCATTAAATTTTAAAGCAAAATGGCTGTTAAAATTCGTTTGGCTCGCCACGGTAAGAAGGGCTACGCATTCTATCACATTGTCGCTGCTGATGCTCGCGCACCACGTGACGGACGTTTCATCGAGAAGTTGGGTACTTACAACCCAAACACAAACCCTGCAACAATCGATCTAAATTTCGAAAGAGCTCTAGATTGGTTGAACAAGGGTGCACAACCAACTGACACTGCACGTGCGATTCTTTCGTACAAAGGTGTGCTTTTCATGAAGCACTTGCAAGGTGGTGTTAAGAAGGGTGCCTTCTCTGAGAGTGATGCTGAGGCTAAGTTCAACCAATGGTTGGAGTCTAAAACAGGTATCATCTCTGACAAGACAAGCAAGCTTGCTGCAGATGCAGTTGCTGAGGCTAAGGCGCGTAAAGCTGCTGAGGTTAAGGTTAACGAGGATCGTGCGAAGGCTATCGCAGAGAAAAAAGCTGAAGAGGCTGCTGCTGCCGCTGCTGCTGCTGCACCTGAGGTTGCTGAAGAGGCTACCGAGGAGGCTGCTGCTGAGCAGGTTGCTGCTGAATAATTTCGGCTGGAGTTTGTCTTACGGACAGATTTCATAATAGAGAGGGTGCCGTATTTGGCTCCCTCTTTTTTGATTTACACCCTTTAATAATAGATAATGGAAAAAGTAGCAAAGATAAGTAAACTTTATGGCTCGGACGGCAGCGCTGTGATCAATCTGTTCTCGGGATTTCCAGATGATTTTTCGCTCGCAGACCCAATTTTTATCAAGGTCGATTCACTCAATGTGCCGCTCTATTTTGAGTCGTTTGAGCGTCGTGGGCGCTCGAGTGCTGTGGTGAAGTTTGCTGATTTGGATTCTGAACGACGAATTATGGAGTTCATGGGTTGCGATTTGCTGCTTGCCGAGTACGAATCGGAGGATGTCGATGATGAATTTTTTATGGAGGATCTGGTCGGCTTCAAGGTGGAAGTTATTGCTGATAAGCCACTTGTGGGCGTTATGTCGGACTACATCCATTCAGAGTCAAATCCTCTCTTCGAGATCGAGATCGATGGCCGTAAGGTGCTTGTGCCTGCTGCCGAGGAGTTCATCCATTCGATCGATTTCGATGGCCAAATCATTCGTTTTATTCTGCCCGACGGGCTTTTGGATTTGTAATTATGGCACGCGTAGTTGTTGGAATTTCGGGCGGTGTCGACTCGTCGGTGGCTGCCTATCTGCTTAAGCAGCAGGGACATGAGGTTATTGGTCTGTTTATGATCAATTGGCACGATACCACCGGCACGCTGGAGGGTGATTGCGCATGGCATGACGATCGTGTTTTTGCCGAGCTAGTGGCCAAGAAGCTCGATATCGAGCTGCATGTGGTGGACCTCTCTGAGCACTATAAAAATCGCGTTGTCGACTATATGTTCTCGGAGTATGAGAAGGGTCGCACGCCCAACCCTGACGTGTTGTGCAATCGCGAAATTAAGTTCGATGTCTTTATGAGTGAGGCACTTAAGCTGGGTGCTGATTTTGTCGCAACGGGCCACTATTGCCGTAAAGATCAGGAGGTTATAGATGGCAAGACTATCTATAAATTGCTGGCGGGCAGCGATCCAAACAAAGACCAAAGTTACTTCCTCTGCCAGCTCTCGCAACAGCAACTCTCGCGAGCGTTGTTCCCCATTGGCGATATGTTGAAGCCCGAGGTTCGAGCGGTGGCCGATGAGCAGGGATTAGCCACTGCTAAGCGCAAAGATTCGCAGGGAATCTGCTTTGTGGGCAAGGTCGATCTGCCGGTTTTCCTACAGCAAAAACTCTCGAAAAAAGAGGGTAACATCCACGAAATCAAGCGCGACTGGCCAAAATTCGATAGGCCAATTGCCGAAGATGATCTAGCTGCATTAAGCCAACCATACCACTACACGGTGCGCGATGGCAAAAAAATTGGCACGCATAATGGTGCCCACTTCTACACAATTGGCCAGCGCAAGGGGCTCGGAATTGGCGGTCGCAAGGAGTCGCTATTTATTATAGGTACCGACGTCGAGCAAAATGTGATATACGTTGGTGAGGGCGATTCTCACCGAGGGTTATACCGCAAGGCGATTTTTATTTCGAGTGGCGAATGTCATTGGGTTGATCCTACTTATACGTTGCAAGTTGGTGAATCTAAGGAGTTTAGCGTTAGGATCCGCTATCGTCAAGAGCTTCAAGCAGCCACTCTTTTCCGTCGAGAAGAGGGCTACTACATCCTATTTGCGCAGCCACAGCGAGGTGTTGCCGCAGGGCAATTTGCCGCATGGTATGCCGGCGATGAGCTTGTTGGCAGTGGTGTAATCGACAGATAATCAGCTTTATGCGTTGTCTTCTGCTCCTCTTCTTGCTGCTTGCCACATTTGTTGGCTCGCGTGCTCAAGGGCTAGGCATAGGCTATTACGATCTCGATGGCTTGTACGACACTATTCCCTCGCGGTTTTACAATGATGATCACTTCACACCCGAAGGCAAAAACAGCTGGAATAGTGAGCGTTACCATCGCCAAGTGCGAAACATTGCAGCCGTAATTGATTCAATGGCCTTACCGGTTGTTGGGCTTTATGGTATTGAAAATGAGTCGGTTGTCCGCGATTTAACATCTGCCTCGCAACACGATTATTCATATGTGCACCGCACGCGCAATTCGTTCGACGGTCAGGATTTCACGCTCCTATATTTTGCCGATCAGCTATTTATCGATAGGGTCGACGTGCAGCGCAATATGCTCATCGTCGAGGCCTCGCGTGCGAATGATTCGCAAATTATGATAATTTTAACCCGCAGTGGCAGCGATACGATCGACTATTTGGAGTACTATCCCACAAAGCTTCCCACGTTTATTCTTGGCAATATCTATCAGCGCGATATCGACAAATTAGGCATGGTCAACCATTTGCAGCAGAAAGAATTGCGTGGCCAAGGCAACTATAGCGCCCTCAGAGGGTGGACAATGCACGATAGAATTGCGAGCAGCAATGATCAAAAAATCTTAAAAAGTGGTGTTTTTATAGCCCCTTGGCTCCTAACTTCCGATAATCAACGGCCACAACCAACACTCCATTCAGACGGTTATATCGGTGGTTTCAGCAAATATTTACCTATATTTGTATATATTCCTTAAAAAAAGTTTGTCGTTTATTGAAATTTTGTTATATTCGTAAGACCAATCCGAAAATATTAACTAAAATTTTAAAAATAACATTATGGCAAATTTAAAAAGGGTCTACACCTTCGGCAATAAGGAGGCCGAGGGAAATGGTAAGATGAAAGAACTCTTGGGTGGAAAAGGTGCAAACCTCGCCGAGATGAACTTAATTGGAATTCCAGTGCCTCCGGGCTTTACTATAACAAGCGATGTTTGTGCCGAATATTATACTCATGGCCGCGAGAAGGTGATCGAGCTACTTCGCCCCGAAGTGGAGTGTGCAATCAAGAAAATCGAGAAGCTTACAGGTCGCAAATTTGCCGATAAAGATCTACCGCTTTTGGTCTCAGTGCGCTCTGGAGCGCGTGCTTCGATGCCGGGAATGATGGATACAATCCTTAACTTGGGAATGAACGACGAGACTGTCGAGACTATCTCGCGCTTGACGGGCAACCCACGTTTCGCATGGGATTCATATCGTCGTTTCGTGCAGATGTATGGCGATGTTGTCTTGGGCATGAAGCCAGAATCCAAGGAGGACGAGGATCCATTCGAGGTGATTATCGAGGCTAAAAAGGAGGCTCGAGGAGTAGAGTTGGATAACGATCTTTCGACCGACGACCTCAAGGAGCTTGTTGCAGAGTTCAAGGCGGCAGTTAAGGAGCAGACCGGATCGGACTTCCCCGTTTCGCCTTGGGAGCAGTTGTGGGGTGCTGTTTGCGCGGTGTTTGGTTCGTGGATGAACGACCGCGCGATTCTATATCGCAAGCTTCATGCAATCCCTGCTGAGTGGGGTACCGCGGTAAATGTTCAAGCGATGGTATTCGGAAATATGGGCGATAATTCGGCAACAGGAGTTGCATTTTCGCGCGATGCCGGAACTGGTGAAAACCTATTCAATGGTGAATATTTGATCAATGCTCAAGGCGAAGATGTGGTTGCCGGAATCCGCACACCACAGCAGATAACTGCCGAAGGATCACGCCGTTGGGCCGAGGCTCAAAGCGTAAGCGAGGCAGATCGAGCATCGAAATTCCCATCACTCGAAGAGGTTATGCCCGAGGTATATAAAGAACTTTTCGACATCCAACACCACTTGGAGACATACTTCACCGATATGCAAGATATCGAGTTCACAATTCAAGATGGCAAGCTGTGGATGTTGCAGTGTCGCAGCGGTAAACGCACTGGAGCTGCGATGGTTAAGATCGCAATGGATATGCTCACCGAGGGTCTTATCGACGAGAAAACGGCAGTGCTTCGTTGCGAGCCAGCTAAGCTCGATGAGCTTCTTCATCCAGTATTCGACACTGCTGCGATGAAGTCGGCTAAGGTTTTGGTTAAAGGTCTGCCAGCCTCTCCGGGTGCTGCAACTGGCCCTGTGGTATTCTTCGCCGAAGATGCCGAGAAGAGCTTGAATGAGTCGGGACAACGCGCAATTTTGGTGCGTACTGAGACTTCGCCCGAGGATTTGAAGGGAATGATCGACGCGGGAGGAATCTTGACAGCTCGCGGAGGTATGACCTCGCACGCTGCGGTGGTTGCTCGCGGAATGGGAAAATGTTGCGTGTCGGGCGCTGGCGAGGTGAAGATCGATGCCAAAGCACGTCAATTTATCATCGATGGCACTGTGGTCAAAGAGGGTGATTGGATCTCGCTAAATGGTTCAACAGGAGAGGTTTACCTAGGCCAGGTGGCTACACAAGCGGCGGATATGACTGGCGACTTTGGTCGTCTGATGGAGCTAACGGCGAAATATGCTGTACTTAAGGTTCGTGCAAATGCCGATACCCCAAAGGATGCCGCTCAAGCTTTCTCGTTTGGTGCCGAGGGAATTGGCCTCTGTCGCACCGAGCATATGTTCTTCGAGGGCGATCGCATTAAGGCTGTGCGCGAGATGATCCTTGCCGACGATGAGGCGGGCCGCCGCTTGGCTCTAGCGAAGTTGTTACCTATTCAACGTAGTGATTTTGAGGGACTTTTCAAGGTTATGAATGGCTTCCCGGTAACTGTGCGCCTGCTCGATCCACCACTTCACGAGTTCGTTCCACACGAGGAGAAAGAGCAACGCGAGATGGCCGCAGAGATGAATGTGCCATACGAGAAGATCGTCGAGAAGGTCGAGGAGCTAGCCGAGTTCAACCCAATGTTGGGCCACCGCGGATGTCGCCTTGGTAACACATATCCCGAGATCACCGAGATGCAATCGCGAGCAATTATCGAGGCTGCAATGAACATCCGCGCTACGGGAATCCCTGTGAAAGTGGAGATCATGGTGCCGCTCATCGGTAACCACAAGGAGCTTCGCTACCAGAAAAATATCATCGACAAGATGGCCGAGACTGTATTTGCAGAGCGCAACGACAAGATCGACTATATGATCGGAACAATGATCGAGGTGCCTCGTGCAGCGGTTACTGCCGACCAAGTTGCCGAGGTTGCTGAGTTCTTCTCGTTTGGTACTAACGACCTGACACAGATGACTTTAGGATTCTCGCGTGACGACATCGCCAAGTTCCTGCCAGTATATCTCGACAAGGGAATTTTGAAGAACGATCCATTCCAGATCCTCGATCGCAATGGCGTGGGACAACTTATCCGCGAGGCGGTATTCAAGGGTCGCAAGAGCCGCGAGAATATCAAATGCGGAATCTGCGGCGAGCACGGTGGCGAACCTTCGTCGGTTGAATTCTGCCACTTCGCAGGTCTGAACTATGTTTCATGCTCCCCATTCCGAGTGCCTATCGCTCGCCTGGCAGCAGCACATGCGGCACTTAAGTCGTAGGGCAAAGGCATAACAAAACCTGCTCTTCGCGCTCATGCCGCGCAGGCACCAAGCTAAGCTTGGATCCAAAAACTGTCGTTTTTGACTTTGCTCGTGCACTGATTTGCCGCGCTTAAAAGCGCTAACGAAAATAATAGATGTGATTGTTGAAAACTTGTTTTCAACAATCACATCTATTATTTTATATCTATGTCAACCTACGGTTGCCATGAGCAAATCACCGAGGTAAAGCTGATTGTATAATGGTTAATGAGCAATGTTTAATGATTAATTTTGCTGACGCGTTAATTCAATTTCTCATTTAAAGTATCGTTGATTAACCTCGATATTGGGTTTAAATGCCTTCAGGCATTTAACAATAGCGCAAAGTTAGCTGCACCCGCGGGGGTGCTATCCCCGCCCGCCGGAGGCAGTATGAAAGGCAGCAAGAAATCAAGATTAAAGCATAACCTTAACAACCGCCTTTTTCACACTTCCCTGGCCAATGAGTGGTGCGTGAGCATCCTCGGGCAGTAGTAGTGTGAATTGCCCGGGGCGAATGTAGTATATTGTTTGTGGCTCGTCGAGGAAGAATTGGATATCTTTTACGGTGTCGAATTCTGCTGCGGGCGCTTGCATTTTGCAGCGTTCGGCGTATCCAAATCCCTCTTGATCTCCGCTTACAACAATCTGAATATCAGCGTATTTATCGTGGACTTCTAGCTTGGCGTCGGCAGCATTTTTCAGCTCGCGCTCCATGATGTTAATAAAAATTTCGTCGCCATCGATCGCGTGGCGTCCCACCTCTAGTGCGTTGAGGTCGTTTGCTGCAATCCACTCAAAGGCCTTGGCCAGGCGTGGTGATACTGAGTAGTAGAGCGATGCGTTGTTAATAGAGTCTAGGATCATAATATTTAAAGTTTTAGGATTGTCATAACTGGCAGATGGTCGGAGAGTAGCACCGTGTCAAATACCTGATACGAAAGCACTTGGGTTGGCTCATCGACAAAGATATAATCTATGCGCAGCAGGTTCTTGAAGCCGCGAAAAGTATACGAGTAACCCACTCCAGCCTCTTGGAATGAATCCTTCAAACCGTGACCAATTTTTCGGTAGGCGTAGGAGTTGGGCGTGTCGTTGAAGTCGCCGCAAACCACCACTCTATGAGGCGTTTGCGCAATGCTATTGGCAATTGTATCGGCTTGTGCGGCGCGTCCAATCGATGTATTTCGAAAGCGCGATAACATTCCGCGGATATAACTGTCGCTAATTGTGTCGCCCAGGAACTCCATGTTGCTGATATATTCATCGTCGCGACCCGTTATTGCTGTGGAGTGAAGGTGGATATTGTACAACCTCACCGTGTCGCTATTGATCAGCAAGTCGGCCCAAAAGGCGTTGCCGCTATCGAACTCTGCGTTGATCAGCTCCTGGCTGCTCTCCAAAATTTTGTAGCGCGAATATATGGCTAACCCCTTGCTAAAGACTCGGTTATAGCCTTTGAAAAACTCTGGTTCATCCTCCTCTGTCATGCGCGTATCTTTGAACTCCTGGAAGCAGATTATGTCGGGACGTTGCTCGTCGATAAAGCTGCTCATATCGGTGGTCGAGGCCTGCTTATCATCGCCAATGAACTCCTTGACGTTGTAGCTCATTAGGCGCACCACACCGCGTCGTGGTAGATCGCCATACTCTTTTCCCGTCTCAATCTTAAGATATCGGGAGACCGCTGGAGCCCCTATTATTAGCGGAAGCAGCAGCGAGCAGGCCAACAGCAAACGCCAGCGGATTATCCAATAGAGCGCCAAAATCGAAGTTACGATATAGACCGCAGGCGAAAGAAGCCCCAGCACCGGAAAGATCCAACTTATCGAAGGGTCGTAGTGCGAGGTGATGAGTGTGAGTGCCATTGCGGCAAATGCAACCAGGCTCACGATGATCATCACACTGTCGATTATGATCATCAGCAGCGAGCGTTTTTTGCCTTTGCGCTCATATTGGTTATAGTAATATTCGGCCATTATCGTCGCGAATTACCGATTTTTCGCCAGTATGCAAGCAAGATATATCCTCCGATCATACCCCCTAGATGGGCAAAGTGAGCCACTCCAACTTGTTGACCACTAACGCCTAAGAATAGTTCCAGGCCTCCGTAGATTATCACAAACCACTTGGCCTTAATTGGAATTGGTGGGATCAGCAACATAATCACATTGTTGGGGAACAGCACGCCATAGGCCAGCAACATTCCGAAGACCGAACCCGAAGCTCCAACCGTTGGGATATATGGGCTCGAGAATCCGATGGCTAGCTGCGTGAGGCCCGCAAAAATTCCGCAAACCATGTAATATGTGAAGAACTTTTTTGGTCCCATCACCACCTCGAGCGTTCGGCCGAACATCCACAGCGAGAACATATTGAAGAAGAGATGGCTGAAATTGGCATGCATAAACATGTAAGTCACAACCTGATAGAGGCGGAAGTATCGCGAGTCGACGCTCCAAAGTGCGCAAAATTCCTCCAAGTAGATCTCCTTCGAGCGTAGGATTGTGGTTGCCAACAGCACTAAACAGTTGACAATGATAAGGTTTAACACCAATGGAGGTGTCGATGTGCGAAGTGATCTCATATGATTTATTGTAATTTCTTTAAAATTTCGGAGTGTGATATTATCCACACAAGTGGCTTGCCGCTCGGTGATTGAGCGGTGTTGCCACTGTTAAATAGTTGAATGGCAAGCTGTTCGACCTGTTCTGTGTTCAATCCCCGGTGGGCAACTGCAGCTCCACTTTTGGCCATTATTCGTGCCATTTTATCGCGTCTCAGGTCGATGAACTCCTCGGGTGTTGCTGCTGCGGCGATTAATTCGTAGATCAATTTATCGATCTCGTCGCGCTTCACCTCGGGAGGAATTCCCTTCACGTCGATCGAACCGTCACCCAGGAAGTCGAAGTCGAAGCCAACGACCACAAAATCCATTAAGCGCTCCTCGATTGTGGAGTATTCGTCGTGTGATAGGATCAGTCGCTCGGGGAATAGAAGTTGCTGACTGACAGATGATTCACCGTTTGATGCTGCCAAATATCGATCGTATAATACTCGCTCCTTTGAGCGTGCCACGTCCATTATCACAGCTTGACCGTCGGCAACCAAAAAGGCATATCCACCTCCGAGCAGCGTCACCGAGTGTACCTCAGTCTGCTTGACCTCCTGGGTAATTTTCGCCTGCGAAAGTTCCATTGCCGACTCTACAAATTCGAATGATGAGGCGTCGAATTTGTCGCCGCCCGCGTGAGTGCTCTCGATATTCTCAATGTTCGTCCCCGATTCGATGCTCTCAAAGTCGCTCGCGCTAAATTGAGGAGTGCCAGTGCTTTGATCGCCAAACTCTTCGATCATCGAGGCGTAGGCGCCATCTTTGAGCTCGCTCTTGCGCTTTGGTTTTGCCTCATCGCCAATGGTGTATGGAACGTCGAAACCGGTGAAATCTACATTCGGATCGGGCGCCTTTGGGTCGATATATCCTTCGTCGAAGGGGTTGTAGCCGCCCGACGAGAATGCCGCTGGTGCCACCACCTCTTTGCCCGCCTGCATCAGCGGTATCTCGATTGGTGACTCATCGAAGAAATCCATCATCGGCACCGCCCCAGTTTTGGCCAAAGTTTCGCGAACGGCAGCCACAATAATCTGCCAAACGTCGTCGTTATCGGCAAACTTCACCTCGGTCTTTTGGGGGTGCACATTCACATCGATCCTATCGGGGTCGACATCGATATATAGGAAATACGATGGTGTCGAGGCCTCGGGGATCAACTTTTCGTACCCCTTCAGGATCGCCTTGGTGAAGTATGGCGAGCGGAAAAATCGACCATTAACAAATAGGTATTGGTCGTTGTTGCTCTTTTTTGCTGCGGCAGGTCGGCCGATATATCCGTGCAGTCGCGCGATGGATGTGTCGGCATTTACCTCGAGCAGATTCTGTTTTATCGAGCGACCCACCACATCGACGATTCTGCTGGCCAATGATGCTCGCGGAAGGTTAAAAAGAGGTGCGTCGTTGGAGTATAGTTCGAAATGAATATTGGGATTACACAACGCAATGCGCTTAAAATCAGCCTTTATCTGGTTGGTCGAGGTTGTCACACGATCCATAAATCGACGTCGTGCCGGCACGTTGTAGAACAAGTTGCGCACGAAAAATTGCGACCCTGTTTCGCACATTATTGGCTCCTGACCTTGATATTCACCCCCAAAAACTGTTGTCGAGGTGCCAACGCCATCGCCCGTTTGACGCGTGCGCAGCTCGATTTGCGACACCGCAGCAATCGAAGCCAAAGCCTCGCCGCGGAACCCAAATGTGTGCAGCGCGTAGATATCGTCGGCACTGGCGATTTTGCTGGTCGCATGGCGATCGAATGCCAACCGCGCGTCGTTGGGCGACATTCCGCAACCATCATCGACAATTTGAATTAGATCACCACCTCCCTCGCGAAAATTCACAATGATGCAGTTCGCACCGGCATCGATCGAATTTTCCATCATCTCCTTAATTACCGAAGATGGGCGGTTAACCACCTCACCAGCAGCAATTTGATTGGCGACAACATCGGGTAGTACTCTAATTTTGTCAGACATTTTAACCTGAGTCTTGGATAAGGAGAATTTATTGTTTACCTGCCAGTTTTATTAATTCTCCATATCTAAAACTCAGGTTATCGGCTTTTTAAAGCCGATTTATGTTCGATAACCCCCTCTAAATCTCCCCCCAACCGTTGGGGGAGACTTACTTTAAGAGGTGTTTTGGATAAGAAATTCTTATCCAAAACTGATATTTTTATCTAATCATTGGGTATAACTCTAATTGGTGCATAGGGGTCGAACTCCTCAAATTCGCTCCTAGGCTCATACTTTTCTGTGGTCGCTGCGCCACTCATAAACGCTTCGATCAGGCGCGGCAGAAGCATGTAGGCCATTAAAAATACCAACGCTACACCCATCACCATCATCCACATAGAGCTCTTTTTATCACCATTTTTGCGCGCACGCTTTGCCTCGCGAGCCTCGCGCTGGCGTCGTAGGTATTCGCCTGCAACGTACTCTCCTTGCTCATCGCCCTCGGGGCGCGATCCGCGAAGTTCGGCCCTGCGCCTATCACGCTCCTCTTTTTGAGCATCGTAGAAGCGAGGTGTGTAGTTGAACTCTTTGGCGTGTTTTTTAAATGGTGTAAAACCTTTCATAATTTTTTATCTAAAAAAGTTTTTCATTCTCTCGAAGATGTTCTGCGTGTCGGTGCCCGATGCCTTTTGGAACGATGGCATTTCGGCGAGTTTTTCGACTGTGCGACGCTCCTCTTTGCTTAGCGACGAGGGAATTGTGATGTCGACAACAACCAAGATATCGCCTCTGCCATAGCCATTTACCTCGGGTAGACCCTTGCCACCTAGGCGCAATACCTTGCCAGCGTGTGTGCCCGGAGCGATCTTAATCTTCGCACGAGCATCGATTGTTGGAACCTCGACAGTACCTCCTAAAATTGCGGTTGTGACCGTAATATTCAGGTTGTGGATCAAGTCGTTTCCGTCGCGAATTAACTCTGGATGTGACTCCTCGGTTACCACAACTTGGAGGTCTCCGCTATGCCCACCTTGATATGCGGCGTTACCTTTGCCCGAAACTTTTAGCACCATTCCTTCGGCAACTCCCGCGGGGATACGTACCTCTACGATCTCCTCGCCTTTTATTGCCCCTTGGCCTGCGCACTTCTCGCACTTCTGGGTGATCTCTTTTCCGCTTCCGTTACACGTTGGGCAGACGCCCTGAGTTTGAATGCGACCGAAGAATGAATTCTCGATGCGCGAGACAACCCCCGAACCGTGACACGTATGGCACATTGTGAAGGCCGAACCATCTTTAGCACCCGAACCGTTACACCTGTCGCAGCCAACCATTTTGCTGATTTTCAACTTTTTGGTTGCGCCATTTGCGATCTCCTCGAGCGTTAGTTTTACCCTCACACGGATGTCGCTTCCGCGATTCACCTGTTGGCGTGAGCGCGATGAACCACCCGAAAAGTGACCTCCGAAGATGTCGCCAAATTGCGAGAAGATGTCGTCCATCGAGAATCCGCCACCAAATCCGCCACCGTAGCCACCGCCACCGCCGGCTGCACCACCCATTCCTGCGTGGCCAAATTGGTCGTAACGAGCGCGTTTTTGCTCGTCGGATAGTACGTCGTAGGCCTCGGCAGCCTCCTTGAATTTCTCTTCAGCCTCCTTGTTGTCGGGGTTTTTGTCGGGGTGAAATTTGATTGCCGCCTTGCGATAGGCCTTCTTTATTTCGTCGGCATTAGCGCTTTTAGCGACGCCAAGTACCTCGTAGTAGTCTCTTTTTTCTGCCATGATTTTACTCTCCTACAACAACTTTTGCGAAACGTAATACCTTCTCGCCCTGCATGTAACCCTTTTGCACAACGTCGATAATACGTCCCTTTTGATCCTCCTGAGCTGCGAAGCGAGCAATCGCCTCGTGGTGATCGGTGTCGAGCTCCAAGCCCATCGCCTCGATCTCTACCACTCCGCGCTGCTTGAGTATCTCGCCAAATTTTGCAGCAATTAGATCGACACCCTGTCGGAGTGCCACAATATCCTCGCTTGCAGCCATCGCCACAACGGCACGATCGATGTCGTCGACAACTGGCAAAAATGCCTTGATTGTGTCGGCACCACCACTTTGCACCAAATCCATCTTCTCGCGAAGTGTGCGTTTGCGATAGTTGTCGAACTCGGCCTGAAGGCGCAAAAATTTATCGCGCCACTCGTTTGCATCCTCCTGGTTTGTTGCCTCTGTCTCTGCTGCTTGCGGAGCATCTTGCTGCTCTGCCACATTGTCAGTCTCGGGGTCGTTTACCCCTGACTCATCTGCCATATTGTCACATGGAGAGCCGCCGCACGATGGGTATCCATCGCCTGGTGTGAATCCTTCGTCTCCGTTAATCTCTTGATTATAAACCTTTTCCTTAGTCATATGTAAATTGTTTTATTCTCTTTATTCTATTACTTTTGCAAAATGTAGACCAAAAATATTATCCTATGATAAATATGGCTGGTCGCCTGTTGAGCTCCGGTAATTTTGCCCTTCGCCACTTCTCGACCTCTTGGGTCAAGATAAACTCTTCGGGCGAGGTGATATCCATGGCAATTGTAAGTTTTGTCTTTGGCGAGAGAGTGCCCAGCAGCTGCTCGACGAGCTTCACATTGCGGTATGGAGCCTCGATAAATAGCTGAGATTGACCCTCTTGCTGCGCTCGGCGCTCGAAATTTCTAATCGCCTTACCTCGCTCTGCAGGCTTGATTGGCAAGTAGCCATTGAATGCGAACGACTGCCCATTTAGCCCCGAGGCCATAACCGCCATAATGATCGACGAGGGGCCAACAAGTGGCACCACCTTTATCCCACGCCTATGGCACACCTCGACCACCAAAGCACCCGGATCGGCAACTCCCGGAACGCCAGCCTCGGAGATCACTCCAGCCGAGCGTCCAGCGGCAATCGGATCGACCATCTTTTCGATCTCGACTCCCGAGTGCGAATGCTCGTTAAGCTCCACAAATTCGAGCGAGTCGATAGGGTTGGCCACCTTGCACTTCGAAAGGAATCTGCGTGCCGAGCGTGTGTTCTCGACAATAAAGTAATCGAGCGAATCGATAACTGTTTTATTGGCAGCGGGGATTGTCTCCCATACGTTGCCATCTTCTGCGATTGGGCAGGGTATTAAATATAGTATTCCACTCATCTTTTATTCTTTTAGGTATACTCGTTTTACTCGCTTGGAGATCGATGTGAGTATTTCGTAAGGGATTGTTCCTGTGATAGTTGCCATGTCGGAGGCTCTGTTGCCTGCCGCAGTCGAGAATATTGTCACCTCGTCGCCCTCGCTGGCTCCTTCGCACTCTGTGATGTCGATCATTACGCTATCCATGCATACACGCCCAACGATTGGAGCAGGCGAGCCTCCCAGCAGCATCGACCACTTTCCGCAACCCGCAGCCCGGCAAAGTCCATCGGCATAACCAATTGGTACTGTTGCAATTACGCTGTCGCGCGAGAGCCTTTCAGCTGCTCCGTAGCCGATAGCCGTGCCAGCCTTGTGATGCTTGATTTGCACAATTCGACTCTTTAGTGTGGCGATCGGAGTGAGGCTCTTTTCGCTCACCCCAAATCCGTAGAGGCCAATTCCAAGGCGGCAAGCATCGAATCGCGCCTCGGGGAATCGCTCCATCGCTGCGCTGTTGGCTATGTGGCGCATTGGGCGGTAGCCAATTTGGGCGATTATCTGCTCCGATAGCTCTTTGAAAAGTTCGATTTGTGCGAGGGTAAACTCCTTGCCATCAGACTCATCGGCACAACTAAGGTGCGAGAATATCGAGGCCACATGCACCCTGTCGCGATTCTCATTTAGCTCCGCTGTGAGCTCCGCAATATCCTGCCTCTCGAAGCCTAAGCGGTGCATTCCCGAGTCGATTTTGATGTGGATAGGGTAGTCGCTCTCGCCATTTTTTTGGAGCGCACCGATGAATTGTCGTAGCGAACGCAGGGAGTAAATCTCGGGCTCCAAGCGCATTTGGATCATCGGCTCAAAGCTATCGTCGTCGGCATTAAGCACGATGATCGGAGCTGTGATTCCACGCTCGCGCAATGCAACACCCTCGTCGACAAAGGCTACAGCTAGGTAGTCAATGCCTTGAGCTGTAAGTGTTTGAGCAACTTCAAAGTCGCCTGCACCATAGCTGCTCGCTTTGACCATCGCAATGAGTTTGGCATTTTGAGCGGTCTGCTGGCGGAAGTAGTTTAGATTTGCCACCATCGCGTCGAGGTCGATCTCCAGTCGCGTGGTATGGCTCCTGCGCTCGAGCGAGTGACTCAGACGCTCGAAGCGGCTTGCGCGGTTACCTTTGAGAAGAATTGCGCGCGAGGCGTAATCTTCGCGTTTTATATTTGCCATCAGCTCCTCGGTCGAGTTGAAGTAGCTGCAGTTGAGCCACTTATCGATCCGCGAGCCAACGCCAATAACCCGATCCACATTCGCCGCAGCGATAACTTTTGCCACATCGGCATAGAGTTCCTCTTGAGTTGCGCCGCTCTGCAGAATCTCCGAGAGGATAAGGGTTGTTGGGCGTCCTGCCGCAACCGAGTTGAGCGTGTCGAGGGCAATGGCCAGCGATGTGACGCACGAGTTGTAGCTGTCGTTAACAATCACCGAGTCATTCAAACCCTCCTTCACCTCTAATCGCATGGCCACAGGGCTGAAGCTGTCGAGCTCGTAACCGCTGCAATTGCAGAGGCTTAGCAGCGTGTCGATAATTTGCGAGTTGCGCTTGGAGGTTATCTCGCTAAAGTTGCCACCCCTGTATGAGGCAGCGTCGATGAGCTTATATATATAGGTATGGCTTTCGAAATACTCCGCCAAAGGCGCATAGGCACTGTGATAGATCACCACTTTGGCATCTTTGGCCATTATCATTTTTTGCTCCACCTTCTGCTCGATCGTTGCAAAGCCCTCTTGATGAGCCTCGCCAATCGAGGTGATAACAACAATTTCGGGGCGCACCATGCGCTGCAAGATCTCCATCTCGCCACACTTCGATATCCCCGCCTCGATAAGCGCAATATCCTCACACCCAGTGCATTTGAGCAGCGAAAGAGCCACTCCCAATTGTGAATTATAGCTGCGAGGCGAGCTAAAGAGTTTGCCCTTAGCGTTGTAGCTCTGCGCTGCCCACTCCTTGAGGATTGTCTTTCCATTCGAGCCGATGATCGCCACCACTCTACCGCTAAATTGCGAGCGGTGATATGAGGCCAGCTTTTGTAGTGCCGCAATGCTATTTCCGATAACCACATAGCTGCCTGCTGGATTTTGCGCTGCATCGCTTCTTTCGACCATAAATGCCTTGGTGCCAGCGCGCAACATCTGCTCGATAAAGCAGTGCGAGTCGTGATTGGCCCCGTCGATAGCCACAAAAAGTGTCTGCTCGCCACCGCCTGAGCGTCGCGAGTCGGTGAGCACGTCGCTCACTGTGCGGTCTGTGCCAATGAGCTCACCGCCACAAATCTTAGCAATTTCACTTAGTAGATATCTCATATTCAGCCTTTTATGATTGTATGAACTCCACAACAGTAATTCCCGAACCGCCCCTATCGGCATGTGCATCCACCGCACGAGCCACATCTGGAACCGTTCTTAGGTAGCGACGGATCTCCTCTTTGAGCGCTCCGGTGCCCTTGCCATGAAGTATCGCCACAGAGCTCACGCCCACCATCAGCGCATCGTCGATAAAGTTTTGCACATTGTCCAATGCATCGGCTGCGCGCTGACCACGCACATCGATGTTATCCTTGAAGTTGAGCTTGCGCGACGAAATATCGACCGAAACAACCGACCTTGGCGCCGTGAGTCGCGTAGCTTTTTTGAACTCGCTGTTGGATACAACCTCCAACTTCGAGATCTCGATGGTGGTGAGAATATGGCCAAAAGCGACCTGCGCCTTACGAGCCTTGATGCTCTTCACTTCGCCCAACATATCTTGCCCCTCGATGCGGACCTTTGCCCCAACGGTCGGCTCTAATGGCTTGGCTTTGATCTGCGTAGCCTCTTGAGTGGCAGCCTCTTCGCGCTTGCCTTGACGCTCCTCGCGCCTCTCGCGACGACGGCGTAATCGCTCCATTTGGCGCGAAATTTCGTCGCTCTCATCGCTCTTGTCGGCCTGCTCAACACCTTGGCGGAACTCCTCGAAATCTTGGCGTGCAAGGCGCGTTAGCTCCTTTTCTGCTTGCGCCTCGCGGATAGTTTTTATCGTGTTCTCGATCTGTTTGTTAGCCTCGGTGATTAGCGATTGTGCTTCGAGTTTTGCTTTGCGGATTATCTCGCTGCGCTCGGCTTTTATGCGTGCGAGCTGTTCCGAGTAGTTCTGCTCTAGCTCTTCGACCTTTCTATCGGTTTGACGAATACGGTCGCGCTTTTGCTCCCAGTAGCGCTTGTCGCGTGCAATTTCGCGAAGCTGCTTTTCGATGTTGACATGGTCACTACCAGCCTTGTCGCTTGCCGCGCGAATAATATCTTCGGGAAGGCCAATCTTGCGCGCAATCTCAACGGCAAACGAGCTGCCCGGTTTTCCCATCTCCAAGGCGAAGAGCGGTTTTATATTCTGCACATCGAAAGTCATGGCGCCATTGGCAATCCCTTGGGTCTGCGATGCGTAGTATTTGATGTTCGAGTAGTGGGTGGTGATAACGCCGTAGCACCCCGTCGAGAGTAGTCTGTCGAGGATCGCCTCGGCAATAGCTCCACCAATCACAGGCTCGGTTCCCGTTCCGAACTCATCGATCAGGACCAGCGACCAGGCACTGGCCGACGATATCATGCTACGCATATTTTGCAGGTGCGAGGAGTAGGTCGAAAGGTCGTTGTCGATCGACTGCTCATCGCCAATATCTATCGATATCGATGTAAAAATTGGTAGCTCCGAATTCTCGCCCACAGGCACTAAAAAACCACATTGGAACATATATTGAACAATGCCGGTGGTCTTCAAACAGACCGATTTTCCACCTGCATTCGGTCCCGAGATAACCAAAATGTGCTTGCTGCGGTCGAGCTCCAAGTTGAGCGGAACAACATCTTTGTGCTGAGCCTTAAGGCTTTGGGCAAGTAGCGGATGGCGCGCATTGCGAAGTATCAATCTATCGTCTTTGCTTAGGATTGGCATCACCGAATCGTTGGCAATAGCCCACCTGGCCTTTGCGCGAAGCATGTCAACATCGCCCAAATAGTCGCCCACGCGGTCGATCTCGGCGGCTTGAGGTCGCACACTTTCGGTAAATAGAGTCAGGATCTTGACAATCTCGCGACGCTCCGAGTACTCCAACTCCTTGAGCTGGTTGTTGATCTCGACAATCTCCACAGGTTCGATATATACGGTCTTTCCCGTGGCCGATTCGTCGTGAATAAATCCCTGCAGCTTACGCTTATTGCCAGCCACAACGGGGATCACAGCACGACCCTCGCGGATCGAGATCAGGGCATCGGCATCGACTATTCCGCTGCTCTTTGCTGCGGCCATAATTTGCTGTAGTCGCTTCGATACTTGCCCTTCGCGCTCACGAATTTGACGACGTATCACCTGCAATTCGGGCGAGGCTGTATCTTTGATTTTGTTGAATTTGTCGATTATTTGATCGATTGCTCGCAACACCTCACCCAGCGTGCTCACACCTTGGGTGCGCTCGACAAGGGCTGGATATAATCCACCCTCGCGCTTGGAGAGTATAAAGCTGCTAACCTCGGCAGCAGTCGCCAGCGAGCGGCGCAACAGCGCCACTTGAGCCGTATCGAGGAATGTCCCCTCGATCGAGATCTTGGCCACAATCTCGCCAAGGTCGGCATATTCGCCTGCAGGGAAACCTTGCTCCATAAGTAGCATAGAGCGCATTTGCGAGGCTAGAGTCAAACGGCGCACGATAGCCTTGGGCGATGTTAAAAACCCTTGCTGGGCGAGTTTATCTATGGCCGTAGGCATTGTGCAGAGTGCGGTGATCTGTTCTCGCACCCTGTCGAAACCTATCTTTGACTCGAAGTTTTTGGGGTATATCATATTAAATGTAAAATCTTTTTACACTACTTGTCCTTAGAGCCAAATAGCGAGAAGTGCACATAGCGCTTAGGGTTGCTCTGCATGTCGATAAGTAGCTCGTTGAGGCTACCGCTAACTGCAGCAAGATTATCGTAAAGTTGCTCGTCGTTGAGTAGCAATCCAGCGCTTCCTTCGGCAGAATTTACCTTCGCAAGGGTCGAGTTTAGCTCCTCTAAAGTGCTCGAGAGCGAGCTGGCGATCTGAGCCTCGGTGAGCTCATCGCTAAGCGAGGTGAGGTTCTCGATAATGTTCTCGAAATTTTCGGAGTTGTCGCCCAAGGTCGATGAGAATTTCGATAGTGACTCGACTGCATTTTCGATGTTTCCCCTTTGCGAAGAGAGCATTTTCGAGATGTTTGCCGATGTCGAGTTGAGGTTGGCAATCATCGATTCGATATTCTCGCTGCTGCCATCAAGCAGTTCATTTACAGCACTTAAGGTGTGTGTGAGCTCTTGGCTAATTGTAGAAAATTGGTCGGTGATCTCCAATAATTTTTCCGATGCAACATCCATTATGCTCACCTCGTACTCCGCAGCAATCGTGTCGCCCGACGAGAGCATCGTGGGGCTATCACCCAAGCTCAAGCCAATTGCCATCGACGACATCAAACCCGGACTGTAGATCTTTGCCGATGAGTTCTCGGGGATCTGGTAGCAACGTTTGATCGATAACTTAAGGGTCACCTTGTCGCTTGTCGCAGGGTCCAAGATAATCTCGGTTACTGTACCAACTTTCACCCCTTGAATCATAACGGGGCTAGCGTTGTTAATTCCACTAATTTTGTCGTACGACGCATAGTAATCGACGTTGCGACCAAAGATGTCAATTCCGCTCAAAAAGCGTATTCCTGCCCATGAGCAGCAGATTATAGCAATTGCGAATATTCCAATTTTTACCTCTCTTTTCATTCTTTTAAGTTTGGTTTATTTTTTTACTGTTTAGTATTTAACGACAAATGCGTCGGTAAAGTATTTTTTCACCTCGTGGAGTTGCTCGGATGCCTGCTCGCGAGTCGTGAAGCGACCTGTGCAATATTTGTATTTATACTTGCCCGATGCCTCGAAGTACCACACTTTATTGCGGTATGCTTTGAATTGCGAGTCGTTCTCCTTGAGGATCTTAGGCGATGAAAGGATCTGAATTGTGTAGCCGCTTTTGAGCTCTTTTGGCTCCGCTTGTGGGCTCTTTTCTGTCTCCTTTTTGATTGTGGGGTTGTTGGCCTGGATGGTGCCGTTGATCATTGTAACGTAGTCGCGAATGCCGCCATAGATCGATTGTGCAATCTCCTCTTGACCCTTTTTCGAGGTCATATATGCAAACTCCGTGGGGTTTGACATAAAGCCAATCTCTGTGAGCACCGAGGGCATATCCACACCATAGAGAACCATCAACAACTGCTGGCGCTCTTTGCGAAGCGAGCGGTTGTAGTTGCCGTAATTTTTTTGGATAAGTCGAGCTAGCGCTTGACTATATTCGCCATATGTGAATTGCAAGTTTTGGATATATGCTCTCACAATTGCTGCGGTTTTTTCGTCGGACATATCGACCAGATCTTCTCGGTTGTTGGCATATATCACCGCATCGCTACGTTGCTGCTCCACACTGCTTTCACCCATTGTGATGGTCTCGACACCCTTGGCCGAGGCCGATGCTGCAGCATTGGCGTGAATCGAGACAAAGAGATCGCCTTTGGCTCTGTTGGCTAGCGCTGTGCGGTTGCGCAGATCCTCGACTATGGTCTTGCCCAGTGCTTTATCTTCGGTGCGGGTGTATACCACCTTGATTTGGCCCAAGTTTTTTTCGATCAACTCGCCCACTCTGAGCGCTATCGGCAAGACTAAGTCTTTCTCCTTTACCCCCTTGTAAGTTGCTCCCGGTGATATCGAGCCACCATGCCCAGCATCGATGACGATAACTTTTACGCCCTGTGCAATAAGCTCAGAGCGCAATCCGTTAATCATAACAAGGGCAAGAAGCATGATTAAGTAGCGCAAAAAAATATTTGTTTTCACAGCGAAAGCGGGGGTTTATGCAATTTTTTATCTATATTTGTCGGATGTTATAACCTCAAGGAAGCTCACTAAAGCTAGCCTCTTTGGTGTTTTGCCGACTTGTCGGCAAAGATATGATTTTTTTTTGATATTTTGGGAACAAAAAGGGTAAAATATATAATTTCGGTGCTACTTGTAGCACTCTCAATGCAGCTGGTCTTTGGCGTGAATCATCAAATTTCACTGCTGCAAAGCCCCGATGAGTCGTCGCCTGATCTTCAGCTAGATTCGTTGGTGCAGGGTAGTGTTGTGTCGGATAGTATGCTGGTGGATAGTGCAGCGGCTCGCAGGCCACTTCGCGATAGACCAATGCCCGATAGACCACCACTTGATTCGCTCGGCAGGGTGGACTCTTTGAACCCCACCCCCTCACCAAAAAAACAGGGCGGTTTTCTGGACGATATCCTAACGGGAAAGAACACCGACTCACTCTTTTACGACGTTCGCGACAAGAAGGTTTATATCTACGATCAGGGCGATATCACATACCAAAGCAAGAACCTTGTGGCCGATTTTATGCGTATCGACATGAATACACGCGAGGTCTATGCATATGGAAAGCGCGACACGGTCGATGGTCAGGCCACAGTTGTAAAGCCGGTATTTACCGATGGTGGTTCGTCGTTCACGATGGATACAATCACCTACAACCTGAAGTCGTCAAAGGCTAAGATTCAGGGTGTTGCGACCCAAGAGGGCGATGGCTGGCTGGTTGGTAGCCAAGTGAAAAAGATGCCCGATAATGCGATCAATATCTTGGGAGGAAAATACACCACATGCGAAAATACCGACCACCCGCACTTCTATTTGGCAATGACGCGTGCCAAGATGATACCGGGCAAAAAGGTGATTTCGGGCCCTGCATATATTGTGCTCGAGGATGTGCCACTCTTCCCGCTGGTGATCCCCGAGGCCTTCTTTCCAATCACTACCGATGCCCAATCGGGACTCTTGATGCCAACCTATGGTGAGGATGGAACCAAGGGTTTCTACCTGCGCGATATGGGTTACTACTTCACATTTGGTGATTATATGGATCTCACGCTTCTGGGAGGTGTCTACTCGCTGGGTTCGTGGCAACTATCGGGTTCATCGCGCTATATTAGACGTTATAAATATTCTGGTAGTGCATCGCTATCATACTACAGCACAGTGCTTAACGAACCGGGTGATACCGACTATTCGAAGCAAAATGCAGTGAAGGTGACGTGGTCGCACTCGCAAGATGCTAAGGCCAATCCCGGTTCGACATTCTCCGCTTCGGTGAACTTCTCGACCAGTGGATACTCCAAATATTCGGCCACATCGATGAGCGATATCTTGGCTACGCAGACCAACTCCTCGATCTCCTACTCGAAGAGCTGGACAGGAATGTCGCTCTCGGCAAGCATGTCGACTTCGCAGAACTCGCAGACACAGGCCATCTCGGCAACCCTGCCAACGGTGGTGTTCAGCGTCTCGAAGTTCTATCCCTTCAAATACGGTGAGTCGATAGGTAGCGACAAGTGGTACGAGAAGATCTCGGCAACATACTCGGCCAAGATGACCAACACCGTATCGACAACCGAGGATGAGTTCTTCACCACCCAGACACTCAAGGATATGAAGAATGGTATTCAGCACTCGCTGCCTATTTCGGCCTCGTTTAAACTATTCGACTATATCGACGTCTCGCCATCGTTGAGCTACACCGAACGCTGGTACTTCAAGGAGGAGAATCGCGAGTGGAACCCCTTGACAAACCAGGTGGATTACCTCGATCCAAACTACGGATTCTTCCGCCTCTACAACTATAGCGCCTCGGCAAGTGCCTCGACAACAGTCTACGGAACCTTCCAGAGCAAGAAGAAAACTAGTAAGGTGCAGGCGGTTCGTCACACCTTAACACCAAGCTTCGGATTCTCGTATGCACCCGACTTTAGTGACCAAAAATATGGTTACTACAAAACCGTGCAGAGCGACTCGCTGGGAAATTACACCGTCTATTCACCCTACTCGAACAACTCATATGGCGTCCCCGGCTCGGGCGAGACCTTCGCAATGACCTTCGGCCTGAGCCAGAGTCTGGAGATGAAGGTGCTCTCCAAGCGCGATACATCGGGCGTGAAGAAGGTGAAGCTCATCGACCAACTTAGCCTTAGCGGATCGTATAACTTCCTTGCCGATTCAATGAAGTTCACGCTCAGCACGGTGCGCCTAAATACCACAATATCAAATAATTTCGGCATTAACCTAAGCCTAGGAATCGACCCCTATAAGGTCTCACCCGAAGGCATTCGCTACGACGAACTCTTCTTCCCTGGTCGACTCACATCGACAGGATGGTCCTTCGGATATACCTTCAAGTCGGCCCAGAGCAGCAGCACCTCGGGCGGTAGGGCGGTCAACGATATCAACCAAGTGCCCCCCGAGTTCCAAAACCCCTTCTACGACCCCTACGGCGTTATGGATCCTACGCTGCGGCGTGAGTATATGAGTAACACCTATTACGACTTCTCGCTGCCGTGGAACTTCGGTTTCAACTACAGCGTCAACTACAGCATCTCCTACACCAACAACGGTACCACGGGTTATACCCCAAATATTACCCAGACGGTCGGCTTCAATGGCTCGGCCACCCTCACCAGCAAAATGGGACTCACCTTTAGTGGTAGCTACGATATCGTAGATAATCAAATATCAGCCACGCAGGTAGCCATGACCCGCGATCTGCACTGCTGGCAGATGTCCTTCTCGTGGATCCCTCTGGGATACTACAAAAGCTGGAGCTTTAATATTGGCGTCAAAGCATCCTCCCTTGCCGATCTGAAATACGACAAGAGCGAGAGTATGTATGATTATATGTATTAATTTTTTTAGGTGCTTTCTTACTGCTCTCTTACTGCCTCCGGCGGGCGGGGATAGCACCCCCGCTGGTGCAGCTAGTGTTGCGGTGATTTGCTCATCGCTTCGCTTTTACGATACATAATAAATAAATGAGATCTTTTGAAAGTAAACTTTCAACGGTCTCATTTATTTATTATGTATCTATGTCAACCTTCGGTTGCCATGAGCAAATCCCCGAGGTGCTATCTCCGGCCGCCGGAGGCAGTAAGAGAGAAAAATTTTATTTGCAGAATCAAAAAAAATGGTTATCTTTGCCACCAAATCAGGCGTTTATGGGGTTTTGGCGTTATATGAGGACCAAAATTGAGTGGCGCTGGTGGTAACAATAAAAAGTAAAAAAATGAAAAGTATTCAAATTTCAGCGGTAGCACGTACAGAGTATGGTAAGAAGGCTACTAAGGCGGTTCGTCGCCAGGGCGCAATCCCATGTGTATTGTATGGTGGTGGTGATGTAGTGTCATTCGCTATTGATTCTAAGGAGGTTAAGAAGCTTATCTACACTCCATCTTCATTCATCGTCGAGCTAGATATCGAGGGTAAGAAGGAGAAAGCGGTATTGCGCGACGTTCAATTCCACCCAGTTCGCGAGCAGATCCTACACATCGATTTCTATCGTGTTCAAGAGGGCAAGCCAGTATCTATCGCAGTTCCTGTGGTTCTTACAGGTAACGCTGCCGGTGTTAAGGTCGGTGGTAAGTTGGCTCTTTCAGCTCGTAAGATCGTTGTTAGCGCACTCGAGGCTAACCTTCCAGATGAGATCGTAGTTGATGTAACTTCACTTGAGTTGGGTAAAACAATCTTCGTTGGCGACCTAGATGTTGAGAACGTTAAGTTTGTAACTCCAGCTACAACAGCAGTTTGTGCGGTACGTGTAACTCGTGCTTCTCGTTCACAAAAGGCTGAGGCATAGATTAATTAGGCTGCTGGGGCGACCTCTGGGCGACTCCTGTGGCCACAAAATATAACTCTATGAAATACCTGGTTGTAGGATTGGGAAATATCGGTGCAGAGTATGCACAGACCCGCCACAATATAGGATTTAAAGTGTTGGATGCCTTAGCTGAGGCATCCAACATCTCTTTTAAGTCCGCCCGTTATGGCGATGTGGCGACCCTAAAGCACAAGGGACGCACTATCACTCTCGTTAAGCCCTCGACATATATGAACCTTTCGGGCAAAGCGGTGCGCTATTGGCTTGAGGCAGAGAAGATTCCGCAGGAGAATCTGCTTGTTATCTCCGACGATATTGCCCTTCCATTTGGCACTCTGCGCATGCGCTCCAAGGGTAGTGCCGGAGGTCATAATGGCCTTAAGAATATCACCGAGCTGCTTGGTGGTGACCTCTATGCCCGCATCCGTTTTGGCGTGGGTGGCGACTTTGTGCGTGGTCACCAGATCGATTATGTCCTTGGCGAGTGGGATGCCGACGAGTTGGCAGCATTGCCTGAGCGCTTGAAGCTCTTTGGCGATGCGATTTTGTCGTTCTCGACAGCTGGCGTGGCACTTACGATGAACTCTTTTAATAATAAGTAGAAGCCTACCTTTGCGATGTTTCACCCTCTGCATGAGCAACTTACACGCGGCGTGGAGCTGCCCCGACGCTTTACAAACCCCTTTGATTACCTGCCACATCCGCTCATCGAGGTGGCTCGCGAGCAGCTGTGTGGCTATATAGACGAGCAGCAGCAGTGGCATGCGGAGATCAATCAGGGCAAGATGTTCGGAGTTTTGGTGGTTGAAAATCGGCAAGGGGAGTTGGGCTTTTTGGCCGCTTTTTCGGGCTATTTGGACAAGCAGACGCTGCATCCATACTTTGTACCTCCGATAGTTAACCTGCTGGATGCTAATGGTTTCTTTGCGCTCGAGGAGGCTAATATCTCAGAGATTAATCGCCAGATCAAGGCGATAGACAAGAGCCAGGAGGTAGTAGAGCTGCAAGGTAGAATCGATCAAATCAAGCAGCGTGAGAGCGCTGCAGTCGAGCTAATGCGCACCGAGTATCTAGCATCGAGGGCACGGCGACGTGAGATGCGCAGCGCTGGTTGCACTGAGGATCAGCATGCAAAATTAAATGCCGAAAGCCAGAGACAGAAAGGGGCGTTGCGACGTCGAGCGTTGAATATGCGCGAGCAGCTGCAACCGCTCGAAACGCTTCTGCAACAATATCTTACAAAGCGCAAGGAGCTCGCCAGTGAAAGGCAAAATCGATCGGCGGCACTCCAAAATTTAACCTTCTCGCGCTTTGCGCCGCTCAATGCTTTGGGACAGAGGCGGAGCCTTCTGCAGATCTTCGAGGAGTATAATCGCACGACGCCTCCCGCAGGATCGGGCGAGTGCGCAGCGCCAAAATTACTTCACTATGCATATGTTAACTCGCTCAAACCCATTGCGATGGGCGAATTTTGGTGGGGCGAATCGACGCGTGGTCAGGTGCGTCGACATATGAATTATTATCCGGCATGTCGCGGGAAATGCCATCCAATTTTAAGCTATATGCTTCAAGGGCTCGAGATCGATAAGCCTGCAACCCCACCGCAAGATGAGTCTATAATCGACAAGCTATCAATCATTTACGAAGATGAGCACATGGTGGCGTTCAATAAGCCATCGGGATTAGCTTCGGTGCGAGGGCTCAATCACGAACACTCGGTTCAGAGCATAGCCCAGCAGCGTTACCCCGCTGTTAATCCCAATAATTTGATCGTCCATCGCTTGGATATGGATACCTCGGGAGTGTTGATAATCGCAAAGAGCGCACAGGTGCAAGCCTCTCTGCAGCAGCAATTTGCATCGCACACTATTCGAAAAAGATATATCGCTCTGGTCGATGGAATTGTTGAGAATGATAGCGGAACTATCGATCTTCCTTTGGTGCTCGACCCCTTCGATAGGCCTCGTCAGAGAGTCGATTTCGAGCATGGCAAACCTGCCTATACGGCATACTCTCTGTTGGGGCGCGAGGGTGCTGCGAGTCGCCTTGCTCTCTATCCGCAAACTGGTCGTACTCACCAACTTAGGGTGCATTGCGCACATCCCTCGGGTCTCAATATGCCAATTGTTGGCGATCGCCTTTATGGCTTGCCCTCCACTCGACTGATGCTTCATGCCGAGCAGATCACCTTGCAGCACCCTATCACCGGCCGCAAATTTACATTGCGCTCCCCAGTGGAGTTTTAGAATCTGTTAAAATTTCTCTTATCTATGCGCTCATGCCGCGCGGCACCAAGCGAGCTCGGACCCAAAAACTAGGTTTTTTGACTTTTGTAGTGCACTGATTTGCAAATCAGTGAGGTGAACCTCGATATTGGGTTTAAATGCCTGAAAGGCATTTAATAAATTTTGCGAGGTAATATCTTGCGCAAATTTATTTGTGGCAAGATATTACCTCGCAAAATCTAAAAACTGCAAGTTTTTAGCCCAATAGCGCAATACTAGCTGCACCCGCGGGGGTGCTATCCCCGCCCGCCGGAGGCAGTAAGAGGGTGTATTTCTCTTACAATAACTGCTAACTACCTTGACGATAAGCAATTGGGGTTACGCCAAAGCGCTCCTTGAAGCGTTTGCTAAAGTATCTATGACCATTAAAACCAACGCTTTCGGCCACCTCGGTGACGCTCATTTCGGGGTTGCTAATAAGCATTGTTGCTGCTCGTTTTAGGCGCACGGTCATGATGAAGTCGTTGGGTGTGAGGCCTGTGATGGCTTTGATTTTGTTAAATAGGTTGGTGCGCGACATTGCAATCTCGCTGGAGAATTTTGCGATGTCGAAGGTAGGATCGTCGATATGGCTGTCGATAATGGCCATCGCTCGTTCCAAAATTTTCTGGTCTAGAGCGTTGGTTGCCATCTTTACTGTATTCTCTTCGGGCTGTTTGTTGAAGCGCTCTTGGAGTAGTATTCTGTTGTTTACCAGGTTGTTACAGCGAGCGAGTAGCAGGTTTGTATTGAATGGCTTGACAATATAATCGTCGGCTCCGCAGTTGAGTCCCTCGATAGTTTGCTCGGTGGTGCTGCGTGCCGTGAGCAGCACAATAGGAATATGGCTGGTGGCAACATCCCCCTTGAGCGTTGTGCAGAGCTCGATGCCGGAGGTTATCGGCATCATGATGTCGCTGAGGATTATCTGCGGGAGGATCTCTCGAGCTTTCTCAATTCCCTCGGCCCCGTCGGTGGCTGTCGATACGCTGTATTGATCTGAGAATATGTCGATTAGCATCGAGAGCAGCTGCGGATCATCCTCCACAAGTAGTATCTTCACCGATCGCTCCGAGGCTTTATCGTCGCTCGAAAGTAACTCCGGCACCTCGACAACTGGTGCAAAGGCGTTGATTTCTGAATGGATCTCCGCCGTGGAGTCATCGGCAGTGGTGTTCTCGAGTGAGGTTGGGAGCAGAACCGCAAATGTACACCCCTCGCCCACGAAGCTGCTCACCTCGATATTGCCACCATGCAGATCGATAATTGCCTTGGCAAACGCTAGGCCAATGCCCGTTCCGCCCATCGATATTTTGGGGTTGCTATCGCTCTGGTAGAACCTGTCGAAGATGTGCTGCAGGTCGTGTGGGGCTATACCAGCACCGCTATCCTCGACCTTTATTATTGCGTTTTCGCCCATGATCGAAAGTGAAAGGGTGATTGTGTCGCCTCGCCGCGTATACTTTATTGCGTTGGAAATCAGGTTGTTGATAACCTTGCGTAGTTGTGCTGCGTCGCACGAGATCCAAACTGCGTCGTCGGGCATAAAGAGCCTGAATTCAATACCTCGCGAAGATATGTAATCGTTGTATATATCGTGAATCTCGCGCAGCAGCTCCGATAAATTCGCCTTGCTGATCTTAAGCTTGAGCATCCCCTTTTCGTGTTTGCGGAAGTCGAGCAGCTCGCCAATGAGCGAGTTGAGCTCGCTGGAACTTTTGTAGATGCTCATCACCTTGCTGCGAGGTGTGCCGCTGATCTGCTTTGAGTTTAGTAGCTGCTCGATTTGTCCGATAATCACCGATAGCGGAGTTCGGAATTCGTGCGAAATATTGGTGAATAATTGGAGTTTCGATTGGTTTTGACGCTCCACTTCTAGTATTCGCTCCTGCTCGTATTTAACTTGTGCTGAGAGCTTTAGCCGTTGTTGGTAGAGCGATAGGAGGTAATTGACCAATGCTGTGACAATTATCATATAGACCAACCACGCCCAAGCCGTATTGTACCAAATTGAGCGTATCATAATATCGAGCGAAGCGGGCGAGATATACTCACTATCGGATGCTGCCTTGAGCTGAAGAGTGTAGTTTCCCGGCGAGATATTGGTATATCTGATCACATTTCCGCGCGCCTCGACCCACTCTTTGTCGAAGCCTTCGAGCTTGAATAGCACCGGCTCGTCGATTTCGGGTATGTAGTTGGTTGTAGCGAAGTTGATGCTAAATGAGTTGGTCGAGCTTGGTAGCTTAATCGAGGGGCTGTTGACCAGAATTTTGGATAATATTTCGCTCTGGTCGCCCACCTGCACCTGCTGCTGATTTACATACAGCGAACTCAATTTTATGCTATATTCGCGCTTGGGAATGGTGATGAATTTATTGGCATCGAACGATATGAGGCCATCGACGCCACCGATAAATAGCATATTGTCGCGCGTGCGGCACATAGCATTCTCATTGGGCGATAACACATTGTAACCCATCTTGTTAGAGTAGTTTCTGCTCTCGAGTGTTTCGCAGTTGAAGATCGATAGACCCTCGCCCGTAGAGATCGAAAGGGTGTTGTCGAGGTTGTCGCAGATTTGGTAAATTCTGTTGCCCACAATCCCCGACGACTCGCTGTCGAAGTTCTCGAACAGGTCACTTTGAGCCGTGTAACGATCGATACCTGCACCTTCGTGGCCGATCCAAATTGTGCCGCTCGAATCCTCAATTATTGACGAAATATTGTTGCTGCTGATGCTGCCCTTCTGGTTTTTGTTATGGCGATAGTTTGTCAGCAGCTCGCGGCTGAAGTCGTAGCAGAAAGCGCCATACCCCTCGGCTCCGATCCAAAGAGTATTGTTGCTGTCGAGTAGCAAGTTCGCCGCAGTATTGATCTTGCGACCCAGTGGCGAGTCGATAAAGAGCCGTTCACACTGCTCACTTTCGGGGTCGAACATTGCAACGCCACTCTTGTAGGTTCCCAAGATAAGTTTATCTTGGTAGGGCACTATCTCGAGGATGATGTTCGAAGAGAGTGACCACCGATACGAAGGGTCGTAACGGTAGTTCTTCACACTTCCCGAAGCTATGTGGTAGCGATAAAGGCCTTGGTTCCAAGAACCTAGCCACATTACACCGCGCTCGCGATCGTGATATATAGCCTTGATATTGTCGCTAATTATCTGCTTGCCATTAGACTCTAGCAATTGGCGGAACTCGCCATTTTTTCGGTTGTAGATATATATTCCTCCACCCTCGGCACATATCCACAGATCGTCGTTGTCATCTTCGATGATCTTGCCAATGATAGCGTGCTCAACTGTCGATGTGTAGTAGTTGACCATGTTGTAACGCACATATACCGTATATTCAGGGTTGAACCAGCTGGCGCCTCCAAAGTCGGTTCCAAACCATATATTGCCTTGGTAATCGGTGATTATTGTCCAAATTGATGCGGTGCTCTCGTTGCTTTGGTAGCCCTCAAACTCCCCTGCCTTATCCTTGTCGGCAGTGATGTAGCAGCATAAACCTTGGTCGGTGGCAAGCCATATATTGCCCAGATGATCTTCGGTTATGTCGCGAATAAAGTTGGTTGGGATTGATCCTTCATCCAAAGGATCGTACACAAAATTATGGAGCTGCTTGCTGATATTATCAAACTTAAATAGCCCATTGCTCCACGATCCAAACCAGACATTGCCGTGGCTATCCTCCTTGATTTGCGAAATATTGGCATCGTCGACTCTTTGCACAAGCTCGCCAGCTTTTTCGATGGTATAGAGCCCCTTGTCTTGTGTGCCGATCCAAATACGACCGCTGGAATCGATTAGTAACGATCTTATAACTAGGCTGTTGTCGGGCAGGGAATAGTATTTTACAAAGCGATTTTGCTCACTGTCCCACCTCTCGATGCTGTTCTCGATGGCGATATATAGTCCATCGTTGTAGCATATTGCCGATACTTGATCCTCGATAAGTGTGGTGAAGGTCTCTCTTTCGAGGTCAAACGACGAGACTCCATCGTTACACATAATGTATAGATGCCCTTCAGCGTCGCCAACAATCCTATTCACATTGTTCGAAAGCAGTGAGTTGGGGTTGTCTTTATCCTGTCGGAAGATCTTGACCGAGGTGCCATCGTAGCAGTTCAACCCGTCGCGCGTGGCCATCCAAATTGCATGGTTATGATCTTGGTATATGGCATTTACGGTGATGTGTGATAGGCCATTGCTCGGGGTCAGGGTATGGTACGATATATTCTGAACTTGCGCTGCAGAGTCCAGAATCGATATAAAAAATATCGCACATATTATCGAAAACCACCTAAACATAAAAACCCTTGAGTTAAGTTTTACCCGCGTGTGCACTGGTGCACACTCTACAAACTTACATAAAATAAACCAGAAAATAGCTTTTAAGCTAAAAAATTATCGATTGCCGAGCAAATTGAGTCGGGGTCGTAGCCACATTCGGCATATAATTCCGCTTGCGAGGCATGCTCCACAAAGTGGTCGGGGATGCCGAGTGTCTTGATGCGTGGCGAGGCTCCCTTTGATGCGAAAAATGCATTTATCGACTCTCCAACACCCCCACTAACGACGCCATCTTCGATGGTGATAACGGCGTCGAACCTCTCGGCTATCTCGCTCAACATGTTGTGGTCCAATGGTTTGGCATAACGCACGTCGTAGTGAGCTACAGCCGCAGCATGTGGATAGTTCTCTAAAGCCTTGCTAACCAATTTTGCTGTGGTGCCGATGCTGAGCACTGCGACTTTGCTGCCATCGCGCAATTTTTCGCCCACTCCAATGGCCAGCTCGCGCAGCTCTTCGTTGCGCCACGCGGCGCCTTCGCCTGTGCCTCGAGGGTATCTGATAACAAATGGCGAGTCGCTCTTTAGGGCTGTGTACATCAAATTGCGCAGCTCGCTCTCATTTCGTGGTGCTGCAACAATCAAATTTGGTACCGACGATAGCGCAGCAAGGTCGAAGAAACCGTGGTGCGTTGCGCCATCTTCACCCACTACTCCTCCGCGATCCAGGCATATTACCACAGGCAGCTTTTGCAGTGCAACATCGTGAATTATATTGTCGTAGGCGCGTTGCATAAAGGTAGAGTAGAGGTTGCAGAAGGGGCGTAATCCCGCCGCAGCCATGCCTGCAGAGAATGTCACAGCGTGTCCCTCGGCAATTCCCACATCGAAGCAGCGATTGGGCATCTGCCTCTGCAGAAGATCCATCGAACAGCCCGACAACATTGCCGGAGTGATTCCAATTACACGCTCATCGAGCTGCGCCAAATCAACCAACGTTTGGCCGAAAACATCTTGGAGCCTATCGGTTGCAGGCGAGGCTATACGTTCGCCAGTCGAGGGGTTGTATTGCCCCGGAGCGTGCCAACTGCGCATATCGCACTCGGCAGGGGTATAGCCCTTGCCCTTCACCGTGCGGATATGCAGAAGCTTAGGGCCTTCGATCGACTTGAGTGCACCCAATACGCGAATGAGTTTATGGATGTCGTGTCCATCGACAGGGCCAAAATATCGGAAGTTAAGCGACTCGAAGAGGTTGCTATTTCGCAGCAGACCCTGCTTTACGGCCGAGCCGGAGATCTGTAGCAATCTGAGCAGTCGAGGTGTGTGCGAAAGCAGCTGCCATAGCCACTGCTTAAAGCGGTTATATTTGCGCGATGTAGCTATGCGAAGCAGGTATCCTTTCAAGGCTCCGGTGGCCTGATCTATGGCCATATCGTTGTCGTTGAGGATCACCAGCAGATTACTCTTTTCGCTAGCTCCGGCGTTGTTAAGTCCCTCAAAGGCAAGGCCTCCAGTCATCGAGCCATCGCCAATAATCGCCACCACAGATCGCTCCTGGCCCTGCAACTCTGCTGCCTTAGCCATTCCAAAGGCTGCCGAAATCGAGACCGAAGCGTGGCCCGCTCCAAAGGAGTCGTACTCGCTCTCGCACATGCGCGGAAAACCGCTGATTCCCCCTTGCATGCGCTTCGAGGGGAACGCATCGCGCCTACCTGTGATAATTTTGTGAGGGTATGTTTGGTGTCCCACATCCCACACCAATTTATCGTCGGGAGTGTTGTAGACATAATGCAACGCTACGGTCAACTCTACAACGCCCAATCCCGAGGCAACATGTCCGGGATTTACCGCACATTGCTCGATGATATAATGGCGCAATTCATCGGCATAAAGTGCTAGCTCTTTATGAGTTAATTGCTTTAAATCAGCAGGCGAATTTATAGAATTTAGTAACTTATGCTGCATATTAACATTTTTCCGCACAAATATATGAAAAATGTGCGATATTTCTGCAAAAAAATCGCTATCTTCGCCATCATAAAACAAATTAATGCAACATAATCACCTCATGAAGTACAGCAGAATACTACTCAAACTCAGCGGAGAATCACTACAGGGCAGCCAAAAATATGGCCTCTCGACCGACATGCTTCAATCGTATGCCGAGCAAATTAAATCAATCGCAGCAACTGGCTTGCAGATCGGAATTGTTATTGGCGGAGGAAATATATTTCGTGGGTTGAGTGGCTCGAAGCGTGGTTTCGATAGGGTAAAGGGCGACCAGATGGGTATGTTGGCAACAATAATCAACTCCTTGGCACTGCAATCGGCACTCGAGTCGAACGACGTTAAGTGCAAGGTGCTCACATCGATACGCATGGAGCCAATTGGTGAATACTACTCCAAAGCTAAGGCAATCGAGTATATGCAGGCGGGCTACGTGGTGATCATTGGTGGAGGAACCTCGAACCCCTACTTCTCGACCGATACAGCCTCGGCACTTCGTGGAATCGAGATCGAGGCCCAGGTGATGTTCAAAGGCACTCGCGTGGATGGAGTATACTCGGCCGATCCCGAAAAAGAGCCTACGGCCGTGAAGTTCGACAAGATAACCTTCGAGGAGATCTACGATCGCAAGCTCAAGATTATGGATCTTACGGCATTCACCCTCTGTCGCGAGAATAACTTGAATATCATAGTCTTCGACATGGACTCACCGGGCAACCTGGAGCGAATCGTCGAGGGTGAAAATATTGGAACATTAGTAACAAATTAAAAAACGAGAAGATGAAAAAAGGAAATGGCAAATTGATTCTGCTACTAGTGCTGCTAGTGATTGTAGCAGGTGCGATATTGTTGTTGCCAACCTCTGTCGAGGATGGGCCACAAGCAGCTCAACAGAGCGAAGAGAAAGTTGATGACGAGGTTGATGACAAGGTTGCACAGAGCAATATAATCAATGTCGACGACGATGCTCCCGCCTTCACTTTGGAGATGACCTCGGGTGAGACTATCACCCCCGAGATGCTCCGTGGCAAGGTGGTTTTGGTGAACTTCTGGGCTACGTGGTGCCCTCCTTGCCGCGAGGAGCTCAAACGAGTGCAGAGCGATATTGTCGAACGATACGCCGATCGCGACTTTATCTTTTTACCAATTTCGCGTGGCGAAGAGCGCCAAAAGGTGGTCGATTTCCTTGCGGAGAATGGCTATACATTCCCTGTTGGCCTAGATGCCGATCAATCGATCTTCAAGCTCTTTGCTAAGGAGTATATCCCACGCAACTACCTAATTAACCGCTTTGGCGTGGTTGTCGAGGCAACAGTTGGCTACGAGCCCGAGGAGTTCGACGCACTACTTCAAAAGATCGACATGACACTTAATTCAAGATAAATCAAAAAAAATATAATTATGGATACCAATACAATTCTTAACGACTTATCAGCACGCATTCAGAAAACCTTCGACCACTTCGAGGAGGAGCTACTAAACATCCGTGCTGGCAAGGCTTCGACCAATGTTCTCAACAATGTTTTTGTTGATTACTATGGTTCTCAAACCCCAGTCTCAGGCGTTGCAAGTGTCACAGTACCAGATGCTAAAACAATTATCATCCAACCTTGGGATAAGAATATGATCCGCCCGGTAGAGAAGGCAATCATCGACTCAAACATCGGCCTTACGCCATCGAACAATGGCGAGCAGATCCGCCTTTCGTTGCCTCCCGTAACCGAGGAGCGTCGTAAGGAGCTAGTAAAACAGGTGCGTGGTGAGGGCGAGACAGCTCGCATCAGCTTCCGCAATGCTCGTCGCGATGCTGTTGAGGCGTTCAAGAAGGCTCAAAAAGAGGGTATGCCCGAAGATGAGTCGAAGGATGGCGAGAGCCGCTGCCAAAAGATTTTGGAGAAATATAGCAAGATGGTTGATGTATCGATCGAGAAGAAAGAGGTCGAAATCATGACTGTCTAAGTTGCTTGCAGGCATAGGGGTAAGCGCGTTAAAAACTAGCTTATCGCGCTCATGCCGCGCGGGCACCAAGCTAAGCTTGGATCCAAAAACTTACGTTTTGGACTTTGTTTAGCGATGATTTGCTCTGCGCTTCGCTTGTACGATAAATAATAATGGATATGGTGTTCTGAAAGTGAACTTTCAACACCATATCCATTATTATTTATCTATGTCAACCTCCGGTTGCCATGAGTAAATCACCGAGGGCAAAACCTTATCAACCTATACATGAGCATGTAACCTCGATATTGGGTTTAAATGCCAAAGGCATTTAACAAATTTTGCAATGTAATATCTTGCGCAAATTTATTTGTGGCAAGATATTGCATTGCAAAATCTAAAAACTGCAAAGTTTTTAGCCCAATAGCGCAAGATAAGCACGCACCCGCGGGGGTGCTATCCCCGCCCGCCGGAGGCAGTAAGAGAGTGTACGTTCAACGATACCTGCTATCCTTGCGACGTCGATTGGTGCTTTGTCGGCCATTGCGCTGCTGAGGCTTACGCCTATCGGAGCCCTTTTCGGCAGCCTTCTCTGTGCTCTTTATGGGCGATGAGACAACGGCAAATGGCGCCTCGCCCACTCTGGTTATGCGCTTGCCGATTAGCTTCTCGATGTCGCGCAGTAGTGGTTGCTCCTCCTCTTTGCAGAATGAGTATGCTACACCTTGACGCCCGGCACGCCCTGTGCGACCTATGCGGTGCACGTATGTCTCGGGGACGTTGGGGAGCTCGAAGTTAACTACGTGTGTAAGGTCGTCGACGTCGATTCCGCGCGAGGCTATATCTGTGGCAATCAGCACCCTAGTCTTTCGCTCCTTGAAGTTCGAGAGTGTGCGCTGCCTATTATTCTGGCTCTTGTTTCCATGTATCGCCTCGGCGGTTATTCCCGCGCGATTCAATATTTTTGCCACCTTGTCGGCTCCATACTTTGTGCGTGTGAAGACCAATACGGACTCCATCTCGGGGTTCTGCAGTAGCTCGACAAGCAGCTCATTCTTCTTCTCGACGTAGTACAAAAATTGCTCGATCTTCTCGACGGTCGACGAGGGTGGTGTCACCTCCACCTTGCGCGGATTTGTGAGGATCGAATTTGCCAATCGCTCAATCTCCTTGGGCATCGTAGCCGAGAAAAATAGACTCTGGCGGCGCGAGGGGAGCATCGGCAAGATGCGACGAATATCGTGAATGAATCCCATGTCGAGCATGTGATCTGCCTCGTCGAGCACAAAAAACTCTAGGCGCGAGAGGTTAATATGGCGCTGCCCCACAAGGTCGATCAGGCGCCCGGGAGTAGCCACAAGTACATCAATGCCCGCCTTAATTGCCTCCACCTGAGGTGTTTGCCCAACACCACCAAAGATCACCGTGTGGCGCAGTCCGGTGTGCTTGCCATAGGTCGCAAAGCTCTCGTTGATCTGTATGGCTAGCTCGCGCGTGGGGGTCAAGATCAGCGCCTTGATGCCGCGGGGCGATGAGTGGCGTCGCTCGTAGATATGTTGAATGATTGGAATCGAGAATGCAGCAGTCTTGCCAGTTCCTGTTTGTGCACAGCCCAAGAGGTCGTGCCCCTCTAAAAGATGCGGAATTGCTTGAGCTTGAATGGGCGTCGGTGTTGTATATCCTGTCTCTGCGAGCGCTCTGCTAATTGGCTCGATCAGGTTTAAGTCGTTGAATGTCATTTAATATTTTTCAGTAGTTATTGACCGCCATTTCTAAACTGGCCGCCATTTTAATCGCACAAAGGTAGCGTTTTATTGCGAGATATCAAATTGTGGATGAATGCTGTTCAGGGCAAACGTATGAAAAAACTTACTCTTTTACTGCCTCCGGCGGCCGGGGATAGCACCCCCGGGGGTGCAGCTAATGTTGCGATATTAGGCTTAGAGCTATAGCTCTAAGATTTTAGACGTGAGTGAGTTG
>JAWXTD010000004.1:0-69345 GCA_044433805.1 Rikenellaceae bacterium
ATAGACGCAATAATATGGACACAATATTTGATTTGCTTATAAATAGAATGGTTAGAAATGAGCCTATTCGGCTATATAAGCACATTTAACAAGTGCGCTCTATGCGCCTAATCCTATAAAATAAATCTATTTACTCTTTAATTAATGCTTTAGCTTTCTCGAAATCAGAGCGTCGAATCATGATTTGAGGATATATAACACCTATCGGATAGAATGCCGACATATACTCATTATTGATCATCGATGCGATTCCAACGCTCTCTAGTGCCGATTTCATCACTTCAGCCTCATTAATCGAGCTAAACTCTTTGAAAACTATCAATTCGTCTGCCGCAGCATCATATTTAATCTCGCTCATAATCGTTCTCTTTTAAGTGTTATAGGCAAATATAACCATTCGAAAACTATATTGCAAATTTGCAACCAAAAAAGAGTAGGTAGAAAGAGAAAAAGTTTGTATATTTGTTGTCAAATTTAAAAGATAAGATGCAAAATTTCGTCCACCTTCACGTACATACCCAATACTCAATCCTTGATGGTCAGGCAAATATAGGGAAATTAATCGACAAAGCTATTGCCGATGGAATGCCCGGTATTGCCATCACCGATCACGGAGTGATGTTTGGTGTCAAGGAGTTTCTCAACACCTTGGGCAAAAAGAAAAAGGGCTGGAAGGGCGAAGCGGCAAAGCTTAAGAAGCAAAATGTAGCTTTTGAGGCTGGCACCGAAGTCATCGAGGGCGAAGACCCCAAAATATCTATAGAGAAAAATAATGAGCAGATATATCTTTTAGAGGAGAAACTACGCTTCAAGGCCATCATCGGTTGTGAGGTATATGTTGCTCGTCGAGGACTGCACATAAAAGAGCAAAAAGGCGACCAGAGTGGATATCACCTTATCCTACTTGCAAAAAATTTAAATGGCTACCACAACCTTATTAAAATAGTATCTAAAGGCTGGACCGATGGTTTCTATTCGCGCCCACGAACCGACCACAAAGAGCTGCAAAAATATCACAAGGACCTTATCTGTTGCTCGGCATGTATCGGAGGCGAGGTGCCTCAAAAGATCTTGAAAGATACAGTGGATAGCGCCCAGGAGGCGATGTTGTGGCACAAAGAGCTTTTCGGAGAAGATTACTACGTTGAGTTGCAGCGCCATATTGCCACAGTCGAGCGTGCCAACCACGAGGTATACCCAATGCAACAAAAGGTCAATGAGGTACTTATTGATTTGGCTCACAAAAATAATATCAAGCTTATCTGCTCCAACGACGTTCACTTTGTCGACGAGGATAATGCCGAGGCTCACGATCGATTGATCTGCCTTAGCACTAGTCGCGATTTGGACGATCCTAAGCGCATGCTCTACTCAAAGCAGGAGTGGCTGAAGAGTCGTCGCGAGATGTCAGACCTATTTAAAGATATCCCCGAGGCGCTAGAAAATACACTGGAGGTATGCGACAAAATTGAGCAATATTCGATCGACAACCCTCCGATTATGCCAACCTTCGAGATTCCCGAGGAGTTCGGAACCGAAGAGAGCTATCGAGCTAAGTTCACAGACCAAGACCTCTTCGAGGAGTTCTCGCGCGACGAGTTGGGAAATGTTGTACTTTCAGAAGAGGCAGCCGAAAGAAAGATCAAAAGCATCGGAGGTATAGACAAACTCTATCGCATAAAGCTCGAAGCCGATTATCTAGCAAAAATCACCTTCGAGGGAGCCGAGAAAAAATATCCAATGCCCCTATCCGACGAGGTTAAAGAGCGTTTGACCTTTGAGTTACACATCATGAAGACCATGGGTTTCCCTGGCTACTTCCTTATCGTTCAGGACTTTATCCGTGCAGCGCGCGAGCAACTTGACGTATCGGTAGGTCCCGGACGTGGATCTGCGGCAGGATCTGCTGCGGCTTATTGCTTGGGTATCACTATGATCGACCCAATTAAATATGATCTACTTTTTGAGCGTTTCTTGAATCCCGATCGTATTTCACTTCCCGATATCGACGTCGACTTCGATGATGATGGTCGTGGAAGGGTCTTAAATTGGGTGACTCAAAAGTATGGTAAAGAGAAGGTTGCGCATATCATCACCTATGGAACGATGGCCACAAAGAGCTCGATTAAGGATGTGGCACGCGTTCAAAAGCTTCCGCTTCAGGAGTCCGACAGGTTGTGCAAACTTATCCCCGACCGCCTGCCAGGCGACAAGAAGATGAATCTGCCAAATGCAATAGCGGCAATCCCCGAGCTCAAAGATGCCGAGACTTCCGATAATGCAACGCTCAGCGACACAATACGTTATGCCAAGATGCTGGAGGGAAATGTGCGCAACACGGGAGTGCATGCTTGTGGTACAATCATCTGTCGCGATAACATCACCGATTGGGTTCCTGTGAGCACAGCCGACGATAAGGAGACAGGCGAGAAGATGCTCGTAACCCAATACGAAGGTTCGGTGATCGAAGATACGGGACTCATAAAGATGGATTTCCTGGGGCTTAAAACCCTCTCGATCATCAAAGATGCCTTGGCCAACATCAAGCAGCGACAAAATAAGGTAATCGACATCGACAATATTCCAATTGACGATGCAAACACATACGACCTATATAGTGCCGGTCGCACCGTTGGAACATTCCAATTTGAGTCTGCCGGCATGCAGAAATATCTTCGCGATTTGCAGCCCTCGACCTTCGAGGATCTAATTGCGATGAATGCCTTGTATCGTCCCGGACCGATGGATTATATCCCTGAATTCGTCGATCGAAAACATGGCCGTAAGCCTATCGAATACGACATTCCAATCATGGAAACCTACCTGAAGGATACATATGGAATCACCGTATACCAGGAGCAAGTCATGTTGCTTTCGCGTCTTTTGGCCAACTTTACACGTGGAGAGTCCGACTCTTTGCGCAAGGCGATGGGAAAGAAACTCAAAGATAAGCTCGATGAGTTGAAACCGCAATTTATTAAAGGAGGAGAGAGCAATGGCCACCAGCCAAAGGTTTTGGAGAAGATCTGGGCCGACTGGGAGAAGTTCGCTTCATATGCCTTTAATAAATCGCACGCGACATGTTACTCGTGGATTGCCTACCAAACAGCATTCCTTAAGGCCAACTACCCTTCCGAATATATGGCGGCATTGCTCAGCCGAAACTTAAGCGACATCAAAACTTTGAGCGTCTACATGAACGAGTGTACACGTATGAAAATCAAGGTGTTGGTGCCTGATATCAACGAGTCAATGGAACGTTTTGCCGCAAATGCAAATGGCGATGTACGCTTTGGATTGGTGGCAATCAAAGGTGTTGGCGAGGCTGCCGTACGCTCGATTATCGAGGAGCGCGAGAAGAATGGTCGATTCCTTGATATTTACGATCTGTTCAAGCGCCTGAACTACTCGGCAGTAAATAGAAAGTCGATCGAAAATATCGCTTTGGCGGGAGGATTAGATGAGATTTCGACGTTCCACCGCAGCAAATTTTTCGAGATTGCCTCGGGAAATCTAACATTTGTCGAGATGTTGATTCGCTATGGTCAGCGCTGCCAGCATGAACAGCAGAATGCTCAGCAGAGTCTTTTTGGCGGAGATGGTGGTGTGGTCGATATCGAAATGCCACAAGCTCCCATTGCCGAGGAGTGGAACCAATTGGAGACACTAAAGCGCGAACGCGAGGTAATTGGACTCTTCCTTTCGGCTCACCCTTTGGATGAATATAGTGTGGTGATCGATACTTTCTGCAATGCGCAAGTATCTGAGTTATCGAACCTTGAGGATTTTCGCGATAAAGATGTAGCCATCGCTGGAATGGTTATTGCCGAGCAGCATATGACCTCTAAAACCGGTAAGCCCTTTGGCAAGTTCACACTTGAAGATTACGAAGGGTCGCACGAATTTATGCTCTTTGGTAAGGATTATGAGAACTTCAGAAAATACCTTTACAAAGATTATTTCCTATTGGTCAAGGGACGTGTTGAGGCGCGTCGCTACAACGAAAACATGCTTAACTTTAACGTAAAGTCGATGGTTCAATTGTCGGAGTATCGCGACAAGATGATCAAAAATATAACCATCGACGTTGAGATTCGCAGCATAAACGACAAATTAATGGTGATGATCGAGGAGTTAACCAAGCGTCAGAAAGGTCAAGTGAAGGGTACAACGGCGCTGCGTTTTAGGGTGTATGACAGGCAGAGCGGTGTGACAATCGAGATGATATCTCGAGATATCACTTTAACCATTACCAAGGAATTCATTGGAAAATTGGAGAGTAATAATATAGAATATAAAATTTCATAAAACAAAAACAATCATGGCATTAATAATCACAAAAGAGAATTTTGAGGAGCTTATCGCAGGTGATAAGCCAGTAGTAATTGATTTCTGGGCAGAGTGGTGTGGCCCTTGTCGCACAATCGCTCCAATCATCGAGGAGTTAGCCGCTGAGTTCGAAGGCTCGGTTGCAATCGGCAAATGCGATGTCGAGGATAACGACGATATCGTAGCAAAGTATGGCGTTCGTAACATCCCAACGGTGATCTTCCTTAAGGGTGGTCAAGTAGTCGATAAGCAAGTCGGCGCTGCATCAAAAGATGCATTTAAGGCAAAGATTGAGAAGTTGCTCTAAATCTCGATCACCACTATGGTGAAATATTGCTAGGATAAGTTTTCAAACTCAATCCTAGCAATATCTATTTTATTGACACTCCATGCGCCAAGCCATCTCCTCTTTTACAATCTTTGATGCAGGTGACTGTGGTAATTCTAGGATAATCTCCTCGATAATCGGGCGATTCTCATCACTTCGATAATAGCTCTCGAGCAAGGTTACTATTGCGCTAGTTATAATTGAGATGTTTTTATTTATCACCTTATATATTAACGACTTAACGTCGCCTATCTCAAGTAAATTACTCTTTGAGATTGACAACAATGCTGTATAAAGCAACAAGTCATTTTCGGATTCTGCCCATTGGACAACAATAGGCACATGCTGAAACAGCACAAAAGCTGCCTCCTCGGCAACCTCGGAGTTAATAATTCCTCGAGCCCAGAAATCGAGTTCAGATATAGTTGTAATCTCTTGCGCTTGCGCAATATGAAGTGACGCTAATCTTATTTCACGCACTTGTTGTTCAAAGAGATACTTTGCATAGAGGTGATCTTTTCCTTCAGAGGCTGCCAAAGAGCGCACGGTTGGAAGACTCACTCCATAATTTAATCCGTAATCTGCTCCATAGTAGCGCATTGAACCCGCCACAGCACCATTCATTTGACGACGACACTCGCCCAAAAGGTGCGATAAACGCAGTGTAAAACCCATTGTTATTAATTTGCAGTCTCGATATTTACATCTTTACCAAGCTCAAAAATTAGAAGCACGGTTGATGCAATTGCTTGAGAATCATTATATAGCACACACTGAGTGGGAGCAGCAATTCTAAAAGTGACCGGAGAAGAACCTTTCGATTTAGCCGTAGGGTTAACCTCAATAGCTGTAGTATCAGGAAACTCTTGAACATTAAATTGCAGATAAATGGGCTGCCCACTCAAATCATTTGCCGGAAGTATTCCACTCTTACTATCAAAACGCGATATGACATGTCGCATAGCATCCGCTTGAGGGGTAAATACGTATCTCTCAACAGATTGAGTAATTGTACGGCTGCCTAAAAATAGCTCTAAATACTCCTGCTCCATTTTATCTAAAGATGCAATCGCCTCGCTCAAACCCGCACCAAAGTAGCCCTCGCCAGCTTCACCATTAACAATATCGCGACGCTGACGACGAATTGTAAAAATTGCTGAAGCTGCATCACGAGCAGCGTCATCAGCTGGCAAAATTACAGAGCTATATTGATCCGCAGGCAACTTCGAATACTCTACGCTAGGTTGTACAGCAGACAATGAAGCAGCGTAAGTGTCCTGAGCAAGAGCGATTGATGCATCGGAAATTGTATATGAAGTTTGTGCAACAAGAGGAGCCCTTAGCCCTAAATATTTCTGCGCATAACGTGCATATACACCGGGAGTTACAGCCTCCTTCTCAACCAATAGTTCAACTACAATTGTTGTTGTTGGGTATGATAATACAAAATCACCATCCTCTTTAATTAATCCAATTCTAGCAATATTGTAGCCCTGTGCTACAGCGCTTATCGACAGTATAGAGAGTAAAAATGTAGCAATAAATTTATTCATAATTATAAAATTTTAGGTGTGTAAATATACATAAAAATATTATAGTGTCAAAATTTAAGGTAAAAATCTGCTGTTAAAGTTTTATAATCAGCAGTATATTCGTTTGAATCAGCCTCTCTGATCGCTAAGTTCTCATAAATAATATTATCACTCTCTAACAATCGGTATTCGCTCATAACTCTCTTAGTATCAGAACCTACACGGCTATTAACATAACATCGGCGCCATAAATGCAACTTTCCCGCCACCTCTTTTTCGAACCTCTCTGATTCGGCGCTTGGCAGAATTAAGGTAAAACGACCCGTCGGCGATAGCTGGCGGACTACAGCCATGCCTAGGCTTGTAAAAGAGAGCGATGTCGTATGCCTTGCAATGCTCCTACCCTTATCTGGCGGCAGCAGAGAATCCGAGAAAAAAGGAGGGTTGGTAACAATTAAATCATACTTAAAGTTATTATTAAAGTCAGATATATTAACATTATGAAGATTAACACGATACGCCCATTCTGAATTAGCGATATTCTGAGCCGCTTGCTCAGCACTATCCTTGTCTATTTCAACAGCATCAACCCTTGCATTTGATCTTTGAGCCAACATGAGCGCAATAAGCCCAGTACCACTACCTATATCAAGCATTCTCTTATCGCTTGCCAGAATCTGCGACCACGCGCCAATCAATACACCGTCGGTACCAACTTTCATTGGCGTTTTATCCTGATGTATTGTAAATCTCTTGAATATGAACATGATCTACTACTTTAGAATAGGCTTGATAACTCCCTCAATACCAGCACCAAAAAGAGCAAAGTCATACTTCACAGGATCGTCAGCATCAAACTCTCTAAGCGCGCGCGTCACTTGGTCAACAGCCTTCCAGTCACTCTGTTTTCGTTCTAGCAAACCCAATGCCCGAGCAACATTGCCCGAATGAACATCGAGCGGAAGATACAAAGCCGACATTGGAATCTCATCCCAAATTCCGAAATCTACACCATTGTTATCGCGACGCACCATCCATCGAAGATACATATTTAGGCGCTTACATGCAGCCCCCTTGTCGATTGACGAAATATGCTTCTCGCAATGAGGATTATGGCTTGATAATAAAAATCTTGCACGGAAATTTGACAATAAACTGGGCACTGATTTAGAGTCGCTATATAGCTGAACCATAAGTTTACCTATAGAATCATATTCATCACATATTGAGCGAATTGCAACGACAAAATCGGTTAAATCTGAACCGTTGAATGTGCGATGCACATAGCTCTGCAAAGTCTGCAGATCTTTATCCGTTGCATTGCAAACAAAGTCATATGGAGCATTATCCATATACTCCATCATTCTGCCCGCACTCTTCACAATCGCCTTTCTATTTCCCCAAGCAATTGTAGAGGCAAATAAACCTGCAATTTCAATATCCTCCACAGCGCTAAAACGATGCGGAATAGATATTGGATCGTGCTCTATAAACTCCTCACGGTTGAATCGCTCATGCAACGAGTCGAGCAATTCGCGCGTATCTTCAAATAATAAATCACTCATATCTAGATAATTACACCATCACACATTACAATCTGCCTATCGGCCATTGCTGCCAATTTCTCATCGTGCGTCACCACAATCACCGTAATACCAAACTCATCGCGCAGCTCAAAAAACAGATTGTGGATCTCCTCTTTAGTCTGAGAATCAAGATTTCCAGATGGCTCATCGGCAAAAAGTACTTTCGGCGAGTTGATCAGCGCACGGGCTATTGCAACGCGCTGTTGCTCACCCCCTGAAAGTTGACTGGGCTTATGCTCATAACGCGCCGAGAGCCCCATTCGATTGAGCAACTCTTTAGCACTTCGCTTCACCTCTTCGCGATTGCGATTACCGATTAATCCGGGTATCATTACATTCTCCAGAGCGGTAAACTCGGGCAACAAGTTATGGAATTGAAAAACAAAACCAATCTGCTTGTTTCGAAATGCCGACAGATGCTTATCGTCGAATTTATCGATAGCCTCGCCTCCAATATATGTCTCTCCAGAGTCTGCCGATGATAGAGTGCTAATTATCTGAAGCAGAGTTGTTTTACCCGCTCCACTTGAACCAGTAATTGAGACAACTTCACCTTGTGCAACCTCCAGCGAAACTCCCTTTAAAACCTCTAGCTCGCCAAATTTTTTGTGTATATTTATAGCTTTAATCATAGCTTTGATATTTTTTTGAATATTTTCATTGTCTCAACCGCTTCGCGAACATCATGCACTCTTATTATTGAAGCACCTTGTCGCAATGCTTCCCAATTTAAAGCGATAGTTCCGGTAAGAGCATCATTTGAACTCACATTCAGCAAGTTATAAATCATCGATTTTCTAGATACCCCCACTAAAATGGGACACCCTAACCCTCTTAAATCACCCAAATTAGAGATTAATTCATAATTCTGATCAAGCTCCTTGGCAAAGCCAAACCCCGGATCAATAATAATCTCTTCTACTCCGGCATCCTTTAGCTGCGCAATTTTTGCTTTAAAGTACGATGTAACTTCTTCAGTTATATTGCAATAACTGGTATTCTGCTGCATGGTTTGAGGTGTCCCCCTCATATGCATTGCAATATATGGCACTTTGTATTTTGCGGCCACAGAGATTAACTCAGGATCAATTTCCCCTGCCGATATGTCGTTGATAATCAGTGCGCCAAATTTATTTATCGCCTTCTGGGCAACCTCCGATCGAAATGTGTCGATAGATATTGGCATATCAGCAGCCAACTCTCGCACAACACTAATTCCCCGCTCAACTCTCTCCCACTCCTGCTGAGCAGTGATATGATCGGCTCCTGGTCGCGAAGAGTATCCACCAATATCAATAATCGTTGCTCCTTGACTAACTATCTGATTAACACGCAGCTTTATCTCTTCGGTCGAAAAAGTCCTGCTATTTTTGTAAAATGAGTCAGGTGTAACATTTAGAATTGCCATCACATGAGGCTGGCGAAAATCGATATTAATTTTGCTGCGCTTCATATCTAAATCGTTTATCAAAGAGCTTGGCTGCATCTTCGAGATCTTCAATATCAAAATTCACAACAGATAGATCAGATAATTGATTTAACTCCTGGTCAGATAGCTGATGCGCCATTCGAGCCTCGACTTGCTCTACAGTTAAACCATCACGTGAGATAACTCGCTCAACTCTCATTGGCTTAGGTGATAACACCGCCACTGAATAATCGACATGCTCATTAAATTTCGCCTCAAAAAGTATAGCGCACTCCAAAATTACGTATGGTGAATTTTGCTTTTCACACCACTCCTTAAAGTCGCTTTTAACTCGCGGATGAACTAATGAATTAAGTTTTGCGAGACCTTCTGCAGACGAAAAAACACACTGCGAAAGATAGCCTCGATTAAGCTCATCTCCACAATAGCTCTGCGAACCAAAGGACTCAATTATCGACTCTCGAAGCTTTAAATCACTCACCATAATCGTCTTAGCTCTCGCATCGGAGTTGTAGATAGGAGCTCCTAATTCGGCAAACATTCTACACAAGGTTGTTTTTCCACTGCCAATTCCGCCAGTAACACCAATTTTTAGCATCTCTACAGCCTCTTATTTAAAAGTTTCGACTCCTGGTCAGATGGAATACTTACTGCAGGAATGGCCCCGATCGAAATAACTTTTATATCGCTATAACGCACAGATAGAGCATTTTGCAACGATTGAGAATCAATCATAATCTCATCATTATCCCCCTCATTATCAATGCGTTCATATTTAAGTTCCGAGAGTGGAATAGATACATTACCGCCCTTATAAAGCCTGTAACCAAAAAGGTTTGTGCCAACACCTTCAACCACACACACCACTTCAAATTTGGCCGATCCAACCTTGACATCAATATTTAAATCTGTGGTATAGGTATAGCTAAGTTTTGCTATATACCACAGTATAAATGAGGCAGTTAGCATAATCAAAAATGCCGGAGATATGTAGTGGCGCAACCACTTAAGTAGATCGTTTTTCATGCTTAAATTTATCGTTAACCCCGTAAAGGTATAGAAAAGTTTACAGTTTTACAATAGACACTATAAATAATCTAAATTATCGTTTGTATTTATCGATGAGCAACCTAATCTTATTATTAAGGTCAGAGGCGTTAATTAGTTCTTCTACAGTGATATGCATTCTATATCGCCAGTAGTGCCTTGGGAATGCTGGAATATTAATCCTTTCGGAAGTAGCGTCGCTATTTCTAATCGTCGCATCGATCGAAAGCCAATCCTGAAGAGGTAATATTGTCCACATGGCTGGCGATGAGAGGTGATTTTCAATAATTCGCTCACAGATATACTCCGAACAATCGCTCGGCGCAACGCCATCGAACCCAAGTTGACAATTGAAATATTGCTGCGTTAACTCCTTGTCTTCGAGCCACCAAGCGCGAATTGGATTCATATCATGGGTCGAGGTTGTGCATACCGACCTATAAGGGTATGCAGATGTATCGCCAAAATTGCGCCATGGCTCCTTGGGCATACGCTCAATCTCGAGCGACAAGATCTGCTCATGGGCCATAACCTCTGGCACAGCCTGAGGAATCATCCCCAGATCCTCTCCGCAAACCAACATATTGGTAGATTGGATTAATTCGGGCAGTTTTTTTAGCGCATTATCTCGCCAAAAATCGTTATGTCGCTGGTAGTAAAAGTCGTTGTATAACGCCATATATCGCCCCCTTGCATCCTCGCTCAAAGTCCTAAAAACAAATGAGTTATATGCTGAAATCCGAGGGTGATACAACCCTGCACGATACCTATCTTCGATAAACAACACCTCGTCGAGCAACCTCATCAAACCTTCACGCAGTTCCTGATCGCTCACCTTGTCGGCGATTTGCACCTGCGAAGAGTAATCTTCCTTTAACTTATAACCAAATGGCTGTGACTCTTCCAAGAAACTATTTTTTACCTTGCCTGCACGCTGCGCAAACAGCTCCGCAAGCACCCAATCTGTGATATATGGCTGGGTGTAAATATTTTGAAAATCAAAACCATACTCCAATATCTCATCACGACTGAATGGCAAAGATGGATTAAAAAAACCCAGCAATCCATGCACAGCGCTGGTTGGAATCTCCCAAATTCGGAAAAATCCTAAGATATGATCGATACGGTAAGCGTCGAAATACTCTGCCATTTTCTTAAATCTCGCACTCCACCACGCATAATTATCCTTGGCCATCTCATCCCAATTATAGGTTGGAAAGCCCCAATTTTGCCCCAATGCCGAGAAGTCGTCGGGTGGAGCCCCTGCCTGCGAATCAAGCCTAAAGAGTCTTGGGTTTACCCAAACATCGACGCTTGTGCGGCTAACACCAATAGGCACATCGCCCTTAAAGGCAACCCCATGCTGCGCTGCATATCGTTTAACCTCAAGCAGTTGGCAGTGCAAGTGATATTGCACAAAATAATAATATGCTATCGACATATAATCCTTTGATCGCCTCGAGGTGTAACGTTTGAGCAACGATGAAGAGAACTCCGCCTCTTGCCCCCACTCTGCAAAATAGGGCGTTTGATACTTATCGCGCAAGTGTGAGAATAGAGCATATGGCTCCAGCCAATTTCGATTTGCCTTGAAGAAATCTTTAAACTCTCTGCGCGAAAGTGTTTGCTCACCTATTTCTTCAAATAAAGCTCTTAAATAATTATTTTTCAACCTATTAACAGCCTCATAATCCAAATCTACAAGAGCGTTAAGACGCGCACCTTCGGCAATAAATTCCGCCATTGCAGCTTTATCAGACAACTCACCCGCCCCTTGCAAGCAGATATATTGCGGATGAAGAGCAAACGATGAATTGGCATTATATGGATATGAATCCTCCCAGGTATTAAACATTGTGGTGTCGTTGATAGGCAAGATCTGAATAATTTTCTGCCCTACGCTACTGGCCCAATCAACCATCGCCTTGAGATCGAAAAATTCACCAACACCCATACTCCGCTCACTTCGCAGCGAAAATACCGGAACGGCAACTCCCGCACCTCGCCATGCGGCCTGCGCAAACTCTGGGGCTTCAACATGCACCAAAACACTTGAGGCAGATGATTCCAACATATCGAAACGTCGATTCTCGCCACTCTCCCATGCGACAACCTCCCCGTTTTGAGTATCTATGATGGCAAATTTATACTCCCCTTCAACCTTCGCAAAAGATGGAGAAGCCCAAAGAACATCCTCATGGCGAGTCAGCCTGACAGCTTTACGTGGATCCCAACATCCTAAAATCTCGGAGGAACCAAGCATAGCAAGCTGCCGCCCACGCTCTACTTGACACGCTCTTGCAACAATAGCAACACCACTGACTCGAGGAGCAATCTTTGGCTCGTCACCGCCTCCAAACAGCACATCGGTAAATAGTGACGATAGGTATGATCGCTCCGAGGGCATCTCTTGCCAGCGATCATTTATCTGCAACTCATTGATACTCTTTGACAACCTGAGCTGGCGAGGCTTACCCCACTCATTGCGCGACAACACACCTTCGCTATATATTGAATATGAATAACTTATCTTAGATAGCTTTAAATCGACCACCACGCTCCAGAGCGAACCATCGGCCGTAGATAGTGGCAAAACTTCATCACCTATATTTATATGTACAGCCTCGCCATTCGAGGTGTTATATTCAATCTTAAATTCAACTTTCATTATTATTCGCATTAATCATACTAACAAATTTAATCAAAAGAATCCAAATATGAAAGTTTTCGTACTATAAACTTACAACAATGCAGATTGTTTTTTGTATCTTTGTGCCATTATGGAGGATATACAAAAAGATATAGTACAGGAAGATCTATTAGAAAATAGGTACGATGTGATTGTCATCGGTGCAGGAGCTGCAGGAATGATGGCTGCAGGAACAGCTGCTAAGAGCGGTAAACGAGTTCTGCTCATGGAGAAGATGGAGAAGTCGGGACGCAAGGTTCGCATCACCGGCAAGGGGCGTTGCAACGTAACCAATGCTCGTCCAGCCGAGGAGTTTGCCGAGCATATACGCGCTAATGCTGAATTCTTCACACCATCGTTCGAGGAGTTTACCAACCGTTCAACAATTCGTTTTTTCGATAAACTTGGCTGCAAATTAGAGGTCGAGCGTGGCGATAGAGTCTTTCCAAAGAGTGGCAAGGCGTGGGACGTTGCAACCGCATTGTTGGATTACTGCGTTGATAATCATGTGAAAATTGTATATAATATCGAAGTAACCTCGATTATTACTGTTGCGGGAAAAATTTACGGAGTAACATACAGAAACAAGCGTGGCTTCGAGCGCAAAGAGGAGTGCACCGAGGTGATCTTGGCAACGGGAGGAGTCTCATACCCTGCCACAGGATCAACGGGTGATGGATATGCATTTGCTGCAGATTTAGGACACACTATCGAACCTATACGCCCATCGCTTACGCCATTAATTTCTGATCACCCACAGATGCAACGCTTGGATGGAATTTTACTTCGCAACACCAATGCTCAACTCTGGGTCGATTGCGAAATGGTTCGCGAAGAGTTTGGTGAGATCAGCTTCTCGGATCGAGGAATTGAGGGAGCTATAGCCCTGCGACTTAGCCGATTAGCTGTCGATGCACTTATCGATGGCAAAGATGTTAAACTGGTGTTGGATCTTAAAACCGCCCTCACCCCAGAGATGCTGAAAGATCGCATTGATCGAGAAATTGCAGAACTGGAGCCAACCGAGCAATTCTCGGAGCTGCTATGGAAATTGGTACCAAAACCACTTATCATACCTATTTCAGAGGAAATTGGGCTTCACTCAAGAATTTACATAAGCAAGCTTACCGAGCAGAATATCAACGACTTGATAGGCGTCTTAAAGAGCTTCACCTTCCAAATTAACGATTATGCGCCATTTACTCAGGCCATAATTACCGCAGGAGGAGTATGTTGCGACGAGGTTAACCCCGAAACCCTTGAATCAAAGATCGTTAAGAATCTATATTTTGCTGGCGAGATACTCGATTTGGATGCAGATACCGGAGGCTACAACCTGCAAATTGCATTCTCAACAGGTAAATTAGCGGGCCAGCTAAAGAAATAGAGTTATGAGCGCAGCACGAAATAGTTTGTGGAGTGGGAGTCGATTAACAAATCGGCTCTCGCGACTCAAGCATATTCGAGGTCGTGGAATTCACTCCCCTTTTGTTTATTCACTTGTTCGCAAGGTGTTAATAAACAACAAATTAAACCCTATAGGCGAGCATCATATTTTTCGAGATATAGAAAATAAGCATACAGCAAAAGAGCTTTCGCAATTAGCATCACACTGCAAATACACGGATATCTCTATCGATGATCTTAATGGCGAAGATATGATTATATTTACGCCAAAATCATCAGACTCAACAATATGCGACGCAGTCAACATGGCCACAAATAGCGGCACAGCAATTGTGATCATCTCACCATATAAACGTCGCGATCTTTGCAATAGGGTCATCAAGGAGAGCCGTAGCACATCGATTGATAGATTTGACTACTTAATTATATTTAACAACCACCTGCCAAAACAGCACTTTAAATTATGAGGGTCTATACCAAAACTGGAGATAGTGGCACCACCGCACTGATCGGTGGTGAGCGAGTTTCAAAAAACGATATTCGTGTTGAAGCTTATGGAACAGTCGATGAGCTTTCGGCATTCATCGCACTTTTAGCCGACAAGATTAAGGTGCGATGCGAGACGGAAAAATATGCACAAGAGCTATACAGCATCAACTCCATGCTAATGAATATCGAGTCGCACCTGGCTGCTGGCGAAAATATCGACTTCAAACTTCCCGAAATCCCCCAAAAGGCGATCGAAAAACTTGAGGCGGATATTGACCAGATGCAGCAATCGCTCCCGGCGATAACTAACTTCACAATACCTGGCGGAGATGAGGTTGTATCGCTTTGTCACGTTGCTCGCACAATTTGCCGACGTGCCGAGCGTCGTAGCATCGAAGTAGCTGATAATTTTGCACTTAACACCAACGTTGCCAAGTACCTCAATCGACTATCTGACTATTTATACCTTTTGGGGCGCACTACGTCGGCACTTCTTAAAGTCGAAGAAATACTTTGGAGACCATAGTGGTTATGTAAATTGCATCATCTAAAGATTAAAAAATCATTAATTCTGTTGGATATTTCAAATTTATTTATATATTTGCCGAAAATTTGTCAATAATAACAACTTAATAATAAGAACTACTATGTATTGGACACTTGAACTCGCATCGAAATTAGAGGATGCACCATGGCCAGCAACAAAAGATGAGCTAATCGATTATGCCGTTCGCTCAGGATCGCCTCTAGAGGTATTAGAGAATCTTCAAGAGATTGAGGACGAAGGCGAAATATATGAGTCAATAGAGGATATTTGGCCAGACTACCCTACCAAAGATGATTTCTTCTTCAACGAAGAGGAGTATTAATAGATCCAAATATTACATCTTTATAATAATAGCCCCTTTCTGCAACGAAAGGGGCTATTACTTTGAGATCACCTACCTGGATGGCTCAAAATAATGCGACCTGCAAATCATTTGATAGATTTGCAGGTCGCATTAATATTTCAGCTATAGAATTGTATTACTTCTTCTTTTTAGCATCTGCCTTCTCCATCATATCGTATGCTATTGGAGTAGCGATGAACAATGATGAATATGTTCCGACGATAATACCGATGATAAGTGCGAATACAAATCCACGGATAGTCTCACCACCAAAGATAAAGATCGAAAGAAGTGTAAGGAATGTTGTACCTGAAGTATTCAACGTACGAGCCATTGTTGAGTTGATCGCACCGTTGATATTCTCCTTAAGATCGCGCTTTGGATATAGGCCAATGTACTCACGGATACGGTCGAAGATGATCACTGTATCGTTGATCGAGTAACCGATAATTGTAAGGATCGCAGCAATAAACGCTTGGTTGATCTCCAAGTTAAATGGCATCCATCCGTAAAGGATAGAGAACAGACCAATCACAATAAATGTATCGTGAATAAGGGCAGCAGTTGCTCCCGAAGCCCATTGCCATCTCTTGAAACGAACGGTGATGTAAAGTCCAATTGCAACTAGAGACAATAGAATTGACCAAATTGCGCCCCAAGTCATATCTTTAGCAATCGAAGGTCCGATTTTGTCAGCCGAGATAACTCCATTCTCATCATCTTGGTTATTGCAGAACTGATCGTATGAAATTGAGTATGAGTATAGTGGGCTTACCGCATTGTAAATTTTAGAGTAGATCATCTCGGTTGTCTCCTCGCGAGTGTCGTCGTATAGATATTGAGTTACAACACGCATTTGATTCTCGTCACCATATTGCTTAACCTCGAAGCTTACGCCTGCAGCATCTTCAACATCAGCGAATTGAGCATCGATAGCCTCGCGAACCTCTTCAGCCGATACATTATTGTCGAAACGAATAACATAAGCACGACCTCCTGTGAACTCAGTACCCATGTTCAATCCACGGATAGCAAGTGAAGCGATCGATAGAACGATAACTACAGATGAGATAATATATGCACCTTTACGCTTGTCGATAAAGTTAATCGAAAGACCCTTCAACCAATTCTCAGACCATGAGCGAGAGAATTTAATTCCATCGAACTTCTCATTTGCCCACTCAATAAGCAAGCGAGTGATAAATACAGAGCAGAAGAACGATGTCATGATACCGATTACAAGAGTTGTAGCAAATCCTTGAACTGGACCAGTACCAAATACAGCAAGTACGATACCTGTGATAAGTGTAGTTACGTTACCATCGATAATTGCTGAGTATGCATTCGAGAAACCATCTTTGATTGACGCTGCGATACCTTTACCAGAACGCAACTCCTCTTTGATACGCTCATAGATAATTACGTTCGCATCCACAGCCATACCCATAGTAAGCACAATACCAGCAATACCAGGGAGTGTCAAAACAGCTCCAAACGAAACTAGAACACCTAAAAGAAGGAATACATTAAGGATTAGCGCGATATCGGCCAACCAACCTGCTCCTTTGTAGAATAAGCCCATGTACAAAAGCACCAAGCAGAATGCGATGATAAATGAGAATAGACCAGCATCTATAGACTCTTGACCCAAAGATGGACCAACTACAGCCTCTTGGATAATGCGAGCTGGCGCTGGCACTTTACCCGATTTAAGCACGTTTGCTAAATCCTTTGCCTCTTGGATTGTGAAGTTTCCTGTGATAAGGGTGTTACCACCTTCGATCTTGGTTTGGATAACTGGAGCAGAGTAAACATAACCATCAAGAACGATAGCTACACACTTACCAATATTATCACCCGTTAGGCGAGCCCACTCCTTAAGACCTGTAGCATTCATCGATACCGAAACCTCGGCACTAGCACCTTGATCAGAGTACATCTCGCGAGCATCGGTTACAACGCTACCATCAAGTGGAGCTTTGCCGTCAGCACGCTCAGCACGGATTGCATATAGGAAGTAGCGACCCTCAAGATCATCATTTCCTTTGATACCCCATTTGAAACGGATGTCAGCAGGGAACAACTCCAAAACCTCGGGCATTGCCAAATACTCATTAATCTTAGCCATATCGCTAGCCGAAGCAGCACCAATCACCGAACCACCAGCATATTGAGGGTTAAGAAGTGCAAAGAGTGGATTGCTCTTTACAGAGTATCCCGACATAGCTGCATCACTTTGAGTCGCAGCATCGCCTACAGCCGAAAGAAGTGAATTCTCCTCTTCAGCTTGAACTTCAGTCGCCTCTGCCTCAGCTACCTCTTCTGCAGCCTCTTGAGCCTCAGCGTCGTTGATCTCTTTGATTGTGCGATCAGCAAGAGCCAATGTTGATATTATCTCGCGAGCATCGTATGTTGTCCAAAACTCAAGTGAAGCGGCACCTTGCAAAAGGTCGCGAACACGTTGTGGCTCCTTAACACCAGGAAGCTCAACCAATACTCTGTTTGAACCTGGCAAACGTTGGATGTTTGGTTGAGTTACACCAAAACGGTCGATACGATTGCGAAGGATGTTGAATGAAGTTGCAATTGCAGCCTCGGCCTCGCGACGAAGAACCGCTTCAACAGCGCCATTCGAACTGTTTGGCATAATGTCTTTGCGCTCTGGACTAACGAAAATTGCAGCCAAAGATGCGCCATCGCTAGCAGCATCAAACGCATTAACAAACGCACCGATATAATCTTGTGTTGCGCCACTGTTGAATTGCTCACTTGCAACTTGAGTTGCTTGAACGAACGCAGGGTCTGAAGCGCTATCACCAGCCAATGTCTTGACTACATCTTGCACCTCTATCTCCAACATTACATTCATACCACCCTTAAGATCGAGACCCAAGTTGAGCTCTTTCTCCTTTACCTGCTTGTAGGTAAATTTGGTGAAACCTAAGTTATATACAACTTGGTTTTGAATTGAGTCGAGATAATACTGCTCATAATTGAGCGCCTGAACCTCGTTTGCTTGGCTTAACTCTGCAGCATACTTTACCGCATCTTTCTCTACACTTCGCGCTTTAAACGTGAAGGAGAGCTGATAAATACAAGCGATTGCCAACGAAATCGCAAGTACCTTGATAGCACCTTTACTTTGCATCTGAACGAACTTTTGTTTACTATTATAATTAAATTTTATTCTCCATTTGTGTGGTGTTACAACCCGTTTACCATAATAATAGGCTTGCAAAAATAGTAATTTTTATTGAATATTCGCATTTTGGCATAAAATTATTGCATTCAAAAATAAATAATATTCAATTAGCGTTCACAATTTACGAATTAAATCTTAAATTTGCACAGCAAAACAGAAAAATTAATGCAAAAATTAGTAATCATACCTACATATAACGAGATCGAAAATATCTCGGCAATGATCGATAAGGTGTTCTCTTTAGAGGGAGAGTTCCATCTTTTGATAATCGACGATGGATCGCCCGACGGTACTGCCGATGTGGTCAAGCGTCGCATCAAGGAGAATCCAAAACGGATATTTATCATCGAGAGAGCCGGAAAACTTGGATTAGGCACCGCATATATCGCTGGATTCAAGTGGGCCATTGAGCGAAAATATGACTATATCTTCGAGATGGATTGCGACTTTTCGCACAACCCCGACGACCTTTTGCGATTATACTCCTCGACGCAAGAGGGAAACGACGTTGTGGTGGGTTCGCGTTATATTAAAGGTGTGAATGTTGTTAATTGGCCAATGTCGAGGCTGTTGCTATCATATTTCGCATCGAAGTATGTACGCTATGTCTCGGGAATGAAGGTTGCCGATGCCACAGCCGGTTTTGTATGTTATTCGCGCAAAGTATTGGAGACAATCGATCTGGATGCCGTAAAGATGAGGGGATATGGTTTTCAAATCGAGATGAAATATTCGGCCATAAAGTTAGGGTTTAAACTCGACGAGGTGTCTATCGTATTCACCGACCGCCAAAAGGGAACCTCAAAGATGAGCAGTGGAATATTTGGCGAAGCATTTTTTGGAGTAATCAAACTCCCTTTGCGTAAAATTTCGCCTAAAACTGGTAAGGATAAGTAATTTTGCTTAAAAATAACCCTTGGGCCGGTGCTCCGGCACTAGCCCGGGCAAGGCACCTGCTCGATACAATTTCATCGAACTCTTCGACTGTATATTTACCTCGCCCAACATCGACCAGCGTGCCAACAATCGAACGCACCATATTACGCAAAAAGCGGTTAGCGCATATCTCAAAGCGCAATACCCCACCCTCCTCTTGGCTCCAATGAGCGTAATGAAGGTCACACAAATTATTTTTATTATTTGAATTAAGCTTAGCGAAGGTTGTAAAATCTTTATGCTGGGTCAAAAGCGCTGCTGCTTGATTCATCTTCTCAACATCTAAGTCTACATAATATTGCCATGACGAGTGACGTGTAAATGGATTTTTATAGCGCTCAATATAATAGGTGTATGTGCGCTCGATGGCATCGAAACGAGCATGAGCATCTGTGGCAACTTCCGCCACCCTTATTATCGCAATAGCCTCTGGCAGAATAACATTGAGCTTATAGGTGAGCTGCTCGAGCGGCATACAAATATCCGACGAGGTGTCGAAGTGAGCCACATAATGTGAAGCATTAACCCCCGTGTCGGTTCTGCCCGCTCCAACAATCTCGATTGGCTGGCGCAAGAGTGTCGACAAGGCTCTCTCGATCTCCCCTTGAATGGTCGGTACGTCGTTTTGACGCTGCCATCCGAAGTATGCAGCACCATTGTATTTTAGCTCAATGAAATATCTCATGGCACAAAAATAGTAATTTTTCAGCTATTCTTCAATAAAATATAGTAATAACGTTGATAGTTACTCTATGAATTAGTATATTTGCATTTTTTAATGCAAAGTATTAACGAGGTGATAACCTCCAAAAATTTAGAATAATGAATGTAGCAATCATAGGATACGGTAAAATGGGTCGTGAGATCGAACAAATACTCATCGAGCGCGGCCACTCAATAGCAGCAATCATCGATGTCGACAACCACTCAGATTTAACCTCGTCGGCGTTTGCAGCGGCCGATGTGGCCATAGAATTTACCACACCTCACACCGCATATGAAAATCTTGTGGCATCTTTAGAGGCTGGTGTGGCAGTAGTCAGTGGCACAACAGGTTGGTTGGAGCACTTCGAAGATATCAAGAAATTGTGTGCCGAGCGCAACGGAGGATTCTTCTACGCCTCAAACTACAGCCTAGGTGTAAACCTCACATTCCGCCTAAACAAAATCCTTGCGGCGATGATCAACCCAATCAAGGGATACAAAGTCGAGATCGAGGAGACACACCACATCCATAAATTAGATGCTCCCAGCGGCACTGCAATCACACTTGCCGAGGGAATAATCGACGAGTTAGATTCAAAAAATAGCTGGGTAAACGACACAGAGCCTGCCGCAGACCAAATCGAGATACTCTCAAAACGTATTGGCGAGACCCCCGGAATACACTCGGTTATCTACGACTCTGCGGAAGATACAATAGAGTTAAAACATACAATCAAAAGCCGACGTGCGCTTGCAATGGGTGCGGTTGTTGCAGCAGAGTTCCTTTGTGGCAAAAAAGGCGTATACTCGATGGACGATTTATTGAAATAGAAAAATATCATTATGAATAAAATAAAGGCATTTTTTGCCAATAAGTGGGTCGGTTTTGCTCTAGCAACAACCCTATATATATTATGGTTTGTTCTCTGGACGCGTAGCCTTTGGGCACTTCTGGGCGTAATTGTAATCTACGACCTATACATCTCAAAGAAGATCCACAAATATATCGGCTCACGTAATAAAGAATTATGTAAAAAGAGTAAGGTTTACAACTCAATTTATGAGTGGGTGAATTCGATAATCTTTGCCGTTGTGGTAGCAACGATCATCCACACATACGTTTTTCAGTTGTATGTGATTCCAACCTCATCGATGGAAAAGTCGCTCTTGGTTGGTGATTACCTATATGTAAGCAAGGTGGCCTATGGTCCAAAGATGCCCAATACACCTATCTCGTTCCCCTTTGTGCACCACACACTACCCTTCTCGACGACCAAACCATCATTCTCGGAGCGTGTGAAGTGGGGGTATAATCGCCTAGCGGGAATCAAAGAGGTTGAGCGCGGAGATGTAGTTGTATTTAACTTTCCAGCAGGCGACACGGTTCTGCTAGAGAATCAAGGAGTTACATATTACGATGTGCTTCGCAGCTACCAAGCGCAATTTGGCCAAGAGCAGGGACGTGCAGAGCTATTCGATGATTTCACCGTGATCACTCGACCTGTCGACAAACGCGAAAATTACGTTAAGCGTTGCGTTGCGGTTGGTGGAGATACAATTAAAATTGTCGACACGAAACTTTTTATCAACGGCATCGAGGAGGAGTACAACGACACTCGCCAATTTATTTATGGCGTGCAGACAACCTCACCAATCAGCAATGCCATACTTGAAAAATTGCAAATCACCGAGGCCTATGGCAATGGATCGATGTATCAAATGCCACTTAGCGACTCAAAAGCCGAGGAGATAAGCAAGCTGCCAAACGTAATTGCAGTGACAAAATACGTTGCTCAAGGCTCGAACCCCGATATTTTCCCTTCCGATGATCGCTACGCATGGAACCAAGATAACTTCGGAGAGTTGTGGGTGCCTGAGCGTGGAACAACTATCGATCTCACGCTTGAAAACCTACCCTTCTACGAGCGAATCATTGATGTATACGAAGGCAACGATCTGCGCGTGGATGGAGACAAAATATTTATCAACGATCAAGAGGCATCGACCTATACATTCAAAATGAACTATTACTGGATGATGGGCGACAATAGACACAACTCAGCAGACTCGCGCTTTTGGGGCTTTGTTCCTGAGGACCACGTTGTTGGACGCGCAGCAGTAATCATGCTTTCATTAGATACTAATGGCTCATTCCCTTCGAATATACGTTGGAATAGAGTATTTAAATCAGTTAAGTAGAGGCTGTGCAGGAGGATACATATAAAACAATTTTGACCGACGCCGAGGCACTTTACAAAGAGAAGAGCAGTAAATTTCTAATCTATGCCTATCACATCGAAAGTGAGGAGCAGGTAAAGGAGTACCTCGAGCCGCTGCGCAAACTCCACTACGATGCCACTCACCACTGCTATGCATGGCGAGTTGGCTTTCGAGGCGAGAAATTCAGAGCCAACGACGACGGCGAACCATCGAGTACAGCCGGAAAACCAATCCTGGGTCAATTAATTTCGCACCAGGTGACCAATTGCTTGATTGTTGTTGTTCGATATTTCGGAGGTACCAAACTCGGAGTTTCGGGCTTGATTGAAGCATATCGAGACTCGGCAGCATTAGTTTTGCAGCAGGCGCAGATCGTTGAACTAACAATTGATGTGATAATCGACGTCGATTTTTCATATCTCTCGATGAACTCGGTGATGAGGATAATCAAGGAGGAGCAACCAAAGATCATATCGCAAGAGTTCGACAATTTATGCCGCATGCGACTAGCTATACGTGAATCAAAATCGGAGATATTGATATCTAAATTGAATAAAGTTGAGGGTGTAATCCTCGAAGTTTGCAATGAAGAGTAGAGACAAAAAGAGCATAACAATCAGAGGTGCACGTGTGCACAACCTCAAGAATATCGACGTAGATATTCCTCACAACACATTGGTGGTGGTGACAGGATTATCTGGTTCGGGTAAATCGACATTGGCTTTCGACACTATTTTTGCCGAAGGCCAACGTCGCTATGTGGAGTCGTTATCGTCGTATGCTCGCCAATTCTTGGGCCGTGTGAGCAAGCCCGACGTTGATCTGATCGAAGGAATCGCTCCAGCAATTGCCATCGAACAGAAGGTGAGCAGCAAGAACCCTCGCTCGACAGTGGGCACAACAACCGAAATTTATGACTATCTCAAGCTGCTTTTCGCACGCATTGGACACACATTTTCGCCCATCTCGGGCGACGAGGTTACATGTCATTCGGTGGACGATGTTGCATCACACATAAGTTCGTTTGGCGATGGTGCCAGGGTTATGATATGCGCTCCATTGGCCGTAAATGAGAATCAAGGGGTGATCGAAAAACTATTGGAATTTATGTCCGATGGACTCCTTCGCGTATATGTAAATGGTCAGATGATGATGATCGAAGAGTTTATCCCAACCATCGACAAAGAGGATCAACTCAAAGATATTCTGGTAGTTATCGATCGTGTGAAGATATCGACCGACGATGATGGACAGAGCCGCCTTAGGGACTCAATTGCACGCGCATATTCATATGGTGATGGATTGCTCACAACCATTCACGAAGGCCTAGAGCGCTCATTTTCGTCACGATTCGAGGCCGACGGCATAGAGTTCGAACAACCCACAGAGCATCTTTTCAGCTTTAATAACCCTATTGGAGCGTGTCCAAAGTGCGAGGGATATGGCAAAACTATAGGCATTGACGAAGATCTGGTAATTCCCGACAAACGTCGAACAATATATGAAGATGCTGTGGCTTGCTGGCGTGGCGAGACTATGCGCCGCTGGAAGATGCAGCTAGTCTTAAATGCCCCAAAATTCAACTTTCCGGTTCACACGCCATACTACGAATTAACACGTGAAGAGCGACTATTGCTTTGGAGTGGAAATGAGTACTTCGAAGGCCTGAATCAATTCTTTGAGTATCTCGATTCCGAAAAGCGAAAGATTCAATTCAGAGTGATGAAATCTCGCTACACGGGCAAAACAATATGTTCGGAGTGTGGTGGCAGTAGGTTGCGCAAGGAGGCTCTTTATGTTAAAGTTGCAGGATACACCATTGCCGATTTGGTGATGATGAGCATCGATAAGCTCATCGAACTGCTCGACGCTATCGAGCTCGATGAGTACGACACTCACACCTCTTCGCGAGTATTTATCGAAATTCGCAACCGCTTACAATACCTCACCGACGTTGGATTGGGATATCTCACCCTGGATCGTTTGAGCTCCACCCTTTCGGGAGGTGAGTCGCAGAGAATTAACCTCTCTACATCGCTGGGTAGCAACCTCACAGGCTCGCTATATATCCTCGATGAACCTAGTATTGGTCTGCATCCGCGTGATACACACCGCTTAATTAAGGTACTCAAGGAGCTTCGCGACATAGGTAATACGGTAATCGTAGTCGAGCACGAAGAGGAGGTAATTCGTGCCGCAGATCACATTATCGACGTCGGCCCGCAAGCGGGATACCTAGGTGGTCAAATTGTGTTTAACGGCAATTTCAAAGATCTACTCCACTCAAAAGAGTCGCTCACAGCGGCATACTTAAATGGAACTATGAGCATTGAACCACCCCACTCGCGCCGCTCGCCAGCAGGAAAAATAGTTATCAAAGGAGCACGCGAAAATAACCTTAAAGGTGTTGATGTGACCATTCCGCTAGGAGTAATGAGCTGCATAACGGGCGTTAGCGGGTCGGGTAAATCGTCGCTCGTTAAGGCTATTTTATACCCCGCTCTGCGACGTCATCTGCACGAAAGTGGAAATCGCCCGGGCTCGTTCGATTCGCTCGAGGGCGACCTAAACCTTCTTACGGCTGTCGAGATGATCGACCAAAACCCAATTGGAAAATCATCGCGCTCGAACCCGGTAACCTACATCAAAGCGTACGACGAAATCCGCAAGCTCTTTGCCGATCAACCATACGCTCGCCACACGGGGCTAACGGCATCGTCATTCTCTTTCAATATGGCTGGAGGTCGCTGCGAAGAGTGTCAGGGTGAGGGAGTTATCAAGGTTGGAATGCAATTTATGGCCGATGTCACACTCACATGCGAGGCGTGCAAAGGTAAGCGATTCAAGGCCGAAGTGTTAGAAAATAGTTATCGCGGCAAGAATATATTCGATATTCTTGAGCTAACGATCAATGAGGCTATGGAGTTCTTCGCACAAGATAAAGGCTCGACAGCCAAACGCATTGTTGAGCGAATTCGACCTCTTCAAGAGGTGGGATTGGGATATGTGAAGTTGGGGCAATCATCATCGACGCTCTCGGGAGGCGAATCGCAACGTGTGAAATTGGCATCGTTCCTAGGTCGCGAAAATAGCTCGGAGAGGATAATGTTTATCTTCGACGAGCCGACAACAGGACTTCACTTCCACGATATCAACCGCCTGCTCAAGGCTCTAAATGCACTAGTTTCTCGAGGCCATTCGGTAGTTATTGTCGAGCATAATATGGATGTTATAAAGTGCGCCGATTGGATCGTCGACATTGGCCCCGAGGCGGGTGACAATGGTGGGCAGATCCTCTTCGAAGGTCGAGCAGATGAGTTAATAGGCATCGAAGAGAGTCACACCGCAAAATTTTTAAGAGCAAACCTACAACGCAAATAATGGAGTTTTACACCTACATACTACCCAATGGAATCAGAGGAATACACCGCCAAACAAAGAGCTGTGTGGCCCACTGTGGATTATTAATAAATGCCGGAACACGCGACGAGATGAAGGGCGAAATAGGTCTGGCGCACTTTGCCGAACACTCTATTTTCAAAGGCACAGAGCGCAGAAAGGCCTATCAAGTAAATTGCCGATTAGAGAATCTAGGTGGTGAGCTCAACGCCTTCACAACCAAAGAGGATACAACGATTCATGCCACAACCCTGCGAGCAGATTTCAGCAAGGCCGTAGAGTTGATCTCCGATATCGCCTTCCACTCGACATTCCCACAAAAGGAGTTGGAGCGCGAAAAGGAGGTGATATATGACGAGATCAACACATACAAAGACTCCCCCTCGGAGCTGATATACGACACATTCGAAGAGTTGGTCTTTAAAGATTCCGAGTTGGGTCACAATATTTTAGGTCTAAAACGTGATATCAAGAGGTTTACGGGCGACTCAATTCGCAACTTTGCCGCACGCTGCTACACAACCGATCAGATGGTATTCTCGTCAATAGGCAACATTTCGCCAAAACGTGCCGAGGCAATTGCTATGCGCTATTTTGGTGATATTCCAGCGTCTTCTCGCAGATTCCAGAGGGTGGCACCAGCACCGATGATCCAATTCAATGAGAGCCTCAAGCGCCATACTCACCAAACGCACTGCATGATAGGCTCGAGAGCATATGGCATTAGCGAGCGAAAACGACTGCCACTATCGCTCCTGATCAATATTCTTGGTGGCCCTTGCGCCAACTCCGTTCTCAATACGGTTGTGCGTGAGCGTCATGGACTTACCTATAACATCGAGGCCTCGTATACGCCCTATGTCGATAGCGGATTGGTAGCAATATATTTCGGCGCGGAGCGCAACAATACCGACAAGGTGATCGAACTTATCGATAACGAGCTCTCGAAATTATGCCGAACACCTCTCACCACACGTCAACTATCGATGGCAAAGAAACAATTTGCAGCCCAAGTAGCTATCTCGACCGAGAGCAACGAGGGTTATATGCTTGGAGTGGGTAAGAGCTATTTGGTACATGGACAGGTCGACACAACCGAAGAGGTCTACCGCAAGGTTATGTCGCTCACATCAGCCGAAATTATAGATGTGGCCAATGAAATATTCCACGAAAAATCAACTTTAATATATCAATAATGGATCTCTTAGAACAATATATTCACGCCCACACATCACCCGAAGATGCTTTATTGCATGAGCTCGACCGACAAACAAACCTGCGTGTGGTGCAACCACGCATGATATCGGGGCACATTCAAGGCAAGCTCCTTGAACTGTTGGTTCGTATGCAGCGCCCGAAGCGCATTCTGGAGATTGGAACTTTCACTGGTTACTCGGCATTGTGCTTGGCTGCCGGCTTGGAAGATGGAGCTGAGCTACACACAATTGAGGTTGACGATGAGTTAGAGTCGTTTGCCGCAGAGTTCTTTGCCAAAAGCATACACTCAGCGAAGATTCATCAGCATATTGGTTCGGCGCTCGAAGTGGTACCAGCATTGGGCGGACACTTCGACATGGTCTTTATGGATGGCGATAAGCGAGAATACCCGGCATATTACAACATGCTATTCGAGTCGGGTGTTATTGGCCACGGGTCACTCTTGATTGCCGACAATATTTTATGGTCGGGCAAGGTTGTCGAACCCTTGCACCACAACGACAAGCATACAAAAGCACTGTTGGAATTCAACGCGATGGTGCAAGAGGACCCTCGAGTTGAGAATGTGATTGTTCCTATACGCGATGGATTGACGCTTATATATGTTAGGAGTTAGGAGTTAGGAGTTAGGAGTTAGGAGTTAGGAGTTAGGAGTTAGGAGTTAGGAGTTACAGCCCTTTTGATTTTACCTCGAGCAGCATATCGATATGCTTGCTTGATAGTTTCACACGTTTTATACGCTCCGAAAAACTGCGCAGCCCATGCAGGTCTGTGCCGACAATATCATACATACCTTGCTCGAGTAGATAGATTGCCGTTGCGGGAACTTGGCCTCCATACATTCCCATGAAGGATAATATATTTAACTGAAAGCGATAATCTTGATCTTTAAGTACGTGGTATTTATCACGAGACATATAATGGTATCGCTCCGGGTGTGCAATAATTGGCGTTATGCCTGTAGTTTTCACCTCATATAGAAGTTCATCGAAGTTTACAGGAGCCGACATATATGATGTTTCAACCAGAATATTTGTATCTTCAATCAATCGTGCACCACGCTTGAAATGCCCCTCAAAATTGAAATCAAGCATATACTCCGAGGCTAACGAGAGTTTTATAGGCCCCTGATATGCAGCGCTCAAAGCCGCAAAACTCGACTCCACTTTTTGATCTGTATTATTCACACCGACCATTACATGAGGGGTCAACACAACCTCCCTAAACTTCAGCTCTTCGAGGTAGCTCAAAACTGACAGCGCATTATCCTGGCCCTGAACTCCATCATCAACCGAAGGTAGTGTATGGTTATGGTAATCCTTAAACCCCTCGAAAAAAGGGCTCTTCAGAATACTATGTTTGCGGCCAAAGAAGATCATTTTTAATCTGTATTAAATTCCTAAAACACGCTTGATCCACGTAGATTTTTTGTTGTCTCCATAATTGTAGCCATAGCCGTAGCCATAACCATAGTTGTTTAGCTTGGCATCGACACCATTTAACAAAAGGGTCATGTTCTTTAGCTTCTGCGTATCGTAAAGATCTTGAACATTTGCCAAGAATCGCTTATCGAAACTTCCAGCACGAATTACATATATCGAGCGATCGCACAGACGAGAACATATCGCCGTATCAACAACCACTCCATAGGGAGGATTATCGACCAGGATATAGTCATAACTATCTCGCAGTTCATCGAGCATCTCGGCCAACTTTGGCCTCTTTAAGAGCTCCGAGGGGTTTGGAGGCAATACTCCCGACGAGATAATATCGAATGGACAATTTGCCGCAAAGGGGCGGATAATATCTGAAAGCGAATCTATCTTGCCACTCAAGTATTGCGAAATTCCACTCTGCTTGATACCTATGCCCGCGATTGTCGAGAGTGTTCCCTTGCGAATATCCAGATCGACCAAAATTACCTTTGAGCCAGCCAAAGCCATACTCATTGCGATATTCACCGCGATAAATGTCTTTCCCGAATTTGGATTAAGCGATGTCATTTGAAGAACTGTACCACGCGAGGAGTCGTCAGAACCCATAAAATCGATATTATCGCGCACAATTCTAAAGGCCTCACCCACTGCATTTCTACTGCCATCGGCTACCACTACCCTATTCTCGGGCACTACTTTTTCGGTTGGAATCTCACCCAGGTAAGGTATTGAGACGGCACCTGATATATCTTTGCCACTCATAACAGTAGTGTTGAAGAGCGAGATGATGTATAGGACTGCGGCAGGAATCAATAGGCCAATAATCATACAGAAGAAAATAATCAGTTTCTTCTGAGGGGCAATAGGAATTGTGTTACCTTCGGCATAATCAACAATGCGACAATTACTCTCGGTGATGGAGCGTTGCAGCTCGCTCTCCTCCTTCTTGTTTAGAAGATAGAGGTATAGCTGCTCTTTGATAGTCTGCTGACGCATGATGCTAATGATATACTTTTGTTGCGTCGACATATCCTTGATTCGTCCTAGACTCTCACTCTCTTTCTTTGTGAAATTTGCACTTTGAATCTCTAGGTTTGCGATTAAGTTGTTGACCGATAGCAATATCGACGAGCGCATGCTAACCAACATAGTCTGCAGATCTATCACCATCGGGTTGTTCTCGCTACTATTAACCAATAGCTTTTGGCGACGAGTCATGCTCTCATTGTATAGTGCAATTTGAGACTGGAGCCCAGCATCGGCAATACCAAGATTCACCGGCAAGAGCGCCTCTACATTGGCATTATCTTCCAAGTACGACTTCATATATTTTGCCATACTTAGTTGATTGAGGATATTGATGCTCTCTTGGTCTATGCGAGTCACGCTCTCCATATACATCGCACCTTGCGATGTGATATCGGTGATATTATTTTCGCGCTTAAACTTTTCGATCTGCTCATCGACCTGTGTCAAATCTGCTTCGATTATCGAAAGACGATCCTCAATGAATTTTGTTGTATTTGTGAGGATTATATTTTTATCGTTGATTGCATCGTCGCGATACACTTCAATGAGCGTATTGATAATATCCTCAGCTCGTTGTATACTTTGATCGGTTGTTGATACCACCACAAGCGACGCATATTTATCGACCAGGGTAACTTTCAAGCGCTTTTTATAAGCATGTGCGGCATTCTTGATACTTGTTCGGCGAACTGTAATTTGCTTTCCCACACTCTGCTCGGTCATAAACAGTGTTGGCTTGATGGTAAATTCGCCATACTCTGTGATAATAGGAGCACCCAAATTAACAACCATAGCCTCGAGTTCCACATGGTTACCCAAGCCATGGGCATTATAGAAGGTGAGTTCTGAGACTCTGGCTTGCCCCTCGCTCAATAGTTCAACGATGAAGGATAGATCTTGAGTTACGATAAGGTCTGAAAATGTAACATTTATTGGACTGGTCTTATAGAGGTCAACCGAACGCAATTTGTCGCGAGTAATATAACGTACATCCATACCAAGACGCTCGATGACATCGTACATTAAACGATTACTCTCGAAGAGGCCAATTTCGTTGTATACCGATCCTCCACCCATGCTAAATAGCTCTTGGAAAACCGCAGCCTCACTGGTGCTTCCTCCGCGTCTTTCGTCCTCTACGATAATTGTTGCCGAGCGAGCATATATATTTGGCTTTGTCTTTACATACAAAACTCCAAGTGCAACCATCACAATTAGCGAAAGGATAAACCATATTCGATACTGGAAGGCTATAACAAGCATATCCTTAATGCTCACATCTTCTTGAGATACGCTCTCTTGAAATTCGTTGTTATTTATATCGTTTTTCATCAATATTCGATTTCTAAATAATTTAAAGGAGTATATACATAAGTGACAACAACACCGAAAGTATCGATGCATATGTCGAAATTGTTCTATTGTTATTGATCTCGCTCTGACCAACACGAGCTTTATTTGGCTCAACATAGACAACATCGTTCTGTTGCAGGTAGTAGTATGGTGAGGTAAGGATATCAGTTCCACGCAAATCAACCTCGCTTATTGTTCGCTCGCCATTCTGCTCGCGGATAACTTTTACATTGCCACGCTGTCCGTAAATGGTCATATCGCCAGCCAAACTCAATGCGTCGAAGATTGTAATGCGATCGCTCGATAGTTGGAAATTACCGGGACGTGTCACCTCGCCAATCACCGAAATTTGATAATTCTGGAATTGAATAGTGACAACCGGATCATTGACCAAACCATTGTCAATCAACTGATTTTTAATATACTTGGTGAGCTCCGAGCGAGTCATTCCCTCGACATGCATGATACCCAACTGCGGAAAATCGATATTACCCTCCGCATCGACCAAATAGGCAAGAACAGTATTTTGTCCTGTAACCTTAGTGCCTGTTTGATAACTAATCATTGGCAAGTTAAACATCTGCGCCAGCTCCGCATCGCGACTATTTACCATAATTGCAATAAGGTCGTCGGGTTTAATTCGCACCTCGTATTGGTTATTGATAGGTTGGCTATAACCAGGATCAACACCTTGCAAGTATAGTATATCTTTTTGGGAAGCACAGCTTGAAACTAGTAAAAGCATGGCGGCAAGAAACCACAATTTGATCTTCATAATCTTAAAGTAAAATATTTTTTGACCTCCTACGAGGCTTTAAAACTAAACATATAGTCTGCAAATGTAGTCAAATTATATCTAATTACAAAATGAAAATTGATAATTATAGTGCATTATTAATTATATAAAACATTCCGCAAACAGCGCTTGTTATCTATCCTAAAAATAACTATCTTTGTGAGCAGAAACCAAATTCAAAACAATATGAAACTTCAACTATCCATCATTGCGCTATCGCTCACGCTAGCATCAGCAAGTGCCCAAAATGGCATTATCGATAAAAATGAGCTCGAGCAGATTAGATCGTCGTACAACCAAGACGTCTCGACAAAAGCGATCCGCAATGCTATTCAATCCAATTCAAACCTTAAGACTCTATCGCTTGATTGCGACGTAGAGAATAGCTTCAACCACACATTTAAGTACGAGGCGAAGCTAAATAAAACAATAACCGATCAACATAGCTCGGGTCGTTGTTGGATGTTTACATCGATGAATGTCCTGCGCCCACAACTCGCTGAGCACTTTAACCTTAACAGCTTTAACTTCTCTCAAAACTTCAACTACTTCTGGGACATATTCGAGAAGTCGAACCTCTTTTTGGAGAATATCATTGACTCCAAAGATCAGCCAATTGACGATCGCCAAGTTGTTGTCTACTTCAGCTCTCCGATCGACGACGGTGGAGTATGGAATCACTTCTACAACATCTCGAAAAAATATGGTGTAGTGCCTGCCGAGGTTATGCCCGAAACGGTTCACTCCAACGCCACCTCATCGATGATGTCCATAATCAAGGAGCGTCTAAGAAAGGGAGGTATGGATATCCGCAACGCCAACGACAACAAAGCAAAAGCAGCTGAAATAGAGGATATTAAAATCGCTACGCTCAAGGATATATATCGCACCTTAGCGCTCTGCCTAGGAGAACCACCCGTCGTGTTTGACTGGCACTACACCGACAAAGATGGCAACGCACAGGTGATTAAGGATTACACTCCCGAGCAATTTTTCACCGACATTGTCCCCGAGAACTACACTCCCCAGAGCTATATCATGACAATGAACGACCCAACACGTCCATATTATAAGGTATACGACATCGAGAATTATCGCAATACTCAGGAGGGCGCCAACTGGGTCTTCCTAAACCTTCCAGCAGAGGATCTCAAAGCGGCAGCTCTAAAATCGATCAAGGCGGGAGAGTCGATGTATATCTCGTGCGACGTTGGCAAACAACTCAACAGCAAAGCGGGTAAGATGGCAATGGGCATGTACGATGTCGAGTCACTTTTAGGAATCGACCTATCGATGGATAAACGCTCACGCATTCTTTCGCGCCAAAGCGGATCGTCGCACGCAATGACACTTATGGCTTGCGATACCGACGAGGATGACAAACCAACAAAATGGCGAGTAGAGAATAGCTGGGGCGATAGTTCAGGCGATAAAGGCTACTTGACCTTCACCGACGAGTGGTTCGACAACTACATATTTAGAGTTGTTGTAAAGAGCGAATACCTCGACCAGAAAGCAAAAAAGGCACTCTCACAAGAGGTGGTCAAACTTCCAATCTGGGACTATATGTTCTAGGAATATTAAACATTAGACAAATCAAAACAATGAGAATCATTAAAGGTTTTAAAATGCGCTCGGTTGCAGGCGAAATGGTAGTGAGCGGTGAGGGCATTAACCAGATAAATTTCAACAAGTTAATCGCTCTCAACTCAACTGCAGCACTACTTTGGCAGAGCGTTGAAGAGAAGGAGTTCGACGCAGAGATGATGGCCGAAATTCTTGTCGCAGAGTACGAAATAGATAAATCACAAGCCCTAACCGACGCACAGGCGCTACTCGATAGCTGGGTAGAGTGTGGCATCGTCGAGGAATAAATTGAGCTATGGAGAGGGTTCGCAAGCAGTTACTCGAGCTAATAAGGTGTTGTTTATGGGATACTACCCCATCTGCATCGCTGTTCGAAGGTCAAATCGATTGGAAAAAGTTACTCAACACAGCCCAACAACAGGCGGTGTTGGGGATGGCTTATACGCAGATCGAGAAGCTCAACGAAAAGCCTGCACAAAATAGCATGATGCGCCTATACACGCTCACCACCCTCAATCGCAAGATGCAACTCAAACAGCTCCAGGTGCTCGACACAATCACCAAGCGTCTTGAGGTGTGCGGAATTACGCGACCCGTATTATTAAAAGGTATCGGCATTTCGCAAAGCTATATCGACCCGGGAGTTCGTCAATGTGGCGACATCGACCTTTATGTTGGTTGTGAGCACTTCGAGGAGGCTATCGAGCAGATCAAAACATGGGGCGAGAGCAAAATTGAGTACAATGCACTATCGCGCAAAGATTACCACTTCGAATTTGATGGCATCACAATCGAGCTGCATAGAATTGCAATCACATGCAAGAATATCACTAAAAACAGATCGGAATTCGAAAAGTGGTGCTCCGAGCAGCTCGAGGGAGATGATGTGCGATGTGAGGAGATTGAGGGAATAAAGGTCTATCTTCCACCTCACAACTTCGATGCAATATACATTTTCCACCACGCTTGGGATCACTTCTGCACAAGTGGAATAGCCTTTAGACAGATATGCGACTGGAGCCGATTTATGGCCACACAACACGATAAGCTAAACGATCAAAAAATAGCCGAGCGTTTGGACTATTTTGGCTTAACATCACCATGGGGATTTTTCACCGCATTGGCTATTAGCCACTTAGGGCTAGACACCTCGAAGACAATAGCCTATAACCCGGCAAAAAATTGGCACACCGACAAAGTTGCAAAGAGAGTCTGGGAGGGTGGCAACTTCGGATTCTATAGCGGTAAATATGCAGGAACAAATAAGAACATCTTCGCTCGTGAATTTATTAATTTCATCGCGATTTTCCGCAGTGCTTCGTTCCTGCACTCTATCGATAGGAGATATGCTCGCAAGTACTTTGGCTGTGCGATACTACACCTAATCACTACAAAATCGAGACGAATATATTACACCATTACCAGAAAAAAATAATCGATGAGACTATCGGAGAATATAAGATGGATTTACAACACCAGCCGAGGCGTTAGAGCAGGAATTTCGCTCTTCATTGTCTTGGGCTTTGCCTCTGTATTCTCCTCACTGCTATTTATTTGGCTAACAAAATCACTCATCGATATGGCAACGCATGGTGCCGAGGTATCGTCCATACGCCTCTACATCATATTTCTTGCCGCAGCAATTATCTTTCAGCAAGTGATCGTTGTGGTGCGTGGCCGCATTAGCAATCGCACATCGACAAAACTAATGAATCGCCTGCGCCTAGAGCTCTTCGAGACGGTAATGCGTAGCCAGTGGAGCGGCAAGGAGCTTCGCCACACGGGCGATATAGTCAATAGAATCGAGAGCGACAGCCGCACAGTTAGCGAGGCGCTCTGCATAACAATCCCCTCGATCTTCATTACCCTTGTGCAATTTTTGGCTTCATTCAGATTTCTTCACATCCTCGATGCTAGATTATCGTGGGTCATTGTTGCGATAATGCCTATTGCTCTAATTGTGAGCAAGCGATATCTATTTACGATGCGAAAATTGACACAAGCAATACGCTCTACCGACAGTGCTGTGCAGTCGCATATCCAAGAGCAGATTCAAAATCGCACAGTCATCAACACCGTTGGCGACGTAGGCGGGTCGGTCCAAACCCTTCAAGGATGGAGCAATACGCTCCTTGAGCAGACCATGCGAAGGGTTAACTACACGCTCTTTTCGCGCACCACAGTGCAACTAGGATTCGGTGTTGGATACATCGTAGCACTTTCGTGGGGCATCTTTGGACTTCAAAGTGGTGCCGTTAGCTTTGGTGTGCTCACTGCATTTCTTCAACTTGTAGCACAGATTCAACGCCCATCGGTAGAGCTCGCAACCCAGATCTCGCAAACAGCACAATGCACAGCCTCGATAGATCGATTGGAGGATATCTTCGAGATGAAGGCCGAAGAGAATAGCAGCCAGCAGAGGGTACTCAGCGGGGAGCTAGGCATCGAGGCTAAAGATCTCGACTTTGAATATGCCGATGGTGCTGGTCGCAAAATTTTATCGGCCTTCAACTACAACTTCTCACCCAACCGCCTACATGTAATCATTGGCCATACGGGGGTGGGAAAAAGCACGCTGGTTCGCTTGATGCTTGGGCTGCTAAAACCCAACCGGGGATCGATAAACATATATAACAACAGCGCAGAGAGCGTTGAGTGTTCTGCCGCAACGCGTCAAAATTTTGTCTACGTGCCTCAAGGCAACACGCTAATGAGCGGCACAATACGCCAAAACCTACTCCTAGCAAAACCATCGGCAACAGAAGAGGAGTTGCGAGAGGCTCTACACACTGCCGCTGCCGACTTTGCATGGGAACTCCCCCAAAGACTCGAGACGATATGCACCGAGCGAGGTGCAGGGCTCAGCGAAGGCGAAGCGCAGCGAATAGCAATAGCTAGAGGATTGCTCCAAGATGGAGGCGTGATATTGCTCGACGAGCCAACTTCGGCACTCGACAGCAACACCGAAGAGCTGCTAATGAGCCGTCTGACCAAATATGCTCAAAATAGGACTTTAATAGTGGTTACACATCGATTAGCATCGGCACAACATTGTGCTTCGGTCATTAAGATGGGTTAAATTGAATTGATATGAAACAGAGAAAATGTTATAGAGTTGCAGATCACACCTTTGCACTAACAATAGATATTGAGCTCCTCGAGGCTCTGCAGTTAAAGGCATTCGCTCCATTCGAAATAGAGCAGAACACTTCTACCCTCTTCGAGATCGAGGTGGTTGACAATATCGCAGATCAAATTGTCGAGCCCGTTATTGTCGATGCACCACTATCATCGTCGGGCATGCCAAAGGTTGATATCTATCGACTCGCAGAGGGCTATTTATACAACATAACCATGCCTCGATGCCGGGAGATTAATGCCTCGCTAGCCATAAATCAGAAGAGCCGAAGAGCCGAAATTAAACTCGACGGAAGTGCAATAAATATGCTATCGGGATTAAACAATGCGCTTATTCTCAGCTACATCACATTTACAATGGAGCACAAAACACTGCTTCTTCACGCCTCTACCGTAATGCTCGAAGGCAAAGCATATCTATTTTTAGGCAAGAGTGGCACAGGAAAAAGCACACATTCGCGCATGTGGCTAGAGTCGTTCCCTCAGGCGGAACTTCTCAACGACGACCACCCAATAGTTAGAGCCTTCGACGATGGCTCGATCATAGTTTACGGTTCGCCATGGAGCGGAAAAACTCCCTGCTACCGCAACCTATCCTCACCAATGGGGGGCATCGTGCGCATAGAGAGAGCACTTACCAACCAGGCTGAACGCTTGCGCCCACTCAAAGCCTATGCATCGATAACCACAAGTTGCTCGGGTGCCCAATGGAGCAAAAGCCTAATGGAGAGCAAGGTGAAAACCGTAGAGGCAATAGCCAGTGGCTCACCCTGTTATGTCATGCGCTGCTTACCAAACCATGATGCAGCACACGTGTGTTATAACTTTATCAAAAACGATGAGTAGTGGCACGTCGAGTTATAGCAAATAATCTTCTTTTGGACCAAGCCTCGCAGCTGGTGGCCAGCGGAAAAGAGGTACAGATTCCCACCAAAGGGAGCAGCATGTTTCCATTTATCGTTGGTGGAAAAGATACGCTTGTACTCATCGAGCCAAGCAACCTTGCAATTGGAGACATTGTTTTGGCCAAGATCAACGACACCAGCTACGTCGTGCATCGCATAATTGAGATCAACGCAGAGCAAATCACACTGATGGGCGATGGCAATATCGTGGGTCGCGAAACCTGCTCAACATCTCAAGTCACAGCAAAGGTGAAGAGCATAATGCGCAACGGCAAAGAGATTAATTGCGCATCCCCACGTCAAAAAAAACGTGCAAAGTTGTGGCGCACACTACTTCCAATACGTAGGTATATATTAGGAATATGGCGCAGAACACCCTTTTGGCCGTTCCGCACCATATAAATATTCCTTTCCTTATAGCTCTAAGATTGTATTACCATCGTAATCCAACACTTTGAGCGAAAGCACGCCACCGCTCTTCAATAGGATCATCACCGTAGCATCATCCTTTTTATAGCCACCACCTATAACAACAGGATATGTATTCCCCGCTGGGCTACCCGCTGGTAAATAGTTGAATTTATGGGTGTGGGCATTTATCGAGAAGTCGAAATCTACACCATCCAAAACTGGCAGCCACAGAGGCAAGCATGGCTGGTACTTGTTTACCGTATTACCATGCATTGGAATATGGTGTATAAGGACTCGATTTTTAGCCTTCTTAAACTCCTTAGACTTGAACTCGCGCTCCATAAACTCCACTTGGTCAATTCTAAATTGCTCAAAATCATTAAGATCGTAATAGACCCAAAAGTCATCGGGCTTATCCTCGCCGGCATCCAAAAGAACCATGCGCGTATCGCCCCAATTAAAAGCCGAATAGGTCTTATCGTCGACATAATCGAATAATCCACGCAACCCTATTGAGTAAGCATTACGGATTTCGTGGTTGCCACGAAGATAGAAAACAGGCACCTGCGAGGCGTTGACGATATTGTTGAGTTCAGAAATCGAACGCACAGCCTGCGCCTCATTCAAAGGATCGTCAATACAATCACCATTGAAGACCACAAAGTCGTAATCTAAATCTTTGACACTCTCGAAGAGAGCCTTCGCGGTATCGGTATGTTGATGGATATCGTTGAATATCAACGCTGTAAAGTCTGACTGCGACTCATCCTGCATAGTGAAGCTATAAAATGGAGACTCGGCCGTATCGCCCCACAACTTCAAATAGCCACGATAAAGCATCATATCGCGCGAGCATACTCGATAGTAATATTTCTCGCCTGCCTTCAAATTCTCAAGACGGATCTTATGAATGAAATTATCGCAAATCACCTGGCCATCGACCAACGCACGCACGCGTGTAAGGTTTGTTGTATCTACGCCATACTCCACATAACTATATGTTGGGGTGTTAGTTAGCCACATTATGGTCATTCCATCGCCAACGGGATTTTGCAGATAAGGCTTAGTTCTAAAGATACGCTCCTTTGGGAATTTGAGCCTTACATCAGCATATACACTCTTGTGCATCAAACCCTCGACGGCTGCAACAACTTTTGTATTGGGAACAGCATAACTCTGATTGTTAGCCGTATAACCAAGCAGATAATCATCGCAACGCTCGGGTGCAGCAGCGGGATAGGTCAACGACTTGGCATTATTCAAAGTCTCGAAACCATCGCCAAGAGCCTCGAAAAGTTCGGGGCCAACCTCGGTTGCTGCCATAATAATTGGCTTTGTGGATTTCGACATATCGGCCTTTATATCGTAGATCGATACGCCATTCTCGAAGTCAACATTATACAAGATAAAATCTTTGAACTCAACAACTTGAGCATAGGCGTCGAGATCACGCACAGCAAGTGGCTTGCTCTTTGAGAGCACCCCAAGACCTGCGTGAGCAGATTCATACCAATGCATCAACGATCCATTGGCCACACGCTTGATTACCGACTCCGACGAGCCAGAAGAGTCGGGAATTTGCTGCAAAGCGACAACATCAGAAGCTATCGATAAGATCGATTCTGAAACTTCTGAAACCTTATCAGCAGATAATTCAGAGATACTTGCAGCTAAATTATAGCTCATCACACGCACCTTTACCTGCGCATATACCCCCAACGATGAGCAAAAATTAACTGCAATCAAAAGGAGGATTATTCTTAATTTTTTCATACGCTCAAATTTTATTTTCGCATTGATCCATAATTTTTCATACGCATAAGAGCCTCCACGAAGTAGTAATCGGCATAGCTAAGTGGTACATCGATCTCGGAGTTTTTGTTCATAAAGCCAACTGAGTGCTTTAGAATAAAACCGCAGTTCTCGCCAACAGTTTTTTCCATATATTTATCAGACATCAAGCTGTTTAACTGCTTCTCGGCTAGTGCAAAAATCGCTTTACTCTCTGCTCCTTCAAGATATTGCGACATCTCGATCCAAGCCGAGCATATCACCGATGCAGCTGAAACATCTCTCAAAGCATTAGGAATTCCTGGTGCATCAAAGTCCCAATACGGCACTAAATCATCTGGCATATTTGGGTGCTCAACGAGGAATTTAGTGATCTTGCCTGCCCAATCCAAGTACTTCTGATCGCCTGTAAATCGATACATTAGAACATATCCATACAATCCCCACGCCTGGCCACGAGACCATGCCGAATCATCGGCGTATCCTTGGTGGGTAACAGCCGAAAGAACATCTCCGCTCTTTGAGTCGTAGTCGATAACGTGGTAGCAGCTAGCATCATCGCGATAGTGGCACTGCATTGTTTTATCAGCATGGCTCACCGCAATAGTCTCATAATAAGGAATATCGAACATCGACGAGGCGAGGAACATCAACTCTAGATTCATCATATTGTCGATAATCACAGGATATTCCCACTTGGGATTATCCCACGAACGGATAGCACCAACACTTGGCGAAAAGCGAGTAGAGAGAGACTTGGCAGCATTCTTTAATGCCGACTTGTATGTTTGGTTACCGGTTAATCGATATCCATTTCCGGCGCTACAATTCAACATAAAACCAACATCGTGGTGAGTTTTAGTATATTGTTGTGGCAAGACTCGCTCGGTCACATCGTCGGCCATTGCAATGAGCGACTCATCGCCCGAAGATTCATACAAATACCACAATGTACCGGGGAAAAAACCACTGGTCCACCATGCAATATTACTAGTGAGCAGTTCGCCTTTTTCAATAGATTGAGGCATAGCCTTTTTATCTGCTTCGACTAAAGAGTATAGATATTTTGAGTGTTCTAGAGATAGTTCCAAAGCATCATCAACTCTTTTCAAACTCTTTTTCGAAGGTTTTTGCCCCATGGCTGCTATCGTCACAGACAGCAAAACTGCCACAAATAATAATCTTTTCATCTATAAATTTATTAAGTTTGTTAAAACACTTGACTCAGGATACTCACTATAGAGTCCTGAGCCAAGATGCATCTGGTTGGTTATATTTTATTTAGACATAGGTATCAAAACATAGCTACCACGATGGGTTTTGAGGTGCTAGATTGGGATTCACATATAGCTCCGAGTCGGGTATTGGATACAAGTACATCTTATCCTTCCATATGCGAGTTTGCACAAGGCTCTTCTCATAAGAGTACGATCCATCTGACTCAAGGGTTATAGTCACTCCATAAATATCTGTAACAACATCACCGATCATCCAACGGCGAATATCCCAAAAACGGTGATTCTCGAAGGCTAGCTCCACTCGACGCTCATTGCGCAGACGCTCAACAAAATCATCGTTAGATGATGGAGTCATCGCTGGCATACCAGCTGCTGTGCGGACAACGTTAACGGCAGACAATGGAGAGGTTGTAAACTCTGAATCGGTATAGCTATAATCTCCTTTGTACTCATATAGCGCCTCGGCATAGTTCAACAACACCTCAGCATATCTGAATAGTGGATAGTGGTGATTTTTCGATACGCTATTGGTAGGATCGAGACTTACTGTTTCGTTCATCAACTTACGAAGATAGTAACCTGTTTTGGTATATCCATCGGTCGAAAGATTGTGCAAACCACCGGTAAAGGTCTCGACTGTTTGTGACATAAACTCGGAACCATTTGTCACAACGTTGATATACATACGTGGGTCACGTGTGTTATTGCCATCGGCATCGGTATACATCGTAGCGATATGCTCGGGATTATTCCAATCGAAAGTTGTTCCATCCAAGAATTCGAAAGCGTCGACAAAGTTTTGAGATGGAGTGTTTCCACCCAAAGCGCCCTCCATACCATATGGCATATTGCGAGCCTCGAAACTATTAGAACTTCCACCACGACACTCAAAGATAAGTTGTGGAGAGGATAAAACCACATCTGCACCCGACGAACTATACAAGAAATCGTTAGCTATTGCAGGCATATAATAGGTTCCCGACTGGATAATGGTGTTAGCAGCTCGAGCAGCATCACCCCAAATTTCATTATCGTCGGATGTATTGAAGAGTGGACTTGCTTTGTATAGCAGCGCACGTGCTTTCAGAGCGCGAGCCATACCTAGCGTTACACGACCAGTTTGAGCTCCAACAAAGGTTGTATAGTTAGCAGGCAATAACTCGCCATACTCCTCCATAGTCTCGACAATATAATCGATAACATCTGCAAATGGAGTCTTTTCAACCTCGTTGATCTCCGATGCCTCATACACGCGAGTGATGAGTGGAATATCACCATAACGCTTTGCCAATTCAAAGTGGAAGTAGGCACGCAAGACATGTACTTCATTGATCGACATCTCGATTTGAGCCAAATCATCAGCATAGTTTGAGTCCCACTCGAAACGCTCGATAAGCGCAGGATCGTATAGTTCAAGGAATGACGAGGCGCGACGGATATACTCGTAGTTATCCTCCCACTTCTCGTCGAGGGTATTTAGCGCAGACCAAACATCCTCATAGATGTTATAGATCTCGTTGCTCTGCCATGCATACATAGAGTTGTCTGTAGCCGATTCGCGCATTGCACCATCCATAACCGAATAGTGAGACGAAATACCATCGTAAACACCCACAACCAAACTCTCTAAGTTGTCGAAATAACTATATGCATTCTCTTGGGTCATACCGGTAGCCTCGTCGTGATAGAGAAAATTACACGATGTTGAGACTGCTGCCAATAGTGTTATAAGAATATATTTTTTCATAGCTTCTCTGAATTAAAATTTAAAGTTTACACCTAAGTAGAAGGTTGTGAAGTCTGGATAACTTACTGTAAGGTCCTCGACGTTAAGATAAGGAATCTCGTCGATAGAGAATAGATTAGTTGCACGAAGATACACCTGCAATTGACTCATATTCAACGATTTCACCCAAGCTTGTGGCAAGTTGTAGTAGACATTAAGATTACGCAATTTGAAGTACGATGCATCGCGCAACCAAAGAGTACTCACCTGATTGTTATTCGAGTTATCGAGCGTCGATAATCGAGGCAGAGTTGCAGTATCTTTAGTATCCTCGGTCCAACGGATATTATCCTCCATATACCAAGTACTCAAGTTTGCCTCGTTATTGCGCATTGGGCGATATACACTCTCGGTGTCAAGAATTGTGCTTATGCCACTAACACCTTGGAATTGAGCATTCAAACCAAAACCTTTGTACTCAAAGCTAAGGTTGAAGCCGTAGTATAGTGATGGAATAGTGTCGGAATCACCAATAGCAATAAAGTCATTCTCGTCGATCATATTATCACCGTTCTGATCCCTATATTTAATATCTCCAGGCAATACAGTCGAAAACTTCTGCTCGGGGCTATTTTCAATATCAGTAGTATCATTGAAGAATCCAATTGCCTCGAGACCAAATATTTGACCATAAGGGTTACCAGCTGTTTTCATCTCATCGTAAGGCACATAACCTTGACCATCCTCGACAACTTCGCTATCTAAGAAGTTTAGGTTTCCACCAATCGAATAGTTAAAATCGCGACCAATTTTGCCTCTCCATTGCGCCGAAAGTTCAATACCCTTTGTGTTGATAGCTCCCACATTCTCACGTGGCACATCAGTACCAAGAACAGTTGAATACAACGAGCTCACGTCGATCAAGATTTGGTCGCGCTTATCGTAGAATGCATCAGCCGTAATAAATAGGTTGTCGAATAGTTGCACATCGACTCCGATATTGCTCTTATACGAACGCTCCAAAGTTAGAATCTCTGCTGGGATATCACCCTCAACAAGGCCCGAATAAGATTGATTACCACTACCAAAATAGTAAGAACCATCAGACTCCCAGAATTGAACATCCCAATCATGGCCAAATGGGTCACTTCCAACAACACCATACGAACCACGCACCTTCAAATAATCGATCTTATCTGAATCGAATCCACTAAGGTTCGAAGCGACCAAGGCTACCGACGCTGCAGGATAGAATCTGAATTGCTCACCCTCGGGAAGGACACTTGTTCCGCTGTAGTTCATTGTAAGGTCGCCCATAATCAAATCCTTATAGTTGTAGGCACCATAATACATGATTGATTGACGGTGACGACTATTATTACGACCTGCAGGAACATAAGCATCTTGACGATATTGAACCAGCGATTGAACCGAGTGATCGCCAAAAGTACGTTGGTAGTTGATGCTAGCATCGCTCACAGTTCGCATATATTGGTCGTACAGACCGCTATTGCTATAAGATAGTGCAGTGTCCTCACTATAGCTATCGTAAGAGGTTGCATACTCTCCTGTTGTTGAATCTAATACCAATGAAGCCACCGAATATGAATAGGTCTTGCTTGCATACTCTTGGTATGTTGCGCTACTATCGTACGAAACACCAATTACAGCCGAAAGGCCAGGAGTGATAGCTGAAAGATCTTGATCGATTCTAAAATCACTCTGCAAAAGACGCGAATTACGTTTGAAGTATCCATTCTCGTACAACTCAGCGATTGGGTTGATGCCGATAGTGTTGCTCGATGCCCAGTTGCCATTTGAATCCTTTACGGGGAATGCCGACGAAGGTGTGTGGTGAAGGTATCCAATGATATCGTCGATACCGTAATCGTCGTAACTATCCTCGGAGTTTGGCATATTCTTCTCATTCAAATATCCCATCATTGAGAAGTTAAATTTAGTAGTTTTGGTTATATCTACATCGAGATTTACACGTGCACTAAGGTAGTACTTACGCATTTGAGTTGAGTAATATTCGGTATTATTTACAGCATTATCGTCCAACACTCCAAAATCGTTTTTGTAGTTGATAAGCGTATAATATCGAAGCTTATCTCCACCACCTCTAAAGGCGATATCCAACTGATTGCTAAGAGCATAATCACGCATACCCTCTTCTAGCCAATTGGTATTGGCATAAAGGTCGGTGTTTGATCCATCTTTAAATGCTGCAAGTTGATCGCTGTTGTACATTGGCGAGAGACCATCGTAAGAAAGAGCCTCATTTTGAGCCACGGCAAAGGTGTATCCATCGACATACTCGGGTTGGTTGATTACCATTGAGTAGCCAGCTGTATAGTTGATCTCAACCTCGCTGCCATTATAAATACCTCGTTTTGTAGTAACCACAATCACACCGTTAGCACCCTCAACACCCCAGATAGCAGTTGCTGCAGCATCCTTAAGTACTGAAACGCTCTCTATCTCGGCCATATTCAACATGCTCAACGATCGCTTCACACCGTCGACAACAACCAAAGGTGTGTTTGTGTCGAGCGAACCACCGCCACGAACATAAAGAGTTGGCGATCCATCCCAATCTACATTTTGAACCGTTAGGAGTCCAGGCATAACACCCGCAAGCGCATCTGCAACATTCATCGCTGAATTTTGACGCAACACATCACCACTCACCGTCGAGATTGCCGAACTTGTCGAACGCGACGAAGAGATAGCTCCGCGATTACTCAATGGTTTATCCTTATTTGAGAACTTCAAATCTAACTGCTCATCCTTAATCACTACATCGCGAATAAAGGCATCGGCATAATTGAAGGTCAATTTGTCGCCTTTCTCTGCCAAAATGATATACTCTCCTGAGGCATCAGTCAAGACTGCACCAGTTCCGTCGTAGCGCTGCACAACAACACCCTCTAGCGGCACACCATCTGCATCTTTAACAACACCTTTGATTGCCACTTGGCCGAAAGATGTAGTTAGCATTACACTTAATGCAAGAGATAATATTAACTTTTTCATATTATTTTCTCTAAATTCAATTTATACTTTAATTATCTACCAGCCCGGATTTTGCACCAAACCGTAATCTTTATTAATCTCTCCCAATGGAATTGGCGATAGATAATATTTAAATGTCTCGGCAGTAGAGGTTGTAACCCATTGACGCTCAAAATAGATTGGGCCATAAATAATTGTATGAGTAAACGGATGTTCCGCACCATCATCGTTTTTCTCGGTGAACAGGTATCTCACCTCTTCCTCTAACCATTCGCGCTTCTTAAGGCGGTTGATGTCGTAGTAGCGAATCTCCTCGTATCCGAACTCCAATGCACGCTCACGATAGATAGCCTCGCGAAGCTCTTCGGTAGACATCGATCTATCTAAGCCCGGCATATCAACACGATTGCGCACTAAATCGACATAGTCATATGCATCGCGACCAAACTCATCCTTTGTATCCTTAAGGCCCATTTCGACCATCGCCTCGGCAATATTAAGATATACCTCTGGCAAGCGCATAAGTGGATTTGAGTATGGCAAACCATGAACATAGTAGTAGCCATCGTGGATCAACTTTTTGATTGCAATTCCCGAGCGAGCTCTATTTCTCCAATATGTATCGTATGAAATTTGAGTAGCTCCGGTTAGGTGATTCTCTGGAGGCCCCTCGCGACCATCCATATAGATCTCTGCTTTACGGCCATAGTAATCGTGCCAATCCTCATTAACCCATACAGTTTCGTACAAGCGTGGGTCGCGACGAGCGTTACCATCCTTGTCAAAGAATGGATAGTTTTTATGATCCTCATTCTCCCAATCGAACTCCGTACCGTCGGTCATTTGGAACATATCTACATAGCGCAATACAGGGGCATTGTTACACCATTTGTATTGGTCATAGACCTTGCTATATTTGTTGTGTGTAGCCCAACGGTGGCTCGATAGAAGCAACTCACCATTATGACGAGTGAAGAATGCGTTGTTAAAATCGTCGTGAGGGTTACCCGTGTCAACCAATTTATATTGAACCGATTCTGTCTCATTACGACGAAGGAACTCTAGACCTGCATCGATAACTGGCTGCCAACGATTTTGATCATAATCACCCCACCATACATAGTGCTTATCGGCAGCCTCACCCTCCATAAATGGAGCATCAGCATTGAAAAGTGGGCTTGCAGCATACAACAACAGGCGAGTTTTGAGAGCCATTGCGCCTGCAGCATGCATACGGCCAGCATCCGAAGAGCTTACGCTCCATGGCAACAACTCGATAGCCTCGTCGATAAGACCGATAATATTTTCGACTGCCTCTTCGATTGTCATACGAGTCATATCCATATCGTCGTCGGGCATGTAATATTTGTCGATCCATGGCATACCGCCCAAGTTGCGGAACACATCAACGTAGTGAATCGCCATGATGAGCTTCACCTCACCTTTGCGAAGATCCTTCTGCTCTTGGGTCATATCGGTAACATTGTCGATATTCTCAAGGTAGATATGTCCATAGCGGAAAGCTGCTGTTGCAGAGCCACTACCGGTACTATTGACACTACTTGCATCCTCGTAGTTCCAATCCATCATATAGGCCATACTACGATACTCGCTCGAGGAGATATAACCCAAGTGATATGGAGCTGTAGTAAGGTTACGTCCTTGATCACAAAGGTCGGTGATAGTCTCCAAACAGTTCCAGTTCAAACGACCATCGCGGATAAGGTAATCGGGAAGAGTGTAATATATTTGATTTAACACCTGCTCCGATAGTAGCTCGGTAGAGAAGACCTCATCTTGGTCGGCATTACCACCGATAGGTGTCTCCAAGAAGTTGTTTCCGAATGTAAAATCTTCGCAGCTCGACAGCATTACTCCTGCTGCCAAAAATAGTAATATTTTTTTCATCGCTTTATTATATTGTGATGTTAATACCGAAGTTGAATGTCTTAACGATTGGATAGGTATCGCCAGAGTTGCTTGGATTAGACTCTGGGTCCATCATATCGAAGTAAGAGAATGTAAGAAGGTTATAACCCGAGAATGTAAGGCCAAGGTTCTCGATACCGAATTTCTTAAGGGTGTCACTTTGGCGGAATGTATATCCTATAGACATATTCTTTAGACGGATATATGAACCATCCTCGATCCAAAGTGTTGAATCCAAGTAGTTATTTGTACAACTAACTTTCGAAATACGTGGTTGTGTTGCTGTATCGGCAGTCTCGGGAGTCCAACGATTATCAACGTGATACATCATCAACGAACGGTTCTCGCTATTAAATGGTTCTCTAAACTCATCTGAAAGCAATAGTGAACGGTTTGTAGCTCCACTCCAGTTCATCGAGAATGACCAATTTTTATAGTTCAAACCAATGTTCAAACCTAGCGTATATTCAGGGATCGTAGAGTAACCAATCTTCATTTGATCATCTTCGTTAATTTGTCCATCGTTATTCAAATCCTTGTAGATAACATCTCCGGCGTATACTGTCGATACATATGGATCTGCAAAGGTATCTTTCAACGATCCGTCGCTCTCGAAGTCCGACTCAGAGTAGAAACCATCGGCTACAAATCCGAAGATACTTCCTACGGGATTTCCAGTTCTCCACATATATGTTTCGTTTGGCTCAACCTCGTCTTGGAATACGATTGTATTGTGAGCATACGACACATTTGCCTCAACCGAATATCTCCAATCCTTATTGATCTGATCGGCCCAACCCAACGACACCTCGAAACCGGTATTGTCGACCTGTCCCATATTAACGATAGGCAAAATATCAGTGGTAAGACCCGTGAGCGAAGGAATAGTGCTACGTTGGATAAGGATATCCACACGCTCCTCTTTGAAGTAATCGGCAACAACCTTTAGGCGTCCATCCAAGAAATTCATATCGATTCCGTAGTTCTGCTTCAATACTGTCTCCCAAGTTAGATCTGGGTTACCGATAATATTCTCCATTGCTCCATATGACCATGAGCTATTATCTACACCGAAGTTGTATCCATAATCGTATTGATACCACGTAGAGTCCTTACTTGCCGAATCAATGATGTATGAGTTAGGAAGATACAAGAAACGATATGAGCTAACGTTATCCTTACCTACCAAACCTACCGAAGCTCTCAATTTTAGGTAGCTAATAACATTTTGGTTCTTCATAAATGGCTCCTCAGAGAGTGTATAACCCAAAGAGACCGCAGGGAAAGTACCGAAACGTTGGTCGGCTGCAAAGTTTTCAGAACCATTGTAACCAATATTGAACTCAGCCATATATTTGTTATCGTAGTCATATGTCACACGACCAACCAAACCTACGTATGCCGAAGGAATATATACATAATCACCACTTGGGTAGTACTCCTTGCTTTGGTTGTACAACACAAGTCCACCTACACTATGCTTTCCAAAATCACGATTATAGCGGATACTTGCCTCAGCATACCAGTCGCGCGAACGAGAAGTGCTTGTGCTATAACCCAAACGCTCATTTTCGCCAGTGATAAGGTAAACTAGAGTCTTATCGTAATCATCGTCGTCGTAGCTTAGGCCCGAACCATCGAGCTCCGAGGTGTAGTATGGGTAGTATGTCTCGACATTACCACTACGGTAAATTGTATATGTGTAAGATGAGTTATATGCCGCTTTCACCTCAGCCGAAAGACCTTTGGTAATACACTCAAGATCTTGCGTTAACGACACATCCATATTTAGTTTGTTGCTTGTCATATTCTTATATCCATCGCCATAGTAGTATGCCATAGGGTTTCTAAGGGTGATATCTGGGAACATCGTTGCAGGGGTCTGCATCAATACTCCATCGACAAGTCCGGGACTTGCAAATGGTTGTGCCCAGTTGATCGCTTTCCATAGACCATCAGTGGTACTACTCGAATAGTATGGCTCGTGAGTATCGCCAACGACTCCACCAATACCAATCTTCATAAGAAGAGACGAGGTAACGTCGATATCCAAATTCGAACGATAGTTATAACGATTGTAATCGTAACCTAAATCAGGGTCGCCAAAATCCTTAAACAGACCATCTTGGAAGAGGTAACCTAGCGACACGAAATATGCCACCTTGTCGGATCCTCCCGAAATATTAACATTCTGTTGAGTGGTAATTGCCACATCGTTGGTCATATAATCGCGCCAATCGATATCTGGATACTTAATTGGCTCATCGCCCAACAAGAATCGCTCGAGCATATAATCGCTAAACACTTGCGTTGTTCCATCGTTGGCATTCATCTCGTTGTGGATTGTTCCAAAGGTGTAACTATCGGCCATCTCAAGATTGTAAGTTGTCTTTTGCAGACCCACAGATGAGCTAATCGAGATACGAGGCTCGCCCTTCTTTCCACGAAGTGTAGTTACCAAGATCACACCATTTGCACCACGCACACCAAATACTGCTGTTGCCGATGCATCCTTTAGGACTGTAACCGACTCGATCTCATTTGGGTCCATTTGGAAGAAGCTACGCTCAACACCATCCACCAAGATAAGTGGAGTAGAGTCGCTACTGCTTAGCGAACCACCACCACGGATATAGATATCTGGATCCTCCATACCGGGCTGACCCGACGATTGTACGGTCGACACTCCGGTCAACTTACCCGCTAGCGAGTTACCAATACTGGCATTAGGTGACTTGAGAAGGTCTGTTGTGCTTATCGATGTGATAGCACCAGTAAGAGTCTCCTTCTTTTGAACGCCATAGGCAACAACAACAACCTCTTCGAGGTCAGTATTTTCATCTTGCAATTCGACAAGATAGAAGGTTTGCGATGTGATTGGAGTTTGGCTAGTTTGGTATCCTACATACGAAACTCCCAGCACCCCACCAATCGGAGCAGATAGCTTAAAGAAACCCTCAGCGTTTGTGATTCCTCCAATGTTTGTCCCCTCGACATAAACAGTGGCTCCCAAAATTGGGTTACCATCAGAATCCTTAACTGTACCGGAAATCTGATTCTGTTTCTGCGCGAAAAGAGTCGACCCGACCAACAATAGCACCATTGTCAGCAGAGTGGTAATCCTACGTTTGTTCTCTCTCTTCATTGTGATTTAATTATTAATAGTTGATTTTATTTGTTTTTTATCTCTGCAATCGAGCACTCGCCCGAAAGGATGACTAAGCGAACATCACTTGCTTGATCGGCTTTAAAATCGTATGATCTAAGAGTGATACCTTTGCCGGCAAATGTACCTTTGTAGCATGTGATAAATTGGCCTCCACCGCTCGAGAGTTGAATCTCGAAGCTAACCTCATCGCCACTCTTATTGCTCCACATTACCTCTAAGGCTTTTGTCTGTTGATCCTTTGGAATCGACAAGGTGAGCGACGAACCACCCGCTCCGCTCCACGCTGTAGCAGTGTCGCCATCGGCAGCATACTTTGCACTCTCGCTCATTCTGTTATCCGAAATTCTGCTGTCGCTCGCCTGAGCTGGATTCTGCTGCATTGGGTCAATTACTCTATATTCACCCTTGAGAACAATATCCTCGCTGCTCTTTCCAACCATAACATTGAATACGCCTGGCTCGACAACCCACTCATAGCGACTATCTAGAAGCGCCATATCTTGCCAGCCTAGAGTGAATGTTACTCGCTTGGTCTCACCCGCCTTTAGGTGGATACGATCAAAGCCTCGTAGGTTCTTCTCGTATGTCGTTGTAGAACTTACAGCATCGTTCAAGTAGAGTTGAACAACCTCGTCGCCATCGCGCTCACCAATGTTAGTCACATCGAACGATACATCTACTGTTTGGTGCTCGGTGATTGTAGATTTTGAGATCTCAAGATTATTATACTCAAACTCTGTGTAGCTCAATCCATAACCAAATGAGTATAGGGCAGAGTTTACACGCGATTGGTTTCCATCAAGGCCTGCTTTACGACCACCTGCCACCTGTGCATTTGGTTTTGTAGGGAAGTTAAATGGAATTTGACCTACTGTTTTTGGGAAGGTCACTGTCAACTTTCCTCCGGGGTTATAATCACCAAACAAAGTCTGTGCAACTGCCTTTCCTCCTTGTGAGCCGGGGTACCACGCCTCGAGGATCGCTGGAATATTCTCGTCGATCCAATTGATTGCCAATGGTCTGCCGTTGATCAAAACAACTACGATTGGCTTGCCGGTCTTCTCCAAGGCCTTAATCAAATCTAGTTGACGACCAGGAAGAGTGATATCCGATCGTGATTTATTCTCACCACATGTTCTTGTGCCACCGCCCAATACTACAACGCCAATATCTGATTTTGACAACTCCTCGACAGCCTCATCGATCATGCTGATCTCGCTAGCGGTAAGTGGAAAGTCGACAATCTCGCTCTTTGGCCAATTCTCGTCGACCAAATCGCAACCCTTCTTATAGCTCACCTGAGCATTCGCGCCAACATACTCCTCGATTCCCTCGAGCACTGTCGATACCTCAACGGCAAGAGGACCGTAGTGGGTTAATGCGTATGACTCCTCGTCGGCATTTGGTCCTATCACAGCGATTTTCTTATACGACGAAAGGTCCAAAGGAAGTAGGTTGTCATTCTTCAAAAGCACTAAACTCTCGAGCGATGCTTGAAGAGCAACTGCTTGGTTCTCGGCGCTATTCACCTCGAGGTCGGCTTGTGCCAAATCTTCTTGATATGGAGCATCGAATAGACCAACCATAAATTTCACACGCAACACATCGCGCACACGCTCATCGATAACGCTCATTGGAATACGTCCCTGCTCGACGAGTGATCTCAAAGGAAGAACATATGAGTCGGGTGAACGGAAGGTACAACGCACGTTCAAACCTGCCATAACGCTCTGATAAACCGATTCGGTCATATTCTCGGCTGTGTTATGCTTCATATGTAGATACTCAACTGCATCGCTATCCGAAACGACATAACCGATGAAACCCATCTGACCACGCAGACGATCGTTCAACCAATAGCTGCTACTTTGGATTGGCTCTCCGTCGTAATCGTTGTACGAGCTCATTGCGCCCAAGATCCCCGCCTCCTGAATCACGCGAGTCCAAGGGAGTGCATGCACATACTCCAACTCGCGACGAGACATTTGAGGGTCAACGCGCGATAGGCCTTCGCGGGCACCTTTATTGTTGCTATATGCGATATAGTGTTTCGCAGTGGCTGCAACTTGGTAATCTTTCTGCAGACCCTTAACCATTGGGATCGATAGCTCAGCCACAAGGTATGGCGACTCGCCGTAAACCTCCTCGTAGCGGCCCCAACGTTGATCGCGACCAACATCTACGATAGGAGCATAGACATTGGTATAGCCCAACAATCTCGCTTCGCGACCTGTGATGTAGCCCACTTGTTGAATCAAATCGCGGTTCCAAGTGTGTCCCAATCCCAATTGTGTTGGGAAGTTTGTCGCCTTGAAGCTCTCAATTCCACGGATTCCTTCGTTGGTAAAATCTACGGGAATTCCCAATCGAGTCTGCTCAACAAAGAAGCGTTGAACCTCGTTGATAGCCCACGCATGTTTCGAGGCTGGCCACACATACTCGTTATCTGATGGTGGCAGACCCCACTGTTGAAATCCATTTAGGTGCTCATCGATAGCCCCCATACCATCTTTCCACAATTGGCTCTTCCACTCTTCGGTTGGTAGATCGTCGGTCAAAACGCGACCATAGCCATAAAGGGTTACCATTTGGCAACTCTTCTCGTCGAGGGTCATTTGCGAGATTAGGTCGGTGATACGATCTTCAATATTTTGCTCAGGATCTTCGTAGATATCCTTCTGCCCATTTTTGTTAAAATCTATCCAGCCTTTGTGGTAGATCTTCATAGCATCTTTAGGCTTATATGTTTTGTAGTTGTCTGCTATGGCAACACTCGTTATGACCAAAGACAATAGAAGTAAAAATCTCTTCATGTAGGTTAATTTATTTGGGTAGTTTTTTTATTTGATTACATCTGCTGGACGTGCAATCCATGCTTGAGGCTGCTTGAGCTTCATATATTTTGCGATTGTTGCTGTAACGTCATATATCATGATGCTCTCTTTGAGTTCGCCTTGAGCCTTAACCTTAGCTCCATAATATATTACTGGTACTTGCATCTCGGTCATTGTTTTACCACCGTGACCCTTTTCGATGCCACCATGATCACTTACTATAACGATCATCAAATCTTTAGACTCTTTTTGACTCATCACACCATCGACAACAATCTTAAGTTTGCTATCTACGTTATTCAACATTGCGAAGTATTCGGGAGTCTCCCAGCCAATTTTGTGGCCTGTTGCATCGGGATTATCGAAGATCAAGGCGCAAAGGTCGGGCTGCTCGGCATTGTAATACTCTATGAACTCCTCGAGGTCTTTATTCGACTTTGGATCGGCGATAGATACTCTTTGGTGGCGATCGATTGCCACCGTATCTACCAAATATTTAATACCGCTCCACTCATAAAAACAGGCCGATTTAGAATCTTTGCGTTGCTCCTTTAAGATCGAGAAGATCGTTGGATAGATGCCATTTTCGTTCACTACACGCGATGGAAGTTCGGGTGTCTTACTACCCCACTCGGTATATCCGTGAAGCTCGGGGCCTGAGCCCATAAAGATCGATGCCCAGTTAACTGCACTCGACGAAGGCAAAACCGATCTTACATCTAGCGACCACGAGCCATTCTCCATCATCATATTAAATTGTGGCATATTGGCCTTTTCGCTTCTCATAGCCGAAGAGCTCATGCCGTCGAATCCAATAATTAAAACTCTATTGCCTTTGGCCAATAGAGTTGTGCCCGACATAAGTAGCGCTAAGAAAAAGATAGCGACTAAAGTTAAACGTGTTTTCATTTCAGTTAAAAGTTAAAGTAGTTTTTTGCGTTGTTATAACATATATCCTTCACCATTTGGTGGATAAATTCAATTTCACATTGTGGTAATTTGCCATTCTCAAGCTCCTCGCCCAACATCTGACATAGAATTCTGCGGAAATATTCGTGGCGTGGATAGGATAAAAAGCTACGCGAATCGGTCAACATTCCTACAAATCGACTCAACAAGCCCAATGAGGATAGCGCATTGATTTGCCTGCGCATTCCATCCTCTTGATCGAGGAACCACCAAGCAGCACCATATTGCACTTTGCCGGGGGTTGGCGCCTCGTTAAAGGTATAGGCCATCGTTGCAAACACCTCGTTGTCTTTGGGGTTGAGGTTATAGAGAACGGTCTTAGCCAAACGATTATCTACGGCCAAACGATCCAACATTATGTGTCCACTCTCGGCTGTCTGCATATCGTTAATCGCATCGAAACCTGTATCTGCGCCAAGTGAGTTAAACATTCGGGTGTTGTTATTGCGAACAGCTCCGATGTGAATCTGTTGGGCCCAACCCTTAGCATGGTTCATTCGACATAGCTCGACGATCAATGCACTCTGAAATATGAGCTGCTCATCATCAGAAATAGAGCCACCACTACGCACCTGGCTAAAAATTTTCGATGCCTGAGCCTCGGTATAAGGAGCAGCCAAGAAGCTCGATAGGCCATGATCGGCAAGCTTGCATCCCACCTGTGCGAAGTAGTCGTGGCGACTTTGCAGGGCTGATAGCAGATCCTCATAGCTGTTGATGGTGATCGATGCTGCAGCGGCCAAAGAGTCGATATAATCGTTATATCCAACTGTGGCAATAGCCAACGCCTTGTCGGGTCTCCATGTTGGAAGCACCTTAACGCCAAAGGGATTAGCTTGGATCTGCTTGTGACACTCCAGCGAATCGATTGGGTCGTCGGTTGTGCAGATGCTCTCGACATTACAGTTTCGCATGATAGATTGAGCTCTAAACTGCTCGGTTTGCAACTTTTCGCTACACTCATCATATATCTTGCGAGCCGACGAAGGGTTCAATACCTCGTCTACTCCAAATATGCGGCTAAGCTCTAGGTGAGTCCAATGGTAGAGTGGATTGCGCATTGCTCGTTGCAACGTATCGGCCCACTTCTCGAACTTCTCATAATCACTCTTTGCGCCTGTAATATACTCCTCGCCAACACCATTTCCGCGCATCGCACGCCACTTATAGTGGTCGCCACCCAACCAAATTTCTGATAGGTTGCGGAATTGATAGTTCGATAGTATCTGGTTTGGGTCAAGGTGGCAATGATAATCGATAATGGGTAGTGAGGCTGCACTCTTGTGGTACAACTCTTTTGCTGCATCGCAGTGCAACATAAAGTCATCGTTAATGAATCGCGTCATAGCCTTAAATTTTATTAGATTGAGAAGGCGTCGAAACCTCCGTCGATAACAGTTACTGTGCCCGAAACAAATTTCGAAGCCTCGCTCGATAGCCAGTGTAGTGTTCCAAGTAGCTCCTCGGGCTCACCAAATCGGCCATATGGAGTATGAGCGATGATTGTCTCTGCTCTAGCGGTGTACGAACCATCGCTATTTGTCAAAAGTTCTCTGTTTTGCTCGGTTAGGAAGAAGCCGGGAGCAATAGCATTTACACGAAGCCCAGAACCAAATTTCAAAGCCAACTCACCACACATATACTTAGTGAAGTTAACAACGGCAGCCTTAGCAACGCCATAACCCGCTACACGAGTCAAGGGACGCAAAGCCGACTCAGAAGAGATATTAATAATTGAGCCTTGACCCTGCTCAACCATCGCTTTGGCAAAGACCATAGTTGGGATAACAGTACCGAAGAGGTTAAGGTCGACAACTTTACGAACAGCCTCAATATCAAGGTTAAAGATATTGCTATCGGGACCAATTGTTGCTCCGGCCATATTTCCGCCTGCGCCATTGATCAACACGTCGACACGACCATATTTTGCCATAATCTCGTCGTAGTTGCTTTGAACTGTAGGCTCGTCCAACACGTCGGTATATAGGAACATTGCCTGACCTCCGTCAGCTACAACATCGGCTACCAAAGCCTCACCAAGCTCTTTATTGCGATCCAAAACTACGACCTTAGCACCCTGCGATGCGAAATATTTTACCATCGAAGTTCCCAAGATTCCGGCAGCACCGGTGATAACGAAAACTAGATCTTTTACTACAAACAGATTTTTCATACTTATTAATTTTAGGTTTACAAATTATTTTTTAGGTCGGTCACCCATTGAGGAAGATAGCCCAGTCGCAACTCTAGTTGAGCTTCGTATAACGACTCAGGATATACTTTTGTGCCGTTGCTCTCGTTGATAACCACTTGCGAATCGCGAAATTTCATCGACTCACCATGTTGCCCCACAATGATCGGAGGCATCACTTGCCACCATGTGCTGCGGGTCTGCCACCAGTAGAAGTCACTTTGATTATTGGCTCGAGTAACATTCAAATTCCAGATGGTTAAATCGCCCATATGGTTTGGCAGCTGTGTTTCGGATCCTCCCATGCGCGAGATAAATAATCCACCGGTGCAATCATCCACTAGCGTTGCTCTAGGTTGCGAAGCGTGTGCCTCGAACGAACCATCGAGACCCCACTCATTGCGCCATAGCACAGTTCCCATACTTGGCTTTGAGGCTCCAAAGGAGTGGTATTGACCCGTTTGCTCGCAATATGCGCCACCATCGGTAAGTGTTCCATCGCTCAGATCGGTCGATGCACCCATAAATACGCGAGATGATCTCTGTGCGCGAATTGCCGAGTGGCCACGATTTCCAATAAACTTCACATTGTGTACCGATATATTTGCACACTCGATAAGCGATGGTCCCTCGCTAACACTCGAGAATGTCAGATTGCGCATCCATGAGTTTGTCAAGCATGTGAAGTTGATGAGTTTATAGGCTCCGTTATCCTCCCACGTTGCATTGTGGCTAAAGTTCTCTTTACTGAATCCTTCGAATGTCAGATCTTCGACTCCTACATTTTCGTAGTTGGGGAACGATTTGATTACCCACTCCCATTTTGCATCAACAGCACGCATAATTGGCTCCTTGAATGTTAGCACATTACCATCAACACTTGTAACGTAGTGATAATCTTGAACCTCGACACCTGTGTCGCCACCGATATGAGTATTGTTCGAACTAATATCGCTTAGGGTATATGGACTCAACTCCTCGTTAACAAACTCTGGATTGTTATTTGCCACATATAGCATAACCCAATCGCCTGCGCTGATGCCCGATGCCGACTCAACTTTCAATGAGAAGGTACCTTTTTTGGCACTTCCTGTAACACGCGTAAGCTCTTGGTACTCTTTATCGTGCGAAATCGAGATCATCACCGGAGAGCTATCTACACTACTCTCGTCGCTAGGCAAGTTTGGCGTCTGCATAACGATAAACGATTTATCTTGTCCGGCACCTTTAATAATAAGGTTACTCATATTCAAACCCAATGCGCGGCTTTGAGTATTGCTGTATAGGTTGTCTGTCTCGTCGTGAATTATGAAACGTCCTTCGGGAATGTAAAGGATACCCTTTCCTGCTGTTTTGATTGCTTGATAAGCAGCTGTGAATGCGTCGCGATCCGAAATTTCGTCGGTGCCGTCGCCACCATAATCTTCGATATTGAAGATCTCGTAACCCAAAGAGTATACATCGGGCAAAGAGGCCTCGCCATGCATATAGCCAGCATACGAGAAGTCGACCAAGATATTATCTTCGTTGCCACGAACGAAGTTCACCCACGTTGGCGAAACACCCACTGCAAACTCAATATCGAGTGCCACTTCAATCTGGTAGCTCTTAGTGCTACTATTCTCGAACTTAACGGTTAGTGTTATCACCTCTTCGCTATTCTCATCTGCCTGCGAAGGTGCTGTAATTAAGATCGATGATTCACTAATCTCGACGCTCCAATTATCGGGCGCAGCGTATGTAACCTCTTCAACTCCGACACTAGTTATATCGAACGAGAAAGATTCGCCTAGATAAAATGTTTGCTGATCGGTGCAATCAACCTCAAAGGTATAGCCATCAGAATCACCAGGATCTAGAGTTCCCTCGACATCCTCTTGGCAGCTAAATAGCAATGAGCTAAGCATCAAAAATGTATATATAAACTTCTTCTTCATAATCTTTTTAATTTTTCTTTGAAGTTGTGAGTGCTGGTAAACACTCACAACTTCGCAAACATCAAACACTTAATCTATCTAAATACCAACAATTTGGTCTACTACTAATGACAATTGTATCAGCTCTTTATAAGCATCTACATATGCCGTGGGTACTCGAACCTCAATTGTGCCCGATACCGATTGGAACACATTATTTGACGATGCATTCCATGTTACATTTGCCGGATTCATCATCAAGGTGATTGATTGAACCCCATTATATGATTTCATACTCGAGAATATGCCCGAACCCATAAATGTTACTCCTGCTGGGATAACAAGATTTGGAACGCATGTACTCTCGAAAGTCCAACTTCCGATGTACTCAACACACGAGGGAAGTTCAACGTCCCACAAGCTTGTGCAGCTCTCGAATACACTATGATTCAGAGTCACAAGATTTACTGGGAGTGTTACTGATTCTAGAGAAGCGCAACGCTCGAAAACATAACCCTCGATTGTATCGAAAGCCATAGGGAACTTGAATGTTTTAAGCGTATACGATGCTGGGCACTTAGATTGATCTTTATATGGATTTGCCGAGCCCGAAGTATCGTCGCTATATAGGTAAGCTGGGATCACCGCCGAGGTTGCATTTGATAGGTCAACATATGACAATACGGGGAATTGGCGAGTGAACTCCATATCCTCTTGGGTGATATTGCCCGCTAGGGTTAGGTGTGAGACTTGCTCATAATTGATGCCATCGGCAATTAATGTTTGCTCCAAGCTTGTGCCATTTAAGGTGTAGGATACTTGCTCATAACCTGCGACTTCGACTGCTGCGTAGTAAAACTCGCCAGCCTCGAGATCGCCCGTTGTCAGAACCATTTGAGTCGTACCACCGACATCGCCATCTGTAGAGTCAACATCGACATTCCAGATAGTGCCATCCGCGATAGATTGTGGTAACACCGCAACGTAGAAGTTTAGCGAACCCTCATCACCAATAGTTTCATTATTAACATAAACAGTAATTTCATCGATTGTATCCTCGCTGGCAACACTCTGTAGTGAGCCATCAACAGTCGAGATATTTAAAGAGGCAGATGCAGCAGAAATAGCATCGGCCGAAAGTGTGACATCTGTAATAACAGTGCCGGGAACAAGACCCGAAAGAGAGACTTTAACAGAGGCCGTTACGCTCTGAAGAGCCAATTCGCACTCTCCACCAACAATATCGACAGCCTGGGTTGTAGCTCCAAATAGAGCACTATTTTGGCGCAATAGGTATGTGTTTACAGTGCCATTATCGTTGTAATATACATGTTGCTCGGTTGGCAACTGGTATTGATAAGTCACCTTATTTGGGTCACTTTGGTGCTCTGTGAAGGCAATACCTTCGGCATAAGGATAAATAACATAGTAATACTCCGCCGCCTCGACTGCCGCAAGCCCCTCTTCGAGGACAAACGCACCGTCGGCAGATGAATACTCAATTGGAGTTATATCGTTTGCACTATTGATAATACCGATCACATCGCTGCCATCGGCCCATGTTGCGTGCCAATCACCACGCTCTGCTATTAAAACTAGGCTTCCCGCCTCTTCGAGTGAGTTGTCGTCATCATCATCATCATCGATGTCCAAGTCACCAATGATATCCGAAATCTCATCATCCGAACATGAGGTCGTCGAGACAGACGCAGCCACCAGAACAGCGCCACACATAATTAACGAAGGGAGTTTGCTAAATAAGTTTAATTTTTTCATTTACCTATTATTTTTGAGTTTTAATAGCATTTTGTGGTTTAAAATGTTTCGAGGTTGGGAGCCCAAAAGGCACTCCCAACTTCGAAACGACAAACACTTAATTTATTTAGATTCCAACAATTTGATCACTTGAAAGTGCAGATAGTTGAACAAGTCCTTTGTATGTATCAAGATATTCAGATGGAACTTGTACTAGAATATCTGTTGATACTGATTGGAATACGTTGCTCGATGATGCGTTCCAAGTCACATTGTCAGGATTCATCATCAATGTGATAGACTCAACACCGTTATATGATTTCATACTAGAGAAGATTCCAGAACCCATAAATGTAACTCCAGCTGGGATAACAAGGTTTGGAACACATGTACTCTCGAAGCTCCAACTTCCAATATACTCAACACATGTTGGCAATGAAACATCCCACAAACTTGTACATCCCTCGAATACACTAGCATTAAGAGTAATTAGGTTGATTGGAAGAGAGACAGACTCAAGGTTTGTACAACGCTCAAATACATATCCATTGATTGTCTCGAATGCCATAGGGAAGATGAATGTTTTAAGGGTGTATGATGCTGCACATTTCTCCTCATCTTTATATGGGTTTGCAGAACCAGAAGTATCATCGCTATACAAGTAAGCAGGGATCTCAGCCGAAGTTGCAGTATATAGGTTTACATATGACAACACTGGGAATGTGCGAGTGAACTCCATATCCTCTTGTGTGATAACGCCCGATAGAGTAAGGTGTGATACTTGAGTATAGTCAACGCCTGCAGCCGACATAGTATCCTCAAGGCTAGTGCCGCTAAGAGTGTAAGATACTTGCTTGTAAGCAGAGATTGCAACCGATGCATCGTAGCATTTTCCTGCCTCCATTGTGCTAGCAGTAATCGACATTGTAGCGTCAGCACCAGCATCGCCATCGGCAGTATCAACAGCAACAGTCCAAGTTGTGCCTGCTGCGATAGTTTGTGGAAGAACTGAAACGTATACAACTAGAGTTCCGTCGCTACCAACAGTTGGGTCGTTAAGATATACGTAAATCTTGCTTAGAGTATCGTCCGATAGAACAGTCTCAGTAGCACCCGTTGCAGTGGTGATATTCAATGCTGCAGACTCTGGAGAGATTGCATCAGCCGAGAATGTTACATCCTCGATAACAGATCCTGCAACAAGACCAGAGATGGTAACTTTAACTGTTGCGCAAACATCGTTCAATGCCAACTCGCACTCGCCCTCTGTAAGGTCGGTAGCCTCTTTAGTTGTACCAAACATGATGTTGTTTTGGCGAAGAGAAGATTCGTCGAGAACGCCATCGGTGTAATATACATACTGCTTGTATGGCAACTCGTAAGTGTATGACACTTTCGATGAATCATCCTCTAGTTCGGTGAAGGTAAAGCCCTCAGCATAAGGATAGATAATGTGGTAGTACTCAGCAGATGTAACTGGAAGCAGACCTGCACTTAGAACAAATGAGTCGTACTTTGAAGAGTAAGAAATAGGAGTGATAACGTTTGCGCTGTTGATAACACCGATAATGTCGGTCTTATCTTCCCACGCACCCCACCAGTCGCTGCGGTCAGCCGTTAGAACTAGGCCATCGATAACCACATCGTCGTCGTCATCATCGTCGTCGTCATCGTCTGTAGTTCCTGATGGATCAACAGTCTCATCCTCTGTACATGAAGTCATCATCGCTGGAATCGAGATCATGATAGCTCCACATGCCACAAGCGATGTGAGCTTTCTAAAAAAACTTAGCTTTTTCATCTTCGTAAAATTTAATTAATGTTTGTTAGTTAGTAATGTTAGTAATGTTAATATTGTTTGTCTCTTTATTTTACGTAATAGCCGCAATCTTGTGCCGATAGCCACGCCTTGACATTTGCTCGAGAGTCTAGGTAACCCAATGACTGCAGGAACTCGTGCGCAGCGGTCATCGCATAGTAAAAGTTCGATGCATCTTGCCCCGAGATGAAGTAGAATGAGTGTGGCTGGTCCTCGTAGATATGGAGATCGCAACGACCGCCCACCTCTTCGATTAATCGCTGATACTCATAGGCAACCTCGGTAGGAATCAGGTGATCTTGGTCGCCAACCATAAAAATCGATGGCGGAACTCCTTCACGCACATTATACATAGGTGAGAAATCTAGGTAATAATCCTTCACCCAAGAGTAATTGTAGCCAGTGTAAGCACCTTCAGTCTCGGGACCATTGCAGACAACCGGATTGAAGAGTATCGAGGCACAGGCATCGGTGCTGATCGAAAGATCGTCGGTCGACTCATTAATGTTTGGTGTCATCGAGACCGCAGCGGCCATATGACCACCAACCGAACCACCACCCACGATAATCTTGTCGGGATCGATATTAAATCTATCGGCATTAGCCCTTACGTATCTCACTGCCGATTTTGCATCCTGCAAAGATTTTTTTGGTGTGCTATCAGAAATCATATCTGTTGTTCGGTAGTTAATCAAGAAAAGCACTATGCCGTGCGATGCAAAATACTTTGCGTGATCTTCCATGGCTGTATTATCACCGTTGCACCATCCTCCGCCATGGATTAGGATCATTGCTACTCGCTGCTCGTCATCTTCGATGTCGTTTAGGTGCATGACATTCATATCTAACCTCAGCTCGTCGACATCTTTATAATATACCTTATATGAAGTCAATGTTGCAACCGCCTCGGTCTGCTCCTCTACTTGCTCCTCAGAGTCGCTAGTAGATGCTGCATTGCTGCAAAACGAAAATAGCAACAACGAGGTCACAATTGCAAATTGCGCAATATAAAATGTGATATTTATTATATATGACTTCATAACTTATTATTTAATTAAATTTTAACACGTGTGTACGTACACACTAATTATTATTACACTTCTTATTAATTATTTTACATTTATCTTAGTTTTGTGTGCAATTAACATTGCAATATTGTGTACGTGCACACAAGCGAATAAAAAAGATTAAAACAGCGAGGAGCTATTTGCTTCAGCAGTTTTCTTATACAACTCCACATTCTCTTTTGTGATTATATCCAAAGGCATGATCGTTGTTTTTTCACTCGACACCTCTTGATACATCAAATACTCAATCAACTTCTCGACAGCAAAGAATCCTTGAAAACTTGGCCTTTGCGAGATTACAAACTCGATTCCTCCTCTATTTATCTCTTTATAATTACTCTCTGTTAAATCGACGCAAATCAACTTCATATCATCCACACCATGCTTTGCGAAGTAGTCAGCCAGAATATGTCCACGTGACGAGAGAACAATCGCACCCTTTACTTTTGGATTCTCCTCGAAGAAGTCGCCAATTAACTCAACATTCTCATCGGGATTAACTACCGAGAAGTCGACACTGTGGATTACAGTAGCTTTGCCCGTTTTATTGAAATACTCCATAAAACCCTCGCGACGCTCCATAGTTACAGTAGAGCCCTGATTACCTATACGCTTGGCTTTAAATAGAGCAAATTCTGCATCACTGGGCGTAATGCTATCGATAAGCTTTGCAACTAGATAACCACAAGCGTGCTGATCGGTAGAGCAAGTGGCAATTGGATTGGAACCCTTGACTGCCGAGTCGACATATATATATGGTATCGATTTGGCATCTAACGCTGAAGATAACTTCAGGGCGATATCGCTAAAGGTTGCTCCGATGATTACACCATCGGGCTCGGCCTCGACAACACTTTCAAATACGTCAATGCACGAATATAGATTAAATTGGTCATATTGATAGAATTGGCAATCCAAATCCACCATATTAAATTTTCGCAATGCTGCCGTTACTCCGCCCGACAACTGCTCCCAATACTCACCACGTGCACACGCAGGAATCGCAACTATAACCTTATATCGCTTCATGGTCGAAATTGCCGACATGTGGATATTGGGCTTGTAGTTCAACTTGGTCAAGGCCAGCTTGACAAGTTCTTGGCTCTCGGCAGATACTTTTCCGCGCTTGTGGATGATTCTATCCACAGTTCCGGTCGATACTCCTGCCATTTGAGCAATATCTTTTATTCTAACTCTTACACTCATTTTGGTATCTTGATTTATTTCTTTGCACAAAGTTAAAACCTTTTTTTGTTATTTCCAAATATTTTTGTTACTTTTGTGCACGAACACACAAAAAACATAAATATGACACATTTAATGAAGCAAGCATGGAGATGGTACGGACCAAATGATCCAGTATCACTCTCAGACATCCGCCAATCAGGCGCTACAGAGGTAGTTACAGCACTACATCACATTAAGAACGGCGAAGTATGGACCGTAGAAGAGATCCAAAAACGCCAACACATAATCGCCCAAGCAGGACTCTGCTGGAGTGTAGTTGAGAGTGTGCCTGTGCACGAACACATAAAAACACAAACCGGAGAGTACAAAACCTACATCGAAAATTACAAACAGAGCGTTCGAAATTTGGCCGAGTGTGGAATCTACATCATCACCTACAACTTTATGCCGGTGTTGGATTGGACAAGAACCGACTTGGCGCACAAAATGGAGGATGGATCCAGAGCTCTACGCTTCGATAGAGCACAATTCCTAGCCTTTGACCTATATATATTAAAGAGGCCAAATGCTGAGGCCGAATATAGCCAAGAGGAGAAGGAGTTGGCAAAGAGAACACTCGAGTCGATGAGCCCCGAAGAGCAGCAAAAATTGGTTCGCAATATGATCGCTGGTCTTCCCGGATCGGAGGAGAGCTTCACAATCGAGCAGTTCCAAGCTGAACTCGACCGCTACAACAACATCGATGCAGAGCAACTGCGCAGCAACCTTATTGAGTTCGTGAGCGAGGTGTGCGAAGTGTGCGACCAAGTGGGAGCGCAGATGGTTATCCACCCCGACGACCCTCCATACCCAATTTTGGGTCTACCTAGAATCCTATCGACAGCCGACGATTTCCGCAAACTTATCGCTGCGGTGCCATCCCTCAGCAATGGATTGTGCTTCTGCACCGGATCGTTTGGGGTACGTGGCGACAACGAATTGCCCGAGATGCTCGAGGAGTTTGGCGATAGAATCGGCTTTGTTCACTTCCGCAGCACTCAACGCGATGAGCATGGCAACTTCCACGAGGCAAACCACTTAGAGGGCGATGTCGACATGTATGGAGTAATGCTTGCATTGGTTAAACTACAGCAAAAGCGAGGTATCTCGATCCCAGTTCGTCCCGACCATGGCCATCAAATGATGGACGATTTGTGCAAAAAGACAAATCCGGGATATTCATGCATCGGCCGTATGCGCGGCCTTGCCGAACTACGCGGCCTTGAAATGGGAATAGCCAAGACTATATACAAAGAGTAAAATTTCTTCAAAGAACTTTAAAAACTAACAGTTTCGCACACCGCGAGATTGTTAGTTTTTTTTATGTATGTACTAAAAATCTGGGTGCAAAGATTACAATTACGAACAAAACAGCCAATGAATTTGCATTATAAATAAATATACATTCTGTGGTTCATAAATGAATTAACATTTATGAAACACTCGTATAAATGTGACAAGCAAAATAAAATCACGCTATAAAAACATAGTAATTTCTATATCTTTAAACCATAATGTTACAGTAATATTAACACGATATTAAATGAATATTAATTCATAATATACTGATATTAAAAGCTTTATAATTAATATCAAAATTATTGTATTTATAAATTTTCTGATGGATCTTTGCCGTGAATTAAATCACAACATCCAAATTTAAATTTATGACTCTCTCGGAAACAAATCAAAAAAGAGTAAAAGATCTTCTATTTATATTATGGGCAGGAGGAGCTGCATTGCTATCCTATGCACTAGTATATGCGCTGCGCAAACCATTTACTGCCGCAACATTCGACGGTATGCAGTTTATGGGAATGGACTACAAGACCGCAACAAGCATTATCCAAATTGCCGGATATGCACTAGCGAAATTGCTTGGCATTAAATTTATCTCGGAGCTTAAGCGCAAAGATCGCCTGGTATTTATCATAGGATCGGTGGTGCTTGCCGAAGCGGCATTAGTTGGCTTTGCTATGCTGCCTAAGCCACTTAATATTTTCGCACTATTCTTCAATGGATTGGCACTGGGATGCATGTGGGGTGTGATATTTAGCTTCCTTGAAGGCAGGCGCCAAAGTGGAATATTGGCAAGCATAATGGGTTTGAGCATAGCCTTTAGCTCGGGACTGGCTAAATCTATAGGGCTATTTCTAATAGACGATCTTCACGTCGACCAATTCTGGATGCCTGCTATTATTGGTGCCGCAGCAATGACACTTCTAATTCTTCTAGGCATCTCTCTAAACAGACTTCCCGACCCAAGCCCCGAAGATGAGATCGATTGCACTAAACGGGTTCCAATGGACAACACAAGTTGTCGCGATACATTCGTTAAGTTTGCGCCAATACTCACCATGCTATTCGTAGCAAACCTATTCATCACCATCGCTCAAGATATCAAAGAGGATTTTTTAGTAAAACTAGTCGACACATCGCAACTATCGTCGTGGGCTTTTAGCCAAATTGATGGCATTGTAACACTCATTATATTAGTATCTTTCACCCTTATCTCGCTCATCAAGAGCCACAAAAAGGTATTGATGATTCTTCTTGCCTGCATATCGTGTGGTCTACTAGGATTAGCGTTTGTTGCGAACTTTTATGCCGAGCTAAATCTTGCCCCAATAACTTGGCTATTTGCACAAAGTTTGGGGCTATATTTTTGCTATCTAGGATTCCAAACCATCTTCTTTGAACGATTTGTTTCCTGCTTTAATATCAAAGGCAATGTCGGTTTTTTCATCATCACGATAGACTTCATTGGATATCTAGGAACAGTTGTAGTATTAATCCTCAAGGAGTCGTTTATAAAAGATATTAACTGGATAGGGTTCTACAACTCGATGATTACAACGATGTGCACAACTAGCGCCATCTTGCTTATAATCTGCTCCGCAATGCTTTTACGCAAGAAAAATAGTGCCAAAAGCAGCATTCAAAGCGGCTCTATAGTAGCCTCTACACAACAATAACAACATTAAATATCATAATTAAAATGAACAAAATTAATTGCATTATCTTCGACTGGGCAGGAACAACCGTCGATTACGGATGTTTCGCTCCCGTTGCAGCATTCATCGCAGCATTCCAAGAGATACAAATCACAGTATCGGCAACAGAGGCACGCGGACCAATGGGCATGACTAAAATCGACCACATACGCGAACTCTTCAAACTCGACTCAGTTTCGACTCAATTCTCGAGCAACTTCTCGCACCAATGGAGCGAAGATGATGTGATCGAGATGAATCAAAAGTTTGAAAAGCATCTATTTGCAACACTAAGCAACTACACAACGCCTATCGACGGGGTGATCGATATTATCGAGGCTCTTCGCAAAGATGGCTACAAGATTGGATCAACATCGGGCTACACCACCGCGATGATGGAGGTTGTTGCACCTGCGGCAGCTGCTGCTGGATATGCACCCGATTGCTGGGTTACTTCGAACAATCTTCCTGCGGGCAGGCCACAACCATATATGATCTATCAAAATATGATCAACCTTGCCATTGAATCGGCTGCCCAAGTTGTGAAGGTTGGCGACACGATAGCCGACATACGCGAAGGAGTCAACGCTGGAGTGTGGAGCATAGGCGTCGTACTCGGAAGTAGCGAACTTGGATTAAGCCAAGAGGAGGTCGCGGCTCTACACGAGGTTGAATTGAAAAGACGTATTGATAAGGTCCGAGAGTCAATGCTTGCTGCAGGCGCTCACTTCGTTATCGACACAATGGCCGAACTACCCGAACTCATTCAGGTAATCGACAACCGATATCAAGGGCAGAAGCCGCTAAATCGCCCCTATCTACTCCTAACCCCCGGGCCACTTACCTCGTCCGACCGAGTTAAACGTGCGATGTTATCTGATTGGTGCACATGGGACGATGATTATAATATAAATATCGTTCAAACAATTCGTCGCGAGCTTCTTGAATTGGCTCAGGTAGATCCGGCGATATACACAAATGTTTTGCTGCAGGGCAGTGGATCGTATTGCGTCGAGGCTGCGGTAACCAATATCGTTGGAGCTGACGACAAGCTGCTTATCATCGCCAATGGTGCGTATGGTGAGCGTATAAATAAAACGGCCGAATATGCTAAATTGAATGCCACAGCTATTATCTTAGGCGAAACCGAGCAGGTAACCCCAGAGTTAGTGAAGCAGGCTCTGGGCAACGACCCTTCGATTACGCATGTAGCTGTGGTACACTGCGAAACAACAACTGGAATCCTCAATCCACTCGCTCAAATAGCGCAAGTAGTCAAAGACGCTGACAAGGTCTTTATTGTCGATGCAATGAGCTCATTTGGAGGCATTCCTATCAATATGCAGCAGCTAGGTATCGATGCATTGATTAGCAGTGCCAACAAGTGTATTCAGGGTGTTCCAGGATTTGGATTTATAATCCTTCGTCGAGATATTATGGCCAAATGCAAAGGAAGAAGTCGCACCCTATCGCTCGACATCTTCGATCAATGGGACCAAATGGAGAAGGGGAATGGAAAGTGGCGCTTCACATCGCCAACACACGTAGTTCGTGCATTTGCCGAAGCCTTGAGTGAGCTTAGACAAGAGGGAGGCATCGAGGCCAGATATGCTCGCTATGTTGCCTCTCCCACGAGGGTCTG
>JAWXTD010000005.1:0-61873 GCA_044433805.1 Rikenellaceae bacterium
GGCCTCCGTAAGCGACAAATTTTTCACGACGAAAGTGAGTCGATCCACCTCCACCATTACCCGAACGGGCAAATATTTTTACGTAATCTACGAAATTTGATCCTGCCATTTATTGTAATTTTGCCACAAAGATAGCGTTTTTTATGCAATCTCACAACTCTTTACGCTTTAGCGCCAGGGCAAACGCACGAAAAAACTTGCTCATTGCGCTCATGCCGTGCGTCACCAAGCAGGCTTGGATCCAAAAACTGGCGTTTTTGACTTTTTTCGTGCACTGATTTGCAGCGCTTAAAGGCGCTAACGATAATATCTTTGTGTCATGAGCAAATCAGTGAGGTTCACCTCGATATTGGGTTTAAATGCCTTTAGGCATTTAATAAATTTTAGGCTGCATAAAGTTGCGCAAATTTATTTGTGGCAACTTTATGCAGCCTAAAATCTAAAAACTGCAAAGTTTTTAGCCCAATAGCGCAAGAAGTACGCACCCGCGGGGGTGCTATCCCCGCCCGCCGGAGGCGGTAAGAAACTAAAACTCCAACTCAGTGTATGGTAAATTCCAAGCCTCGCTAATTGCGCGGTACACAACTTTTCCTTCGACCACATTAAGTCCTAAACGAAGTTCTGCTGAGTCGGCGCATGCCTTTTTCCAACCTTTGTCGGCCAGAGCTATTGCGTATGGCAGTGTGGCATTTGTGAGTGCCAAGGTCGATGTATATGGCACAGCACCTGGAATATTTGCCACTGCATAGTGTACAATTCCATCGACCTGGTATGTGGGCTCTTGGTGAGTTGTTGCATGCGAAGTCTCGAAGCAGCCACCTTGATCGATGGCAACATCGACCATCACAGCACCCTTTTGCATTGTTTGAACCATATCTCGAGTAACTAGTTTGGGAGCCTTAGCACCGGGAATTAATACCGAACCGATAACAAGATCGGCATCTTTTAGCTCCTGGCGGATATTATATTCACTCGAATATAGAGTCTTGACATTCGATGGCATTACATCGGAAAGATATGTTAATCTGGGAATAGATATATCGGCAATAGTAACGTCAGCACCCAATCCGGCAGCCATGCGTGCGGCAGCGGTGCCAACTACGCCAGCACCAATTACAAATACCTTGGCTGGTTTTACCCCTGGAACGCCTCCTAGGAGTATGCCCTTTCCTGTGCGAGGTCGCTCGAGGTAGTATGCACCCTCTTGTGTGGCCATACGTCCGGCTACCTCCGACATTGGGATTAGCAAGGGTAGCGAACGATCGCTGCGTTCAACAGTCTCGTAGGCGCAGCAAACGGCTCCGCTCTTGATCATAGCTAGTGTCAGTGGCTCGCAACTTGCGAAGTGGAAGTAGGTGAATAGCAGCTGTCCGGGTTTAATCAGCTTGTACTCGGGCGCGATAGGCTCTTTAACCTTAATGATCATCTGGGCAATGGCATAAACCTCTTCGATAGTTTGCAGAATATTGGCTCCAACGGCCATGTAAGCATCATCGTCAAAACCGCTGTTCTCTCCAGCGGAGTGTTGGATGTAGAGAGTGTGTCCTCTTTTAATCAATTCATGTGCTCCGGCAGGCGTAAGTGCCACTCGGTTCTCATTGTTCTTAATCTCTTTTGGTACTCCGATAATCATAATAGTTATAATTTTAAAGTTTTAGACCCTTAAAGTTAAGCAATTATAATTAAATATCAAAATAATCACCTCAATAATTATAAAAAACTTTATCCTAAAAGAGATATGAGGCCGAAAGTTGTATTGTGCGTGGTAGGCCATATTGATATGTGCTTTGTCGCATTGTGGCTCCGCTGAAGTAATCATCGATAGATTGTAGGATGATCCTGTCCGACTCTTTGGCGTAAACTACCCTATAGTCATCACCTAGCAGATTGCGCACCGCAACCCTTAATGAGAGCCTGCCGCCATCCTCGAACCAGAAATAATGCGAGGCGCTAATCTCCACATCGAAGATATCGCTCAAGCGCTGCTGCTGTAGAGCCTCTTGTTGGCTTTCGACGTTGGTGAATGCTTGCGATAGTAATCTCTCGCTTCGTCTGGCGATCGATGGTTGTTCGTAGCGCAGGCCCGAGTATGAGCTAGAGAGACCTAAGATCATGCGGCTAAAGCCAAAGTATGTGAGCGATGTTGTTGCAGCAATTTGAGGTGCGTTGCCAATGTTGACGCCACTCATTCTCGATTCCGTAGGGGCACTGATTGTTGTCAGATCGTAATCGTCGAGCAGCTCGATAAAAGGGTTTGTGTCGTATGTATATTTGCCTGCGGCAAGTGTCGCCGAAAACTTCAAATCGTAATGCAATCTGAAGTCGGCAGTCACCTCGGCACCATATGAGCTATATCCAATTTGAGTGATCGAGGCACGACACATGGTACTTGTCAGATCGTCGTATAGCGAGTAGACCGACGAGCCGTTGCGAGATTGCAGTGCATATAGCTCGGCATAGAGCGATATCCACGGATGATTGTAGCGAAATGCTAGGGTTGCCGATTGTATAGATTCTCCTTTAAGTGAATTCGATAAATAGTTGGCATCCTGCTCATTGAGGAATAGATTGCGGCTTTGAGGCGACAATCTGCTCGAGACCAGTTTCAATGCAAAATATTTGTTGGCTCCATATGCATAGCCTACAGTTGCACGAAGCGTATATGGTGAGCAATTGATAATGGGTGATTGACCGAAGGAGGCCGAAGATGCAAAGCGTTCCTTTTCGTAGTGACCCACCCTGTAGAAGCTCTCTTGGCCTATTGTTGCCTCGAGATCGAAGTCGAGGCGCTGAGCTTGATATTGTGCCCTTAAAATAATATTCGCTACCGAGTGATGTTGAGTGTAATCATATCCAAAGCGGTCGCCTTGAGTGATATAATTATCGGGGTTCTGCAGGTCGTTTTGCAGTGGTAGGGTCTTGTTGTAGCTATCACCCATAAAGATGTCGTAGTCGATAAGATAATCGGCACCTAGCAGATCTCTCATTTGCTTGAAGTAACGGTCGTGATATGCTTCATACTCAATGCCATAGGTGAGTCGCAGGCGCTGCGATACTACGCTCTTTGCAATGGCTGCAACTCGATATGTGACACTCCGTTTTACCTGGTCTTCCAAGGTGTAGTGCGCCTGGCCATCAGCATCGAGCGAATTCAGTCGCACCAGCTCATCCCAATTTATCTGCGTGTAATCGCTATTTGCTGTGCGCCAGACGTTTGTGACATAATCTTGCACGTCGCCTTCGGGCATATAGCTGGGTAGTTTGCGATAATAGTCTGCTTGTGGCGTGGTTGCATTATACCAGCCGAGGGAGCTGTTGGCTGTGCGGTTATATTCGGCGTTAGCCTCTATTGTAAATGTTGTTTGTTTGCTTGCGGCACGTTGGAAGTGAAGCGATATGTTTGGTGTGAACTGGCGACGAACTCTAGAGTTGCGCACCTGCCCATCGTAAAATCCCCATGTGGGGTTGTAATAATTTGTGCCAACGAGTCCAAAAACCTCCGATGTAGAGCCATATTGCAAGCCCCTCATAGAGTAATATATCTGAGAGCTAACAACCAAAAAATCATTATCATTGAAGCGTTTACTTAAAGTGATTTGCGGGGCAGCCGTATTGCGGAAAACTCCTTCAACAAACATATCTCTACCCGTTTGCGCCCATAGAGAGCTCGATAGCGACCATGATGATTTGAGCATGCGAGAATCGGTGGCACGAAGCCCCATTCGATATCCACTTTGGGCGCCATATAGCGTCACTTGACTCTGCTGTAGTGGCTGTTCCAAAAGTGTAATATACTCTTGTGCTGGCCCTACGATTTGCTCGGCCGTGGTGTAGTACAACCCTCTTCTTCGCAGGGCTCCTTGTGCTCTATAGTAGCGTGTAGCATCGCTATAGGCGTCAGTCGAGTGAGTTACAGGCATGCGAAAAAGGGTTGTATCCACCTCAATCATAGTGAATGGCTCCTCTTGGTACGATGGCGAGGAGCTAAAGCGATAATCACTATAATCTTGAGCGTGCGAAACAGTGGTAAGAACGCTCAACAAGGTGATTAGAAATAGCTTAAGCTTCGCCATAGAGGTGTTAAATTCGTTTAAGTAGATCGCACAATAATCGCCAAAATTTATCAACTGAGGCTATCTCCAACCTCTCGTCGGGAGAGTGAACTCCGCGCAAAGTAGGGCCAAAGGAGATCATATCTAAATCGGGATATTTCTCTAAAAATAAACCGCACTCCAAGCCTGCATGGATAGCTTTCACAAGCGGCTCAACCGAAAATAACGAACGGTAACTCTCAGTTGTTAAGCGCAATAGATCGGATGATGGATTGGGAGCCCAGCCTGGATATCCATCCGAGTGGGTTACATCGGCACCACCCAATGAGAATACCGATTCGACCATCTGCATTGCATATGTCTTTGCGCTTTCGACCGAAGATCGCTGCGAGGTGGTTACAACAATTTTGTCGCTACCGACAAACTTTACAGATGCCAAATTTGTTGACGTTTCGACCAATCCTTCGACTGCTGCCGACATCGATATAACTCCGTTTGGCAAGCCAACCAATGCATTGATGAGCGAGGTTTGCGACTCTAGATCGATCATATTGTCGATATGCGGCATCTGATTTAAAGCTATCTTAAAGTTTGGTTCACAAAGTCTAAATTCAGCTTCGATGTCCAAGGCGAATAGATTGTAACGCTCCACAAATTGATCGTGTAGCGACTTGGGAACTCCAAAGATTGCATACGCTTCGCGCGGAATGGCATTTCGGAGATTTCCTCCATCGAAGTAGCATAGGCGCAAATCAAAGCTGTTTATACCTTCCCAAAGCAGGCGAGCTACGATTTTATTTGAATTTGCTCTACCTTTATTGATATCATCGCCCGAGTGACCACCTTGAAGATCCGACACATCGACGCGGAAAAATGAGTAGGTAGATGGCGAGGTAACCGAATGGAAATTGAATGTGGCCACAGTGTCGATTCCGCCAGCACACCCGATAAACAATTCGCCCTCATCCTCCGAATCGAGGTTGATAAGGTGCTTGCCTTGCAGCATTCCGTCTTCGAGTTCAAAAGCGCCAGTGAGCCCCGTCTCTTCGTCTACGGTGAAAAGTGCTTCGATTGGCCCATGTTCTACTGCAGGGTCGATAAGCACAGCCAAAGCTGCCGCCATTCCAATACCGCAATCAGCTCCCAGGGTGGTGCCATCGGCTTTGATCCATCCATCAACAATGCGCATGCGGATTGCATCGTGCTCAAAATCAAAGATTACATCTGAGTTCTTCTCGCACACCATATCAACGTGCGATTGAAGTATTACAATTGGGCTTTTCTCGAATCCCGCTGTTGCTGGAGCCTTGATAACTACATTGCCAATTTTGTCGCGTTTGTACTCTAAATTGTGGCTCTTGGCAAATTCAATGAGCCAAGCTATAATCTTCTCCTCCTTCTTGGATGGACGTGGAACTTTTGTTATCGCATCGAACTGCTCCCATACGGAGCGAGGATCTAGGGTTGAAATTTCTGACATAATTCAGTTTATTTAATGTCGCAAAGTTACATTTTTTTCGCTAAACTATAGCTTATTTCACTAATATTTTATATCTTTGTAGTTATGAATTTTAGAATAGGACACGGCTTCGATGTACATGCCCTAGCCGAGGGGCTGCCATTAATACTTGGAGGAGTTGAAATTGCACACACCAAAGGTTGTGTGGCTCACTCTGATGGCGATGTGGTAATTCACGCAATCTGCGACTCTCTGTTGGGAGCTGCGGCATTGGGCGATATTGGGCTTCATTTCCCCGATACTTCTGCTGATTTTAAGGGTATTGACTCAAAAATCTTACTCTCACGTACGGTCGAGCTTATTCAAAGTAAAGGCTATTCAATTGGTAATATTGACTGCACAATAAGTATGCAACAACCCAAGTTGCGTCCTCATATCGACTCAATGCGCAAGGCTCTCTCGCAGGTGATTGGGGTCGATATTGACCAGGTGTCGATTAAGGCCACAACAACCGAAAAGTTAGGCTTTGAAGGTCGCCAAGAGGGTGTTTCAACAACTGCAGTATCGATAATCTACAAATCTAATACTAAATAATATATGAAAAAAGTTCTCTCCTTTTCACTCTTTTTGCTCTGCGGACTTATCGCCTCGCAGCTTCTTCCCGGAGCGATTGGTGAGAGTTTTAATGACATTAAAGTTTATGGGCTAACTCCATTGCTTTACATTTCGCTGGCATTTATCATGATCAATGTTGGTCGCGAATTTGAGATCGACAAAAGCCATTGGCGTTCATACACCAAAGATTATTTTGTTGCGATGGCCACTGCTGCTCTACCTTGGTTGCTCGTTGCACTCTACTATATCTTTATATTGATGCCGCAAGAGTATTGGGGCGATGGTAGCGCATGGCGTGAGACATTGCTGCTTAGTCGCTTTGCTGCACCAACTTCGGCAGGAATTCTATTTGCGATGTTAGCCTCGCTACAGCTCAAAGAGAGCTGGATATATAAAAAGATTCAGGTTTTGGCTATCTTCGACGATCTGGATACGATTATCTTAATGATTCCACTCCAAATAATGATGATTGGCATGCAGTGGCAACTCTTCGTTGTGGTCTTCTGCGTTGTTGGATTATTGTGGTTGGGGTGGAAAAGGCTGGATTGCTATGATGTTCGCCAAGATTGGAAATCTATTTTGAGCTATGCTACAATTGTTTATGCGATTACAGCTGTGTTGTATACCGTTTCGGAGTACTTCTTGGGAGTGCACAATGGAATCCATATCGAGGTCTTATTACCCGCATTTGTGGTTGGTATGATCATTAAACATAATCCGGTGCATAGCCAAACAGAAGAGCGGGTCTCGAACATAATCTCATATATCTTTATGTTGCTCGTTGGTTTGAGTATGCCGCTAGTTTTGGGAGATTATGTACATGCTCATCCCGAGGGTGAGTCGACTATTGCCCTATCGGTTCCTGCGATGAGTTGGGGCGCAATTGCCTTGCATGTATTTGCAGTTACCCTGCTCTCTAATCTTGGAAAGCTAATGCCGCTGTTGTTCTATCGCGATCGCAGGTTTAGTGAGCGATTGGCCGTTTCGGTTGGAATGTTCACCCGTGGAGAGGTGGGTGCAGGTGTTATTTTTATTGCAATTAGTTATAATATTGGTGGTGCAGCTTTGATCATCTCGGCCCTTACGCTGGTGCTTAATCTGGTGTTGACCGGAGGTTTTGTGATGTGGGTAAAGGCGCTTGCTCAACGCAGTTATAAATAGGTGATTAAATATTGATGTGAATAAGTTAACAATTGCACAAAAAACATCTATTTTGGACGATATATTCTAAATTAAATTATTACCTTTGCTGCAAAAGGTGTAAATAAGAAACATGTAAAAATATAAATATAGTAAGTTATTATGGAAAATAAACTTCAGGTTTTAACTCAAAAACTCTACGATGAGGGTTTAGAGAAGGGTCGCCACGAGGCTGACGTTTTGGTTAGTGATGCTAAGGCTCAGGCAGCTAAGATTGTCGAAGATGCTAAGGCTCAGGCAGAGGCTATTATCAAGAAAGCTCAAAGCACGGCCGAGGATACACAAAAGAACTCAATGACCGAAATCTCGCTAGCAGGTAAACAAGCCGTAGCAAAGATCAAAAGCGAAATTGAAAATGCTATCACCACTAAAATCACAGCTGAACCAGTTAAAGCTGCTAGTGCAGATGCTAAATTCATCAAAGAGATGTTGCTTGCGGTTGCTGCAAATTGGAGTGGAGCCTCGTCGTCGAAGATCGAGCTTCAAGCCCTTCTTCCCGAAGCTTCAAAAGCTAAATTAGATGCTGCAATTGCCAAAAGTGCAGCTGAGTTGCTTAAGGCTGGCATCGAGGTTGGCTACTCTAAGCAAGTGCGCTCGGGATTCAAAGTGGGTGAAAAAGATGGTGGTTACTACATCTCATTCTCCGATGAGGATTTCGACGCCCTGATGCGCGGTTATATTCGCCAGAAGCTATCGACAATACTATTTAAGGCATAAGGGTTATGTTTGAGTCACAATACTACTGCTTAGTTGCAGGGTTGAAAGAGCTCACGTTGGAGTCCGACAATAAAAGACTCGAACCCAAGTCCATTATCCAAGAGGTGATGGACGAAGTTTCTGCTGCAGATGCAGCTGTGGTGAGACTACTCTACACATACTACGACTGCGAAAACATTGCATCAGCGCACTCCGGTCGTGAGCGATGCAATCCACTTGGAAACTTAAACCGCGAAGAGATCGAAGCGGAACTTCAAGAGCCCGTCAATCTACCCGAAGGTATAGCACGGGTGATTAAGGCATTCACATCGAGCAAAGGCGATAAGATCGAAGATTCTGGCGCTGTATCGTTCGAGCGAGCACTCTTCGAGGCCTACTACCAGGAGTGTGAATCCTCATCATCTACGTTCCTTAAAATGTGGAGCCAAACAGATCGCAACTTGCGCAATATTGCCGCAGCTATCACCGCACGCCTTTCGGATATTCCAATCGATAGTGTGGTTGTTGGCGAGGGTTCTGTTGCTGACTCTTTGCGTCGATCTTCGGCTGCAGATTTTGGATTGCGTGGTGAATTACCATACATCGATTCGGTTATCGCAGCCATAAACGACGAGCCAAATATTGTCGAAAAGGAGCACAAGATCGACAATATTCGCTGGAGCGAAGTTGATTCATCGTCAACTTTCGACTACTTTAATATTAATGCTGTGATGGCCTACTTGGTCAAACTAAATATTGTTGCTCGATGGGCAGAATTGGATCCAGCTAAGGGTCGTGCAATGCTCAATAAGTTGATGGCCGAATTGAGCGCAAAAGAGAAATTAAATAAATAATAATAAGATAATGAAGACTACGGGACGTGTAAATGGTATTATCTCCAATATCGTAATCGTGAAGGCCGACGGAGCTGTTGGTCAAAACGAAATTTGTTACGTATATTGTGGCGATACCAAAGTGATGGCTGAGGTCATCAAAGTTGTGGGCGATGCTGCCTACGTTCAGGTTTTCGACTCTACTCGAGGGTTGAAGATCGGTGATAAAGTAGAATTTGAAGGACATATGCTCGAGGCAACGTTGGCTCCGGGTATCTTGTCGAGCAATTACGATGGATTGCAGAACGACCTCGAAAAGATGGATGGTCTATTCATCGAGCGTGGATCGATGACCGAAGCTGTTGATTATGATAAGCTTTGGGAGTTCTCTCCACTTGCTTCTGTGGGCGATACGGTTAAAGCGTCATCTTGGTTGGGCGAGGTTAAAGAGCAGTGGGTTATGCACAAGATCATGGTGCCATTTACCTTCGAGGGCTCATTCACTGTTAAGTCTGTTGCAAAGGCTGGCGAGTATAAAATTACCGACACTATTGCTGTTGTTACCGACGAGAGTGGAGTTGACCACAATGTAACTATGGTTCAAAAATGGCCCGTTAAACGCGCTGTGCGTAGCTATATCGAAAAGCCACGCCCTTCGAACGTTATGGAGACCGGTGTTCGTGCAATCGACACCTTTAACCCAATTGCCGAGGGCGGTACTGGATTTATCCCAGGACCATTCGGTGCTGGTAAGACCGTACTTCAACACGCTATCTCGAAACAAGCCGAGGCCGATGTAATCATCATCGTTGCTTGTGGAGAGCGTGCAAATGAGGTTGTTGAGATCTTCGCAGAGTTCCCCGAGCTTGTCGATCCTCGCACTGGACACAAACTTATGGAGCGTACCATTATTATATGCAACACCTCGAATATGCCCGTTGCGGCTCGCGAGGCATCGGTATATACCGGTATGACAATTGGTGAGTATTATCGCGCCATGGGACTTAAGGTTTTGGTAATGGCCGACTCTACTTCGCGTTGGGCTCAAGCACTTCGCGAGATGTCGAACCGTTTGGAGGAGCTTCCCGGACAGGATGCCTTCCCAATGGACCTTTCGGCAATTATCTCGAACTTCTATTCGCGTGCAGGACTAGTGAAGTTGGTTGGTGGCCAGAGTGGTTCGGTAACATTCCTAGGTACGGTTTCTCCTGCTGGAGGTAACCTCAAGGAGCCTGTTACCGAGTCAACTAAGAAGGCTGCACGATGCTTCTACGCTCTTTCGCAAGGACGTGCCGACTCTAAGCGCTACCCTGCTATAGATCCGCTCGATTCATACTCAAAATATTTGGAGTACCCCGAAGTTAAGAGCTACCTAGATGAGCACGTAGAGCCAAATTGGACAGAAAAAGTATACGAAGGAAAGACAATCGTGCAACGCGGTAAAGAGGCAAACGACCAAATCAACATCTTGGGTGATGATGGTGTGCCAGTTGAGTACCACGAGCGATTCTGGAAAGCGGAGCTTGTCGACTTTGTTATCTTGCAACAAGATGCATTCGATGATGTTGATGCTACGTGTCCAATGGATCGTCAACGTTATATGTACAACTTGGTGCTTGATATTTGCCACAAGGAGTTCGAGTTTGCGGCATTCGATGAGTGTACACAATTCTTCAAAGGAGCTATCAGTATCCTTCGCCAAATGAACTACTCAAAGTGGAAGAGCGAGGAGTTTGCTAAATATAATAAGCAGATAGAGGAGTTTATCGGCGAAAAGGTTTCTAAATAAGTAAAAAATAATTGTTATGACTAAGAGTGCATTTCAAAAAGTATATACCAAAATCGACAATATCACCAAAGCTACTGTAACGCTCAAAGCCACTGGAGTTGGTAACGAGGAGCTTGCAACAGTTGGTGGTGAGTTGGCGCAGGTAGTAAAGATCATGGGCGAGAATGTAACGTTGCAGGTCTTTTCAGGAACCGAAGGTTTGGCTACAGACTCAGAGGTTATTTTCCAAGGTGAGCCACCTATGTTGCGTGTTTCAGACAATTTGGCTGGTCGCTTCTTCAACGCCTATGGCGAACCGCTCGAGGGTGGAGAGCCTATCGAAGGTGAGAAGCGCGAGATTGGTGGTCCAACGGTAAACCCCTTCCGTCGTATTCAACCCTCGGAGCTAATCGCAACAGGTATCGCAGGTATCGACCTTAACAACACGATCGTATCGGGACAAAAGATTCCATTCTTTGCCGATCCCGATCAACCATACAATGCCGTAATGGCAAATGTGGCACTTCGTGCTAAGGCCGACAAAATTATCTTGGGAGGTATGGGTCTTACAAATGATGACTTCCTATATTTCAAGAGCGTTTTTGAGAATGCCGGAGCGTTGGATCGCATCGTTTCGTTTGTAAATACAACCGAAAATCCCCCAGTTGAGCGTCTTTTGGTTCCCGATATGGCGCTTACCGCAGCAGAGTATTTCGCTGTGGATAAGGGCCAGAAGGTGTTGGTACTTCTTACCGACATGACCCTTTATGCCGATGCCTTGGCTATCGTATCGAACCGTATGGATCAAATCCCCTCGAAGGATTCGATGCCAGGTTCGCTATACTCTGACCTTGCGAAGATCTACGAGAAAGCGGTTCAGTTGCCTAATGGAGGTTCGATCACAATTATCGCTGTTACTACCCTTTCGGGAGGCGATATCACCCACGCGATTCCCGATAACACGGGTTACATCACCGAGGGTCAGTTGTTCTTGCGTAACGACACCGACACGGGTAAAGTTATTGTCGATCCATTCCGCTCACTGTCGCGTCTAAAGCAACTTGTAATTGGTAAGAAGACTCGCGAGGATCATCCACAAGTGATGAATGCATGTGTGCGTCTGTTTGCCGATGCAGCCAACTCAAAGACTAAATTGGAGAATGGTTTCGATCTCTCGGATTACGATGAGCGCTCATTGAAGTTTGCACGCAGCTACTCCGAAAAACTTCTTTCGATCGATGTAAATATCGAGATCGATGAGATGTTGGATACCGCCTGGGCCCTATTTGCCGAGAACTTCTCTCGCCAGGAGGTTACCATCAAGCAGTCACTAATCGATAAGTATTGGAAAGCATAGTTTAAAGGCTTATGGCAATCAAATTTCAATATAACAAGACCTCGCTCGGAGATCTCGACAAGCAACTCAAGATGCGTCGCAAGGCTTTGCCGACCATCAAGAGTAAGGAGTCAGCACTTCGTTCCGAGGTAAAAAGAGCAAAGGATGCTGCACGAGATTATCGCCAGCAGCTCGATGCTCTCACTCAGCAGTACGACTATATGGTTGCGCTGTGGGGAGAGTTCGATGCCGACCTTGTTCGCATTGCCGATGTAGAACTAACAACGCAAAAGATTGCAGGTGTTCGCACCCCAATCCTGCAGGATGTGATCTATGAGCAGAAGCCATACGATCTATTCTCGTCGCCCATTTGGTTCTCCTCGGGAGTTGACCTACTCAAGCGCATGGCGCGTTTGAGCCTTGAATTCGAACTCTATAACTTAAAAATGGAGTTGTTGGATTATGCACGTCGCAAAACTACTCAAAAAGTGAACCTCTACGAGAAGGTGCAGATCCCCGGATACGAGGATGCTATACGTAAGATCAAGCGATTTATGGAGGATGAAGAGAACCTCTCTAAAGCAGCATCTAAAATTGTAAAAACTAAACAGCAAGCAGCCGAGGAGGGGGCAATGTTATGATAGCGAAGATGTCTAAATATGACTTTGTTCTATACTCGCGTGAGTATGAGGAGTTTATGGAAAAGGTGCGCGAGTTGGGTTTAGTTGATATTACTACCACAGGCTGGGAGAGCAACGATGAGGAGCGAGATATAATTCTTCAAATCGAGGCTCGAGTAAAGGCGCAAGCAGCCCTAAGGGCGTTTGCAGCAAGCGATAAGTTCGATGCTGAGGCTGCCCAGATTCCATCTGAGCAGCTATACGAGCTCTATCGTGCGGCCCACGCACAGCGCCAACAGCTGCAAAATGAGATCGCAACACTCACAAAAAGTGGAGAGGAGAGCCAGCCTTGGGGTGAGTTCTCAATCTCGACTATCGAGGCGCTCGAGCAACAAGGATTGGCACTACACTACTTTATAGCCAACACGTCTATTTTTGAGGATAATCAAAATGAGTGGAGCCAAAAGTATACCGTTGAGCTAATAAACTCTGTTGATAGCAACTCATATTTCGTAGTTGTTACTCGAAGAGATGAAGAGGTAATGATTGACGCTCAAGAGATTAAGCGCCCATCGCTCACCGCAGTACAAGCCTTTGGCATGGCCAAGGAGTTAGAGATCGAACTTGATGCATTATCCGCTCCCCTATCATCATGCGCTAAGGGCATTGAGGTGATACAAAGTGAAAGCGACGCATTAACAGCGAAGCTTAAGATTTCGATGGTTCGCTCGACAGCAACTACTGCTGCCGAAGGTTCATTGCTTGTGATGAGCGCATGGGCCGAAGAGAGTGAATCTGCCAAAGTCGATGCATTGCTCGAGGAGTACCCAAGTGTAATTTATATCAAGAGCAATCCAACACCCGAGGACGACACCCCCGTGAAGCTCACCAATAAGTGGTTCCCACGAACCTTTGAGCTTATTGGAAATATGTATGCTTTGCCAAAATATGGCACACTAGATTTAACGCCATTTTTCGCTCCGTTCTACATGTTGTTCTTTGCGATTTGCTTGTGCGATGCTGGTTATGGTGCGATACTATTTGCTGCCGGACTAGGTCTATATTTTAAAGGTGGAGGCAATCTTCGACAAGCTTCGTGGCTCACAATTTTGTGTGGTGGTGCAGCTATGGTATTCGGATTTTTTGCCAACTCAATTTTCGGAATGAAGATCGGCTCGGCTCCAATTCTCAACTTGTTTGACTTCCAGACCGACTTTTTCTCTATCGCTCTGGTTATTGGAGTTATCCAGATCTTGCTGGGAATGGTGGTTAATATTGTGGTTTGCACGCGCACTTTTGGATTTAAGTATGCTTTAGGCTCGTTAGGATGGTTCCTGTTGATTTTCTCGGCGGCTACTTCGGCAGCACTCTCTATGGCTGGCATCACTGCATTTAGCTTTACTTCGATTCCGTTTTACGCAATTGTGGCTCTTTCGGCAGTGTTGATGCTGTTCTTTAACTCGCCCGACAAAAATATCTTTGCCAACCTTGGCGCAGGCGTTTGGAACACTTACAACAATGTTACGGGGTTGTTGGGCGATGTGTTGAGCTACATCCGATTATTCGCTATCGGCCTCTCGGGAAGTGTATTAGCACAAGTATTCAATAATTTGGCAATGGGTATCACTGGCCTTGATGCAGGAATTGAGGGTCAACCAATTGTGAGCGTAATTATGCAGATCATTGGAGCTTCGATCATTCTATTGATTGGTCATGGAATCAACCTATTTATGTCGACCATTTCGTCGTTTGTTCACCCTATGCGACTCACCTTTGTGGAGTTCTTTAAGAATGCAGGCTTCGAGATGGCAACACGTAAATTTGATCCTATAAAGTAAAAACAGATTAAAATAATAATAAATTAAAACAATTTTCAATTATGAATTCAACAGCAATTATTTTGGCTTACATCGGTGTGGGTCTAATGGTAGGTCTAGCGGGTCTAGCCTCTGCAATTGGTACTGCGATTTGCGGTCAAGCATCAGTTGGCGCAATGAAGAAAAACGAGGATGCTTTCGGTAGCTACATGGTTCTTTCGGCTCTTCCTGGTTCTCAAGGACTCTACGGTTTTGTATGTTTCTTTATGATCCAAGGGTTGATCTCAGCCGAGATGACAATGATTCAAGGAGCTGCAATTTTGGGTATCGGTATCTTGGTTGGTCTTGTAAATGTTGCATCATCAGTTCAACAAGGTAAAGTTTGTGCTAACGGTATCGCAGCAATCGGTAACGGCAACGACGTAATGGCAAAAACACTGATCCTTGCGGCATTCCCAGAGCTTTATGCGATCCTTACTGTTGCAGCTACATTCCTTATTAGCAACGCTGTAGCTTAAGGCAGATTTTATAATTTACAATTTTAGTGGCTAACAAGTGGTAAAACATTTGTTAGCCACTATTATTTTGCCTATCTTTGCTAAAACCAATTAAACCAAATATTATGAGTAACAAAGTTCTAATGGCAATAGCTGCATGTGCGGCTATCACAACTGCCGCCCACGCTGCCGAGGGAGCACCCCAGAGTAAGGTCTGGCAAGATTTCGCAGAATCAAACAGCGAAAATGTTCTTCCCGACTTCTCTTATGCAGGCTACAAATGCGGAGAGGTGGCAATTCCAACTGTAAAACAGATGAAGCTAAAGTGGTTCGATGTCACTGATTTCGGAGCAGTGGCGAGCGATGGCGCCTCAGACCGCGATGCTTTTATCGCAGCCATTGCAGCCGCGGAGGCTAATGGCGGAGGTGTGATCTACTTCCCCGAGGGAGAGTTCGAAATCCACGCCGAAGAGGATCCTGACCAGACCATCTTCATCCGCTCGAGCAACACAATCATCAAAGGCGCAGGTCGCAACAAGAGCAAAATCTTGCTATCGACACCCTATCACCCCACAAATCCCGAACAGTTGTGGACATCGCCCACAGCAATTGGATTTAGCCCAAAGGGTGGAATCAAAGCAATTGGCACGGTTACAGCCGACGCTCCTCGCGGAAGTTTCACCATCGAGGTGTCATCGACCAAAGGGCTTAAAGCGGGCGATTGGATCAATGTAAATCTGCCTTTTAATAACTCCGAAGAGCTGGTTCGCCAGGAGCTAGGTGACTATTATGATCAGATGAACAATAGCGTGCTAATCAAAAAACAGGGTGTGCATGTCGATGATTTTCATCAAATTAAATCAATCAGTGGCAATGTGATTACCATGGTTGAACCAATTGTTTATGCTGTTGAAAGCCGTTGGGGCTGGAAGGTAGATAAGATCCCTTACTTGGAGAATGTAGGTGTCGAGGATATCACATTCCAAGGTGATTGCTTGGATGATTATGTGCATCACCGCACCTGGAACGACGATGGCGGTTATAAGGCCGTTTTCTTCTCGCGCACAGTCGATTCATGGATTCGCAGAACCGATTTTATCCATATCACCGAAGCTGTTTCGTTTACACTCTCGGCTCGCGTATCTGCTTTCGATATTCATGTTTCGGGCAAGCGTGGTCACTCTTCTATACGTTCCCAGAACTCTGTTCGTGCATTTATTGGCAAGGTGTTCGATTATTCAGATAGCCAAACAGTTAAGGGTGCTGGACAGTGGCATGCCGTTGGTGTTTCGAAACACTCACTAGCAGCCGTATTGTGGCGCAATGAGTGGGGTTTGGATGCCAACTTCGAGGCGCACGCAAGCCAACCTCGTGCAACACTTATCGACGCATGTCAAGGTGGATTTATTCGTTTGCGCCAAGGCGGAGGCGAAGCGCAACTTCCAAATCACCTTGGAGACCTGGTTATATGGAACTTCGAGGCTACAGCAAGTGAGCCTGAAAGATCGTGGCAATGGTGGGATTCAGAGACTATCTGGACCCGATTCACCGCGCCAGTTATCGTTGGATATCATGGTGCCGAGCTTATCTTCGAGCCATCGCAAACTCTAATCGAGGAGTCACACGGCGAGCCAGTAGAACCAGAGTCACTATACGAAGCTCAATTAATACGCCGCCTAGGCAAGTTGCCTTCATGGTTAAAGGAGCTTAAGAAATTGTAATTGTAAAAATATGGGTGATAGCACGAAAGCTATCACCCATATTTTTATCCTAGAAACGGCTTTTAGCTTCGCTTCCGGCACCGCTTCCTTTGTACTTGCTGCGTGCCGAGTTGAAGTTATAACGAAGGGTTAGTGATATATGTCGACTATCGTAAGTATAGTCGTTTGTTAGAGTTGTTTGCGGCATAATTATCGAGGCTACCGTGCAACTCTGCTTTGTGAGGTCCGACACTGCCAACTTAGCTGATAAAGCCTTGTCAAAGAAGCTCTTAGAGACTCCAATATCGAATGTAAGATTCTTTTTCTGAACATATGCCCCTTCGGAGTAACCTTTGCTATAATAGTCAGCATCGAAGTTAATAATAAAATTGCAGGGTAGCTCGACAGTGTTGTTTAGAGTGGCAAATATTATCGGCTCGCTCATATCTATATCAATGCCATACTCGCTATAATCCTGATAATATTTTTGCACTCCACCGCTAATTTGTGGTGACCACACGCCAATAGTTGGTGCGTAGGCTACAAAGGCCAAGAATTTTTCTAGTTTGTCGATGTTGTGATAGTTGATAAGCGATATTGGAGAGTCTGGCTCGTATTGATCAACCCAAAATACAATAGCATCCTTTTTATGGGTGTAGCTCACTTGCGCCTGCACATTCCTCCAAACTCCAGTGAGTGATGCATGTTGCAGAATTGAGGGCGACAGGTATGGATTGCCGGTCTGCATTGTGAGGCTATTTGCGTAGGTAAGGTTGCTGCTTAGCTCAGTATAAGTTGGTCGCACAACTTTTGATGAGTAGCTTAATTGCACGCCAAATGCTCCAAATTGATTTGCATATGTGGCGCTTGGGAACCACTGTCCATAGCTTTTGCTCATCTCGTCGTCCTTGACTCCATCATTAAGATACTCATACGATGCATCCTCGTAACGTACACCAAGTGAGAACATTCCAATCGCTGTTGCCGCTTGGTATTCGGCAAAGAGAGCAAGATTCTGCTCGGCAATATCGGTCGACGAGGAGTATCCTTCCAAGTCGGAGGTATAAACGTCGCTTCGATCAATATCGACATATTCGCTACCAACAGATAGTTGGCCCTTCCAAAGCGGGTAGCTCAATTGCAATTTAGTTGCAAGGAGCTTGTTGTCGATGTCGCTGGCACTGTAAATATAGCTTGTGCCATCGATGTCGCTTATCTCGGTATTTAAGTTGTCGGATGCTGCTCCCGAGCTCATATAATCGGTATTGAAGTCGATGGATAGTTTGCCGATAGTTCCTGAATAATAGGCATTTAACTGCGCAGTTGGAGCGTTGTCAAACTCCTTATATTCATTGTTGTTCCATGTGTCGTACAAATCGCCATCTGTGAATACACTACTTATAAAATCGAAATCTTGAATCTCTTTAAAGGTGCTCTTATGATCGTAACGAATACCTACGTAGTGGTCTGAATTTATCTGGTAATTCGCACCAATAGTTCCGTTTAGCTTTGCGATTTCCGATACTCCATCGGTGTAACTTAGCTGCTCCCAGATTGTGCCAACGTCGGTTGTTTGAGTGACCTCGCCACGCTGAACCTGCGTAAAATCGGAGTGATAAAGATTTGCAAAAACATCTAAACCACCCTTGCGATAGTTGGTGTTGAGCTGATTGATATAGTCTTGATTTTCACCGGTGTAGAATGATGATCGAGCGTTGAAGCTAAATCCATCACCCTGCTTTTTTGTGGTTTTGATAAGGATAACTGCTGCAACCGAGGCGTCGTAGCGCGAGCCGGGATTGGAGATAACCTCAACCGATGCAATATCGCTCGAGTTAAGATTGTCGAGCTCCGAGGCGTCGCGCACTTCGCGGTTATTAATATAAATCTTGGCTGAGCCACTTCCAAAAACTTCAAACTCGCCATCGTCGCCCGTAACCATTGGGATGCGTTTCAATACGTCGTTTCCCGTTCCCATCTGGCTCAAGACGGTGTTCTCGACCGTGGTTTGGATTCCGCTTGACGTAACCTGCGAAATTGGGCGGGTGCCTTTAATCACCACCTGGTCTATAGCTAGGCCACCCTCTTCGAGGGTTATGGTCTGATCGCTTACCGCTGGTGCGTATTGCGTTTGATATCCCACAAAAGAGATCTCCATGATTGCATCTTCGCTCGATTGCGCTTGCACCTCGAAACGCCCCTGGTCGTTAGTGATCACTCCCGCAAGATAGGTTGTGTCGGGCAGCTGATAGAGAATCACATTCGCATAACCAATAGGCTCGCTCGATGAATCTACAACTCGCCCTTTGATAGTTTGGGCATTAACATTTGCAGCCGTTAGCCAAACAAATGAAAATATGAATAACATTTTTTTCATTTTTTTCATTTTTTTCATTTTGCCAATTAATACACCATTACCTTGCAAAGATATTAAAAAATAATAAAAAATAGATGGATGGCTAGCAAATTTAATGCCCATCTGCTTTAAATCACTCCTAATTTCGGCGATTTAATATTTTTTTCTACCTTTGTGGCATCGCAAACAAAATATAAAAGTATGCAAGAGGAGTGTATTAATAAAGTCGATAATAATAATCGGGCTCTATTGATTATAGTCGTAGATCAATCTAGTTCTATGGCTGGAATGATAAATTGTGATGGTCGAGTTATCTCTAAGGCCGAGATGGCAAGCGAGATGGCCAATGAGTTGATCTCGGAACTTGTTGAGCGTTCGCGCAGCTGTGGCAGCATCCAAGATTATTATGATGTAGCAATTATTGGTTATTCGGACGACGAAGTTCGCTTGCTTCATGGCGATGGTGACTGGGTGTCGATAACGGTATTAGATGATAAATTTATTGATAAACCAACGCTCTTTCGCGATCATGTGCTAGCCGATGGAACTCCACAAATATTAGATTACTCAATGCGACGTTGGGTGATACCTCAATCTGCTGGGTCGACGCCTATGTACGAAGCATTTTTGATGGTTCTCGATACGGCAAAGAGATGGTGCTCAATGGCTGAGAATCGCGATAATATGGCTCCACTTGTGGTCAATATGACCGATGGCGAATCGACTGATTGCGATTATGACGACATTATCGATATCGCATCGAGGGTTAAGGCGGTCTCAACCAGGCAGGGCAATACCCTATTGTTTAACACATACATTGCAACTAATAGCGCTAGGCAGACCGAACTATTTCCATCGACCGTAGATTTTGAGTCGCGTCGCGATGTATCACGAGCAATGCGAGCTCTATTCTATGCCTCGAGCGATATCCCAGAGGATCTATGCAGTGAAGTTTTCGATATTAAAGGGGATGAGACTTTAACCACTTATAAGGCGATGAGCTGCAACTCATCTGCACGTGAGTTTATCTCTATTCTAGGTATTAGATTGTAATATATTAGAATCTGTTTAAGTTTTTCTCGCTAAATTTGCTAAGAGAGATGTTGCTTTGATTTTCTCTCGAAAGCATAAGGCGCATAGCCGTAGCTATGTAACGCAATGTAAAAAGAGAAAAGCGAAGTGACAGATCCTTAGCAAAATAGATGAGAGAAATTTAAACAGATTCTTAATTATGGCAGCAACAGTAAACGATTTTATAATGGCGATAAATTCGCCAACGATATACTTTCAAAATATCTTTGCACTTAAGATATTACCCCAAATAGCAGATCCTGAGCGGGTGAAGTGCTCTAGGCATTTTGCATACGCTTTTATTGAGTGGGAGCAGAAGAGATATATAATCTCACTTCCGCTATCGAGCCAGGCGATTCATATGGCGCAACAAGCCTCGACAAAGTTATACACTCGCAAATCTAAACATCTGTTTAGGTATAAAATTATGCCTTCGGAGATGAACTACGTTAATTCGCAGCGCAAGTCGCGACTATCGGACATTATAATGCAGGAGATTCCCAAGGGCGAATTATTGTGTGATTGTATCGACAGATTAGAGTCGCAACAACTTCTCAAGGCTATTGATAATCTTCAACTTGAGTTTAAGCGTTTGAGATTAAGTCACTCGCATCTTAATGCTCAAAATGTCATTATTGATGATGAGTATAACCTCTACCCTCTTCAGTTGCACTATGTGACTGTAGGCGAGATGTGTGATGATGAGTACTCACAACTCCGAGAGTATGTTGCCGATTTCTTTGGTATGGAGATTCCAAGAATGCCAACTTGTGAGGTGAGCGGCAGTTATGATTTTGTCGGCAACCAGTTCGAAGGGGTGAGAGTCGTTAAAAATAGTAATGGCTACGGATATATTGATCCTGATGGAGTGGAAATAGTCTCTCCACAATTCGTCTGGGCTGGCAGCATCAAAGAGGGTCGTGCCGAGGTTGAAATGGAGAGTGGTCGTGCATGGATTATCTGGGCCGACCAGTAGAGGGTTATGATATGAGTCAATTTACTAAATAATAATACAGAATAAAATAACCTGAGTTTTGGTTAAGATTTTCTTAACCAAAACACCACTTAAAGTAAGTCTCCCCCCAACGGTTTGGGGGAGATTTAGAGGGGGTTATCGAACATAAATCGGCTTTTTGAAGCCGATAACCTGAGTTTTAGATATGGGAAATTAATAAAACTGGCAGGTAAATAATAAATTTCCCTTATCTAAAACTCAGGTTAATAATGAGATCACCACAAGAGATTGTCGAGTATGTAAATAAAAGTGCAATAACAAAGAGCCAAACACCACTAAGCAAGTTGATTGTTTTGGGTATTGTTGGAGGTATATACATATCTATGGGAGCGCTATTGTCGGTTATGATTGGATATGGATTTCCGGGCGTAGCGGCATCAAACCCTGCAATCGTTAAATTATTTATGGGAGCTACGTTCCCTATCGGACTTATAATGATTGTGCTGGCCGGTGGTGAATTGTTCACTGGCTGCTGCGCTTACTTTGTGCCAAATGTGCTCAATGGTAGGCAGTCGTGGAAGGTTATGGTGCGCTACTGCACCATCATTTGGATTGCTAACTTTATTGGAGCGTTGATTTTTGGCTACTTCTTAGTCTATCTACCCCACCTTTCGCACTATGAGCCTACGCTCGATGGTTTTATGTCGATCGCTCAGACAAAGAGCTCAAATCCATTCTATGTTACGATGCTTAAGGGTGTTGGAGCCAATTATTTGGTTTGCCTTGCAATGTGGTTGGGTATGTCCTCGAAGAGTGTTGCAGGTAAAATCTTGGGAATATGGTTCCCCGTAATGACCTTTGTTGCAATTGGTTATGAGCACTCGGTGGCAAATATGTTCTTCCTGCCTGTGGCTATGCTCGAGGGCTTCGACCTATCGATAGCTGGACTATTTACCAACAACCTTATAGCGGCAACGCTCGGAAATATTATCGGAGGAGGTATCTTTGTGGGTGGTGTATATTGGCACCTATACGATCGAAAATAAATTAGAATAGTAGGATTGCGGAGTTCGAAAAAAATCCATATCTTTGTGATCTTAATCATGTAATCAGTTCAAAACAATGAATATAGAATCATTTATTACAGCTATCGCTGCAAAATCTTTGACTGCGCTATACGGAGAATTTCCGCTTGAGCAGGTGCAAATTCAGAAGACTCGCAAGGAGTTTGAGGGAGATTATACATTGGTGGTTTTTCCACTTCTCCGCATTAGTCGTAAATCTCCCGAGGCTACTGCTACACAGGTCGGTGAGTATATCGTAGAGAATAATAGCGAGTTTAGCAGCTTTAATGTTGTTAAAGGCTTCTTAAATCTATCGCTTTCAGCTTCATTTTGGGCCTCCAGCTTTAATGAGGTATATTCTACTGTCGATTTCGGACGTGCTGCCAATAGTGGTCGTACGGTAATGGTCGAATACTCTTCGCCAAATACTAACAAACCTCTTCACTTGGGCCATATCCGCAACAACCTGTTGGGATACTCTGTGGCGCTGATCTTGGAGGCTAACGGACATAAAGTGATCAAGGCAAACTTGGTTAATGACCGCGGTATTCATATCTGTAAATCGATGCTTGCTTGGCAGAAGTTTGGTGGGGGCGAGACTCCAGCGTCGTCGGGCATGAAGGGCGACCACTTGGTTGGTAAATATTATGTTGAGTTCGACAAGCATTATAAGGTTGAAATCAAGGAACTTATGGCCAGTGGCATGAGCGAGGATGAGGCAAAGAAAAATGCTCCAATGATTCTCGAGGCGCAAGATATGCTGCGCAAATGGGAGGCCAAAGATCCTGATGTTTACGGCCTTTGGGAGATGATGAATGGCTGGGTGTACGAAGGATTTGATGTAACCTACAAAGCTCTTGGAGTATCGTTCGACAAGGTTTATCACGAGTCGCAAACATACCTTTTGGGCAAGAGCATTGTCGATGAAGGCTTGGAGAAAGGTGTATTCTTCCGCAAGGATGATAACTCTGTGTGGATCGATCTTGAGAGCGATGGATTGGATAAAAAATTGTTGCTTCGCAGCGACGGCACATCGGTATATATGACCCAAGATATTGGAACTGCATATAGCCGTTTCGAGGAGAATAAGCTCGACGATCTGATTTATGTAGTTGGTAATGAGCAAAATTACCACTTCCAGGTCCTAAAGCTAGTGCTTAAAAAATTGGGCAATGCATGGAGTGACAACATCACCCACCTATCATACGGAATGGTCGAATTGCCCGAGGGAAAGATGAAATCGCGCGAAGGAACGGTAGTTGATGCCGACGATCTTATCGCAGCGATGGTTCAATCGGCTCGCGAGATTTCGCAAGAGGCGGGCAAGCTCGATGGTTGCTGCGAGGCAGAGATCACACAAATCACAACTACAGTTGGTATGGGTGCCTTGAAATACTTTATCCTTAAGGTTGACCCTAAAAAGACTATGTTGTTTGACCCTAAAGAGTCGATTGATTTCAATGGTAACACAGGTCCATTTATTCAATATACCCACGCGCGTATCTGCTCGATAAAGCGTAAGGCTGCAGAAACTGGAATTGAGTTCACCGGAGATGTGAAGTGCACGCTGCAAGCCGACGATATCACCTTGATCAAGGCAATTGCCGACTATCCAAATGTCATTAAGTCTGCTGGCGATAACTGCTCTCCATCGATCATCGGATCGTATGTTTACGACCTAGCCAAGGAGTTCAACGGATATTACCACGATCACTCAATCCTAAAGGAGGAGTGCGAAGCGACTCGTAAGTTCCGCCTACAATTAGCCGATCAAGTTGCCCGCATCGTCAAAAGCGGTATGGCACTTATGGGTATTGATGTTCCCCAGAGAATGTAGAGATATTATCATAGATATAAAAGAGCAGTGGCTAACAAATCTTATTGAAGATTGTTAGCCACTGCTATTTTATTGAATTGCCACTAGTTGATGTTTGGTAGTGGCGAGTAATTTTTTGCGTAGTTCATCATCTGCTCGGTGTAGTTGGTTGGGTAGATAATTTTAACATCTACAACCTTACCATCCTTCTCTACGAGCTCGAAATCTGGATTGATAAATCCACCATATGGCTCGATGTTGAGTGCAGCATAACGCTCAAGAAGCTCTGCGTGAAGTTTTTGATCTACCTTAACGCCATACGTCTCAACCAACGCGCGGCCAGCTTCGAAGTCGCCCTCTGATTTGATGCGTTGAATCTCGAATAGCAACTCGCCAAATAGACCGCGTAGCTTATCGAAGTCGTTGACAACAACATAGCTCTTGCCATCCTCAACAATCCACTCGATCACATTGTCGGCCTTGCCTTGCTCGTAGCACCACTCACCAATGAGCTTGCGGTTGCGCATGTGTGTCTGCTCAACATCTTTGCCTAGCTCAACACGCGCGAGTTGTGTCATCATTCCATTCATAATGTACGATGCATATTGAGCCTTAGCAACCTCCAAATTTGGAACTAAGCCTAACTCAACCATCATTGGATCGGCCAAATAATATAGACCAAATAGATCGGCACGACACTCCTCGAGAGTTGCACCGTAAGATTTCAACTCGGTGCCTGTCACACCCTCACCCAATTGGCCCGAACCGTGTCCTAAACATTCGTGGAGGTCGGTATGAAGATCATCGCCCAATTTACCATACTCCTCCATGCGCTTGCGATCCTTGGCGCGAAGAACAAACTCCTCGCTGAAGCCATTGCCGTCGGCAGCCTTCTTGTAAGCATATGTGATATTGTCGATCGTAACCGATTTCGATCCATAATCGCGACGAATCCAATCGGCATTTGGAAGGTTGATTCCAATTGGTGTGGCTGGATAGCAATCGCCACCAAGCTGTGCTACGGTGATCACCTTTGCCGAGATTCCCTTAACCACTGGTTTGCGGAATTTAGGGTTGATTGGCGAGTTATCCTCGAACCACTGTGCATTCTCCGAGATAATTGTTGTGCGCTCGCAAGCACTCTCATCGCGGAAATTAACCGTCGATTCCCACGACGCCTTGCGCCCAAATGGATCACCATATGTCTCGGTAAAGCCATTTACAAAGTCAACATGCGAAATACTATCTTGCACCCACAAAACATTGAAGTTGTCGTACTCCTTCAAGTCGCCTGACTTATAGAATGAGATAAGGCTCTTGATTGTTGCCTTCTGTGGCTCTGCGGCAACCTCTGCTGCTTTTTCCAACCATGCAGAAATTGGCTCGATAGCTTCGGTGTACATACCGCCGATTTTCCATACGCGCTCATAAATGTTGCCATTTTCATCTCGAGTGAGCTTTGAATTTAGACCATACGAGATTGGTTGAGGATCGCTAAGGTCGATCATGGCGTTGTAGAATGCCTCGACCTCTTCTTGATTTACACCCTCGTAATAGTTGTTTGCCGAAGCTTTGACAACATCAACCCCCTCGGCTGTATTTAGGCGAGAGGCGTATAGAGTTGGCTCAAAAATAATTGGTTTAACTAGCGCCAATAGCTCATCGCACGATCCGAAGTCTTGTGGCAGAGAGTCGCATGGAAGTGATTTGATCACCTGCTCGAAGAACTCTGAGGAGAATTCAGGAGTAAACTTGTCGGCAGAGTAGTGGTGGTGAATACCGTTTGCAAACCACACCTTCTTTAGATACTTCTCCATTGCCAACCACTCTTGCGATGTGCGGTCGCCTTTGTAGTGCTCCATTGCAGCCTCTAAAGTGCGGCGAATAGTTAGGTTGTACTTGAAATTTTGGTCAAACATAATGTCACGACCATACTTCGAAGACTCCGAAAGATAGTAAACTAGAAGTTTGTCGTTGAGTGAGAGTGTCTCAAAACCAGGTACTTCGTAGCGTATCACCTTTATGTCGTCGAACTTATCAACGATCCAAGGAGTCTGGCTCGAAGAGTCGCTGCACGATGATAGCGACAATGCAAAAATGCTCATTGCGGATAAATTAATTAGTGTTCTCATATTGTTTTTATGATTATACTACGTACAAAGGTATACATTATTGTTATATATCTTAATCTAAATCTGCTTTTTTTCTTTAATATCTCATAATTTGTTTCTAACTTTGCGGCGCAGTTGTTATTGCAATGTTTTATACATATAAAAATTGAATGAAGATTTTAGAGACTATAACACAATTGAGAGCCGAGCTAGAGGGGTGTAAATCCTCCTCTATAGGTTTTGTCCCAACGATGGGTGCGCTGCATGCTGGCCATATATCGCTAGTTGAGCGTGCACGAAGAGAGTGTGACATTGTTGTGGCGAGCGTATTTGTCAACCCAACACAATTTAACGATAAGAGCGACTTGGTGACCTATCCACGTACACCCCAAGCAGATGCTGCACTTTTAGAGTCGGCAGGTGTTGATTTTATTCTTATGCCATCGGTCGAGGAGATTTACCCCCAGGAGGATACTCGCACCTTTGACTTTGGCGCTAAAGATAAGGTTATGGAGGGAGCCTCGCGCCCGGGCCATTTTAATGGAGTTGCGCAGGTGGTTAGCCGCCTTTTCGATATTGTCGAGCCAACTAAGGCCTATTTCGGAGAGAAGGATTTTCAGCAAATTGCCATTATTCGCGCTATGGTAGATATGTTGGGATATTCGGTCGAGATTGTTGATTGCCCAATTGTTCGCGACGCAGATGGTCTGGCCCTATCATCGCGCAATATGCTACTCACACCAGAACATCGCGCATCAGCGCCACAAATCCACAAGGCTCTATGTGCGGGTGTTGAACTCTCGAAGAGTGCATCGGTAGCCCAAGTGATAAAAAAGGTCGAGGAGATGATCAATAGCAACCCACTTTTGGAGGTGGTATACTTCGAGATTGTTGATTCCCTCACTCTGCAAAAGGTTGACTCGTGGAGCGACTCTGCGGCAATACAAGGCTGCATCACAGTTAAAGCGGGCGATGTGAGATTAATAGATAACATTAAATTTAGATAACCATGAAGATGACAATTGAAGTTTTAAAGTCAAAAATTCATAGAGTAAGTGTAACCCAGGCAAACCTTAATTATGTTGGCAGCATCACCATTGACGAAGATTTGATGGATGCGGCAAATATGATCGAGGGCGAAAAAGTTGCTATTATGGATAACAACAATGGCGAACGTTTCGAGACATACATTATAAAAGGTGAGCGAGGAAGTGGCGCCATCTGCCTCAATGGAGCAGCAGCTCGCAAGGTGGCAGTTGGCGATGTGATTATCATTGTGTCGTTTGCCCATATGGATTTTGAAGATGCCAAAGAGTTCAAACCTTGGGTTATCTTCCCCGATACGCTCACAAACAAGCTAATCAAATAGGGTGCTCTTTACCGCGCTACCCCACTCTATTGGCTCTAAGCCTTGATCTTGCAGATATTTATTTGCCGTCGAGAAGTGAGAGCAGCCAAAAAAACCTCGATATGCCGATAGTGGCGAGGGGTGAACAGATTGTAAAATAAGATTCTTTTGGGTATCTACCATAGCGCATTTATTTTGTGCATGTTTGCCCCAAAGCATATAGACCACACCGGTGCAGTTTTCATTGACAACTTTGATGACTGCATCGGTGAATTTTTCCCACCCCCTCTTTGAGTGCGATGCTGCATTGTGGGCTCGCACAGTGAGTACAGCGTTTAACATCAAAACGCCTTGAGCAGCCCAATGCTCTAAATTGCCACTTTGCGGAACTCCCACCGATAGATCACGCTGAATCTCCTTGAAGATATTCACCAGCGATGGAGGCACTTTCACTCCATCGGCCACCGAAAAGCACAAGCCATGCGCTTGACCTACATCATGATAGGGGTCTTGGCCAATAATCACAACTTTAACACGGCCCAATGGGGTTTTATCCAATGCATTAAAAATTAGGTGGCGTGGAGGGAAGACCTCTTCATGCGCGTACTCATGCTCAACGAACGACGATAGCGCCTCAAAGTAAGGTTTTTCGAATTCAGCCTCTAGGGCTTTTTTCCAATCTGCAGGAATTGCATTTTTCACTAAAAAAATATTTTAAATTAAACTTGGCATAAAGATAGCGAAATATTTGCTGGTTCGCAACTTTCTTGCTATTTTTGTAAACGACGTAAAATGTAAATAATGACTAGCATTATAGATCAACTAAATAGTATTCTAGGGTACCTCCTAATTATATTCCTGCCAGCTGTAGCTTTGTGGTTCACCTATAAAACCAGAGGTGTGCAGTTCCGAATGATTCCCGAAATGATCAGGGAGTTAGGCTCTTCGGGCAAGCGAAGTGGCAAAGGGGGTGGTGTGAGTTCGTTTCAGGCCTTTACAATATCAATCGCTAGTCGCGTCGGTACCGGAAACTTAGCTGGTGTTGCCACAGCTATTGCAGTAGGTGGCCCGGGAGCAATTTTTTGGATGTGGGTTGTAGCTATGATTGGTGCAGCGAATGCATTTATTGAGTCTACCTTGGCTCAACTTTTCAAGAGTCGTGGTCAGGATAGTTTTATCGGAGGCCCAGCATACTATATTAAAAAAGGGTTGGGTAAGGGTTGGTTTGCAGCTATCTTTGCTGTGCTTTTGATCTTCACTTTTGGATTCGCATTTAACTCTGTGCAGAGCAACACTATTGCTTCGGCATATAAAACAGCCTTTGGGATTGAACCACTCTATTCGGGTATTGTTATAACTATTCTAACCTTACTTATTATCTTCGGCGGAATTAAGCGCATTGCTAAATTTAGCCAAAGTGTGATTCCTGTTATGGCTGTTGTATATCTTTTGATGGCTGTGGTGGTGATTATTTTGCGCATTGATCGTATCCCTCAGGTCTTTTCAATGATCGTGTCGAATGCCTTTGGCTGGGAGCAAGTTATGGGTGGCGGCATTGGAGTTGCCATCGAAATGGGTGTTAAGCGAGGATTGTTTAGCAACGAGGCGGGAATGGGTTCTGCCCCTAACGTTGCAGCGACGGCCGATGTGTCGCACCCCGTTAAGCAGGGTCTGATTCAATCTTTGAGCGTCTATACCGATACTCTTGTTATTTGCAGTTGCACAGCATTTATCATTTTGTGCAGCGGAATCTTCGACACTGGCCTAGATGGAATCGAACTTACACAAGCCTCGCTCACATCCGAGGTTGGCGCTTGGGGTTCATATTTTATCGCTATTATTATCCTCTTCTTTGCCTTTACTAGCATTATCGGCAACTACTATTACGGTGAATCGAATATCCTTTTCTTATCGAAAAATAAGAGTGTTTTGCAACTATTCAGAGCGCTGGTTGGATTTATGGTGATGTTTGGCTCAATCTCCGAATTGAAGGTTGTGTGGAGCTTTGCCGATATTAGCATGTCGCTGATGACACTGTGCAATCTTGCGGCTATAATTATGCTTGGTCGTTACGCCATTATCTGCTTAAACGATTATCAGCGTCAACGTCGTCAAGGTATTGACCCAATATACCACTCGTCTACAATTGCCGAAATTGCCGATAAAACTGAGTGTTGGAACTAAAAATAGACAAATTAACTAATCATAAAAACCAAACAAAAAAAGATGAAAAAAACAATTCTATGGGGTGCAGTTGCTGCGCCCGTTGCTCTATCTTCGGTTGCATGCTGCAGCCAAGCTGTAGAGAGCAAAAAGATGCCTAACGTCATTGTGATCTTGGCCGACGACCTTGGCTATGGCGATATGAGTGCGTATGGCGCAACAGCTATCTCGACTCCAAATCTTGACTCATTGGCAAACGCAGGTGTGCGATTCACCGATGGACACTCAACATCGGCAACATCTACCCCTAGCCGCTATGCACTATTCACTGGTTCGTACCCTTGGAAAAATGCAGATGCTAAGATCCTGCCAGCAGATGCTCCATTGCTAATTAGCACAGATCAATTCACTATGCCCGAGATGTTCCGCAACGCAGGATACGCTACAGCGGCAATCGGTAAGTGGCACTTGGGAATGGGCGCAGGCAATCCAAATTGGAATGAGACTGTTATTCCTGGAGCCAATCAAATTGGATTTGATTACTCTTGCTTGATTGCTGCAACCAACGATCGCGTTCCAACAGTATATGTCGAGAATGGAGATGTTGTAGGTTTAGACCTAAATGACCCAATCGAGGTTAACTACCAAAAGAACTTCGAAGGTGAGCCAACAGCACTAACAAACCCCGAGATGTTGAAGATGGAGTGGGATCATGGCCACAACTGCTCTATTGTTAATGGAATTCCTCGTATTGGTTATATGAAGGGTGGAGAGGCTGCTCGTTGGGTTGACGAGGATATGGCTGACTATTTCGTTGACAAAGTGGCAACATATTTGGCAGAGAATAAAGATAACCCATTCTTCTTGTATTATGGCTTGCACCAACCACACGTTCCACGCGCTCCGCACTCGCGTTTTGTAGGCGCAACCGATTTGGGCCCTCGCGGAGATGCTGTTGTTGAGGCAGATTGGTGTATTGGCGAGCTTATCCGCAACCTAGAGAAGCAGGGACTATTGGAGAACACAATCATCGTCTTCTCGAGCGACAATGGCCCAGTATTGAACGATGGCTACAAGGATGGAGCTGCGGAGTCGTTGGCAAAACACAACCCTCGTGGTGTTACCCGTGGAGGTAAATATAGCACATTCGATGGTGGTACTCGCGTTCCATTCTTTGTATATTGGAAGGGGCAAATCCAACCAATGGTATCCGATGCATTGGTGTCACAACTAGATTTGATGGCTTCATTTGCAGAGCTTATTGGCCAAGAGATTCCAGAGGGTCTTGATACAGAGAACCACTTGGATGCATTCTTGGGTAAGAGCGAGGTTGCCCGTGACAATATGGTAGTTGAGGCAGGAAGCCGTCTTGCGTTCCGCAAAGGCTCTTATGCTATGATGCCTCCATACGAAGGCGAGGATCGTAATACGACCGGCAATGAGGTTGGTACAGTAGTTGATTTTGCACTTTTCGATCTAGCTGCCGACCTCTCGCAACAGACAAATATCGCAGCCGAGCAACCTGAACTTCTCGAGAAAATTAAACAAGAGTTCTTCGAGATCACAAAGGGGTATTATAACCCAGATTCAAAACCAATTGTTTTGCAGTAGGTTGTAATATCGATATAGTTAAAGGGTGGCTGGCAAGTTGATAAACTTTGCTTGCCACTCTTTTGCTTTATACTTCAGGTGAGTAGATGTTACAAAATAGTTAATTTTAACCCGAAAAGTTGCAGCAGCTACTATAATATATTAGCTTTGTGGCATAATTTTTCAAAACATTCATAAAGATATGAACCCTTACAAGATCTTGATTGTTGACGACGAAGAGTCAATTTGCGAAATCCTACAACTAAATCTTCAATCTGAAGGCTACGCGGTAGATGTGGCATATAGTGCCGAGGAGGCTCTAAAGCTAGATATCACCGAATACTCTCTGCTGATTTTGGATATTATGATGGGTGAAATAGGTGGCTATAAGATGCTTCAAATTTTGCGATCTAGGGAGCAGACCAAGGGAATTCCAGTGATCTTCTGTTCGGCCAAAGATACTAAAGACGATACAATTACAGGTTTGAACCTAGGTGCCGATGACTATATTGCAAAGCCATTTGTTGCTCGCGAAGTTATTGCACGAGTAAAAAGTGTGCTGCGTCGCACCTACACCAAAGCCGAGGTTCAAAGCAATTCAATTGAGTTCGAGACCTTGTCGATGGACCTAAATCGCAAGCAGTGTAAGATCGATGGCAGCGATATCTCGATGACCAAGAAAGAGTTCGAAATACTAGCCTTATTGCTGCAAAATCGCAACGTAATATTCTCGCGTCAAGATATTTTGAGCCGTGTATGGGATGATGAGGTTGTTGTTGTTGATCGCACTATCGATGTGTTTATCACTCGTTTGCGCAAGAAAATAGGGGCTTACGGTAAAAAAATTGTTACTCGATTAGGTTATGGGTACGGATTCTACGAGTAAAGTCTCTCGCCAAAGTCATCTTTTTCTGGCCCTATTGATTCTTCTTTGGGGTCTAATTTTGTGTTTTGTTGGCTACCAATATAGTCGCGAAAAGAGCAGAGTTATTGGGCTTCTGAGTTCTAAGCTGCAACTTCTGAATCTTCAGATGGGCGATGAAATTACAAGAGGCATCCGCTCTGAAGAGTTCTTTAATCGGAATGCAGAGCGGTTCGATAATTTAGAGATCACTGTTTTTAGCTGCGGTGATTGCGTAAGCTATAACTCTGATGGCATTTATATGTTGGGTGAGAAGAGTGGCATTATCCGCGAGGCCGAGCAGTGGGGATTGGAGTATATTGTTCGCTCCTCTACTAGTGATGATAATATCGAACACGTTCACTCGGTTTCGAAAATTGGCGAGTATACCATATGCTCTTCGTGCTCATACTCAATATCGTTTTTTGATATCTTTAGTGCCGAAAATACCTTTCTGATTGTCGCTGTGGCTATATCGCTACTCATTAGCGTTATTGGTTTTATCACCTCGCGCCTCTATTATAACCTCGATGTGACAACTAAGGAGCGCGATCGCGAACAACAAACAGCACGACGCGAAGAGCAGGACAAATTACGATTGAAACGTCAACTCACAAACAATATCAACCACGAGCTAAAGACTCCAATCACCTCGATTTTGGGCTATATGGAGATGATCCTAAATAATCCAAACATCGACCCAGCCACTCAGCGCCAATTTATCACAAAGAGCTACGACCAAGCCGAACGCCTGCGACAATTGATGATGGATCTATCGACAATCACTCGAATCGACGAGGCTAGCAGCATGATCGAGAAGGAGCGCATAAACCTGACCACGCTCATTGAGGATGTCAGAGATGATGTAATTCCTCAGCTAGAGAAACAGAATATTATCATTAAGAGCAATATAACCAAAGAGTTAATCATCGAGGGTAACCACTCTCTACTCTACTCCGTTTTTAGAAATCTTATTGATAATGCCATCACATACTCGGGAGCTCGCAATATTTGGGTCGATCTGATTGCCGAGGATAACCAGAAGTATTACTTTTCGTTGCGTGACAATGGTATTGGCGTCGACAAGAAACATTTGCCATATATCTTCGAGCGTTTTTATAGAGTCGACAAAGGGCGTTCGCGCAAGATGGGTGGCACAGGTCTGGGTTTGTCGATCGTGAAAAATGCGGTTTTGTTCCACTCTGGCTCAATCGAGGCTCGATTAGAAGATATGGGCGGATTGGAATTCCGCTTTTCGTTGGGCCAAAAGAGTTCTTCGATAAAATAATTACTCATTATTAATTGGAACAATCCAACTTTTTAACTAAATTTACGGCCAAATTACACATGAGCTCAATTTAGTTATGAAGTACCAATATAAGGATATCGCGATAAATATAGAGGTTGCAGGAGAGGGCAAGGCTCTTATTATGATGCATGGTTGGGGTTGTGATCACTCTATCTATGAGTCATATCGAGACCTTCTATCTTCAAAGTATAAGCTGTATATATTCGATCTTCCGGGGTTTGGCGCCTCAGATGAGCCTCACGCAGTGTGGGGAACTCAAGATTATGTCGATATGCTTCGCTCATTTGTCGAGGATAATGCTATTGAAAAGCCCTCGCTTATGGGGCACTCCTTTGGTGGCAGGGTCTCGATTCTTTATGCCTCGCAGTATGAAGCCGATAAGATTATTTTGATCGATGCTGCGGGCATAGTTCCCAAGCGAAGTGCTAAATATTACCTCAAAGTCTATAGCTTTAAATTTATGCGCACGCTGTGTCAAACATTTCTACCAAAGGCTACAGCTCAAAAAATAATCGATAAGAAGCGTTCAAAATCTGCTTCGGCCGATTATAATAACGCCTCACCCACTATGCGAGCAATTCTCTCGAAGGTGGTCAATGAGGATCTAAAGAGCGTAATGCCAAAGATCAAAGCCTCGACGCTTCTGTTTTGGGGCGATGCCGACACCGCAACACCAATCTCTGATGCTCGAGCGATGGAGAAACTTATTGCAGATGCAGGGCTTGTTGTAGCAGCGGGGTGTGGCCACTACTCTTTTTTGGAGAATCGCGGCCTATTTACGGCTGTCATTAAAAACTTTTTAAATATCTAGTCCAAGATGATTCTATATTTATATATCGCATTTTTCTATTTTGCAATGGCCGCAGCTCTGCGCCACGATGTGCAGATGTTTCAGCAGAATTCATATCGTAATGCTCGATATTTCAGGTGGTTAAAGGGTAATTTCATTAGCTCGGAGATAATAAAACCTGCTATTGTGTTGGCTTTTGCGGCGAGTGCTGTAGCATTGACTTATTTTATGAAGGTGGTCGGATACGACCTAATCATGGCTGTTTTGATGTTGGGCTATGCGGCATATGGCTGCTTTGAGTTTCGCAAGAAGTTTAAGGTTAAGATCGCATATACAAGTAGGGTTAAACGACTGCTGTTCACATCGTTGCTTGTCTCGATGCTAGTTTTTGGAGCATCTTATATCTATCTCGATACCCTCTATTTTGTGTTGATCTCATCGGCGTTGGTGATCTTCTCGAGTGTGGTGATGCTAGTGTCGAATTTAATAAATATGCCCCTAGAGAGGGCTATTACCCAGTGGTATATAAACGATGCACGCAAAATAATTGCAGCGCGTAAAGATTTGATAATCATAGGCATCACAGGCAGCTACGGCAAAACTAGCACCAAAAATTACCTATACCGAATGCTCACCGAGAAGTACAACGTGTTGGTGACTCCCGGCAACTACAACACTCTGTTGGGGGTTGTTCGTACAATTCGCGAGCAACTGCGTGCACAACACCAAATCTTCATTGTCGAGATGGGTGCAAAACAGCAAGGTGATATCAAGGAGATTTGCGATTTGGTCTACCCCACTATTGGCATTGTGACATCGGTTGGTGAGGCTCACCTCGAGACCTTTAAATCGGTTGAGAATATTCAGAAGACCAAGTTTGAGCTGATCGATTCACTCCCCAAAAAAGGTTTTGGTGTAATCAATTTTGATTCTGAGAGTATTAAAAACTACAGCTTTAACTCGCTTTGCCCCATTGTTAGCTACTCTATCGATGAGCCTACGGCAAATCTTAGAGCGCAAGCGGTTAGCTACGACGCAAGCGGCGTCTCATTTAGCTTGAATATTGGCAGCTGCGAGGCTCGTTTCCGCTCGCCACTTTTGGGAGGTGGAAATATTTTGAATCTTGTGGCGGGAATTACTGTCGCTTCGGATTTGGGGGTATCGACCAGTCAGCTGCAACGAGCAATTCAGCAACTACAACCAGTCGAGCATCGCTTGTCGATGAGCCGCGCGGGTGGCCTTACGATCCTTGATGATGCATACAACTCTAATCCCGCAGGAGCAAAAATGGCACTCGATGTATTGCGCAACTTTAATCGTCCCGAGGGTGCCAAGCGCGTTGTTATAACTCCGGGCTTTGTCGAGATGGGCACATCGCAGGCTAAGGCGAACTATACGCTTGGATGTCAAATCGCCGCTTCGGCCGATTACGCCATTGTGGTAAATAAACTTAACCGCCAGGCAATTGTCGGTGGTCTTAACGATTCGGGATTTGGCGCAGACAACTATTTTGTTGCCGATTCTCTTAGCCAAGCACGAGCACATATGGCCACCAGGCTAAATGTGGGCGATGTTATACTTTACGAAAACGATTTACCAGACTCATTTAAATAGAACAATATGAAGATTAATGTTGGCGTGGTCTTTGGAGGCCGCTCTGTAGAAAACGAAATCTCTGTAATTACAGCAAATCAAGTTATTAACGCTATCAATAGCGAGAAATATAATGTTATTCCAATATATATAAGCAAATCTGGAAAGTGGTATAGCGGCCCAGCATTGCTCGATATTGATCGCTATCGCGATATGGAAAAACTATATAAGGAGTGTGATGAAGTTCATATTCGCCCAATTTATGGCGACAATAACCTCTATCGCAAACCATCGCTTTTCCGTAGCGAGGTGGTAGCAAAGATCGATGTGATATTGCCTGCACTCCATGGAACCAACTGCGAGGATGGAACCTTTCAGGGAGTTATCGAGTTTGCAGGTATTCCATATGCAGGGTGCAATACGCTAGCCTCGGCAAATGGAATGGATAAAATTACCATGAAGATGATCCTTCGGGAGTGTGGCATTCCTGTTGTCCCCTACATATGGTTCTGCGACAAGGAGTGGTTCGAGGCTACCGAAGAGACGATTGCAAAGATCGAGGCGGAATTATCGTATCCGGTGATTGTTAAACCTGCAAACTCAGGATCGAGCATCGGAATCCGTGCAGCACACTCGCGTGAAGAGTTGCAAGAGGCGGTTTTGTATGCTATATCGTTCACAACGCGTATTATTGTCGAGAAGTTTGTGGCAAACCTCAAGGAGGTAAATTGCTCGGTGATGGGAGATTACCACAACTGCGAGGCTTCGGTCTGCGAGGTTCCTGTACGTAATGGCGAGATTTTATCCTACGAAGATAAATATATGGGAGGTGGATCTAAAGGCAAGCAGTCACAAGGTATGCAATCAACAGTGCGCGAAATTCCAGCCCAGCTGCCCGAGCAGACTACGCAATTTATCCAAAAGAGTGGTTGCGAGACTTTCAAAGCGCTTTCGTGCGATGGAGTCGCTCGCATCGATTTTATTATCGACGAGGATACAGATGATATATTTGTCAATGAGATAAATACAATTCCCGGTTCATTGTCGTTCTACCTTTGGGAGTACTCGGGAGTCGATTTCCCCACGCTTGTCGATCGGATTATAAATATTGCATTCCAGCGTCAGCGAGAACTCAACAATAAGGTTGTCGACTATGGTAGCAATATCTTTGCCGCGGGAGCCTCGAGGGGTGGTAAGGCAGGCGCCAAGTTTGCAAAATAATGATCCTCGAGGCTACAGAGAGCGTAGCGTTTACCGGTAATCGAGCTATGCATGTGTGCAAAGATCTCTGCATTGAGGATATCAACAGAGAGGTTCGGGTGATTGTCGCCTCGCATATTTCACGGCTGTATGCCGATGGTTTTCGCACCTTTCTATCGGGTGGAGCTGTGGGTTTTGACCTGCTTGCCGCAGAAGAGGTTATTGCGGCAAGAGACAACTGCCCAGAGATCAAACTATGCCTGGTTGTGCCATTTGAGGGGCAGGAGGCTAAGTATCCACAGCAAGACGAGCAGAGATATTTGGCCATAAAAGATGCGGCAAATAAGGTGATAACGATCTGTGAGGGTGAGTATTCAGTTAGCTCATATCATCTGCGGAATGATTTTCTGATAAGCAATAGTAGTTATATTATTGCTTATAGCGATGGCGAGGGTCGAGGCACACTATCGACAATAAAAAAGGCGATTAAGGCAGGTAAAAGGGTTGTGAATATATACGATGAGTTGTGTGGCAGAGATAAAATCGAACAACTTTCATTTGTGTTTTAACAAATATTTTAAAAATTATTTGTATATTTGCGCTTATGCAACATGTAACAGACTAACCCTAGATTATAAACCATGCAAAATAAAACAGTGAAACATCAAACAGCAACACTTCTACTGCACTGCCCCGATCAGCAGGGAATCTTAGCTACGGTAACCACATTCATCAACGACAATGGCGGTAATATCGTCTATCTAGCTCAACACGTCGATCGCGTCGAGAATATATTTTTTATGCGTGTGGAGTGGGATCTACAAGAGTTTTCTGTGCCTAAGCAGAAGATTGCCGAGACCTTCGAGATGTTATATGCCGATAGGTACAATATGAAATATCAGCTCTATTTTAATGATCGCAAACCTCGCATGGCTATCTTCGTTTCGAAAATGTCGCACTGTCTTTTCGACCTTTTGGCTCGTTACACAGCTGGTGAGTGGCAAGTTGATATTCCGCTGATCATTAGTAATCATGAAGATTTAAGACACACTGCCGAGCAGTTCGATATCCCATATCACGTATTTAACATCACAAAAGAGAATAAGGCCGAGCAAGAAAAAGCCACTATTGCTCTTATGAGAGAGCACGATATCGATTTCGTTGTCTTGGCTCGCTATATGCAGATCCTTTCGCCAGATTTTATTGCCGAATATCCAAATAATATTATCAATATCCACCACTCATTCCTGCCAGCTTTTGTCGGTGCAAAACCATATCATGCTGCCTTTGAGCGAGGCGTGAAATTAGCTGGAGCCACAAGCCACTATGTTACCAACGATTTGGACGCAGGGCCAATCATTGAGCAAGATATCACTCGTATCTCGCACCGCGATTCTGTCTCAAGCATCATCCATAAGGGTCGCGACATCGAAAAAATTGTGCTTTCGCATGCTGTCGAGAAACATATCGAGCATAAGATTCTGGTTTATGGAAATAAAACCGTTATCTTTACCTAGAGATTTTATCTAATCAAAGAGTCTAAATATGGAAAACAAGAGAGTCATAGACCTTCAAGGAGTATCGCTATACCACCTTCAAAACCAATTCTCGCGACACTCTGCTGCTCGATTAAAACAGAGTGGCGAGTTGATCTTATCGGACGTAAATTTAGCGGTTGACCAGGGTGAATTTGTATACTTGATTGGTCGCGTGGGAAGTGGCAAAAGCTCACTGCTTAAGACTCTTTATGGAGAGATGCAACTCATTGAGGGTCAAGGGATGGTTGCGGGATTTGATCTGCTGAAGCTCAAGAGTCGCGATATTCCATATCTGCGTCGTAAAATCGGCATTGTTTTTCAAGATTATCAGCTGCTTACCGATCGCAATGTCTTTATGAATCTCTACTTTGTGATGAAGGCAACCGGGTGGAGCTCGGAGACAGCTATTCGCAAACGTATCGACCAGGTGCTAAGGATGGTTTCACTTCAAGATAAGGGCTACAAAATGCCCTTCGAGATGTCGGGAGGCGAGCAGCAACGTTTGGTAATTGCCAGAGCGCTAATCAATTCCCCCAAACTATTATTAGCCGATGAGCCAACGGGCAACCTCGATCCAGTTACTGCCGATGGAATTATGGAGCTTTTTCAGAGGATTGCCGCGGATGGATGTGCGGTTGTTATGTCGACCCACAACACTGCAATTATTGACGATTATCCCGCTCGCACTATTCTTTTTTCGAAGGGAGCGATCAAAGAGGTTGATATGGCCAAATTAGAGTAACTTTTTCTATATTTTTGACTAGGTCAAATACACGAAAAAAAGTTGCTCATCGCGCTTATGCCGCGCGGGCACCAAGCTAAGCTTGGATCCAAATACTTGCGTTTTTGACTTTTGTAGTGCACTGATTTGCAGTGCTTAAGGGCGCCAACGATATAAAATAATAGATGAGATTTTATAAAGCCTAGCTTTGGTAAAATCTCATCTATTATTTTATATCTATGTCAACCTACGGTTGCCATGAGCAAATCAGTGAGGTGAACCTCGAAGTTGGGTTTAAATGCCTTAAGGCATTTAATAAATTTTAGGAGTTAATAGGTCATGCAAATTTATTTGCAGATGAGCTATTAACTCCTAAAATCTAAAAACTGTAAAGTTTTTAGCCCAATAGCGCAAGAAGTATGCACCCGCGCAGGTGCTATCTGCGCCCGCCGGAGGCAGTAAGAGAGTATATTTTTATGCATTTGCCATAATTTTTAGCCTCAAAAAATATTATTTCTCAATATTTTTTTCTATATTTGCATGTTATTTACTTTTAAGATTAAACGATGAGTACTGAACATGAAGAGATAAAGCAACAAGGCGAATATTCGGCGTCGAATATTCAGGTTCTTGAGGGCTTGGAGGCTGTGCGTAAACGCCCAGCAATGTATATCGGAGACACTGGTGAAAAGGGTCTCCACCACTTGGTTTATGAGGTTGTCGACAACTCAATTGATGAGGCGTTGGCAGGCTATTGCGACCATATCGAGGTGACTATCAACCCCGATAACTCAATCAGCGTCAAGGATAATGGCCGTGGTATTCCGGTTGACTATCACGAGAAGGAGAAGAAATCTGCTCTCGAGGTGGTTCTTACTGTGCTTCACGCTGGTGGTAAATTTGATAAGGGAAGTTATAAGGTTTCCGGAGGTCTGCATGGTGTGGGTGTGTCGTGTGTTAATGCACTCTCTGTCCTACTTATTGCCGAGATTCACAAAGAGGGGAAAATTTATCGTCAATCATACAGCAAAGGTGCTCCAACTTCACAAGTTGAAATTGTTGGAGAGTGTGAGGATCGTGGTACAACTGTAACCTTTAAACCCGATAGTGAGATTTTCACTCAAACCACAGTATATCGCTACGAGATTCTAGCTAAACGCCTTCGCGAGCTAGCCTTCCTAAACAAAGGTATCAAATTGTCGCTAACCGACAAGCGCGAGGTAGAGGGTCGTGAAGGGGAACTTTCTGAGACATTCTACTCTGAGGATGGACTAAAAGAGTTCGTTCAGTACCTTGATGCAACACGCGGAGAGAAGATCATCGAGAATATTATTTACCTTGATACTGAGCGCAATGGAGTACCAGTAGAGGTTGCAATGCAATACAATAACTCCTTCTCGGAGAATGTACACTCATATGTAAACAACATTAACACAATCGAGGGTGGTACCCACCTTACTGGTTTCCGCCGCGCACTTACACGTACCTTGAAAAAGTATGCCGATGAGTCGGGAATGTTGGCCAAGTTGAAGTTTGAGATCAGTGGTGATGACTTCCGCGAGGGACTCACAGCTGTAGTATCGGTTAAGGTTGCAGAGCCACAATTCGAGGGACAGACCAAGACTAAACTGGGTAACGACGAGGTTTCGGCAGCAGTCGACCAAGCTATGTCATCAGCCCTAGGTCACTACCTTGAGGAGAATCCAAAGGATGCTAAGGCGATCGTTCAAAAGGTGATCTTGGCTGCTACAGCGCGCCATGCAGCACGTAATGCTCGCGAATTGGTTCAACGTAAAACCGCTCTTTCGGGAGGAGGACTTCCTGGAAAATTGGCCGATTGTTCTAGTCGCGACCGCTCTGTTGCAGAGATTTTCTTTGTCGAGGGAGACTCGGCGGGTGGAACTGCTAAGCAGGGTCGCAACCGCGAATTTCAAGCTATCATGCCTTTGCGTGGTAAGATCCTCAATATCGAAAAGGCTCAAGAGCACAAGATGTGGGAGAACGAGGAGATCAAGAATATGTTCACCGCTCTAGGTGTGACAATTGGTACTCCCGAAGATAGCAAGGCTCTTAACATTGAGAAACTTCGCTACAACAAGATTATCATTATGACCGATGCCGATGTCGATGGAAGTCACATCGCCACGCTAATGCTTACATTCTTCTTCCGCAAGATGAAGGCACTTATCGAGAATGGTCATATCTATATCGCTACCCCACCTCTCTACCTTATTAAAAAGGGTAAAAACGAGCGTTACTGCTGGGGCGAAACTGAGCGCGAGCAGGCAATCGAAGATTTCGGCGGCAAAGGTGTTCATATTCAACGATATAAAGGTCTTGGTGAGATGAACGAACATCAACTGTGGGATACTACAATGGATCCAACTCGTCGCATTTTGCGCCAGGTAACCATCGATAATGCTGTTGAAGCAGATCGCGTATTCTCGATGTTGATGGGTGACGAGGTTCCACCACGTCGCGAGTTTATCGAGAAGAATGCTCACTACGCTAATATTGACGCATAAAATATAAGGCTATGAACGTTACAGTTATTGGAGTTGCAGGAGGCACTGGTTCTGGTAAGAGTACATTGGTTAAGGCCCTTAAGGATGCATTCAAGGGCGAAGATGTTGTAACTATTTGTCATGATTACTACTATCGAGCTCACCCAGAGTTAACCTACCAGGAGCGCACAAAGTTGAACTACGATCATCCTCAATCGTTCGATACCGACATGATGGTTGACCATGTCAGTGCGCTTAAGAGCGGTGTTGCAATTTCTCATCCGGTCTACTCATTTGTTGAGCACGATCGAATGGATGACACAGTGACATTGATGCCCTCTAAGGTGATTATTGTCGATGGAATATTAATTTTCGAGAATAAAGCTTTGCGCGATTTGATGGATATCAAGGTCTATGTTGATACAGATGCCGACCTTCGTCTTTCGCGAAGAATCTTAAGAGATGTGTGCGAGCGAGGTCGAACTATGGAGTCGGTAATTGCTCAATATGTCGGAACTGTAAAACCTATGCACGACGAATTTGTTGAGCCATCTAAGCGCTATGCCGATGTGATAATCCCCGAAGGTGGTTTCAATTCTGTAGCTATCTCTTTGCTTATTGAGAGTATCAAGGGTATGATCAATAGTAAATAGGCAATTTTTATAATATAGGGCTCGGCAGTATGTGTACTGACCGGGCTCTATCTATTTTTAAATTGTATCATCTATCGACTTTCTAATTTTAAGTATAATTAAAAATATGCTTAAAATATTTTATAAAAAGTGGCATTTAATGGTTTTTATGAAACCAGAGAAGATTTTAATGAGTAAAATTAACACAGGCAATTTTTCAAAAAAATGAATATTTTCTCTTTAATAATTTGGATTCTACGCCGAAAGAGTCTATTTTTGTCAAATTGCAATTGATATAAAATGAAAAATAAATTAAGAAGTTCATATAGCACCGAAGGTCGAAGAATGGCTGGTGCACGCTCTCTATGGCGTGCCAATGGCATGAAGGAGGAGCAATTTGGTAAGCCAATCATTGCGATTGTTAACTCGTTTACCCAATTTGTGCCAGGTCATACACACCTACATGAAATAGGTCAAACCATTAAGGCTGAAATTGAGGCTGCCGGATGTTTTGCTGCCGAATTTAACACCATTGCTATTGACGACGGTATCGCTATGGGCCACGACGGAATGTTATACTCATTGCCATCGCGCGACTTGATTGCCGACAGCGTGGAGTATATGGTTAATGCTCACAAGGCCGATGCAATGATCTGTATTAGCAACTGCGATAAGATTACCCCGGGAATGTTGATGGCATCGATGCGCCTAAATATCCCCACAATTTTTGTCTCGGGAGGTCCTATGGAGGCTGGAAATTTGCGTGGTCGTGCACTTGACTTGATCGATGCAATGATTGATTCGGCCGATCAAACAATTCCTGACTCTCAAATCGAAGAGATTGAGCGCGCAGCGTGTCCAACATGTGGTTCATGCTCGGGAATGTTCACGGCAAACTCAATGAATAGCTTAAACGAGGCTATTGGTTTGGCATTGGCTGGAAACGGAACTATTGTAGCAACGCATGTTGAGCGCCGCAATCTATTTTCGCGTGCAGCCAAAATGATTGTAGAAAATGCATATAAATATTATGCAGATGGCGATAGCAGCGTGTTGCCTCGCTCGATAGCGACTCGCGCAGCATTCCTAAATGCAATGACCTTGGATATTGCAATGGGAGGTTCATCGAACACGGTGTTGCACCTTTTAGCTATTGCGCAAGAGGCTGGAGTTGAGTTCTCGATGAAGGATATCGACGAGTTGTCGCGACGCACGCCAGTGCTTTGTAAAGTCGCTCCATCGTCGGCATATCATATGCAAGATGTTAACCGCGCTGGTGGAATCATCTCGATCATGGGCGAGTTGGCAAAAGAGGGGCTTGTAGATACTTCGGTTTGTAGGGTCGATGGATTATCACTTGCTCAAGCAGTTGACTCTTACTCTATTGGAGGTGTAAATTACTCCGATCAAGCAGATGCACTTTGGCACGCGGCACCAGCCAATAAGTTCAACTTGAAGCTTGGCTCACAGGAGTCGAAATATAAGGAACTCGACTGTGATCGCACCAAGGGTTGTATTCGCTCGGTGGCTAGCGCATATGCTGCAGATGGAGGTTTGGCTATATTATATGGTAACATTGCTCAGGATGGATGTGTTGTTAAAACCGCTGGTGTCGACGAAAATATATTACTTTTCAAAGGTCGAGCAAAAGTATATGAGTCACAAGACGCAGCATGCGAAGGAATATTATCTGGCCAGATTGAGAGTGGCGACGTGGTAGTAATTTTGTACGAAGGGCCCAAAGGTGGACCAGGAATGCAAGAGATGCTCTACCCTACTTCATACATCAAGTCGAAGCATTTGGGCAAGGAGTGTGCATTGATCACCGATGGTCGTTTCTCGGGTGGAACTTCGGGCCTTTCGATTGGCCACATCTCTCCGGAGGCTGCTGCGGGTGGCGCAGTCGGATTACTTCGCAGTGGAGATACGATCTTGATTGATATCCCTTCGAGAAAGATTAATGTCGAATTGTCGGACGAGCAACTAGCCCAAAGACGCCAAGATGAGATGGCTCGCGGATGCGATGCATTTAAACCCAAGATGCGTGATCGCAAAGTTTCGACAGCGCTAAAGATCTATGCATCAATGGTTTCATCGGCCGATAAGGGTGCAGTTCGTATTATTGAATAGATAAACAAATTTAGATATGGCATCAAAAATAAGTGGATCAGAGATCTTAATGAAAGCTCTTGTTCAGGAGGGCGTTGACACGGTTTATGGCTATCCGGGAGGTGCTATTATGCCCGTATTCGACGCGTTGTACACCTATAGCGACAAGATTAATCATGTATTAGTTCGCCATGAGCAGGGAGCAACACACGCAGCTCAAGGTTATGCACGGGTTAGTGGCAAAACAGGTGTAGTTATTGTAACTTCAGGTCCTGCTGCGACAAATGTTGTTACGGGCCTATCGGACGCATTAATGGATAGCACCCCTATGGTTGTTATTGCTGGTCAGGTAGTTTCGCCAATGTTGGGAACCGATGCATTCCAAGAGATTGATGTTATGGGTATTACGCAGGCTGTCACTAAATGGAGCTACCAAATTCGTCGTGTCGAGGATATTGGTTGGGCTGTGGCGCGTGCTTTTTATATCGCAAATAGCGGTCGCCCAGGTCCTGTGATGCTCGATTTAACTAAAGATGCACAAGTGGCTTTGGCTGAATATAACTACTCAAAGTGTTCATTTATACGAAGTTATAATCCCGATCCTTCGCTAGTGCCATCGCAAATTGCTCAAGCGGCAGAGATGATTAATCAATCACAAAAGCCATTGCTGCTTTTAGGTCAAGGAGTGGTTATCTCGGAGGCTGAAGATAAATTAAAAGAGCTTATTGAGAAGGCTGATATCCCTGTTGGAGTTACCCTATTGGGTCTTTCGGCCCTTGAGTCAGATCACCCGCTCAATATGGGAATGGTGGGAATGCACGGAAATATTGCCCCAAATATCAAGACTAATGAGTGCGATCTGCTGATTGCCGTTGGTATGCGTTTTGACGATCGAGTAACGTGCAATATTGACAAATATGCACGTCAAGCAAAAATCATTCACTTCGATATCGACCCTTCGGAATTCAACAAAAATGTGAAGGTTGATCTAGAGGTGTTGGGCGATGCTAAAAAGAGTTTATCGGCAGTGCTTGAACTCGTCGCACCAGCAAAGCACACGAAATGGATCGATAGTTTTGCAGAGTGCTTAGAGGTTGAAACTCAAAAGGTTATCAATCCTGAAGTCTATCCTGCGGAGGGTGAGATCAACATGGGCGAGGTGGTTCGCAAAGTGTCGGAGGCTACCGGAAACAAAGCTATATTGGTGACCGATGTTGGGCAAAATCAGATGCATGGAGCTCGATATTTTAAATTCAACCAGACTCGAAGCATGATAACATCGGGTGGACTGGGCACAATGGGCTTTGGTCTGCCAGCTGCTATTGGTGCTAAGATGGGAGCTCCCGAGAGGGAAGTATGCCTATTCACCGGAGATGGTGGAATTCAAATGACTATCGAGGAGTTGGGTGCAATTATGCAATACAACATTGCCGTTAAGATTATTATCTTGAACAACAACTTCCTTGGAATGGTTCGTCAGTGGCAGGAGTTATTTTTCGATGCTCGCTACTCGCAGACGCCTATGGTCAACCCAAACTTTACAGCTTTAGCTGCGGCATACAACATTCCGGCTCGCGATGTTAATTGTCGCGAAGAGCTCGATGAGGCTATCGCTCAGATGGTTGCGTACGATGGAGCCTACCTGCTTAACGTAAATGTTTGCGAGAAAGGAATGGTATTTCCAATGATCCCCGTAGGTCAGGGAGTAACCGATATCATGCTTAACTCTACCGAAAAATATTAAAATGATGGAGAATACACTATATACTATTACGGTCTACTCCGAGAATCACGTCGGTTTGCTTAGTCAAATTGCGCTGATGTTCACCCGTCGCAAACTCAATATTGAGAACCTATCTGTGTCGGCCTCGGCAGTGCAGGGAATACATAAATTCACTATTTTGCTCAAGTGTAGCGAGCGAAGTGTGAAGAATGTTGTGAGTCAAATAGAGAAGCGTATTGATGTTATCCGTGCATTCTATTATGTTGATTCAGACATATTTACACAAGAGATAGCCCTATATAAAGTCTCGACACCAAGCTTGCTTGCCAAGGGAGGAATAGGCCAAATCGTAAGTCGCTTTAGCGTCAAAGTGCTCGAGGTAAACGAGGCGTATACGATCATCGAGAAGAGTGGTACTCGCGAGAAGATCCAAGAGTTGTACGACGAACTGACACATTATAACATGTTGCAATTTGCACGTTCGGGTCGTGTATCAATCACAAAATCGAAGGTCGAGGAGGTGAGTCTATTTCTTGAGGAGCAAGAAAAAAGAAGAATAGAAACAGAATAAATATATTTACAAACCACAAAATAATTAAAGTTAATATGGCAGTTATGAATTTTGGCGGCGTAGACGAAAACGTTGTCACCCGTGAAGAGTTTCCATTAGAGAAAGCAAGAGAGGTTCTTAAAGATGAAACAATAGCAATTATTGGTTATGGCGTTCAAGGTCCTGGACAGAGTCTTAACCTTCGTGATAACGGTTTTAACGTTATCATTGGACAACGCAAAGAGAGCAAAACTTGGGATAAGGCTATCGCTGATGGTTGGGTTCCTGGTGAGACGCTTTTCGAAATTGAGGAGGCTTGCGAGCGCGGAACAATTATCCAATACCTTCTTTCGGATGCAGCGCAAATCGCTGTGTGGCCAACAGTTAAGAAGCACCTTACACCTGGTAAGGCTCTATACTTCTCACATGGTTTTGCAGTGACATACAAGGAGCGCACAAACATTATTCCTCCAGCAGACGTTGATGTTATCTTGGTTGCTCCAAAGGGATCAGGTACTTCACTTCGTACAATGTTCCTTCAAGGTCGCGGTCTTAACTCTAGCTACGCTATCTTCCAAGATGCTACAGGTCGTGCTTTCGAGCGTGTTGTTGCTCTAGGAATTGGTGTTGGTTCGGGTTACCTTTTCGAGACTACTTTCAAGCGCGAGGTTTACTCTGACCTTACAGGTGAGCGCGGTACACTTATGGGTGCTATCCAAGGAATCTTGGCTGCTCAATACGAGGTGTTGCGCGAGAACGGCCACACTCCATCGGAGGCATTCAACGAGACTGTCGAGGAGCTTACACAATCACTTATGCCACTTTTCGCTGAGAACGGTATGGATTGGATGTACGCTAACTGCTCAACAACTGCTCAACGTGGAGCTCTTGATTGGTGTGGCAAATTTAAGGATGCTTCAAAACCAGTATTCGAGGATCTTTACGCTGAGGTAGCTTGCGGAAATGAGGCTCAACGCTCAATCGACACAAACAGCAAGGAGGATTACCGCGAGGGTCTAGAGGCTGAACTTAAAGCGCTTCGCGAGAGCGAGATGTGGCAAACTGGTGCTGTTGTTCGCAAACTTCGCCCTGAGAACAACTAAGGTTCTTACGGATAGAGATTATATTTTAATAGTGCAGCTTGCAATTTGCGGGCTGCACTATTGTCATTTATAGATATTAATCTTATCTTTGTGAAAACCAAACCAAAAAAATATGTATAATAATCCTAAATTATGGAGTGGTGCCGCATTGATATTATCTCTCTCGACGAGCAATGCGACATCTGCGCAAGAGGCAAAAGCGACTGATCGCAAGCCTGCAAACATTCTCTTTGTGATCTCCGATCAACTTAGCTGGCAAGCAATTGAGACCTATGGCGATAGGTCAGGAAGCACCCCTACGGTCGATTCGTTGGGTCGTAATGGTGTAGCATTTTCACAGGCTTACACAGTTGTTCCCTTGTCGATGCCCGCTCGAGCCTCGCTTTGGAGTGGGCTCTATCCTCACACAACTGGCATTGAGTCGAATGGCCGCAATTGGCAAAATAGTGAATTTAGCGACGATCTTCACACGATGGGCAGCATTTTTTCTGAAAATGGCTACGAATGTGTGCACTTTGGAAAGATGCACGATGGCGGAGCTCTTCGCGGATTTGAGTGTGCCGATGAGACGATGGAGATAAAAGTTCCTAACGAATTCGAGAATTACCCTCTCACATACGACTCATACAGAGATATCTACACTACACGCGAGTCGGTGAAATATCTACTTAGCACCAAGGGAAAAGAGGATCCGTTTTTCTGCGTTGTCGACCTAAATAATCCACACAATATTTGTGATTATATTGGGGCTCATCAAGGTGAGCACACCAATCCAGATAAGCCTGAATATCAAGGGGTTTTGCCGGAATTACCATCGAATTTTGTTGACCCATATGCTGCAGAGCGACCTCACCCTGTTCAATATCTATGCTGTTCACATATCCGTCAATCACAGACATCTGAGTGGAACCAAGAGAATTACCAACACTACTTGGCAGCATATTATTACTATGCAAATCGAATGGATAAGGATCTTGCCACGGTGCTCGATGCTCTGCGCCAAAGTGGCCATGCCGACAATACGTTGATTGTTTTTATGGCTGACCATGGTGAGGGAATGGCCTCAAAACGTATGGTGACTAAGCAAGGTACACCATACGACCAAACCACACGCGTACCATTGATATTCTTTGGAAAGGGTGTCAAGCAGTCGGACAAACTTATCGATAAGCCAATTGTAAATGTCTCAATCGATATGATACCAACCCTCTGCGAATATGCTGGTATTGACACACCCCGAACGATGCCGGGAGTTTCTCAATTTGGCTGGATCGCTGGCACTCAAAAACGCGACACTCGAGAATATATCTGCACAGAGTGGACAACCGAGTGGGGCTATACCGTTTCGCCATTCCGCATGATCCGCAGTCACGACTATAAATATATTAAGTATCTTGAATGCGGGGATGAAGAGCTATTCGACATGAACAATGACCCTGATGAGTTAATCAACTTGGCCGATGACAAGAAATATTCAAAGGTGCTGAAAAAGCATCGAGACTATTTAGCTGAACACATCGAGCAGACCAACGACAACTTCTACTTACGCGAGGTTTATTGGAATCCCGAAGGGGCACAGCACCAAGCTGGATATCACAACCACACTGGACCTGCAATTCCACAGATGAAATAAGATCAAAAAAAGCAACAAACCACCTGATGAGTTTGTTGCTTTTTTGCCTATTTGCTGGAGATATATTTGCGAGCCATATCTAGCGCTGCATTTATCTCTGGGCATATATACTCTTCGGCAATTCTTTCGTTGAAGTTCGCGTTAAGTAGAGATTCGCGAACCTTTGGATTTACACCCGAAAGAATTACGTGGATACCATCGGCGTGCGAGCTATCTACAAGCATCTCAAGGTTGTGAATTCCAGTGAGATCCATAAATGGCACCTTGCGCATTCTAATGATGCGAATATCGGCCCTGGTTCCCATATCCTTCATCACTTCGCTAAATTTGTTTGCCACACCAAAGAAGAAGGGTCCATCAATTTCGTAGACCTCTACCCCATTTGGAATATCCAAAACCTCGTTGTGATGTATCTCGCCCTCATCCGATAAATCCAATTTATTTGTAGTGACTGAAATTTTTGTAGCTTCGGCCATACGTCGGATAAATAGCACCGTTGCCATCATCATTCCAACAAATATTGCCACCGTAAGGTCGAAGATAACCGTAAGAAAAAATGTTGTGAATAGCACCGCCACATCGCTCTTAGAGCTCTTTAACATCGATTTAATGGTTCGCCACCCGCTCATATTATACGATACAATAACCAATACTCCACCCAAACATGCCATTGGAATATGTTGAGTGAGCGAACCCAAAAAGAGCATAACCAACAGAAGCGATATCGAGTGAACAATTCCCGATACAGGCGTTGAACCACCATTATTAATGTTGGTCATAGTACGAGCAACAGCTCCAGTGACAGGCATTCCGCCAAAAAGTGGCGATACGATATTTGCAGCTCCCTGCGCAATAAGTTCGGTATTCGAACTGTGTGTGTCGCCAGTGACACCATCCGAGACTATTGCCGATAACAACGACTCTATCGAGCCAAGGATTGCAAGGGTAAAAGCATATGGAAACAATTGACGTACAGCATCAAAACTCATTGGGATAAATGTTGGCTTGGGGAGCGATCCACTAAACGAACCAATAGTTTCGATATCGTTAACACCGCCATAATTGCTAAAATAATAGGCTGCAGCTGTAACCGAAACGATAGCTATAAGCGATCCGGGGAGCTTGCGAGAGAGGCGTGGTGAGAGAATGATTATAAGAATTGTTGCTGCGCTGACCACCACTGAACTAAGCGTAAGAGTATCAAAAGCAGATATATAGCCACTCCAGCTGCTGATAAAATCGGCCGAATCATTTTGAACTGTCAACCCAAAAAGATCTTTGATTTGCGTGGTGAAGATTGTGACTGCAACACCGGCCGTATAACCGATAATAATAGGATATGGAATAAATTTAATAATTGCACCCACCTTGACCAGTCCCATAATTATCATTATTACACCGGCCATACATGTGGCGACCATAAGGCCTTCGGCACCATAATTCTGAACAATACCAAAGACAATTACAATGAATGAACCGGTGGGGCCACCAACTTGCACGGAACTACCGCCTAGCAACGAGACGATAAAACCTCCAATGATTGCAGTTATGAGTCCATTTTCTGGGCTTAAGCCCGATGCAATACCAAAGGCAATAGCCAAAGGCAAAGCGACAATACTTACAATGATACCTCCGGTAATGTCGCCAATTAATTTTTCGCGCGAATAACCCTTTAGCGATGTCAATAGTTTTGGATAAAAATCTACATACCCTTTCATAATATTTTTTATTATCTTGGTTCTTGAGATGGCAAAGGTATGAAAAAAATGGTGACTCTGTACTTTTTATCTTTAATTTACTCTGATTTAAAAGATAATATATGCCACGAAACACCAATCGCAACAACTGCAAGTATTAATTGTAGGTATATCCGTCCTACTCCGACAGTAAAAGTCGAAGTGAGAATTGTTGCGTAGAGTATCACCAATGACATTATTTTAACACGAAGTGGAATAATCTTATTTTCACGATAGTTGCGTATGTAGCCACCAAAGTATTTATGGTTTAACAACCAGTTATATAGCCGAGGTGATGAGTGCATATAGAGCGTTGCTGCCAACAATAAGAAGGGGGTTGTGGGGAGTACCGGCAAGATTATTCCGAGTACGCCCAGCAGCACGCAGAGAGAGCCTAAAACTATAAAAAGTGGTTTCATGTCTGCAAAAATAGGAAAAATTATTGTGTTTGACACATAATTTTATCTACCTTTGCAATATTATAATAAAAAAAATAATGAAAGAGAAGATAGGTATTGCATGTGATCATGCTGGATATGATATGAAGGAGTTGCTCGTTGGCTACTTAGATGCTAAGGGTTTCGAGGTGGTTGACTATGGTTGCCACAGCCAGGAGAGTATAGACTATCCCGATTATGGTCATGCGTTAGCCTTGGGCATAGAGAGCGGTGAGGTTAAACGCGGAGTTGGCCTTTGCGGTTCGGGCGAAGGTATGGCTATTACATTGAACAAACATCAAGCTATCAGGGCAGGATTGGTGTGGTGTAATGATGTCGCACGCCTTATTCGCGAGCATAACAACAGCAATGTTATTGTTCTACCTGCTCGATTTATTGATAATGACCAAGCTGTTGAGTTTGTAAATACGTGGCTCACAACACCATTCGAAGGTGGTCGCCACCAAACACGCGTAGATAAAATTGCAATCAAAGGTTGATAATACTCCGCTTAAATCAAGCAACAAAAGATTAGAGCGACTAAAAGAGATAGCCTCGCTCCTACCCCACTTGCCCGGTGTATATCAATACCTTAATGCAGATGGTGAGGTTATTTATGTAGGCAAAGCAAAGGATCTGCGACGAAGAGTTACGTCATATTTTCTAGAGAGTAGCAAACAAAGCTCTAAGGTGCAGGTGATGGTAAAACATATCTGCGATATTAAACACATTGTTGTTGATAGCGAAAACGATGCTCTGCTTTTAGAAAATTCTCTGATCAAGACTCTTCAGCCGCGTTATAATATTTTATTAAAAGATGATAAGAGTTATCCGTGGGTAGCGATTCTCAACGAACATTTTCCTCGCATAGTGTCGACTCGCCAACTCAAGCGCGATGGAACCAAATATTTTGGCCCCTATAGTTCGATTGTGATGCAGCGCTCTGTTCTGGAGTTCATTCGCGAGATAATTCCTTTGCGAACCTGCAAGCTAAAGTTGTCGCCCGAGGCTATTGCATCGGGAAAATATGGCATATGTATGCAATACCATTTGGGCAATTGCAACGCTCCATGCATTGGCGCTCAGAGTGCCGAGCAATATGAAGAATTGGTAGCAATGGCAACTTCGGTGCTCAAGGGGGATCTTCGGCCTGTACGCAAATATTTAGAGAAAGAGATGTTTGCCGCCTCAGATAAACTCGAATTCGAAATAGCTCAGCAGTATAAACAGCGATTAACGGCTATCGAAAATTATGCGCACCGCTCGGTGATAGTCTCTTCGAAGATTGTCCATACCGATGTCTTTTCGCTGCTGTTAGATGGCGATACGGCGTTGTGTAATTTTGTCAGAATTCGCTATGGTTCGGTTGTGGCGGTATATACAGTGCAGTTATCGCAAAGGGTCGACACCCCACCCGAGGAGATGCTGACCTTTGCAATCCAACATATAGTAGAAAAAATTGCTGGTGGCACCTTGGCTCGCGAGGTGATCGTGCCATTTCTGCCCTCTGGAGCTATTCTATTCAACAGATCAATCTTTACAGTCCCCAAAAGAGGCGACAAGTATGAACTTTTGGCATTTTCAAAGCGTTGTGCTCAAAAATATCGAGCAGAGCAAATCCATCACATGGAGCAACGAAATCCAGAGCGGCACACAAATCGGTTGATGGAGGCAATGAAATCAGAGCTCCATCTTGATAAAGAACCTCGACATATTGAGTGTTTTGACAACTCTAACCTGCAGGGAACCAACCCTGTAGCTTCGTGTGTGGTTTTTCGCAATGGCAAGCCATCGAAGAGTGAATATCGACACTATAACATTAAAACCGTTGTCGGAGCCGATGATTTTGCCTCGATGCGCGAGATAATCGCTAGGCGTTATACCCGCCAGGTTGAAGAGGGTGCAGAACTTCCTGATTTGATCATTGTTGATGGTGGTAAGGGGCAGCTATCGAGTGCCTATGAGGTGCTGAAGGATCTTCAATTAGAGGACAAAATTCCTATCGTTGGATTGGCTAAAAGAATCGAAGAGATATTCTATCCAAATGATGGTAGGCCCTACTATCTCAGCAGGTTAGGCGAGCCACTTAAAGTAGTTTGCCATATACGAGATGAGGCTCACCGCTTTGGAATAACCTTTCACCGACAGAAGCGAAGCGGCAGTTTTATTAAAAGTGAACTCGACGATATCGATGGCATAGGAACAAAAAGCGCTAGTGCGCTAATGAAGCGATTTAAAACAATTTCGAACATAAAAAAAGCCTCACTAGATGATCTATGCGAGGTGATTGGCAAGGATCGAGCTGAAAAAGTTATGCGATATTTTTCTCCTGAGGATTAGTTATTCTTACCCTTTTCGACTCGGTATATCTTATATGAATTCATTAGGTTCTGCCAAATAACATATGCTGTTGGCGCAATCGAAGCGACTGGCGACAGAAAAGTTTGAGTCATCCAGATTGCCAAAATGGTATTTTTCTGACCCAAAGATTGCTCTCCGGCAGCAGGATCGCCATATCGGCAGCCTATTAATCGGCCTACTCGGTACTGTATGAGGCAGGTGGCCAGTGAGCCTAACGCTAAGGCTATTGCTAGCAATAGCTCAATGCTGTTGATGTTGTTTACAACAAAATTAACGGTGCGACCAACTGTAACCACTAGCGAGACTAGCCAAATGTAATATGATAAATATCCGCGCTGCCCAAACCATGATGTGATGGATGGAATAGTGTAACGAATTAGTTGAGCCAGGATCGGAGGAGCAATCAGTAGTGGCGCTACCCTTCTTAAAATCATTGCAAATGAGCAACCTTCGCTTCCGATGTGTATAAAAAATAGAGGTATAAATATTGCCATCACCACATTGCAAACTATTGTAAATGTGGCAATGGTTAAAACTTTAGCACCTAGTAATCGGCCAACAACAACTGCGGCCATAGCAACAGGTGCAATAAAACAGACCATTACTCCTTGCGCAAATATGTGGCCAAAAGGTAGTAGTAAATAGAATGATGTGATCGCCGTAATTAGCTGAAACACAACGATCCACACATGCATCATTGAGAATTTAAGATCGCGCAAATCAACACAGCAAAACGTAATAAAGAGCATTGCAAAAAGCAGTGCTGGAGCAATCATTCCACTCGCTAGAGAATCGACAAACGTAACAGATTTTGAAAAGATTGCTCCAAGGCTCATAGCTGCGAGCATTAATATTGATTTTGTGTATTGATTCATCGTATAGATTCTTTTGGCTTAATCAGCAATGATAGTCCTATAATTGTAAAAAGTGCATTATATATTAAAAGTTCAAAACCGATCTTATAACCATAATAATTCGCCGCAACCCACTCTAAGCCAACACTTAACACTAACGATAATGCAACAACAATTGGTACATATTTATCCCTCAGAGCAAATGGCGTAAGTAGGCCAAACGTAAATAAGCCCAAAATAGGTCCATAAGTATATCCTACAAATTTGAACATTGTATTGATCACGCTCTCATCTCCGAGGCTACCTACACAGAGTATTAAAATTGCGATTATCGCCGATATAATCATGTGATTTCTTAATCTAAACTTTGTTAGCTTTTCCTCATCTTTTACTTTATGTAACCCCATCAAATCAACTGTTAACGAAGTAGTTAGAGCGGTGATTGATGAAGCGGCAGATGCATATGTAGAAGCCGACAACCCCAAGACAAATAATACTCCAACAATAATTGGCAAACCTCCCTCAAAGGCAATAAAGGCGAATAGCTGATCGCCCTTTGCAGGTATTGATAGCCCCTTAAAATCGGAGTAAATATATAGCATCGCACCCAGAATTAAGAATAGCATAATTACAAATATCTGGCATACAGCAGTTATTACAATGTTTACCTGAGCATTTTTGTAATTAACGCAACTTAAGTTACATTGCATCATATCTTGATCCAATCCAGTCATTGCAACTAAAGTGAAAACACCTGCAAGGAACATCTTCCAGAAGTATTTTGGAGATGAAGTATCACTTAAATTAAACACTGTAGAGTGTTCATTATTAGATATTTGAAAAAACACCTCCGACATACTCCACCCCATTGCATTAGCAATAAATACCACCGATAAAATAAGCGATCCAACAAGACATATAGTCTTAAGCGAGTCGGTCCATATAAGCGACTTTACCCCTCCTCGACGCGTAGCCAACCATATAACACTCATTGTTATGAGTATATTGCACCAAAAGGGGATGTTGAAGTAGTCGAAGAGTAGCTGCTGAATTACCACAGACATTACATATAATCTCAATGCTGCAATTGCGATTTTCGAAATGAAGAACATCCAAGCGCCACTTTTGTGTGATACTGCACCGAATCTACCCTCTAAATATTGATATAGCGAAACAATCCCAAGGCGGTAAAACACTGGTATCAAGACAAATGCAATGATCAATTGACCAACAGTAAAACCTAACACCATCTGCATATACGAGAATCCATCCGCAGCAACAGAGCCTGGAACAGAGACAAACGTTATTCCCGACATTGCAGCTCCAACCATTGCGATGGCTGCAGTATACCAGCGATTTGCTCTGTTCGCAACAAAATAGTCGGCATTTTTTGCTTTTCTGCCGCTATACCATGTTATAAATAATAGTATCGCTATATACGCTCCAAGGGTAAGAAGGGTAACTAAAGGAGAAGTCATTATCTAAAGTCAATTACTTCATAATCAGAGTATTTGCTACTATCATATGATGTTATAGTTGAGTTGATTTTGCTAATATCAATAATATCGATTACTACCGCTTCATCGTCAAATTTATATGTTATTCGCGTAGGTAGCTTTGTCAATTTTGATAATACCAGTTCAATGGTTTCTGTCGACTCTTCTCCACCTATAATTAGCTTTAAGTTAACAGTTGTACAACTCTCATTATCAGCGATAATTGTGGCAGAATAATGATCTCTAATAGATGTAAATGCAGTGGCTGGATTACTCAGTAAATTACCGTTGTAGCTAGGTGCGACACTATCGATAATAATCTCTTTTCTATTGTTGAATACCTCGTATTTCGTCTTTGCATCTCCATAAAGCTCCTGCTGATCAATAGATATATAATACCTATTATTATCAACTTCGTAAAATCCTAAAATAGAGTTATTTGCATAACTCACCTTAATATTTGCTTTATATGGATTTAAACTCTCGATTTGAGTCATCGACTCTTTGAAGATTTCATCTGCCTTATTATCCGCGTGCACACTATTGCAGGCAAATAAAATTACTATAATTAATGAGAAGAATCGCATAATTTTACCTATAATTTACTTTAATTAAAATAGTCCTAACTCCTGAAGCTTAGCCTCTAACGATGGCATATCATAAAATAGTATATCGCGAGGCTTAGACCCCTCTTGCGCCCCAACAATACCCGAACGCTCAAGCTGCGTCATAATGCGACCAGCCCTATTAAAACCGACTTCAAAGTTACGCTGAATAGCCGAGGTGGAAATTCCGCCATTAGAGACTGCTGCACGCGCAATCTCAGCGAACAGAGCATCATATTTAATAACTGGCGCACTATCGCCTCCCATATCGAAATCCCCACTGCCTCCATCTGGCGCATAATCAGGAAGCCTATAAGCCTCAGAATAACCTTGCTGGGCGCTAATATGGTCGACAATGCGCGCAACCTCATCAGTCTCGACAAGAGCGCATTGAATACGCGTTAATTCGCCATCCTTGGAGAAGAGCATATCTCCTCGACCAATAAGTTGATTGGCTCCTGGTTGATCGATAATTGTTCGCGAGTCGATCATCTGGGTGACTTTAAATGCAATTCTGGCAGGGAAGTTAGCCTTAATTCCTCCGGTAATCACCTTAACATCAGGACGTTGAGTTGCGACAATCAAATGAATACCCACCGCACGCGCCTTTTGAGCAATTCGCATAACTGGCATTTCAACCTCTTTGGCTGTCATAATCAGATCGGCAAACTCGTCGATAATAACAACGATATATGGCATGAAGAAGTGTCCTTTATCGGGTAGTAAGACCTTTCGCTTGAACTTTTCATTGTATTCAACTATATTCCTCACACCTGCTTGCGAAAGCAATCTTAGGCGATTTTCCATCTCTTCACAGATCGCATTAAGTGTGTAAACAGCCTTTTTAGGGTCTGTGATAATCACCTCCTCCTCGGATTGCATCTTTGCCATATAGTGCTTTTCAAGTTTTTTATATGGTGAGAACTCCACCATCTTGGGGTCGATCATGACAAATTTTAACTCTGAGGGGTGCTTTCGATAGAGAAGCGATGTGATAATTGCATTCAATCCAACAGATTTACCTTGACCCGTTGCACCCGCAACCAGCAGGTGGGGCATTTTGGCTAGATCGAATACATAATTATCATTCTGAATGGTCCGCCCAATTACGATAGGTAGCTGAGCCTTAAGCTCTTGAAACTCCTGCGAGAGTATAGCTGAACGCATCGAAACAATCTGCTTGCGACGATTTGGAAGCTCGATACCAATGGTGCCAGCACCTGGAATTGGCGCAATAATTCGGATTCCTGAAGCTTTTAGATTTTGCGCAATATCATTCTCAAGCCCCTGAATTTTAGATATTTTCACTCCATTTGCCTGAATTATTTCATAGAGTGTAATTGTTGGGCCAACAGTTGCTTTAATATGCTGCTGAATAGGTATGCCGAAGTGACTAAGCGTTGCCTCGATTTGACTTTTATTTTCGAAAATTTCAGCATCAGTAATCCCTGCGCCTGAATTATAATCTTCAAGCAGCGTTACAGGTGGTTTAACAAAGTTATTTATATCTCTTGTTGGGTCATATAAAGAAGTCTCTATATCACTCTCATCCACCTCTTTAGCTTTGTTTACTTCAACAAATACTATAGCTCCTTCAGGATCACAGCTAACCGGATCTGCAACTACATCTCCTGTTGATGTATCGCAACTTTGATTAGCAGAATAGTCAGCCGGTGTTGATTTTGGACCTATAATTTCAATAAATGGATTATCGTCATCTGGGTATCCAACTTCTTGTTCTTGAGCCTGAACTTGCTCGAGCTCAGGTTCAGGCTCCGTTGCTATAAATTCATCCTCTTTAATTAAGGTGTCCTCGGGCTGATACTCTGCCTCATATAGTTCATCAATATTACCTAAATCCTCAATAGTAGCACCTTCTAAATTGTTAGTATCTAGCGAAATAGCATTACACACCTCATCTTGAACTTTAGGCGTTTCTTCACTCTCTTTTCGCCCCTTCTTTAAGCAAGATAACAACTTGCTAGTTTTGCTCACTGCTGTATCGCCAGCCTTATTCATCACGTTGATAAAGTTGCTATTTATAAATACGCCAAAAGCGATCCACGCACCAGCAAGAAGCAAAAAAAGTCCAACACCTGCAATTGAGCCTGATATAAGATTTGACATATGAACGCCAAAATCTCCACCCATTCCTCTTCCAAATAAGTCCCATTTTGTACCGAAAATAGCACCTAAGGTTAATGAGCTAAGAATCAGCGCAATAAATAAGGTTAACGTATCCCTATTTAGAATTAAATTCTTACTTTTCTTTAATATATTTCGGCCCAATATAAGTAGGTATACCGGAATAATAATACCAACTAATCCAAATGAATGACCAATTAAGATCGAACCTATCCACGCACCAAAGCGCCCACCGATATTGCCATAGCTTGGCTCAATATCTGGTCGAGATTCGGAATTAGGATTGGTCAGCATATCAAAATCAACCTTCCAATTGAAAAGATATGAAATTGACACGATTGTTGCATATAGACCTATAAGCACTACAACAACGCCTATAATAAAGCGTATTTGATCACCGGAGGAGTGCTCCACATTCTCATTTATATTTTTTTCTTTACTCATCTTACCCTATAATTTACTTTATATAATACTAGATATAGCCTTATTTTTCAGCTTATTGCAATACTCATTTCCATCAAACGATATAAACTCATCTTCTTGCTTTGCTCCGCTCTCGCATGCTGCAATATTAAATTGCAGTAGCAATTTCTCGATACGCCTAATTATCGCAGGCGATGGATCGATAACATCAATTTTGCGACCTGCTATGGCCCGATCAATTTGCTTTGATAAAAATGGATAATGAGTACATCCTAACACTATCTTATCCACGTCTTTATCAGCAATTATATCAACTATAGGTTTAACTAAAGTATAGGCCTCCTCGCTCTCTTCCAATCCCTTCTCAACAAGTTCCACAAAACCCTCTCCAACTTGCTTTATAACCTCGACTCCAGTAGCATATTTCGAAAGAGTCGCAGCAAAAAGTTCGCTATCTAAGCTTCTTTTTGTCGCCAAAACTGCAACCTTCCCACTTCTTGTCTGCGTGCATGCAGGCTTTACAGCTGGCTCCATGCCTACAAAAGGCATATCTGGATAGGTCTCTCTAAGCAGGCTTATCGCTGTGGATGTTGCTGTATTGCAAGCTATTACAATCATCTTACAGTTGCGCGCAATTAATGTATCAACAGCCTTGAGGGCAAATTTGATTATTTGAGCTGAGGACTTATCTCCATATGGACAGTTGAGCCCATCACCTAGATAGACGATCGATTCATTGGGCAGAGAGCTGCGAATAGCTCTCCATAAAGAGATGCCACCCATACCCGAATCATAGACTCCAATAGGTCGACTATCCATAACTACTTATTATTCAGTGTTTCAACACATTGCACAATCGCATCTAAAATCATATCATCCGAATAATCATCAGCCTCAATTATAAATTTTGCTTTGCGATAATATTCATCTCGTTCGCTAATTCCTACATGCATTACATCAATTAACTCTTCATCACTTAACCCCCTTAGCTTTGGCCGCTTTTCACGACCATGAGCGCTAAGTCGTTTTGCAATATTCTCTGCTGTTCGAGAGATGTATACAGTTAGGCCTGAATCATTCATGACACTCATATTATCGCCCCAAATTGGAGCTCCTCCACCAGTTGATATAATTGCATCTTTATTATTGATAATCAGCGACTTAAGCACCAAGGATTCTGTCTCTCTAAAGTAATCTTCTCCTTTCGAGTCAAATAGCTCTGCAATAGAGCAATCCTCAGCCTTAATTATCTCTTTATCAGTGTCATATAAAGGCAACTTCAACCTATCCTTTAACCTGCGGCCAATGGTGCTTTTACCACAAGCCATATACCCAACTAAAAATATCAACATAAGGCACTATTTTAAAAAAGACCTAATTGCTGGGTATCAATAGTTATGTGCTCATCGGTGGATGAACTATCACTCTTCTCATTTTGAGTTGAGTCGATCGTCGTCGCCATACCATCCGATAAGTCTACACTATCGATATCGATAGGCGAATTATCTACCTCTTCTTCCATCTCTTCAACCTCTATAAAGGTTAAGGTAGCAATCTCATAAGTGCTGATTCTCTTACCTTTAGCCCTATGACTCTTAATGCCTATGAACTCGTCAACGTTGATCGTATCCTTTGGTCTGGTTGCATGAGCTCCCTTATAGGTGATCTCCAACTGTGAACTATTTGTAGCGCAATAAGTAATAAAGTCGCAGTTATTATCCTCGCCCAAAAAGAATTGAATCTTATCATTCTGCTCCAACTCGAAACGCTTAAGATAGTAGAAACTCTGCTCGCGATCGAAGTAACATACATTGTATACCCTTCGAGCCTTATACTTCTCTACCCTTACAGTATCATCGGGGAAGTGCTGCATAAGATCAAAATTTGTGATGTAGTATTGATTACGCGCCGTCCAAACAACGATCTTGTCTTCGCCCTTGAACTCGCCTAACAACACTCCATGCTCATCGTTATTCAGCCTGCGAACATCCGCGTCATACCAAATTTTTTGACTCGCAAGCGTCGAAGTTCCCCTCTCTTTGACCACAATTTTATGGATCGGGTATCGCGAGAATAGGTTTCCTTGACTTTGACGACCCTTGATTGCCAACGTCGAGAAGTCAAGATCGACGATCAATTTCTTCAATCTTGGACGCGGTTTGAAGTAGACTTTCAAAACTTCGGCCTCACCATTTCCATTCACTGACAAATAGAGCAATTCGCTCTTGGCACTACCCTTTGTTAGGTTATACTCCTTGTCGCGCGTAATTCCCTTAATCGCACAACGTTTCATCATAATTGGCCCCATTTTTCCATCACGATAAATCACATTGTATATCGTACGCTCGTCATTACGCTTGAATACACCTATATAATATATACCCTTGTCGAAGAAGGCCTTGTCGCTCACCTTGGTGATAATATAGCGACCATCCTTAGTGAT
>JAWXTD010000006.1:0-61812 GCA_044433805.1 Rikenellaceae bacterium
GGTTAGGGGGTGGTGGTCGTACATGAGACAAAAAAATAAAAGAATGATGATAGTCTTATTTCTACTCAACCTCTGCTACTCGATATTGGGTTCAAGCACCTGAAAGGTGTTTGAAAAAGTCCAATAATCGCAAAAAAGTAATTTTTTTCATGCGTTTGCCCTGGAGGTTTTTTGCTATATTTGTATTATTATTACTTTTTTTTATCCGAGTGATTTAACTTTTCGTAACTTAATCGTTCTACAATATTAACTCTAACTATGTCCAATGCCCTAAACACCTAAAATATGTCTATAATTATAAAAGATTTAAACAAAATCTATCCTGACGGCTACCATGCCCTAAAGGATATCAACATAGAAATTAAGGGTGGAATGTTCGGTCTTTTGGGGCCTAACGGAGCAGGAAAAAGTACGCTGATGCGTATTCTTGTTGCGCTGATGGAAGCCTCTTCGGGTGAGGTCACAGCGTATGGTTACGATCTAAATCGAGATCGTGGCAAAATCCGACAAATCATGGGCTATCTCCCTCAAGATTTCCGCTTCTTCGCAAAGTATAAAGTTATCGAATATTTGGACTACGCAGCGAGGCTTTCAGGAATGAACAACGGTGCCAAGCGTCGCGACGCAATAGAGCAGATGTTGGAGCAAGTGGGACTATTCGAAGTGAGGGAACGCTACGCCTCGAAGCTCTCGGGAGGTATGAAACGACGCTTGGGAATCGCACAAGCCTTGATCCACTCGCCAAAGGTAATTATCGTCGATGAGCCAACAACGGGTCTCGATCCTGAGGAGCGTATTAGGTTCCGTAACCTACTCTCGGATATAAGCAGCAAGGAGACAACAATTATCCTCTCGACACACATCGTGGGTGATATCTCGAGCAGCTGTACCGACATGGTTCTATTAAATAAAGGTGAGATCTCGTTCAAGGGTTCTCCGGCCGAGATGTTGGAGAGTGCTGTGGGTAAAGTGTGGCGCTTGGAGGTCGATCTGCCGATGTATGAAATAATCAACTCTAAATACCCTATCGTCTCGATGGTTCCTCTTTCGGGCAACGATGGCTCAATTTGCAATAGTTGGACAATCGAGGTGGTGGCCGATGAGCTTAAGGAGTTTGCAGCCGAAAGAGTCACTCCAAATCTTGAACATGCATATGTTTATTATATGGAGAAGAGTTTGAATCTTTGGATTAACGGTTAAGCAAAAGGAGAGGAAAAGAGTATGAGACAGGTATTTACGAATATAAATTCGGTGGCTAAGTACGAATCAAAACTTTTGGTTCGCAGTTGGTTTTTCATGATCTATATGGCCATCGCAGCGCTGTTGGTTTTAATCGGTGGTGTGATTCTCGATCAAGCATCGTCGGAGTTCCAACACGCCACATCGCTGATCCCCTACGCAGCTGTTTTGGCGCTAAATATAATACAGTCGCTTATCATTATCTTTATGTCCTCGGACTACTTGAAGCGTGATAAGCAGCTCGATACCTCGGAGGTATTCTACGTTCGACCGCTTAGCAATGCTGAGTATCTTTTCGGTAAGGTGGCGGGAACAATCAAGCCATTCTTGCTGCTAGACATTGTGGTGTTGGGTGCAATCTATGTCCTTGCGAAGTTTGGCTTTGGGCTCGATTGCTCGCTTTGGGATTATGTCTGGTATCTGTTGATCGTTATTATTCCGTCGCTTATTTTCTTTGTTGGTGCTTCGACTGTCAGTATGCTTATTATTGGCAATCAGGCGGTTACTTATATCTTGATGTTAGGGCTTTCGTGGATCTCACTCTCGTACGCTGGAAGCCATGCCGGATATCTTTTCGATATGTTTATGACGAGCGTTCCCCTCGCCAAATCCGACGTGTTGGGAATCTCGAACTTCTCGCTGGTGCTTAGTGGCCGATTAATCTATATTACCATTGGTGTGGCGTCGATGACCCTTTCGGTCTATCTTTTCAAGCGCTTGGCTGGCTCGATGAAGCTGCAGCGGATTTTCCTTATGATCTCCATTGCGCTCTTTGCACTCGCGGCGCTCCAAATCTCGAACTATACTTATCGTGCGATGCGTCCTGAGAGGGTTGCAGCTCGCATGATTGAGCTAAATAATCAATATTCTGACTATCCTCGCTTGGAGGTTTCTAATTACACCATAGGGGTCGAGCAGCTAGAATACGGAATCTCTACATCGATGAACATCGTCGGAACTCTCTCGAAGAGTGGCAGCCAGGCGGTCTTTAATCTCAACGGTGGAATGGAGGTTACCGAGGTTACCCTTGATGAAGAGACGCCTCTTCGTTTTGAGCGTAAGGAGCACCTAATCGTCGTCGATCTTGGAGGTCAATACTCTGAGGATGATTGCCTTATGATAGGTTTTGAATACCATGGAGCCATCGACGAGGATCAAATGTATATCGATATCCCCGACAAAAATCTCCTTTACAAAAGCCAAATGTTCAGCCTCTTGAACTTCGATAAGCGAGTGGCCTTCAACGAGCCCGATTGGGTTGTTTTGACTCCCGAAAGTGGCTGGTACGTCAGAAGCGGTGTGACCTATTCGGACACCGACGCCAATTGGAGACAAGAGTATTTCAGCAAGTTCTATCTAGAGGTGATCCCTTTAGAGGGAGTGGTGCCAGTGAGTCAAGGCTCGCCTGAGGTGTCCGAGGATTTCCTTTATAGCTTCTCGCCCGAGGAGCCATTGCGTGCTATCTCGCTGGCTATAAGCAAGTACAAGCGATATCACACCTCGGTTGGTGGTCGCGATTATGCCCTTTACCTTCACGAATCGAACCTCGATCACGTTGCTGTTTTCGAGCCTATTGCCGACACGATCTACTCGATTATCGATGATGTTGTGGGCGATTTCGAGCGTGATGCCGAGATCGAGTATACTCTTCCTCGATTAACTATTGTCGATGTTCCGGAGCAGATGTACAACTATAAACGTGCATGGAGCTCAACGCAGGAGCTAGGACAACCAGAATTACTATTCCTGCCAGGCGCCGGAGTGAGCCCAATGAAGGATAACGGCATGAGCGGATATGATGTGACGGCCAACTACCTTCAAACCGTGAAGTACAATTCGCGCAGCAGGCGTGGAGGCTCGCAATCTTCGGATTACGATATCCGTTGCGACGTGTTTAGAAGTATCGCACGTCAGTGGAACGAGGTGGATGTTAAGTCGTTTAGTTACAGCAACTCTACGGGTCTCTCGTCCGAGGATAATTCCAACCCTCACTACCTCTCGTCGATCCTTTTCAATAGCCGATATAATATCACCTCTGACTCCCTATCGTGGGGAAATCAGCTGATGGAGATGTATTATATGTCGTTCACCGACCTTATTACAACCGATGCTTCGGCACGTACCGTAACGGGAATGTCCGACTTGGAGCAGGTCTTGGAGATGCTTACCAAAAAGGGTTGCAACAGCTATCTTTCGGATGTCGCCTACTCGAAATATATCACCGAGATCCTTATTACTCAAGGATATATGTTGTTCGGTGAGGCGATGAGTCGAATGGGTGTCGATGAATTCACCACAACGCTCAAAGAACTTATCGAGAGCCACGAATATAGCAATATCGACATGAGTCACTTCCTCGACAGCGTATCTGTAAGATCTGGTTGTGACGTACGTCAAAATATCACCAAGGTTAATAAACCGATGGAGCTGCCTCAATTCCAAATGGGTGGACTCAAAACCGAGAGTGGATACCTCTACGGTGAGGAGATCTATTGCACTGAGGTGGTTATCAGCAATATAACCAATGTGGATGGTTTTGTCGAGGTGCAATTTGCAACCTCCGATGGCACGACCTACACCGTTGTCGAGCTGAATGCTAACCAAACAAAACGCGTTGTGCGTCACACAAGTGCAATTCCGCAAGTCTCTGTGAATACGATGAATAGCGGAAATATACCTCAATACGTAAGCCTTGGAAGTGCTCAGGTGACCAACCGTGCGATGATGGGAATGGCGATGGGAATGGCCTCGAGCGCCTCATCATCGAACAGCTTCTCGATCGGAAGTCTTACCATCAGCGTGGGTTCAAGCTCAAGCTCGAGTGGTGGTGGCCCAGGTGGTGGTGGTGGCCCAGGAGGTGGTGGCGGTGGCCCAAGTGGTGGCGGTGGCGGAATGTCGATCGGCGGAATGTCGAACCGTGGCATGACTACTCAAAGCGTTCAAAAGGCGGCCTATATAACCCCAGAAGGTGACTACGTAGTAAATAACTATGCGTGGGACATAAAGGGTGAGATCATTGTCGATAATGAGCAAGAGGATCTTTTCTCGCTCTCAGACGCTCCAACATCTGGCTATTTAAATAGCTGGATCGATCAGAGTATCGACACCAAGATGACATATAAGAGCCCAACGATGCGTACCTCGTATAAATGGAGCCTAGTTTCGGGACAACAATACTACGGCACCTCGATCCTCTCGGCTTGGCAGATCCGCAATGGCGATGGTAGCCAATATGCTGAGTGGAAGATCCCCGTTGTAAAGGGTGAGCGTTATTCGATCTCGTTCGCAACCTCGACACCTACCGAGGTTATGCGCTCACGCACCTCACGCCCAGGTGGTGGAGGAGGCCCAGGAGGAGGCCCAGGAGGAGGAGGCCCAGGTGGCTTTGGTCAAGGCAATCAAGACTTGTCGTATAACTTTACGATCGACAATGGCGATGGTCCCGATGCACTTAAGCACGACTTCCTCTCTTCGTCGCAATCTTCGCGCAGCACCTCGCTAATGTGGGAGTGGTTGGGTGATTACACCGCCAAGCAAGATACGATCGTAGTGAGACTTACAAACAAGAGCGATATTGAGCGAATAAATGCCGATGCTGTAAAGGCAACGCTAATAAACACCAGCAATAACCAACGACGACAAGAATAAGTAGGGTAAAATAATTATTGGTGTGTTTTTAAGAGTGCTCTTGAAGTGAGATTTTTTGCTATTGAATTGAAAATATAGTGGTTCTATACTGAAATTTAATAGTAAAAAATATCACTTCAAGAGTGCCGTTAAAAATATGGCAATAATTGTTTTACACTACTAAAAATTAAAAATAGACAGATATGAAGATCAAAAATCTACTTCTTACCACCTCTCTGCTGCTGCTCTCGAGCGCCTCGCTACAAGCTCAGATGCTGCTAACTATGGATAAGGCCATAGATATTAGTATCGAAAGCAGTCCCGACCTATTGACAGCCGAGCTCAACTTGAGACGCTACGAGAAACTACTTAGCGCACAAAGGGCATCGCTCAAGACGCAATTCAGTTTGAATGTCGATCCTTTGGATTACAGCAACGACCGATATATGGATTCACGCCTTTCGCAGTGGTACACCAACGAGTCGTTCGAGTCGTCAGGAACATTTTCGATCTCACAACCTGTTGTCATCACGGGAGCTACCGTTTCGCTCAACAACCAATTTGGATGGCAGAGCAACACTTCGATGATTGATGATGGAGATCTAACCACCTCGGCATCGTTCACCAACTCACTCTATTTGCGTGTCGATCAGCCTCTTTTTACTTTCAACGAGACTAAGTACGAGCTGCTTACAATCGAGCTCGATTACGAGGATGCAAAGATATCGTACGCACTTACCCGTTTGAGCTTGGAGCAGCGTATCATCTCACAATTCTACTCGGTATATATGGCACAAGAGAATCTTAAAGTTGCAGAGGAGGAGATGGAGGATGCTCAAGCTAACTACGACATTATCAGCGAGAAGGTGCGTCTGGATATGGTTGCTCGATCGGAGTTGTTCCAATCCGAATTGAACCTTTCGGATGCCGAGTCGACACTTCAAACACGTATGGTCTCGCTCGAAACAGCCAAGGATTCATTCAAGCAGCTATTGGGATTGCCTCTAAGCACCGAATTCACAGTTGTGGCCGAGATCGAGGAGACTCCCGTAGTTGTAGATCTTAAAATGGCCGTCGAGCATGCGCTAACCAACCGCTTGGAGCTTCTGCAACGTGACATCATCAACCAAAATGCCGATATCACCTTAAAGCAGATCAAGGATAACAACAGCTTCCAAGGAGAACTTTCGCTCTCGATAGGTATTATGGGTGACAATGGAGCGTTTAACAATATCTACCAAGCACCAACCCAGAGCCCAAGTGTGAATCTAAGCTTTAGTATTCCGATCTTCGATTGGGGTGCTCGCAAGGATCGTATTGCTGCTCAACAACTTCAGATCAATATGAACCAAGTGGACGAGGATCAAGAGTTGATCGATATCGAAATCGAGGTGCTTACAAGCTACCGCAGCTTGAACAACTACATCAAGCAGATCGAATTGGCCAAAAGAGCGTCAACAATGCCCAACAGACCTACGACCTAAATGTTGAGTATTACCGAGCTGGCGAGATCACCGGTATGGAGATCAATGAGTATCAATCGCAGCTATCGAGCCAAAAGACCTCACTTGCACAAGCGATGGTGGATTACAAGATGGAGCTAGTCAACTTAAAGTGCGTCACCCTCTACGATTTTGAAAAGGGCGAGCCAATCTCACCAATGCTGATGTATAGCACCGAGACGATGGACAAAATAAAAAAGTATAACGAGAAACTAGGAGATAAATAGAGCACCCAAACAAAACCACAAAATAAGCCAAGATTATGAAAAAGATCAATATTATATACGCCGCTTCAGCATCGCTACTCCTTGCAGCATGTAGCACATCAACAGGTAACACTAGCCAAGCCCAGATTTCGATTCCAGTAACAGTCGAGGAGATTGTCGCGGGAGACTTGGAGCAGATCACATCGACCAACGGTTCGCTAACTCCTCTTTCGAGCGCAACGGTGACCAACAAAGTGGGTGGCGTATATCGTCCTGCGAAGAACCCTGCAACGGGACAATATTATAAAATTGGCGACAATGTGAAGGCTGGTCAGGTATTAGGATACTTAGAAGATGAGGAGTATGTAAACGATATCTCGATCGAGACCAAGAAGATCAGCTGGGAGATTGCCGAGGGTGAGTACGAAAAATATATCATTCTTCAAGAGAAGGGTGGTGCAACTGAAATCGATGTGAAGAATGCAGCGGTGGAGGTTGAAACAACTAAAAACTCTTACAAAAATGCGGAGATCTCGATTGCCAATATGAAGGTCACTTCGCCAATTAGCGGTGTGATTGTCGACTTGGAGTATCAGACTCCCGGAATCGAGATCGAGGCTGGTGTGTCGCTCTTTAGTGTGATGAACTACTCGAAGATGTATCTCGACATCTCTCTTTCGGAGAGCACAATGAGCTACATCCACACAGGCTTACCGGTATATATCAGCCACTACTCGATCCCAGATGAGTTTATCGAGGCTAAGATCGATCAACTTTCACCATCGATCGACTCGACAACAAGAACCTACAAAGGTGTGGTTTTGGTAGATAACAGCAAGCTACTTTTAAAGCCTGGTATGTTCGTTAAGAGCGAGATCGTGGTTGACAAGGCCGAGAATGCAATCATCATCCCTAAGGAGATCATTCGCACATCGCAAAACACAAGCTTTGTATTTATCGCCGATGGAACAACAGCGATGCAGTGCGAGATCACAACTGGAATCTCGAACGACAACTATATCGAGGTTAAAAGCGGATTATATATTGGCGACAAATTGATCGTAGATGGTTACGCAACACTAAGAAACAGAAGCAAAATAGCAATTCAATAAAAGAGGGCTATATGAAAAAAATTGTAAACTTTGCTATTAGCTACCCCGTCACGATATTGATGGTGGTACTAGCAACTTTGCTCCTTGGTAAGATCTCCTACGATCGCCTGGGTGTAGACCTCTTTCCCTCGATGGACTCTCCGCAGCTCTATATCGAGCTGACTACCACCGAGATGCCACCTTCGGAGATCGAAGCACAGATCGTCGAGGATATTGAGGCTACTGCTATCCGCACCAAGGGAGCCAAAAGCGTCACATCGTATATTCGTAGCAACGAGGCACTTATTGCTGTCGAGTATATGTGGGGGCAAGATATGGAGGAGGCTTATTTGGAGCTTCAACAATCTATGACCTCTTATTCGCGCAATGACGATATTGAGGAGATCACCGTGAGCGAAAATGACCCTTCGGATACTCCTATTATTAAGCTTGCTCTGTCACACCCTGAACTAAGTGTGGTGGAGCTCACCAAGATCGCTAACAGCTACGTGAAACCTCAATTGTTGAGTGTCGAAGGTGTTGCAGATGTGGAGTTTAATGGCGATTTGGAGCAGGAGGTTGTCGTTGCGACAACACCTTATAAGTTGTCGGCATTCTCGCTCACCACTTCCGATCTTTCGACCAAGATCCAAGAGAATAACTACCGTGTTGCGGGAGGAAATATCGAGGATAATGGAACCCGCTATACGGTCAATGGCTCGAACGTGTTGGAGAGCATCGAGGAGTTTAACTCGATTATCGTTGCCTACGAGGATGGTAAGGCTGTATATCTGCTCGATGTGGCAGATGTATATATGGGTGATAAGACCCCCGAGAGCATCGTGCGCCTAAATGGTGAGGAGTGCGTAGGAATCGAGATCCACAAGGAGCGTGATTTCAACACACTCAAAGCATGCCAAGGAGTCTTGCAAGAGGTCGAGAGCCTGCAACGCACAATGGCTCAATATAATATTGTGGTAGTGAGCAACCAGGGTGAGTTTATCGAGCGCTCGATTGGCGATGTGAAGAGCAGCGCGATGTTGGGTATGTTGCTCGCTATCGTGGTGCTGTTTATCTTCCTGCGTAGAATTGGTACAACCATTATCATCTCGCTTGCCATTCCAATTTCGATTGTCGCGACATTTAATATGTTCTACTTTGGAGGTCTCACACTCAACATTATGACCCTTGGAGGTTTGGCCTTGGGTGCCGGTATGCTTGTGGATAATGCGATCGTTGTGATCGAGAATATCTTCCGTAAACAGGAGGATGGCGCTTCGCTCAGCGATGCCATTGTCGATGGAACCTCGCAGGTGGGTGGTGCGATTATCGCCTCTACGCTCACCACAATCGTGGTTTTCTTCCCTATCGTCTATCTGCATGGTCAATCGGGTGAGTTGTTCAAGGAGCAGGCTTGGAGCGTGACGTTCGCCCTTGTTTCGTCACTCCTCGTTGCGATTATCGCCATCCCGGTGATGTATAGCAAATTTGTCACTAGTCGCAAGAAAAAGGAGGATGTTGAGGCTCCTGCAAGCTCCGCAACCTTGGGCGAGTCGATCAAATTCACTTGGTATGGCAACACCCTTAAGGGTATTGTTAACAACCGCTATTGGGTGATCTTGGGCGCTATTTGTTATATTGGCGCTATCGTTATGCTTTCGGAGCAACTAGGTAGCGAGTTTATGCCAAGTAGTGGCTCGAAGAGCATCTCGATGGAGTTGGAGTTGGATGGAGGAACTACCTTGTCGAGAACCCGTTCGACAGTTCAGAGCATCGAGAATGTTATCGAGCAGATCACAGGCGAGGATGTAACGATCTACTCGCGCTGCGGTGTGGAGAACGAAAATGGTGGAAGCACACCTCTGAGCAACCGCGCACATATAGATGTAATGCTCGGTGAGGGTACTTTAGCCACAGCGCCTGAATTAATCGAGCAGTTGGAGGAGTACTTGGGCTCTATTTCGGGACTTAAGGCCACTTACAGCAGCACCGAGGATGCCGTGTCGTCACTATTCGATCAAGCTGGTGGCGATATCGTTATCGAGATCAAGGGTGAGGATAGTTCAATTCTTTCGCTCTTGCAGAGTAACGTGCTAGAGAGCATCGAGGAGCTGGAGGGTATCGAGAGTGTCTCGTTCCAGGAGAGTAATGGCGAGCAGGAGCTTACGATCTTTGTGGATCGTGTGGTGGCGAGCATCAACGATATCACCCTGCAGAGTGTAGTGAGCCAAGTCGAGGAGCAGTTGGATGGTGCCGATGCAGGCGAGATGGAGTATCAGGGCGATATGCGTGATATCACCGTCAGGGTGCCTCAGATCGATATTTCGCAGATCGGAAACATAGAAATCTCACAAGGTGAGCAATCATTACTTTTGAAAGATATCGCAACCATAAGCATCTGGCAGGCGCCAAGCGAAATCACTCGTATTGGTCAAAGTCGCGTGTTGCAGATCGCAATTATGAGCTCGTCGGATGTAGCGCTAAGCAAGCTTGCCGATAACATCCGCCAGAAGATCTCGGCTGTAGCAACCCCAGAAGATTATTACATCAGCATCGAGGGTTCGGAGCGTGAGCGCAAGGAGTCGTTTGCATCGCTGTTGTTCGCGATGATCTTGTCGGTGGCGCTAGTTTACATGGTTATGGCCTCGCAATTTGAGTCACTATTGCACCCATTTACAATCCTACTTACCATTCCATTGGCCGTTGCGGGAGCTGTATTGCTATTTATCATCACAGGTGTGAATCTAAATATCATGGCTGCCATCGGAATCATTATGCTTGTGGGTATTGCCGTAAATAGCTCGATCCTACTCGTGGATCGTATCGGTCAACTGCGCTCTGAGGGCTACACGCTCTATGATGCCATTATCGCTTCGGCCGAACAACGTATTCGTCCAATCCTTATGACCAGCATCACAACTATCTTAGCGCTTATGCCGATGGCACTTTCGTCGGCCGATGGAGCTGAGTTCCAACGACCTATGGCTATCGCTGTGATTGGAGGTTTGGTTGCCTCGACAATTCTTAGTTTGACAGTTATACCATGTCTATATTACGCCCTCGAGGAGCTAAAATCGCTATTCGTAAGGGCTAAAAAAGAGGAGTAGCTATGAAATTTCTAATCAATAGAAGGATCACGATAACCATGCTCTTCATAGCCCTCTCGTTTTTGGGCTATGTATCATACAATGAGTTATCGATGGAGCTTTTGCCCGAGGCTGAAGCCCCCACCTGCTCGGTGAGGGTCACCGGTTCGGGTAGTAGCTTCGACCCATCGTACATCGAGGCCGAGATAATAATTCCGCTCGAAGGTGTGGTGGCGCAGTGCAGCGGCATTGAGCAGATCACATCTACAGCGAGCTCCAATGGCGGTATGATCAACGTGGAGTTCAAGTCGTCGGTAAATATCAAGAGCGCCTATATTCGTCTCTCGGAGCTGATCACCGAGTACTCTTCCGACCTTCCCGATGGCTTCACGGTGACCACCTCGAGCGCCTCGACCCAAACTTCGAGCTCGGATGATTTTATGACTCTGCGTGTCAAAGGAGATATGGATGTTGATGATATCTTGGCTATCACCGAGAGTTCGCTGGAGGAGAAACTTGCGAACATCGAGGGTATCGCAACGGTGACAATATACGGAGGAAGAAGCCAAAGTGTTGATGTTGCACTTAACTCTGAGTTGTGCGATGCGCTGGGAATCACCACCCAAAAGGTGAGCCAAAATCTAACGAACGCCGGCAATGAGCGCAGTTTTGTGGGATATGCCAAAAGTGGCGCTAGCGAGAGTAGCGTCTTTGTCGATGGTGGATATAGCAGTATCGATATGATTGGGAATGTGGTTGTTAGCTCTTCGGGGCCGGTATACTTAAAAGATATCGCAACCATCACCAAGTCGCTCAAGGAGCCTACGACAATTAGCCGTTTGGATGGTGAGCGCACCATCACAGTCTCGATGCAGGGCGAGAGTGGCGAGAATATTATCGACCTTGCAGCAAGAACTCGCACAGAGATCGATGCACTGAATCAAAAATTCGCCTCGCAAGGAATCTCGATTGTGGTGGCCAATTGTAGTGCCGACGAGATCGAGGAGAATATTGCGCAGCTGGGACTTTTGGGTCTTATCGGAGCCTTGTTGGCAGTTATTATTCTCTGGTTCTTCCTTCACAATCTACGACTTGTCTTGTCGATCACCCTGGCAATTCCAATTTCGGTATTCGCAGCGTTTAATGTCTTTTACGCTATGGACGTCACGATCAACTCCATTACGCTAATTGGTATCACCTTGGCCGTTGGTATGTTGCTGGATAATAGTATCGTGGTGCTCGAAAACATCTATCGGCTCCACTCGCAAGGCAAGAGTGCCGAGGAGGCTATCATGGAGGGAACCAAGCAGGTATGGAGGTCGATTTTCGCCTCGACGCTCACCACGGTGACAGTCTTTTTGCCTTTCGTTTTCACTAGCGACACTACAATCGCGCTGATGGGGTATAACCTCGGTGTTGCCATTATCGCCACGCTGATGTTCTCGCTTGCCGTTGCCTTGTTGTTAATTCCGATGTTAACTTACGTGATCCTTCGGGGGCAGAAACGCACCGAGAGTATCTTCAGTGGCGAGATGTCTATTCACGAGGTTCCGGTGCAGATCTACACGATTTTGCTTAAAAGCGTTATCCGCAATTCGAAGCTAGTTTTGAGCGTTACCCTAGCGACCTTGTTTATCACCTGCATCTGGGCACTCAGCACAACTGACGAGTCGATGCAGAGCGTTTCGAGCGATAGAATTACCATTTCGCTTACAATGTCCTCGGATAGTGACGTTACGACAAACGACGCTAAGGTTGCAACATTCGAGGAGTATCTAAAGGATATTCCAGAGCTTGCCGAGATGAGTTGTACGGTGGGCGAAGAGAGTGCAAGTATTGTTTTGAACCTTGTCGAGGGCTTCGATGAGGGCAAGGATGCCAGACAGATCGGTGAGATCGTAAACGACATATGGAGTAGAATTGCTCCGCTGCGACAAGGACTAACGGTGAGCATAAAGACCGGAAGTAACACCTCGTCGAACACCATGGGAAGCCAAAGCATGTCGATGCTACAAGCGATGGGAATTGGTGACGATGAGCGTCAACTTACCATCAAGGGAACCGACTACGAGCTTATGACCCAAGTGGGCGAGGATATCGAAGATATTCTCTCTGAATTGGATTATATCGGAAATGTTTCGATCTCGACCCAAAGAGCCTCGAACGAAGTTTCGATCGAGTTGGATCCACATATTGTCAACGAATTGGGCATCACCCAAACCGCCTTTAGCTACGGTCTTTCGGGACTTACAAGTGAGCAGGAGAGTGGCGCGGAGATCAAATTTGGCGATGGTGACGAGGTGATCGATATTACCATCACAATGACTGATCCATATGCTGCTGATGAGGATGAGGACGACGACACCAAGAGTTTGGAGGATCTCTACGCATTGCAAGTTGAGAGTAGCAGTGGCGGATTCTACGACATGATCGACATTGCCTATATCACTAAAGGTGAGGGACAAAGCACCATTCAGCGTGTGGATCGTAGCCGCGAGCTTACACTCACTTATTCTTTCTCGCTTTCAGATTTGACAGACGAGATTATGGATAGCTACGATGCTGAGATCGATGCCCTGATCGCCGAATACCCTATCGCAAGCGGTGTGGTTATCGAGCGTGAGGAGGACGAAGATACCTATGCTGAATTCAAGTTCCTGATCTTCGCGTCGGTGTTGTTGATCTTTATGATCTTGGCCTCTGTTTTTGAGTCGCTTACTATGCCGCTGATCTTGCTCTTCGCCATTCCTTTGGCTACCATTGGTTCGTTTGTGGCGCTGATTATGACCGGTAACAGCCTTATGAACCTCAATACCCTCACCGGATTTATGATCCTCTTGGGTGTCGTTGTCAATGGCGGTATTATCCTGATCGACTATATTAATATCTTGCGCAAAAAGGGATATTCTCGCAATCGTGCGATCCTTATGAGTGGTGCGATGCGTCTGCGTCCGATCATGATTACAACCATCACAACGGTTATCGCACTCTTGCCAATGGCCTTGGGTGACGATGATTATTCGGGAGCTATCGGAGCACCTTTCGCAATTACGGTGATCGGTGGTTTGACATTCTCGTCGCTGTTGACTCTTATTTTGGTGCCTACGCTGTATGTTTTCTTGGAGGAGGCAATCGCTTGGTATCGTGGACTTAAGCGTTGGGTTTATGCGCTTCATGCAGCTATTCTTGGTGTGGTTATTCTCCACATCTGGTGGCAGATCGATGATATGTATATTCAAATGGCATATCTTGTTTTGACCATCGTGCTGCTTCCAGCGCTTACCTACCTTATCATGCACTCTGTAAGAATTGCCAACAGTAAGATCATCGATCCAAGTGAGCCAATCGTAATCGAGGCTCGCAACTTGGTGAAGATCTACGATCGAGCAGGTCAATTCTCGAGGGAGTGGACAAGTGCTAGAAATCGTCGCGATTCACTCGATATCGAGAATAAATATAACGCTGTGGGCGATCTGAAGGGTCTGATCTGGCAATCGGTTGTGGCATGTGCACTACTCGCAGGAGCGATTTTCTACTTCGAGAGCGGTCTGTGGATCACCGTGATGCTCGCTGTTTGGGCTGTCATCAGTGTTGCAGTGTGGGGTGGATTGTATCGATTTATTGTTAATCGCATCGGCGAGAATATTTTGTTGCGCCTCATTAATACCTTCTCGAAGCTTATTATTGTTACGGTGGTGCTAGCTGTATTTGCATTTCGAACTGAGAATTATGGCGTTACGGGAATCTACCTTGCTGCAATTATTATAGGATATATCATCTATCGCACAGCTCGTATGATCGAGGATCGTGGAATCAATGTCGCTCGTCTAACGGGTCGCTTTGCAGCTGTTAAGGCGGTCTTTTTCAATGCTGTTCTTTCTGTTCCGATCATCGGACGTTCGCGCCAACCTTTCGAGGCTTTAAAGGGTGTTTCGTTCACTATCCGCAGCGGTATGTTTGGTCTTTTGGGACCTAATGGAGCTGGTAAATCGACCTTTATGCGTATCGTGACGGGTCTTTATGAGCCTAGTTACGGATCAATTTTCATCAATGGACTCAACACCAAGACCTATCGTGAGGAGCTGCAGAGCTTGATCGGATTCCTGCCTCAGGAGTTTGGAACTTACGAGTATATGAGCGCCTGGGATTTCTTGAACTATCAAGCAATTTTGAAGGGTGTAACCGACAATAAGACTCGCCAGGAGAGATTGGAGTATGTGCTTAAATCGGTGCATATGTTCGATAAGCGTGATTCGCTAATCAGCTCATTTTCAGGAGGTATGAAGCAGCGTATCGGTATTGCGATGATCCTTTTGAACTTGCCTCGAATTTTGGTTGTCGATGAGCCTACTGCGGGACTTGACCCACGGGAGCGCATTAGATTTAGGAACCTTTTGGTGGAGCTTAGTCGCGAGAGAGTTGTGATCTTCTCGACTCACATTATCGAGGATATCGCTAGCTCGTGCAACCAGGTGGCTGTTATCAATCGTGGATCGTTGAAGTTCTTCGGTAAGCCGAACGATATGTTGTACTTCGCAGATAAGAAGGTGTGGAGCTTCACGGTGAGCGAGGCGGAGTTTGCAAAGCTCGACACGTCGCTTGTGGCTAACAATATGAAGAATAGCGATGGCTCGGTGAAGGTGAGATATATCTCGGCCCAGAAGCCTGTGGAGCACGCTGTGCAGGAGACAGAGTCGCTTGAGGATGCTTACCTATGTATGTTGAAAGGTTTGTAAATGTAAAAATTCGAATGATTATGAATAGTTTAAGAACCATATTTTTATTGGCAAAATATAACTTCAAGATTCTCTTTGGCGGTAGATATATCATATTTATGTGCCTCTCGTTTCTCTTGTTTTGCTACCTGCTTTTCAACTCAGCATATAGCGGCAATGCGCTCAGCGAAAGCGTGGTTATGGAGAATCTGATCTTCCCTTCGCTCCTCTTGATCTTCTATCCCACCTCGTATGGCGTGCAGAAGGACGAAGAGTGCAAAATCTTGGAGATCTTCTTCTGCATCCCTAACTATATGTACAAGGTGTGGCTCCTGAGGTTGCTCTTTATCTTCTTGGCTTGCATCGTCAATGTATTGCTGTTTAGCTACTTGGCACACTTGCTGCTCTGCCCTGTGGATATCTGGCTTATGACCTATAGCGTGATGTTTGCGGTGATCTTCTTCGGCTCGCTGGCCTTTTTCCTCTCTACATTTATCAAGAGTGGAAATGGTGTGGCTATCGTCTTACTGGGTCTCTTCGCTCTGCTTTTGTACCTCGGATCGACCTTCGAAAACACCATGTGGGATATTATGCTTAACCCTTACGATGAGCCATCGGATATCCACCCCGATATCTGGCTGGTGACCATTAAAAATAGTCGACTGTTGCTCTCGTGCTCGAGTGTGGGATTGATTCTCATTTCGCTAGGTAATCTACGACAACGCGAGAGATTACTCTAACGTTCGGTTGATAATCGGTCAGGCTCCACAAGCGTTGTAGTTGTGGAGAAAATACGAGGTTGCTACAGGAGTTACAAACTATCGGTGTGGCTTCCGACGAAACAGAAATCACAAAGTTAATTATTACTGTCCGGTAAACCGAACAGCAATATATCAAAAACGATGGTGATGCAACGCCACAAAAAAATCGAGAGATTGTTTGATGAGAATTTCTGGGTGGCGCAATGACGAAGTCAGGAAATAAATGGTACGTAACGAGGCTACCCAACAAACGCGCTCAGTGCTTGGCGCACCTCTGAGCGCGATTTATAGATGTGGTGCTCTACGGTGCGGTGGGATATGTTGCATTGTGCGGCGATTTGGTGCACCGACATGCCCTTGTGTTGTGATAGGCGGTAGATGCGTGCTTTTTGAGGGGTCATTGTGAAGATGAATTTCATCTCGGCAGAGGCTAATTCGTTGTATGCTATCTGCTCTTCGGTGACGGGCGATGATCGTTTGGCGGAGTAATATATGTAATCACTTGCGGCGCACCTGCAGATATTGCGACGCAAATAATCTATTGTCAGATTGCGCGCAATGCTGTAGATTAGACTCACAAGGGTGGCTTCATTAAGGATGTTTGCGCGTCCCAACAACTGCACAAATAGGTCTTGCGCCAAATCTTCTGCGTCGCAAAAATTTTTGATACGTCTGTATATATAACCAATGATAGCGGCTCTTTTCGCCTCGTATACTCGAGCGATTAGAGCATCTTGCCGAAGCGTGATCATCCTGTTTTCCATGAGTTATAGTTTTAGTTCCTGGTTGTTAGTAGGTTACAGAACTGCCCCTCGCTTAAAAGGGGCAGCTCTAGAGTGTTAGTTAATCTGCTCGATGAGCACCACGCACCAAGGGGTGAGCGTGTAATCGATAGAGACTTTGCCATCGGCATCAGCAACAAAAATCTCGGTGCGAAGCCTCGATGCAAACTCCTTCATCACCTTAATCTGCTCGCGTGTTGGTGGCTCTGGCTTGCCCATCTTCTCCCAATAGGTGTGGATGTCGCCACTTTCGGTGTCGAGGATCTCCATCTTGAATGTTGTGCCGGGGGCTAATCCTTCGAGGGTGAAATCCAACTCTCGTGCGGTTCCGCTATTGCGCTTGTCGGTGCCCGATGGAACAGCTTTGTTATACTCCTGGGGGTAGTTGTACGCCAAAGCTACAACTTTTCCGCTATCCGCGTGGCGCGATACAAATAGGTGCTCATTGCTGTAAAGTTTCTCGCCTCCCAAGCAGTTCAACATTCTGTATGCGTGGAAGCTTGGTTTCACCAAACCTTGGTAGTTGATCATTCCGAAACCGCCGTGGAAGATCGAAGCACCACCGCCTTTCTCTTCGAAAACGTCGGTGAATGTCCAGAATGCTAGCGAGTTGGTGAGTCCGATACAATCCAAGTTAGCCTTGACGATATATGCCGCAGCAGGCAGGCGATCGTGCATCGCATCGCGGCTATTTGGCGATGTGTTCCACTCGGTTAGGTGAATCTCAGCATCGGGGAATTTGCTCTTTGCGATGCTCTTTTTTAGCCATGTAAGATCCTCTTGCAGCGATGTCACGTGGCGAGATAGACTCTTATTGCGGCCAATCGAGGGGTCTAGTGGGAAGTCGGTTGGATAGGGGTGGCAGCTGATAAAGTCGAGTGGCAATTTCTCCTTTGCGCAATATTCAAGCAGTTCTTCGATCCATACACCCTTCCACTCCAAGGTGTTAACGTCGGCAGTCGAGATCAATTCGTTGAATGCGCTATTATCCTCCACAGCTCCTGCATAGCGGTTGTCGGCAACGAAGTTCGAGGTCGAAGGGCCTCCCACCTTGAAGCGATCGTCGACCGATCGAACAGCCAAAACCGACTGCTTGTACAACTCGAAATATTGGTCGCGCGTACCATCGAAGAATAGATTGATAAGGTTGGGCTCGTTCCACACCTCGAAGTACCAAGTCAAGACTTCGTTGCGACCATAGCGGTCGACGCAGTGCTGCGTGAAGGCCTTGATAAAGTCGTGCCACTGACCAAATTTCGACTCGTCGGGGGTAACGTTTCCATTCCACCAAAAGACAGTTTTCGAATTCTCGGCAGCCAAAGCTTTGGGGAAGAAGCCAAGTTCAATGAATGGTTTCACATTTAGATCGAGCAGGCGATCGAACACATCGTCGATATATTGCCAGTTGTAGACCCATTTGCCTTTCTCCATAACCATCGGGAACATATCGTCGTGGAACAATCCATGGAAGCGAACATATTGGAAACCGCACTCCTTTTGAGCAAGCTCCATATGTTCTAACCATCCTGCGCGCAGAGCCTCGTTAGCACGGCCAGCACCTACGCACTTGCTCCAAAATGGATCAAATGTTTCGGATGGGGAGGAAGCATCGACAACAACACTCTGAGCAATTGCGCTCGAGATAGAGAGGAGTGCCGCAAATAGCGACAGGGCTGAAATAATTTTCTTCATGTTTTTCTGTATTATAATATTTTGAATGATTCTCTTGCTCAGACCCCAACCAGATCTATCGGTCGGTATGCTGCAGGCATCTAGGTCTCCCGCTAGAGAGGCTCTGCGCATTATATATACAGCGCGTGTAGAATTGCTGTTTGACAAATATAATCAATTCTTCTAAATAATCAAAATTTTGGGGCTGCTAGTTGGGGGTAAAACACTGAAAAATCGCCATATAACTGCGATCTGGGCGCCAAATCTCAACTTAGCACTCCCTCATTGTGGAGTGGTGTAGACTCCGCGAGGCCTATTTTTAATTCTTTGGGCTATTTAGCCGGCATTATTAAAAACATAGGATATCTATCGGTTACTTATTATATATATGTATATCTCCCCTGCGGCTTATTTTAATGCTCTGGTTTACAGCGCTATGACTATGATGCAAACCCTAGTGCCATTTTGCAAAATGATATTATGGCACTACGTAGGCAACTTTGGCACTATTCGAAATAGTGTGGGATATCTATTAACTGGTTTCAACGGGGGATATTGGGACTAAGCAGAGGCTACAAAGTGCATGTCGGTGGGTGTAAATTGTTTAAATTTGTTCTAACGCAAGGTGGCTAAAACCATTTCGAAGCGAAGAGATCCCCCAATAATAAAAACTTTATAAACCTAATAAATCTAAATTAACTATGAAAAAGATTGTGAGCCTCGCATATCTAATATGCAGATGTGGGCGATACGTCCCAATTTAAGAGTAAAATGAGACCAACACCTTATATAATAAGGGGCTCGGCTTTGCAGCGAGCAAAACTATGAATTTTAAACTTGTTTTTAATAAAAGATCAATTAATGAAGAATTTTTTCAAAAGATATTTGTTGCCTCTGGCGACAATGTATGCTATCTTCTTTGGCGCATTTACCGCACAGGCGCAATCCCTGAAGATAGAGGGATACGTTTTTGATGAGAGCAATGAGCCACTGATTGGTGCTTCGGTTTTAATCGATGGCTCTACGACGGGAACTGTTACCGATGTTGAGGGTTATTACAACCTCTCAGCGCCGGGCGATGCAACGCTTATCGTATCATATATTGGATACGACGACCAAATGGTCAATGTGAATAATAGAACAAAAATCGATATCACCTTGGTGGCTGGTGCAACCCAAATCGAGGAGATGGTTGTGATCGGTTATGGTGTCCAGAAGAAGGAGACTCTAACAGGTTCGATCGATGTTGTCAAGGCCGATGTATTTCAAGACAACCCTGTTGCCAACCCAGCTCTTGCGCTCCAAGGACAGACTCCGGGTCTTGTTATCACTCGCACATCGAGCCGACCCGGTGCCGAGGGTATCGACATGTCGATCCGCGGTGCCACTTCGGTCAATGGCGGTTCGCCACTCATCATCATCGATGGAGTGCCTATCACCGACACAGAGTCGTTCTATAGTATGAACCCCAACGATATCGCCTCGATTTCGGTTCTTAAGGATGCTTCGGCAGCTATTTATGGTTCGCGCGCCGCAAATGGTGTGATCTTGGTTACCACTAAAGTGGGTAATGGAGCCCCTAAAGTTGAGTTTTCGAGTAGCTTTACCATCAATACATTGGGAATCCGCCCTCCTACATCGAGCATGTCGGAGTATGCCACAGTATGGTTGGAGGCTGCCGAGCAAGATGGAGACCAAGCTACATATTGGTATTGGTCAACCAAAGAGAATTTGGAGTTGATGCAGTCGGGATATGAGGGTATCTACACCCTTTCATCTACCTTGGGCGACATCTATTTGGGCGACTCTTCGCGCTACGACGAGATGTATGGAAACAGTATCTCGAATGCACAAAGCATGAGCATCTCGGGTTCGTCGGACAGAAGCAGCTATCGTTTTTCGCTGGGCTACGACGAGAATGTCGGAGTGCTTCAAACTACATATGATGGCAGCATGAAGTATAATGTTCGCGGTAACTACAACTTCGATGTTACCGATTGGTTGCGCTTCGAGAGTGGTCTTTCATACTACAACCGTAAAGATTCAGGCCCTGCTTCGGGACTTTCGTCGGAGTCAATTTCGCTCGATCCTCCGCTTTTCCCCTCGGTTAACCCTTATGGAGAGTGGTATGCTAACTTCGGTGTTTCGGGAGGTGAGAATGCTGTAGCCGAGACTACCGATGGTGGTCGCGAGAACACCACCTACGACGAGGTGAAGGCAAACATGAATGCAATTATCGACATCACTAAAGATTTCAAGATCAACGCTTCGGCGTCGATTACCAACAATTATCAACAATATCAGAAGTATGTCTTAACAGTTCCAACATATACGTGGGATGGTCAATTGGCCAACAATATGATCAACACAACTTCGTATATCCGCGAGAGCTTTTACAGAAGCGTCTATCAAAACTACGGTGTCTTTGCAAACTACACCAAAGATATTGAGGATCACAGCTTTTCAGCTATGGCAGGTATTAACGCTGAGCGCAAAGATTCTAAAGAGCTCACAGCATATCGTGCAGATTTCGAGGATAATGGGGTCTATGACCTTAATTTAGGATCTGAGGAGAGCAACGTAACTACCGATGGTGGCGCCTCGAACTGGGGATTCTATTCGGTTGTCGCACGTGTTAACTACAACTACAAATCGAGATATCTACTCGAGGTTAACGCTCGTCGCGATGGCTCGTCAAAATTCCATACCGACTACCGCTGGTCTAACTTTGGTGGCGTATCTGCTGGATGGATCATCACCGAGGAGAAATTTATGAAATCTCTAGACTTCTTGAACTTCTTTAAGGTTAGAGCAAGCTACGGAGAGATGGGTAACCAATCGGGAATTGGTAACTACGACTACTACTCAACAATTGGCTATGGAACAGCTATCTTTGGTTCAACGGCTGCAAACCAAACATCCTCGAGCCTCAACAGCATGACCAGCTACACCAGAACATGGGAGCGAGTGAAGACCGCAACAATTGGATTCGACTTCACAATGCTCGACAACCGCCTTTCGGGTTCGTTCGATGCCTTCAACAAGGTCAACGACAACATGTTGATCTCGATCACCTATCCCGATGTATTGGGAGCTACAGCACCAGCTTCGAACGATGGAACCCTAGAGACCAAAGGTTGGGAGGTATCGCTCGCTTGGCGCGACACTATTGGCGAGGTTACATACTCGGTTGGATTTAACATTGGCGATAGCGTAAATAAACTTACCGAGATGTCGGGAGCCGAGTCTTGGAGCTCTGGCTTGGTCGATTACCGCGAGGGCTATCCACTCAACTCATACTTCTTGTATCAGACCGATGGATTCTTCTCGAGCCAAGATGATGTAGATGCATACTACGCAGCTTACGGCGGTTCGGGCGAGATCCCTTCGCAAACCGACTCTACCGAGGCTCTTCGCCCGGGAGATACCAAGAAGGTTGATATTGACGGCAACGGCGAGATCAACGCTACGGGCGGTAATGGAGGTGACCTCTACTACGCTGGTGATGCAGATCCTCACTATGCATATGGTATTAACTTAGGCGCTTCGTACAAAGGTTTCGATTTTAATGCGATGTTCCAAGGAGTGCTTCAACAAAATGTAATGCGCATAGGTTACCTAGCATATCCATTCTATATGTCGTACACCAACCAAACCAGTGCTTTTATTGGCCAGACATGGACTGCCGAGAATCCCGATGCAGCATACCCACGTATGACAGCCAACACCACACGTTCGAGTTGGAACTGGCGCTACAACGACTTTATGTTGCAGAACAACCGATATATCCGTCTTAAATCGTTGGTTTTGGGCTACACCTTCAGCGAGCTAAGCATTCTCAATAGCTTGAATTTAGAGAAGTTGCGCTTCTACTTCTCGGGTAACGACCTCTTCGAGTTCACAAGCATCAAAGATGGTTTCGACCCAGAGTATGGCGAGAGCTCAAATGCTTCATATCCATTCACCCGCACATTCACATTTGGTGTTAATGTTACATTCTAAAATTAAGATATAAAATGAAAAGAGTTAAATATATATTTGGAAGTCTACTCCTTTTGTCGATGAGCTCGTGCCAGAGCTACTTCTTGGATCTTGAGCCACTTTCGTCGATCACAGAGAGTGTCTATTTCACAGAGGCTGACCACTTTCGAGAGTTCTCCAACAACTTCTACAATAAGATCATCAGTCTGCGCACGGTAAATAGTGGAAGTGTAGGTGATTTCCTTGATTTGGGATCTGACCTTACATCATACTCCGATAGCAGCTACGGAAAGGGCTCAATTACCGCACCCGAGTCGGATACCTATTGGACCAACTGCTACGACTATATTCGCGACAACAATATGTTGCTCGAGAAGGCCGAAGAGTTCGATGGCGATCAAGATGATATCGCTCAGTATGTTGCTGCTGCAAAGTTCTTTAGAGCATGGCACCACTACTGGTTGGTGCAACGCTTCGGAGGTGTGCCATTGATAACAAGGGTGCTCGATTTGGATAGCGAAGAGATATACAGCAAGCGCAATAGCCGCTACGAAGTTGTGGCGCAGGTGCTTGAGGACTTAGACGATGCTATCGAGGATCTTCCTCGCGAGCAAGATATCTCATCGTCGGACAAAGGTAAAGTTAGCCGATGGGCAGCCAAGGCCTTCAAAGCACGTGTATTGCTTCACGAGGCTACATGGATGAGATATGTAGGCACAACAACCGATGGCGATGGCACATCGAATGGTGCTGGTAGCGCAGGTTACGATGCATCGAACATCACTCCATACCTCACCGAGGCGGCAGAGCTTGCAGCAGAGGTTATCTCGGATGGTGGCTACACGCTTTGGAACTACAACAGTCTACTCGACAACTTGAGTATGTTCTATCTCTTCAACCTCGAGGATTCAGGATCGAACCCTGCGATGCTCACCAAAGCTACCAACACAGAGTTTATATTTTATGGTATGACCGACTATAACCTCTACCAAGGAAACTACTCTATCAGCCACGTTGTTCATGGTCGTATGGCTCCATCGCGCAAATTTATGGATATGTTCCTCTGCTCGGATGGTCTACCTATCGATCAATCTACACTCTTCAAGGGATACTATAACACATCGGATGAGTACCAAAATCGCGACTATCGTTTGACTTCATACTTCAACGATTGGTCGACTTACCAGATCCCTGAGGATGGTTCGGTATATCTTCTAACTGGTCCATCGACATCGGGAGATTCTGGTTCGGGATACTCTTGCCAAAAGTTTGGCGCCTATGAGTATGGATCGTATCGCTCAATGGGCTCTGAGTCGCAAAACTGGCCTCACATTCGCCTGGCCGAGGTATATTTGATCTACGCCGAGGCTCTATTGGAGTTGAACGGCGAGCTTACTGACACCCAATTGGAGTTCTCGATCAACAAGACGCGTGCACGCGCAGGGCTTCCATCATTAACCTTGGAGTTTATGCAGACCAACGGATTGGATATCCAAACCGAGTTGCGTCGCGAGCGTACAGTGGAGCTTTATGGCGAGAACAAACGCTATATCGACCTTACTCGTTGGGGTATTGCCGAAGAGGAGTTGAATGTTGATATCTGCGGTTCGGTGATCGAGGATACAAACTATGAGGATAACCTTACATACTACATCCCGGGTGCATATCCTTACGGAGAGTTATCTGTCGAAACAGGTGTAGGCATGAGAAGAGTGCTATGGTTAGAGCCAGCTGCCAACCGTAATTTCCAACGCAAGCACTATCTATATCCACTTCCAACGGGTCAAATTTTGTTGAACGGTAATTTGCTTCAAAATCCTGAGTATTAACCAACACAATAACACAAAATGAAAACATTTAAAAAATTAGTATCGCTGGCAGCTCTATTGCTTGCTGCCGTCTTTAGCCCCTCGTGTACCGAGACGGATACAGACACCAGTACTACCTATTCCGACTTTACAATTACCGACTTCTCGCCAAAATCGGGAGGTACCAACACCGAACTTACCATCACAGGAACCAACTTCGGAGACTACTCTAAAGCTGCAAAAGTATATATTGGCGATTTGGAGATAACCGACTTTGTGAGCTTCTCCGACACTGAGATCGTTGTTGTGGTTCCATCGACTGCAACATCGGGCAAGATCCGAGTTACAATATGGACATACGACCACCAGACCACCGAGGAATTTGAATTTATCCCAAGCCCTACGATCACCTCGCTATCTAATAGTCAGACTATTGCAGGTGCTATCATCTCGATCTATGGTGAGCTATTTGGCAACGACGTGGATGCTGTGACCGTATACTTCACAGCCGAAGGCGACGAGCAATATATCGAAGGTAAGGTGCAAACAGTTACCGACGATGAGATCACAGTCGAGGTTCCAGTAGGTGGCACAAGTGGCCCGATCTACCTTTTGGTCGATGGATTCAACCTTATCGAGGGACCATCGTTCTACTATCCAATCTGTATCCAATATCTATTCGATACCGATGGCGACACCGAAGGATGGTACTGCTTGGAGGGTACTACCACACCAGAAACTTTGGAGCTTAAAGTCGAGGATGGCGGATTGAAAATCGTCTACGACTTGGTGAACCCTGCCGACAACGGAACTATCGTATACAACCGTGTTGACTTGGCTATCGACAACCTATATATGGACCCCGCTCAATACCCAATTTTGGCGGTTAAGTGGACCGATTACCCATCGCGTACTCTATGGTTACGCTCTGCAATTGGCGACTTTACTAATGCCGATGGCAAGAGCGCTAATGGCAACTACGATGGAATCACAGGAATCTACCAAGATGTTATCTACTACGACCTTAGAAATGGTTTTGTCGACGGTGATAACTATGGCTACGACCCTACTCAACCATACCTGCTCGAGCAGTTATACTGGACAGCAACCGAAGAGACCTACACAGGCATCGCGTATAGCAAAATCGAGTGGATCAACAACTTCGAATCTCTTGATGCTTTGGATGAGTACCTAGCAGGCTTTGGCGAATCTACTGCCGAGATCCCAACTCCAGAGATCACCTCTTTTAATCCAACTGTGGCAGATGTTGGCGAGACAATCACTATCTATGGTTCAAACTTTGGTACAAGCATCGAGGACATTACAGTTACTTTCAGCTCTAAAGTTGTAGCTGAGGTGACTTCAGTTACCGACTCTCAGATTGTAGTTACAGTTCCAGACGGTGGTGTGACAGGTGTTATCAGCGTAAGTAGAATTGGTAAAATCGGCTACACAACCGATGAGTTCGAATATGCTTTGGCAGCAAATGTTAAATTCGAGTTCGACACTGCAGGCAACACCGAGGGTTGGTACGACGCAGGTACAGATGGCGATGTTACACTCTCTGTTGCCTCGGGAGCACTCAATCTTGCATACGATGATCTTAGATATGATGGTGTGAAAGCACAAATTCGTGCCGATGAAATTGTTGTCGACCCCGAGAAATACCCAATTATCGCAATTAAGTGGGAGGATGCACCAACAGTAAAATGCCTTCTTAACTCAAATAAAGGTTACTATAACAACGACTCATCAACGACCAACCACGATGGCATAGAGGGACTCCGTGAGAATATCTACTACTACGACATCTCAAAAGGATTCGGCGGCACATCGCTTAGCACTATTACCGAGCTAGAGTACTTGGAGTGGGTGATCGAAGAGGATCCAGAGTCGACAGACATTGCAACTAGCGCAATCCAATGGATCTACCAATTTGCATCTGTTGATGCTATGCAGACATATCTCGAGGATATTGGCGACCTTAAAGATGGCACTGTTGCCACTCCAGTAATCTCTGCAATTTCAAAAACCGAGGGTTACGTGGGCGAGACTATGACAATCACTGGTAGCAACTTCGGTGTTGACACAAATTCTATCACCGTAAACTTTGGTTCTACAGTGGCTCCAGTCCTATCGTTGAGCGACACTTCAATCAAGGTTATGATTCCCGATGAGGCTGAGGATGGACAAATCACAGTGAGCAAATTTGGCACTAGTGAGGTTGGCACAAGTGCAGAGTCGTTCGACTACCACGAGCCAAGCCTAAGATGTATGTTTGATAATGGCAGCTTCGATAACTGGCAAGATGCCACCGCAAGTGCACAGAAGGAGCTAGCTACTCTAACATCTGAAAATGGTTACTTGATGCTAAACTATGTTTGGGAGGGTATAAGTTTAACATACAACCGTCTGGATATTGCTAACTATACGGCTAAGTTAGATTCTGATGTTAACCCAATTTTAGCTGTTAAGTGGGTTGGAATTGGTGATATGAGTACATTCAGATTGAACTTGCAAGGCTTGGGATACTATATGAACAATACAACCACTTCGTTCAAAGTCACCGGCAAAAAGGGTGCAGACTCAGATGTTATGTACTTCCTACTTACCGATGGTTTTGGCTCTGGGCTCGAGGCTCCAACAGCTGCTAATGCTGACTCTTATAGCTATATAGGTTTTGTTGCGACGATGAAAACTTCGGGTATCGAATCAACTCAGGTGGATTGGGTCATGACATTCGCATCTACCACAGCCCTTGATCAGTATCTCGCAGTTACCGGCGACTAATATATACAATGAGTTTGGCTATATCTGTATAGCCAAACTCTAATAAAAAAATACAAAAAAACCTTTAATCTAATATCATTATGAAAATCAAATTTTTATTTTTATTGAGTGCGATGTTTATTTTCGCTTCATGCACCGAGGAGTCAGAGACCGTTGATCCAAACACAGACGATACAACTGTTGTTGACCCAGATGATTCAGACGATTCAGACGATCCAGACGCAACTCCAGCTCCTTCTATAACCTCTTTCTCACCATCTACAGCCGCTGTAGGTGAGACAGTAACTATCACAGGTGAGAACTTCGGTACAGATATGGATGTTGTTGCAGTTACATTCTGTGACAATATCGCAGCTACTGTGAGCTCTGTTGCCAATACAACGATCGAAGTTGTAGTTCCAGATGGCGGTGTAACAGGCGTTATCACCGTAACTATAGATGGTGAAAAGTGCACTTCGATAAGCGAGTTCGAGTATCCTGCAGAGCCAGTTATTCTAGCTCCTGAAATCACTGCACTGTCAGTAACTGAGGGTTACCTAGGCCAGACTGTTACAATCAGCGGTAGCAACTTTGGCGATGATGCAGAGGCTCTTACCGTGAAATTTGGTTCGGTAGAGGCTCCAGTATTATCGGCAAGCGACAGTGAGATCTCGGTTATGATCCCCGATGCTGCCGAGGATGGTGTAATCACAGTAACTAAAGAGGGCATTGAGGATAGCTGCACAAGTGCAGATTCATTCACCTACAACGCGCCAAGCGTACGATATATGTTCGACACCGATGGCGACTTCGAGGATTGGAGAGACGACACCCCAAGTGGAAATAAGGAGTATGCTTATCTATCTGTTGCAGATGGTTACTTGGTGCTAAACTACGACTGGGTAAATCAAACTAAGGGCTACAACCGCCTTGACATTGCTAACTCGACTGCTAAGTTGGATGCTGATGTCAACCCAATCTTCGCAATCAAGTGGGATGGAGTTACTGCCATGAGCACATTTAGAATGAACATCGAGGGGTTGGGCTACTATGTTGGCAACACAACTGTTTCGTTTAAAGTTACAGGCAAAAAGGGTGTAAACTCAGAGGTTCTATACTACAATCTTACAGATGGTTATGGCGCAGACCTTATTATTCCAACAGCTGCAAATGCCTCTTCATATGAGTATATCGAGTTTATTGCTACAATGAAAGATACTACGGTCGATTCAACTAAGGTGGATTGGGTGTTAACATTCGCCTCTTTGGAAGCTTTGGATCAATACCTAGCTGTTACTGGCGACTAAATATATACAATGAGTTTGGCTATACGCGTATAGCCAAACTCTATTAAAACATCGATAATGAATATCTATACGAAAATTTCAACCTCTCTCTTCGCTTTGGCTCTTGCTGCATGTTCGGCAGAGACCACGAGCGACTACGATGCCGATCTCTATTTAACGCTTGCATCCAACAAGGTTTTGGCAACATGCGATAATTTAGACCAAACAGACCTCTATCCTCGCTACATCGACCACGGTGATGAGGGATGGACTCTGGTTTCGGTCGACGATTGGACCAGTGGCTTCTACCCGGGGGTTCTGTGGTTAGCCTATGAATACTTGGGCGATGAGCACCTTCTTAAGCGTGCCGAGGCATTCACTGCCCCGATTGCAAATATAGGAAATCGCGAGCCTCGCGACCACGATATAGGTTTTATGGTCTATCCGAGCTTCGGAAATGGATATCGCCTAACGGGCAATCCGAAGTACAAGGAGATAATGTTGGCTGCTGCCGATACTCTGGCCACTCTCTATCGCCCAAAGGTCGGTGCAATCCACTCGTGGCCATTTAAAAGCGAGTATGAGCACAACACCATCATCGACAATATGATGAATTTGGAGTTGTTGTTTTGGGCGGCCAAGAACGGTGGCGACAAGCGGTTGGAGGATATTGCAGTGAGCCATGCCGAGGTAACCCAAAAATATATTGTGCGCCCCGATAGTGCAGTCTACCACTTGGGTTCATTTAGTTATGAGGGTGAGTTCTTGCGCGGTGTTGCCCACCAAGGTTATGCCGACGAATCGATGTGGGCACGTGGCCAAGCGTGGGGCATATATGGTTTTGCTATCGCCTATCGCGAAGTTGGTCGTGAGGATTTCTTAGCTACTTCGATCAAGCTTGCCGATCACTTTATGAATCGATTGCCCGAAGATGGAGTGCCATATTGGGACTACGACGACCCGGCAATCCCCTTCTCGCCAAAAGATGCTTCGGCCGCGGCTGCTGCAGCTTCGGGAATGTTGGAGATCTCGCAATTGGTCAGCGATAAGGCTCTCTCGCGCAAATACTACGATAATGCTGTGGCGCTTCTGAGGGCTATATCGAGCGATGGGTATATCGCTGGCGATAAGTGTGACGCTATTTTGGACCACTCAACAGGTCATCATCCAAAAGGGTGGGAGATTGATGTGCCGATTGTATATGGTGATTACTACTACCTTGATGCTCTTTTGAAGCTCAAAAAGATTACCGACAAAAGAAATTCCTAAAACTATTACTGAAATGAAATTTAATTTAATGTTTTTGTTGAGTGCGATGATAATTCTTTCATCATGCTCATACGACATAGAAAAATATAATATCTACGACGAAAACTATGCCCAAAATAATGCTGGCAGTGACGACGAGGGTAGCGACGATGACGGCGACGATGACGACGATGTGATTACTGTATCGTCAGTTGCAGAGCTAATTAATTACATCTCGCAGGATGATGTAAACGTTAAAATGACCGCTGGTATATACTACGTCGACAACACATCGCTCATGAGCAAGTACGACCTACTGGCTCACGACAACACCTTGGAGTCGGCATATGCTGTGACATCAGCAACTTCCTCGAACGTTTACAATGTAACTTCGCTGCTTAACTTTTCGGGATCTCGAAGCACATTCGATCTAACGGGTGTATATATCTATTTCAACACCAAGAACTTCACCACGATGGGCAGTGTGCGTATCTTTTTGGTTGCCGTATCTGGTCATGAGTCGGAACTTAAGGGTCTGCAATTTATCTGTTATGGCGACGACACCGAGGATGATCCATATTATCCACAAGATTCGGCTGTCACATGCGCCGTTCATGGAGTCTCGAACACTCTGACCGATGTACGTATTGAATCAAAAGGTTCATACCCTTATGGATATGGTTCTCACTACGGCCTCAACGATTCTCAATATGAATTGGTTGATATCCACAAGCAGACCACAATGCTTATCTCGGGAAGCAACACCCATCTGGATGGTTGCACCGTGCGTGCTCGCGCCTTTGGTCATGGTATTGCGATTCAGGGTGCTCAGAATACTCTTATCGAAGATTGCCTTGTTCAGGGAGATGTTCGCTCGAATGACGATATTATCGATATCGACCCTCTAGGGCTTGTAGCGCTAACTAATCAACATAGCGAATCGTACCTCGATGGCATAATGGCACGCGGAGATATGTGTTCACTCTCAGAGGATGGCATCCGTACCTACGCGAACGCTGCGAGCTACAGCACCACCGACACCGGAAATGTGACTGTGAAGAATACAACTGTGAAACATATGCGTCGTGGTTATATGTTGGAGTTCGCAACATCGGCAACTATGACAATCGATGGATGTACTTCGATCGGAAATATTGAGGTTGGTTTTATGATTTCGAGCAACACGACAATCACAAACTGCGTGGGCGATGCTCTCTACGGACCACTTCTTTCGAACAGCTACAACCGCAATAGCGGCTATGCTCAAGTAGAGTTGATGGCCGATGAGCCAGAGGATACACGATTCTCACCCGACCGCCTTGTGGAGATTGCCGGTAGTAACAACGTGATCGTTCTCAGCAACTATAATGGCCAGAAGCGTGTAAATGAACTTCCAATCACCTTTGGTGAATCTTACTACTACGATCACAATGGTTCGAACTCGCCAGTTGCTAAGAGCACAAAACTTACCACAACAACAGGCATGCCGATCGTGATTACTAATGGTTCGTCGAGCAACACAATTTATACCAATAATATGGATGTTACCGAGACTAATGCTGGATCGGGCAACACATGGACATTAATTGAGGAGTAATAGAAATAATGAACGCCACGAAATTGTCAAGAGGTGTGCTGGTCACCCTTTCGCTAGCTTTTGCTTTTTTCACCCCTTTGAGTGGTGATTGCCGCCTCTTTGCCAATGGCGTAAATCAGAGTGTTGAGTCTGCTGCAACGCAATTCGAACTCTTCAATAGAGGTGTGGCTGGGGATACTTCGTCGGATCTTCTCGCGCGAGTCGATCAAGATGTTGTGGCCCTGCAGCCCGATCTGACGATTGTAATGGTTGGCACCAACGATATGCTCAATTCCAGCAAGATGATATCTATGGCCCAGTACAAGGAGAACCTCACGCAGATCATCGAGCGAATTCAAGCCACAGGGTCAGATGTGATGTTGCTCTCCTCTTTGCCCGCCGACAGTGAGTATCTATTCAAGCGTCATGATAAGAGCAAATTTACCTCTCATCCCGATGTTTTGATGAGCCAAGCGCGAGATATTGCCAAAGCTTTATCGCAAAGCTTCGATTGCCACTTTGTCGACCTCTTCGAGGAGTTCACGCAGCGCGGAATTCCGCAACACAACACCGATGTATACATCCGCAATGAGGTCAATAGCCGCAAGGAGGATGGAGTGCATCCAACGGCCGAAGGCTACACATTGATGGGCCAGATTATATGGCACTACTTTTTAGTGAATAATCTGGCGGCTCGCTACAAAAGAGTCGTATGTTTCGGCGATTCAATAACTAAGGGCGTAGGCGCAAGTGGCGCAGGAACAATTGTGGGCGAAAATTACCCCTCTTACCTAAACATTAAACTCAGGAGTAATGAAAAATATTAATATTAAAAACTTATCGCCACTGCTGCTGCTCTTAGCATTTGCGCTTGTGCTACCCACCTCGCTCTTTGCTCAAGGGAGCGAGGATGCACAATCGCACTTTTCGACCCTCAATTGGATCGTTTTGGCGGTGATGCTGTTGGGAACAACGCTCATTGGCGAGAAGATCAAGGGCAAAGGGACGGGTGTCGACGACTTCTTCCGTGGTGGGCAAAATCTTCCGTGGTGGGCAGTCTCGCTGTCGTTGGTTGCCACAAAGACGAGTGTCGCTACTTTTATCGCTGTGCCAGCTTTTGTATTCTCGGCTACGGGCGATATGAGCTATATTCAGATGACTATAGGTTTTATTTTGGGAAATCTTCTCTTTGTTTTTGTCTTGCTCAAAGAGTATTATCAAGAGAATATTTTTAGCCCTTATGATTTTATACAAAATAGATTAGGTCGAGGAGTGAGTCAACTCTCGCGCCTATTCTTTCTTCTTGGAGCTACCCTAAGTCAGGGTGTTCGGTTAGTTGGTACAGGTTTAGTTTTAAGTGTTATTACTGGCTTGGGGTCGCTCCAATGTATTGTTATTGTGGCAGCATTTGCTGTTGTGTGGTCCTATATTGGCGGTATCGCTACGGTTGTTTGGACAGATGTTATCCAATTTATAATCTTTATTGTTGGAGCTCTCTTTGCGCTCTACTTTGCCGTTGATGGTATTCCGGGGGGCCTTGGCGAGATAATCGCTATTGCCGACTCTAAAGCTAAATTGGTGCTGCTCGATATATCGCTGGATCCCACCAAAACCTACACGCTTTGGGTAGGTATTCTTGGCTCGACATTCTTCGAGTTTGGTTCGGATGCTATCGATCAGGTGACCACGCAAAGGGCTCTGTGTTGTAAGAATATCAAAGAGGCGCGCAAGGCTGTGGCATTCTCGGCTATTGGAGCTGTTACCACATGGATCATGCTGGCGGTTGGTTTGGCACTCGTAGCGTTCTATCACCTCAATCCACTTTCGGCAGAAATGGCCGAGGCGGTGGTGAGCGAGCCCGATAAGATTTTCCCCTATTTTGTGACAACGCAGCTGCCCGATGGATTCTCGGGATTGATCATTGCCGCGATGTTCGCAGCAGGAATTTCGACACTAGATTCAGCCTTGGCAGCACTATCTCAAACTACAATTATGGGCATTGGCCCTCAATTGTTCCCCAAAATGAAGCAGATGAGCGAGAAGAGCATCGTGCGTTTGTCGAAGGGCGCAATTGTTGTGTGGGGCGTTATTCTTTGCGCATTGGGATGTATATTTAGTCTGGTTCAGTCTCAAGGGTTGCTATCGTTGGGCTTCAAAATGCCCGGTTATGTATATGGAATCTTGATCGGTGTGGCCTTCCTGTCGCTTATGCGCAAAGGTCGTTTTGTCTCGATTCTGGTGGGATCTATATGTTCTATACTATTTATTTTGTGGCTCAACTCTATGAATGTTAGTGCGTTTTGGTGGTACCCTACGGGTGCAATAATTGTTATTGTCGTAGCTTTGGCCGATCATTATTTAATTAGGAAAAATCATGAATAGAGAGATAATGAATAAATACGATGTGGTGGTGATTGGCGGAGGTCCTTCGGGCTCTCATGCCGCACTAGCTGCTGCTCGAGGTGGTGCTAAGACGCTTCTTGTCGAGGAGTTTGGATTCTTGGGCGGTGCACTCACAGCAATGGGAGTTGGCCCAATGATGAGCTTCCACAATGGCGCCGGTGAGCAGGTTGTATACGGAACACCACAAGAGATGGTCGCTCGATTGGAGGCTATGGGCGCAAGCACTGGCCACATCTTTGACACCACGGGTTACTGCTCTACGGTGACTCCATTCGATGCCGAGGGGCTAAAAATTGTGCTCGAGCAGATGTTGTCAGAGGCAGGAGTCGATATTTTATTTCATACGCGATTGATCGCCGCAGAGCGCGCAGCAGATGGCAAGATCAAATCTATCGATATCCACAACCGATGTGGCGTGCTGAGGCTTAAAGCCAAGATATATATCGACGCTACGGGCGACAGCGAATTGGCCAAACTGGCCTGGTTGCCATATATTTTGGGACGCGAAGAGGATAACAAGACTCAACCGCTGACAATGAATTTGAAGGTAGCGGGAGTCGACAGCGCAAAGCTAAGAGGCTACATCACCGATAATTGGGACCAATTTGTCGATCACGAGCGCAGCGCACAGGGTGCCGAGATACTCACCAAATCGAGCCGCGTATCGATGTGGGGCTTCTACGATTTGTGGGAGCAGGCAAAGCAGCGAGGTGAGATCTCGATCCCCCGAGCAAACATCCTCTTCTTCGAGACGGCCACCCCCGGAGTCTATATCTTCAACACCTCGCGTGTGTTGGATTGCAACCCCACGGATGCTTTCGAACTTTCGCGTGCCGAGATTTTGGGCCGCAAGCAGTGCCACGAACTCTTCGCATTCCTCAAGAAGTATGTACCCGGTTTCGAATCGGCAACCTTAATTGGAACCCCCGCGCACATCGGTATTCGCGAATCGCGCCATGTGGAGGCAAGTTATGTGCTTAGTGCCGATGATATTTTGGGTGGCGTGGCATTCGATGATCGAGTTGCATTGGGTGGTTACCCAATCGATATTCACTCGCCCGATGGACAAAATACCGACTCGATTCGCCCGAAGGCCGATGGCATATACTCTGTGCCGATGCGCTCTTTATTGGTCGATGAGTGCGAGAATATCATCCTTACGGGGCGTGCTATTGGAGCCGATCATCATGCCAGTGCCGCAATTAGGGTCACCCCAATAGCGATGGCAATAGGTCAAGCGAGCGGCACGGTTGCAGCTCAAGCTCTTGCAGCGAATCGAGCACCAAAGAGTGTCGACTATCCGACCCTCAGATCGGAGCTAATTGCCTCGAAGGTGCGTCTGGATTATTAAGTAGAGTTTTTTTATATAAAATTTGCACTTTAGTGCTTGTTTTATTATATTTGATTCGGCAAATCGATATATAAGTAGTGTAAAACAATTATTGCCATATTTTTAAAAGCACTCTTGGAGCGATATTTTTCACTATTAAATTTCAGTATAGAACCACTATATTTTCAATTCAATAGCAAAAAATCTCATCTCCAATAGCACTCTTAAAAACACACCAATAATTATTTTACCCTACTTAATATGCCATAATCTAATATTATGTTTAGCTTTTTTACCTAATTATAATGGTTGCACAACTCAAGAAAATATTTTTAACTACCATATTCTCATGCATGCTCTTTGGTATATGTGCCGCCCACGAGTATGTACGAATCACCATGAGTGATGGACTTCAAAGCAATTATGTCACTACAATACACCGCGATACAACGGGGTTTGTGTGGATTGGCACCGCCGATGGAGTATCGCGATTCGATGGAGTGCGTGTTAAGCAGTATGAGTTGCTCGACCAGAATGCTACGCCCTCGATTGTCAGAATAAATCGTTTGGTTGCCGACCCTCAATTAGGACTGCTATTGGCATCCAGCAAAGGGTTATATATCTTTGATGCGACTCGTGATCGCTTCGTGTTAGATGAGAGTTGTCAAAGCCCTCTGTTTTGTGTTACCAAAGTGAGTGATTATATACTTATGGGTAGTGACAATGGTTTGATTGTCAAGAGCCTTAATAGCGGAGATTTGATGACCTTTTTAGAGGGTGAAAAAATTGTCGCAATCCACTCGTCCGATCAATGCACATATTTGCTAACCGACTCTAGGCTCTACTGGCTTAGGGTATGCGATCAAAGTGCTGCACAGGCGGCCTTCGAGCTAAGGATGTTGCATAATTCTGATGGGGCAAACTTTTCGGATATGGTTATCAGCCAAGGGTTTATTTATATTGGCACCGATAGGCGTGGGGTGTATGAGTATGATACCAAGAGAGATATATTGCACGATTTAGAAAATTGCGAGGCGAAGATTATACGTTCGCTCTCGCTTACCGGCCATACGCTATATATTGCTACCGATGGTCAAGGGGTATGGCAATATGATCTCAATGATCGCCAAGTTGTAAAACATATCACGAAAAACAACATAGGGTTGAATTCGAATGCAATAACATGTATCGATGCCGACAATAAGGGGCTTTTGTGGCTGGGTAGTTACTCGACAGGGGTCTATTTTTCGCAACCCGAAGATACTTTTATTTCGCTTGTGCCTTCGACAGCCGACATTAGTGCTAGGTGTATATATCGCGTAGCTAGCAACCGCTTTATCATTGGTACGCGCGATGGTTTGGTCTTGTGGCGCGATGGCCAGATATATAAACATTTTCATAGCGACAACTACGAGCCGATACGCTCTAATATCGTAATTTCGATCCTTCCCTATCGCGATTACCTCTATATTGTTGGAACATATGGCGGAGGTGTTTTTCTGCTCGATGAGCAGTTGGGCGAGGTCTATCCTTTCGATATTGATGCTGATCTGGCCAAGAAACTCACCGACAAGTCGGTCTATAAGGTCGAGGTGATTAATCAAGATCTCTACTTCTTTACTCTCGATGGATTGATTCGATACTCCGCCACTGGGGGTGTTGAGCTGTGGAATAGCGAGAACAGCGTTATGCCCTCTTCGTTGATTTATGCTTGCTGCTATGACTCGGAGCGCAATCTATTTTGGATAGGAACATCTAAGGGGTTGTGTCGCTTCGATATCAAGAATGATAATATCGATCATGTTGAGCTGAAAGATACGCCCAACGATTTCAGATCGAACGTTATCGTGTTGGATAAGGATAATAATCTTCTGCTCGATAGAAACTACATTGAGCTGTTGAAGATCGATAGCGATAGCTTCGATGTGGAGCGAATCGATTTTGCCACCTCGTCGTTAGACCACATCTCGGGCGTTATCGAGGATAATAACCGACGCGATTTATGGATTGCAACAACCAATGGACTCTATTGCTACAATCAGGAGGATTCTCAGAGCATCAAATTTACGCAGAGCAGTGGCCTTAGGAGTGCTAATATATGCCCTAACGCCACCTTGAAGCTCTCGGACAATAGATTCTTTGTCGGCACCGAGGCGGGTATGTATACACTACAATCGCAACCAGCACTCAACAGGGAGCAGAGTCGTTCGATATATCTGTCGAGCTTTAAGGTCAATGGATATGAATCTTTGGAGCAGGTGCTTGCTCGCTCTTTGCGAAATAGATCTGGACAGATCGAGTATGTTCTTAAGTCGGATGTTCGGGATATGCTCGAAATCAATGTTGTTGACCCTGCCTTTCGTCGCACAGACCAAAATAAATATGCCTTTAGTCTGGATGGCGAGAAGTGGCACTACCCAAGCTCGAATAACTATGTTATTGGCAGCTCATTGAAGGTTGGCCGCTATCCGATTTATGTAAAAGTTGTTGGCGATGTCGACACATCGTGGGGCGAGGCTATATTTATCGGTTATCTGATCGTTGGATTGAGCACAGCTACAATGATTTGGATCACGGTGGTGGTGGCTCTGCTGCTTCTCTATCTGATATTTTGGCGTACGATCCGCAAATTGATTCTTCTCAACAAACGCAAATCTAACTCTAAGCAGCTATCGATTCAAGACAAACGATCTGCCGAAATATTGGAGATAATCAAGCAGACCTTGGAGCAAGATAAGGGGTATCGCAACCCAGTATTCAGGCTGAAGGATCTTGCTACTGCCACAAGCCTATCAACTGCCGAGATTTCGCACGTTCTCAACAACTACCTCCATCTCTCGTTTACCGATTTTATCAACGATTACAGAATCGAGGAGATCAAGAAACTGCTTTTAGAAGAGGATGCAAACTACTACATGCTCCATGTATTGGCCGAAAGATGTGGCTTCAACTCTAAAACTTCGTTTTATCGAATTTTCAAGAATAAAACCGGAGTAACTCCCCTACAGTATCGCCGACAAGAGGTTGGTGATAGTGCCAAAAAAATTGAAAAAGAATAAAAAATTAACTAATGAACAGAATTAACCTAAAACTATTTTGCCTATCGCTACTTGTGCTCTGTACAGGTACGCTCATGGCAGCTCAATTCAATGTGGATACCTATCCTCGCCTTTTGGTAAATCAGGATGCCGTAGAGCATGCGCGCGACAATATCGAAAACCATGAGTGGGCTGCTGAAAATAGCAAGGAGCTAATCGCCTTTGCCGACTCTTATAAGATCCCAAAATCGCGCGACTTTACCGTGAAGCGTGGTATTCTCTCGTGGAAGAGTTTGGGCTTTCTGTCTGATGTAACCTTGAATATCTTCAAGATGGCCTTGGCGTGGAGTATCACCGAGGATGATAAATATATCGAACCAATAAAGTCCTTGGTCACAGATGTTTGCAACCCCCAAACGGGATATATCGCTGTGGGTGCAGCCACAACAGGAGTCGAGGTGCACGAAGGAGTCTTCTTCTTCTATTTAGCCGCAACATGCGATATTCTCTACAGCCGCGAGGATATCTTCACCGATGAGCAGAAGCGTGATATCGAGGCGACGATGAGAGCTTACGCCGAAAAATCTAAAAAAGATATGGCGCCAAACGGCATTATGAATCACCAAGCTAGCTCGAATGCTGCTGCCGTAACGGTGAGTATGTTCCTCCAAGACGAGGAGCTATTCGACTACTTTGTGGAGTCCGAAGGCGGTATGATCGACCAAATTGCAACAGGGTTTATGCCCGACGGATGGTGGTTCGAGGGTACTATAAACTACTGCTATTTGGTTGCAGATATCTACTTTAGAATGGCTCAAATATACCAAAATAATGGCATGGATCTCTATCGCGAAAAGTTCGCAGCACGCGAAATGGAGAAAGATTTCCACAACGCCAAGGATGACTTTACCGGCATGAAATTCGCTGTATGGGGTCCCGAAAAGCCTTACAGAACCTTCCGCGAGTTGGCGCTTGCGTACTACCCAATGATGGACGAGAGCGGTATTGTAGTGGCGAGTAACGACACAGCTTTGCTCCCTCCTGCAGTATTCCATGAGTTGGCATACAAAGAGTTTGGTGACAAGGAGTTAGCATGGGTTATCAGCAAGACCAAGCGCGATAGTTGGGTGTCGTTGTTCTATGGTGTGGGTAAGCTTCCAAATGTGAAAGATCCACGTACGAAGTCGGCTACATTGCCCAATATTGGACTCACCGCGCTACGCTCACAAAACAAGGAGAAGGTGGGCGAAGAGCAGCTACAGGCCTACGTAAAATTTGGATCGCACGGCGGATGGCATGGTCACTTCGACCGCGCTTCGTTGCAGGCCTTAGATAAATATGGCCACAAATTCTTCGGCACAGAGATGTGTTGGTTTGGATACATCTCGGCCGAGTATAAGGAGTTGGTGCAGACCTCAGCTGCGCACAATATGGTTGTTGTCGATGAGATGCAGCAAGAGGCTGTGCCATCGAGCCAACCACTATTCTACGCAGGTAAATCTATGCAGATATCTGTTACCGAGACCCAAGCGCGTTGGCGCCCAATTCCACTCAACAATATCGAGAAGTTCCCACCATGGGACGACTTCGACTACGCCACAGAGCCAATCTTGCAGCGTCGCTTGGCGCTTGTGACCGACGATTACCTGCTCACGGTGGATTATATCAGCTCCGACGAGCAGCGTCAATACGACTGCTTGGTTCACCCACTAGGATTTGTAGCGGTCGATGGTGCTGCCAAAGTTGGTGAGGTGCTGCCAGTTATCAACAACGAAAAAGCATCGCCATATAAGTATTTCAAAGAGTGCCAGTGGTATAAGGGTGCAGATAACAGCGTGAAGTTTGAATTCAACGACAAGGGTGTAGGGCTCGACCTGCAGCTATTGTGGCCACAGAAAAGCGATATCTTCTACGCTCACTACCCATCCACAACAAATGCCGTAACGTATGGTCTTCGCAACGATCCCGATCGTCGCACCGTTGGCGTGAGAGTCGAGGGTAAGGATGCAGTTTTCATCAATCTCATGGAACCTCACCAAGGCGAATCAGTGATCAAAAGTGCCGTAGCAACAGCCGATAACAGCGTGACTGTCACCCTAAAAGATGGCACCGTGCACACCATAAATATCGCAAACCTAAATGGCGAGGCCAAAGATATCAAGGTCGAAATGATCAAGAAACTCCCCAACGGCAAGAGTTCGCGCGAGAGAAGCCGATAGGCCATTTACGTTAAAAACCTTCTAACCTGAGTTTTGGATAAGATATTCTTGTCTAAAACTCAGGTTAGATGGTATATTTTCTTCCGAACGCTCCTGCGGCGCGGCATGAGTGCAGCAAGCTAGCAGCAAGCAAGGCAAGCGGTTAATACCCCAAAATGCGCATCATAGATCTATACGACTGCTCCTTGGCGAAGAGGCGGGTGTAGTATTCGCTGTCGCCCTTGTCGCGGTCGATTATGATGTGCTTTGGCGCGGGGATCAAGCAGTGCTGTATTCCTCCGAATCCTCCGAGTGACTCTTGGTATGCTCCGGTGTGGAAGAAACCGATGTACTGGGGGTTGTTTGGCTCTAGCTTGGGCATAAATATGGCATTGGTGTGCGACTCGGCATTGTAGAAATCCTCGCTGTCGCATGTCAATCCTCCAAGGAATACACGTTGATACTCTCTGTCCCAATTGTTTACGGCCAGCATTATGTAGCGCTGGTTGATGCCCCATGTGTCGGGTAGGGTAGTGATGAAGGATGAGTCGATCATATACCAAAACTCGCGGTCGTTCTGCTGCTTTTGATTCACTACCGAGTATAGCGAAGCGCCACTCTCGCCCACGGTGAACGATCCGAATTCGGTGAATAGGTTGGGCTCCTCGATATCATTTTGCTCGCAGATATGTTTGATCTGCGCGACGATCTCTTCGGTCAAATACTCATAGTCGTATGTGAAGTTGAGCGAGTTTTTGATCGGAAAACCACCACCAATATTCAAGCAATCTAGCTCGGGGCATATCTCCTTCAAGTCGCAATATAGCTGCATACACTTCGATAACTCATTCCAATAATATGCGGTATCTTTGATTCCCGTATTGATAAAGAAGTGCAGCATTTTGAGCTTGAACTTCGAATTTTTCTTGATCTTATTCTTGTAGAAATCGATAATCTCGTTGTAGCGAATTCCTAGGCGAGATGTGTAGAAGTCGAACTTTGGCTCCTCCTCAGAGGCGATTCTAATTCCAATCTGACACCCTTTATCTATCGAATTATCAAGTAGTTCCAGTTCGTCCTTGTTGTCGATAACCGGGATAGTATTCTCGAAGCCGGAGTTGATTAACTGCGCGATATTTTCGATATATTGCGGACGCTTAAAACCGTTGCAGATAATGAAACGATCCTTATCGAAGATGCCACTGTCGTAGAGTGCATTGATGATATGGATGTCGTATGCCGACGAAGTTTCCAGGTGAATATCATTCTTAAGTGCCTCCTCGAGAACGAATGAAAAGTGGCTCGACTTGGTGCAGTAGCAGTAGTTGTAGGAGCCTTTGTAGTCGACTCGAGCCATTGCAACATTGAACATTCTCTTGGCGCGGTTTATCTGTGCCGAGATCTTAGGTAGGTAGGTTACCTTGAGCGGTGTTCCATACTGTTTGATAAGCTCCATCAGAGGAATATCATGGAAGTTAAGTGAGTTATCTTCAACAGAAAACTCATCTTGAGGGAAGTCGAACGTCTGTTCGATCAGGTCCATGTATTTGTTCTTCATCTCTAGTTATTCTAAGAATTAAAAATCCATCTTCGCTACATTGCCCGAAATAATCCAATGTAGCTCGATCGGATTTGAAAAATTTCAACGATGCAAAGTTTCAATATTTTTTTGAAATATACAATCTTTTATCCTTATTTTTTTCTATATGCTTTTATTTTTCAAAGAAAAGTCGTAATTTTGACCTCAAATAAATCATTATAAGGTATTAGCAAGGTGTTAGCTGAGGTCGTAAAGAAATATTTGGAGCAGAATCGCCGTCTGGTGATTCCGCAATTGGGTGCCTTTTTGGTCAAGGAGCCCAATCGTGCTTTGATCTTCTCGCCCTTGTTGACCAAAGATGATGGCCTTTTGCACAGTCTGCTTCTGCAGGCCGGCGTTAGCGAGGTGGAGGCCAGCGGCATGATCCAGCGTTTGGTCTTCGACGTTCGCTTCTTGCAGGAGAATGGAGGCGAGTTGACCTTAGAGGGTATCGGTAATTTTCGCGCCGAGGCTGGTGGCCCATTAAAGTTTGAGGCGATCGTGGAGCAGACCCCGCCCGAGCAAGTTGAGACGGAGCCGATAGTCGACCTTGAGCCAGATGAGGCATCGGCGCAGGAGTCTGCAGAACAGTCTCAAACCGCTCAAAGCAATTCGAATAGGGAGCCTGAGCAGGTGCAAAAGGAGCCCGAGACCCGAACTCCAACGCCGCTTGAGCCATACTCGCGTTTTGAACCCGACCCCGACTTGGAGGGGTTGAGCTATGGTTCGTCGAGCAGAGGCTCGAGAAGATCGCACCGCAATTCAACTGGTCGCAAGCGTGTTGATTGGTGGTTGATAATAGGTATTGCAGCAGTGGCACTTGCCTTAGGTTCAATACTTTATGGGTTCCTGCGCGAAGGTGCTCGCAACGACTCACCTGCTAGTTACTCGCAGCAAGGATGGTAAGAAAATCGGCAGCAGTGCCACGAAAAATCTACAATTTATACAATGGACATAATCTCAGTTAAACAACGTTTTGGCATTATTGGCAATAGCGAACTCCTCAATCGAGCCTTGGAGGTTGCTTTGCGAGTTGCGCCCACCGACCTGTCGATCTTGGTGACGGGCGAGAGCGGTGTTGGAAAGGAGTTTTTTCCGCAAATTATTCATAACTACTCGTCGCGTAAGCATAAAAAATATATCGCCGTGAACTGCGGAGCGATCCCCGAGGGCACCATCGATTCGGAGCTCTTTGGACACGAAAAGGGTTCGTTCACCGGAGCTATCGAGGCGCGAAAGGGATATTTCGAGGAGGCCGATGGAGGCACGATCTTCCTGGATGAGGTGGGTGAACTGCCTCTCTCGACGCAGGTTCGACTGCTTCGCGTGCTGCAGAGTGGCGAGTATATTCGCGTGGGTTCGGCCAAAGTTCAGAAGACCTCGGTGAGGGTTGTGGCGGCGACGAATGTCAATCTGATGCAGTCGATTAGCGAGGGGTCATTCCGCGAAGATCTATTCTATCGCCTTAGTACAGTGCCAATTATGGTGCCTGCACTGCGCGAACGTCCCGAGGATATCAACCTTCTGTTTCGAAAATTTTCCACCGAAGTTGCCTCGCAATATCGCATGCCAGCAATTACGCTCGACGGCCAAGCGCGCGCGCTTTTGGAGGGCTATTATTGGCGCGGCAACATCCGTCAATTGAAAAATGTTGCCGAGCAGATATCTGCCATTGAGCAGAGTCGCGAGATTACCGCCGAGGTGCTGTCACGATACCTCCCCGATCAGAACGCCACAACGGTGTCGGTAATGGGGGGTGCTACTGGGCAAGGTGCTGCAGACAATTTTTCGTCGGAAAGGGAGTTATTATATAAGGTGCTCTTCGATATGCGTTCGGATATTTTCGAGCTTAAGAGCATGCTGCGCGAGTTGACCCACAAGCCTGCGGTCGATAATATGCCGCAACCTCAAAATGCCCCCATTGGGCTACTGCCATCGGTCTCGCCCGCTTATGTCGCTGAAAGGGAGGAGTTTACCGAAGGCGAAGTCTATGCCGAAGAGTATCGCGAATTGACCAAGGCCGATGTTCAGCGCGAGCAAATTGTAAAGGCGTTGCGCAAGCATAATGGTCGTAGGCGCGATGCTGCAGCGGAGTTATTTATGTCGGAGCGCACGCTCTACAGAAAGATAAAAGAGTTGGATATTAACGAGGATTAATCGTTATACCTATATATAATAAGAGTTTTAGAGTGAAAAAAATATCATTTATTCTGCTGAGTGTAGCATTGTTAGCCTGCGTGAGTTGCGCATTTAGAGTGAGTTATACGCTCTCGGGAGCCTCGATTCCGGTCGATGCAAAGACATTCTCGGTGGCCTACTTCCCCAATAACGCAACTATGGTTGCGCCAATTTTGAGCCCTACGCTAACCGATGAGTTGAAAAATATGTTCATCAGTCGAACAAAACTCACCGAGGTGGCATATGGTGGCGACTTCGCATTCGAGGGTGAAATCACCACATATACCTCGACCACCTCGTCGGTTTCGAGTGGCGATTACGCCCTGATGAACCGATTGACAATTGGCGTGAAGGTGCGCTTTACCAACCTTATCGACGACAGCAAGTCGTTCAATAAGAGCTTCTCTGCATACGAGGATTACCCCTCGACAAGCCTGCTCACGGAGGTCGAGGATGAGCTGATCACCGAACTCGTGGATCAGATAGTGTTAGATATTTTCCAAGCTGCGGCTTCAGACTGGTAGAGATATGGGAACCTTTTTTCAAAAAATATGGCCCTTTGGGCGTAAGGCAAAGGCAAAGGCCGAGGAGCAGAGGCAGCAGGCCGAGTCGCAGGTGGAGTTCGACAAGATCGACATCAAAGCGCTAATGGGCAATGCCCCCGACGATGTGATCGATAGATTTCTGAAGTGTTCCGACCTTAGAATCACTGTCGATGAGTCGATACCCTCGGATGTCGATGTGCAGATTGAGCCAAATTTAAGCGATGATGATGATGTTGTTAGCGAAGAATTAGCCAAAATTTACCTAACTCAAGGCCTTTATCAAGAGGCAATTGACATTTATCGCAAATTAAGTTTGTTAAATTCAGAAAAAAGTGCTTACTTTGCCAAACTTATAGCGATTATAGAGAAAAATAAAATTTAAATAGTAGAGTAATGTATACAATTTGTATTGGATTAGTATTAGTTGCGAGCGTATTGATGATCCTCGCAGTGTTGGTTCAAAGTCCTAAAAGCGGCATGGCTGCTAACTTTGGCGCTTCAAACCAAGTTATGGGTGTTCGCCAAACTACCGATTTCTTGGAGAAATTCACTTGGGCGATGGCAGTTGCAATCTTGGTAATCAGCCTTTTAGCAACCATCGCAATGGGTAACTCAATGTCAGCAGGTGGCTCGCAAGCAGCAAAAGATGCAGCGGCAATCATCGAGCAACAGATGGAGCAAGCTCCAGCAGCAATCCCACAAGCTGAGGCTCCAATCGAGATCGAGGCAGAGACAGCAGCAGAGACTGAGGCAGTCGTAGAGGAGTAATATTCCCCACTTGCGCGGCCGCAATAGCTGGGCAAAAAGAGTCTAAAATTTAAAAATAGGATGTATTTATAATGCATTCTATTTTTTTGCGCACTTTTTTGTAAAAAATATTTAATATTATTTTGTAGTTTGTTAAAAAAGTATTAATTTAGTGTTGTAGAAATTATCAACCTTAAAAATAATAGTGTTATGATTATCACATTTAATGAACTACGCCGCATCAAGGATAGACTTCCTAGCGGCAGCTTGCAAAGCATTGCAGATGAGCAAGGTATTGATGTAGAGACAGTTAGAAATTACTTCGGAGGCAACACTAAATCTGCTTCTGGAGTTCACTTTGAGCAAGGACCTGATGGTGGTGTTGTAACGCTTGACGACACTGCGATCCTTGATGCTGCAATGCGTATTATCAACGCCTCATAGGTGCTGATGTTTTAAGTCTTAATGGGGGCTTTGCTCCTGATTTTGAGAGAATAACTATTAAAATCTTTACTTTTGTAATCTTTTTAGTTATTCTCTTTTTTAGTTATATCTCTCATACTCACAGAAATAGCGCTGTTGAACATAGCTATAGTGTTGTTAATTACAACTTTAATCTGTATAAAAAATTTAGTATATCGGATATTTGTCGTACATTTGCACCATTGGTATTACCAATTTTATAATGTAAATATATAAACGTATGTTGATAATTTTATTGTCATTTGTCATCAGTTTTGTTCTGGTAGCATTTATGTTGCCCTACGTTCTGATCTTGTCATTGCGCAAGAGGTTGATCGATCCAATCGATCCGCGTAAGGTGCATAGTGTCCCAGCATCGCGACTCGGTGGTTTGACATTTTTTCCCTCATTTCTATTTTCAATGTGGTTCTGCATCTCGCTAACGCACCTTACTCAGAGTATTTTTGGAGTTGAAATAGATATTGATGTGAGTCTGATTATGGAGACCTTGGCGCTTCTATCGCTCTATATAATAGGTGTTTACGACGATGTGTTGGGCGTTCCTTATAGGAATAAATTCGCCGGTCAGATCTTTGCCGGTGGTTTGATTATTGCCGCTGGAGTCTACTTCAAAACGCTGCATGGCTTCTTTGGGATCGATGAAATCCCCGCTTACATCGGAATCCCCGTCACGCTGTTTATCTATGTCTTTGTGACCAATGCTATAAACCTTATTGATGGTATCGACGGCCTAGCCTCGCTTCTGTCGATCATGGCGCTGCTTGTCTATGGTATTCAGCTTTTCCACAATGGAGAGTTGGAGGATAGCATCTTTGCTGTAGCGACGTTGGGTGCTTTGGTACCATTCTGGTATCACAATGTCTTCGGCATTAAGAAAGGTGCTGGAAGTAAGATATTTATGGGCGACACTGGAGCGCTTGTAATTGGTTCGGTTCTTGGGCTTATGGCCGTGAAAATTTGGAATATATCGTTCTACGCCGACACCAATGCCCCTATCGCCTCGTCCTATTATGTGCTGGCATACACCATGCTGCTTGTCCCCTGCTTCGATGTGGTTCGAATAGTGTTTCACCGTTATCGCGCAAAGAAGCCTCTATTCCTGCCCGATAAGAACCATATCCATCACAAATTCATGGCCCTAGGCTTCTCGGCACGCCGCTCTTTGGGGTGGATCGTAGCTATAAATATCTGCTTTGTTGTCATAAATCTTCTCTTGTCGCTCTGCGTCTCTATCACCGTAATCGTCGCTATCGACATTGTCCTGTGGACCCTTATGCATCTCTATATTAGCCGCTGCATGAAGCTCTATAAGTTGGCAAGGCAGAAGGCGTAGGCAGGGCAAATACATGCTCATCGCGCTCACGGTGCTATCCCCGCCCGCCGGAGGCAGTAAGAAAGCAAGAAATTGGTATAAATTATGCAATAAAAGAGTCATAAATTTTAATCTTTTATTGCTATGTTGAAAACTTTTATCTCTACTATTTTTCTATCTCTCTTTTGCTCATGTGGCTGTGCGGCCCAAGGTATTGATTGCACGACAGTTGAGAATTTGGATCTGGGCCGATATCTTGGTTCGTGGCACGAGGTGGCACGTATCGATAGTCGCTATGAGCGTAATTTGGTCGATGTCACGGCTCACTATTCGCTCAACGACGATGGGTCGATCAAGGTCGTTAACCGAGGCTATAACACTCGCAAAGAGGAGTGGGGCGAGAAGCATGCTAAGGCTGTAACCACCTCAAATGCAGGGCGTTTGCGCGTGTCGTTTGTCCCTATGATCTATTCGGATTATAATATTCTCTCCATTGGCGAGGATTACCAATGGGCGCTTGTTGGCTCCTCGTCGGCCGACTATCTGTGGATCCTCTCGCGAACAGCGACATTGAATTCTGAGACGCTCAATCATATTGTCTCGCTGGCCGAGCAACGTGGATACGACACCTCTAAACTGCTCTTTCTATAATAAAATATGATCCTTTTGCGTTATTTAATCAGTATAACTTATAATTATTGATTATGCAAAAAGGTAAAATTTCGAAAATATTGGACGCTATAGTGGTCCGCACGGCATTTAGCCGCCTGAAGGCGAGCGACAGAAAATCCTACAAGGATCATCTCTTTTTGGAGATGTTGGAGTCGGAGGGGTCGTTGGTCAGGCAATTCCTAGTTGCGCGACTTCAAGATTGGCAGCTCTTTCAATTCAAGTTGCGCATGCAGCAGATGGTAGCCTCGTCGCCACTTGCCGAGACACTCTCGCCCGAGGAGTTCTATCGCGGCTATCTCAACGATCTATCCGAGAAGCATTCACCCGAACAGGTAACCTCTCTACATGCGATTGTGGATATTGCCGAGGATAGCTCGACGGCACTCTCGCGGGTTTTGGCCCTCTACGATATCTCGCTATCGGATCTTCGGGGCGAGCTGTTGCGCTATGTTCTGTTGGGCGACAATAGTGGGCAGAGTGGGCAATCGCCAGCTAAAGTGGAGCTTCCCAAGCGCGCGGTGGATCGATCTGCAGGCCATGCGGTTGGGGCGCAGCCAGCGCATCCGCTCGATAAATTTGGTCGCGATTTGACAGCTGCGGCACGACGGGGGCAGATCGATGCGGTGATTGGTCGAAGCACGGAGATCGACCGCGTGATCGAGATCCTTTCGCGTCGCAAGAAGAATAATCCAATTCTGATTGGCGAGGCTGGTGTAGGTAAAAGTGCTGTTGTTGAGGCGCTTGCGCTGCGTATTGCCTCGGCGGATGTGCCCTATACCATTGCTGGCAAGAGGCTCTACTCGCTCGATATCTCGTCGCTTGTAGCAGGCACTAAGTTTCGCGGCGAGTTCGAGGAGCGTCTGCAGCAGCTCCTCGAGGCGCTGAGCTCGTCGAAGGATACGATAATTTTCATCGACGAGATCCATACGATAGTCGGGGCAGGCGCTACGCAGGGCAGTTTGGATACGGCAAATATCCTAAAGCCGGCCTTGGCGCGAGGTGAGTTGCAGGTGATTGGTGCCACCACGCTCGATGAGTATCGCGCAGATATTGAGAGTGATGCAGCGCTCGAGCGACGTTTCCAGAAGGTGCTCATCGAGCCAACATCGCCGGGCGATACGCTAGAGATAATCCGAAACGTTGCGCCCTATTACGAGCGACATCATCGAGTGAAGTACACCGATGAGGCGCTCAGGGCGACAGTCGCTCTGAGCGATAGGTATATCAACGATCGCCACTTTCCCGACAAGGCGATCGATATCCTCGATGAGGTTGGTGCGCGTGCCCACATCTCGGCCTCTGTGCTGCCGGGCGATATTAAGCAGTTGGAGCATGAGCTATCGGAGGCGCAGCAGGAGCGTCGTAGCTCGCTTGCGCAGATGGCCTACGATCGAGCCTCGCAAGCGCGTATTAGCGAGGTGACCCTCGCCTCGCGTCTTGATGAGCGTCGTGGGGAGTGGCAGCGATCACTTGAAATGGAGCCTGTTGTTGTGGGGGTCGAGGCCGTCGAGGCGGTGATAACATCGATGACGGGGATCCCTGCCCATAGGGTTTCGTGTGGCGAGCAGCAGCGGTTGCGTGGTTTGGCCTCGGAGCTCTCGCGGCGAGTGGTGGGGCAGCAAGATGCTGTGCAGAGGCTCGCTCAAACGATCTATCTGTCGCGAGCGGGGATCAAGGAGTCCAGCCGCCCGATGGGGGTGTTTATGTTTGTTGGCCCTACGGGCGTGGGCAAGACATTGCTGGCTAAAGAGCTCTCGCAGTGGCTCTTCGACGATCGTCGAGGTCTGGTAAGGATCGACATGAGCGAGTATTCCCAGCGGCACAATGTGTCGCGACTAATAGGTTCTCCTCCCGGCTATGTGGGCTATGGCCAGGGTGGGGAGCTAAGTGAGGCGGTGCGACGTCAGCCCTATGCTGTGGTGCTGCTTGACGAGATCGAAAAGGCTCATCCCGAGGTATTTAACATCATGTTGCAGATCTTCGACGAGGGGCACCTGACCGATGGCTCGGCACGAAGGATTGACTTCACAAATACCATAATTATAATGACCTCCAACGTAGGCTCGCACTCAGCATCAAAGCCACGTCGCCATGTGGGCTACTCCACCCCGGTGACAAAACAGAGCAGTGAGCAGCAGCCCGAGCGAGAGTATCGCGCAGCAATCGAGCGGACATTTTCGCCCGAGTTCCTCAATCGTATCGACGATGTGATCCTGTTTCGCTCGCTCACGCTCGACGACGTGAAGGCAATAATCGAGCTGGAGATAGGTCGCTTGCAGCAGCGCATAGAGCAGCTGGGATACTCGCTGCGGATTACCGATAGCGCCAAGCATACCCTGGCTCAAATTGGCTACAGCTCGAAGTATGGAGCTCGCTCGCTCAAGCGAACACTCAGCGATAGGGTAGAGGTGCCACTCTCGCGGATGATCATCGATGGGGGTCTGGCTAATGGCGATACGGTGGTGGTCGAGAAATCAAAGTCGACTCAAGATGTGCGCCTAAAGGTGGCCTAAGGCATAGCCCTTCGCGGTGCAGATTCAAGAAATAAGAGGACAATCAACATCTCAGATGTCGGTTATCCTCTTATTTGTCATTTAAGGTTACCGGTTCAAGGTCAGCAGAGAGTGGTTAGCTTCTCTAAAACTGATGCCTTTTGCCGTGTTAGCTTGATTAAGGTTATGCAAAGATAGTAACATAATTGTAACATCCAAAACTTTTTGGCATTATTTTACATTATTTTTCAACATTTCACATTTTGTTTGTTCTATTTTTTCTTTTTTATGGCTGTTGTTTATAATATTTTGCATAACTCTTTTTCTTACTGCCTCCCCGCCCGCCCACGGGCAGTAAGAGAGCATGTTTGTCATCCATTCGCCCGATCTTTTTTTTGCACTATTGTTGCGGAATCAAGATAATTTTTATATCTTTGTAAATATAGTAGATTCGGTTGATTCTCTGCAAAACAATAATTCGGGGATGAAAATCGTTTTTAAATTAAAAAGATGTCAAACTAAACACGACACTATTATTATGAAAACCATTAAGTTATCTCTATTTGTAGCAGTCGCAATGTTGCTGACTACAAGCTGCACCTCGGCTCTCTATCAGAGCTCGACAGGCTGGGGTGACGACCTCTACGGAGTTCACAATCAAACGGCAATATACCAACAGCAGAAGGCTGAAGCGGAGGCTCGTAAGGCTGAAGCGGAGGCTCGTAAGGCCGAGGCCGAAGCGTTGATGGCAGAGTGGCAGGCGATAAATTCAGCCTCGTCGCAGGGTCAAAGCTCATCGAGTTATTCTCGCTCGGATTACGACACAAAGTATTCGAGCCTGTTGAGTAAGTTCGACAATGAAGTCTATGTATTGCCAGATTCGTATTACGACCTAAGTTACTCGGGAGCAACTGTTTACGCCGATGCATACGACCCTTCGGGCTCAACGATTATCGTTGCCGACAACGTCTATGTATCGCCCGTTTACACCTCTTCGATGTTTGGATATTGGGGGCCAACCTCCTACTTCAACTACGCTTATTACCCCTATCGTTGGCGTTCGGCGTGGTATAACGATCCATTCTACTACAGCTCTTTCTACGGATATCGCCACTACTCGTGGGGCTATTGGAACTGGAACTACTGCTATCGTCCATTCTACGATCCATGGTACCGTCCAAGCTACTACCCCTATCGCTGGAACCACTACAGCTATTCGCACAAATATAGTAACCGCAACTACTATCGCACAAGCAGAAACGGTGGCACCTCGTCGACCAAGAGTCGCTATATCCCCGGTGCAACAACCGCCTCGAGAACTTCGAGCAGTGTGAGTCGCACTTCATCTACAGGCCGCACAACAGCTTCGAGCTACGTGAGCCCAACGACGACCTCGTCGCGCGCAGGCAGCGGATTGACCTCTTCGAGCAGCCGTGCCACAACATCGTCATCGGCAACACGCTCTACGGCAACATCGTCAACAGCGACACGTGGAACGTCAGTATCATCAACATCGACAGGTTCTTACAGTCGCGTAGTACCTAAAACAACTACTTCGAGCACGTCGCAAACCACGTCGACTCCGAGCAGCACCTCGCGAGCTACAACCTCGAGCAGCTCATCGTCGAAGGCGACAACTCCAAGCAGTTCGAGCAGCTCATCGCGAAGTTCATCATCGAGCGTGAGCAGTAGCAGTCGCTCGTCTAGTTCGTCGAGCTCAAGCAGTAGCCGTTCGTCGACTAGCTCATCGAGCAGCCGTTCATCGAGCTCATCAAGCAGCAGTCGCAGCTCATCGGGCAGCTCATCGAGCTCATCGCGAAGCAGCCGTTAAAGTATAATATTTAGTTTTAGCTCACATTTTGGAACTCAATTTGTGGGCTATTCTACTTAACTCATAAATCAAGAAATTTAAATTATGAAAAGATTTTTATTAGGTGCGATTTTTGCGCTTACTGCTCTATCAATTATCCCTTCAACTGCCTACGGTCAATATAGCTTTGGAGGCGCCGTGCTCGATCACGACATTATGATGCCGACCGAAATTGCGTCACTCTCTCAAAATCAACCATTTGGAACGGCTCGTTCTATGGCTATGGGTGGTGCTTTCACCTCGCTAGGTGGTGATATGTCGACCGTGTCGATCAACCCTGCCGGCTTGGGAATGTTCTCGCAAGAGGTCTTTTCGCTCTCGCCAATGCTTATGATTAGCGACGCAACAACAGCTGGGGCACCATCGTGGCAGGGCAATAACAAGAGCTCATTTGGATTCTCAAATATGGGCGCAACTTTCAAAGTTTCTGAGAATGCTTCGGGATCGGTGATCGCAGTTAATGCAGCTGTAACATACAATAGATTAGCTGATTACAATTCGAAGATGTCATTCTCGTCGGAGACTCTCTACAACCCTTCCAACGACTATACAGTGCCATCAATCGTCGATGTCTACATGGGGCAACTAGATTTCGGAGGCTTCAATCCCGACACAAGCAAGATGATGGATTACGACAATAATCCCTACTACTGGCCTGCGCAGAGCGCCTACAACACATATTTGGTCGACCCGGTTGGCGATGGCTCGTGGACAACAAACACCATTGGCCAAAGGGCCTCGGTGATGAGCTCATACGATGTGACCCAACGCGGACGTGCCGACGAATACTCATTTGCCCTTGGTGCCAACATCGGAAACTACCTATATATAGGTGCAACTTTGGGGCTGCAACAGATCGTGCAGACCACCGAATACACCTATCAAGAGGAGTATAACTATTACGAGGATGGCGGTTATGCATACGCAGCACCCGACTATACAGACCTTCTCGCCTCGCAGGCAGCCTACAGCGTGTTGTGGCAAAAGACAAAGCTCGATGGTGCGGGAGCAAACCTTAAGCTGGGTATGATTATGCGCCCTATGCGCGCCTTGAGAATCGGTATCGCATACCACTCGCCAACATACTACACAATGACTCGAAGCTACGAGACTTCGACTGAGGCGATGTTCTGGGATAATAGTGACGACTCGAGCACAATCAACACATCGACATCGCCCGAAATCATTGATAACTACGAGTATAGCTGGAAATTCCGCACCCCCTCGAAGCTTCTGCTAGGAGCATCATTGCAGGTCGGAAGCCTTGCTATTGTTAGTTTGGACTATGAGCGTCAATGGTATAACTGGATCCGTGTGAGCAACGCTCCGGGCGAGCTCACTCCATATGATTATCAATCGTCGTACGAGACTAACTACCAGCCAACCAATACCCTACGTGCCGGTTTGGAGGTTAAGCCAATGCCAACTGTGGCACTCCGTGCAGGTGCTGGCTACGTATCGTCAATGCTCAAGGATGAGTCGCAGTTCTCAACGCCAATGGCCACCGATAGCCACTATATTTCGCTTGGCCTCGGTTTCCAACTGTCGTCTGTCACAACCCTCGATTTGGCATACCAAAATTATCACCAAAATTACTCGTCGTACCAACTTTTCTATGTTGAGAACGGTGGTAGTGTAACAAGCAGCAATACCTTTAACACATCGCTCGATCGCAACTATGTGGTTGCTACTCTGACATTTAGAATGTAGGTTTTTTGAAGGTTTAGCTCTCTTGCTGCGCTTTCTTACTGCCTCCGGCGGGCGGGGATAGCACCCCCCCCCGCGGGTGCGTGTTGTTTTACACTACTTAATGTTACTCCCGAAACTTGAGTAATTTATTATTGTTGCCCCTTAAATAGCCTTGGGGTTCAGCACAATGAGTGGCACAATCATCTCCTCCATCGAGATTCCTCCGTGTTGGAATGTGTCGCGATAGTAGCGTATGTGGCGGTTGGCGTCGTTGTTGTAGACCAAGAAATCCTTGTCGTAGGCGAAGATGTACGACGAGGTTAGGTTGCTCGAGGGCAGTTGAATATCCTTCGGGTTGGTCACCTCGTATACCTCGCGCGAGTTGTACGATAAGTTGCGGCCACACTTGTATCGCAGGTTGGTCGATGTCTGGCGGTCGCCGGTTACTTTGACTGGGTTATCCACGCGCACGGTGCCATGGTCGGTTGTAATCACCACAGTATGACCGCGTTCCGAGAGCATCTTGAGCATCGTGAAGAGCTCCGAGTGCTCGAACCACGAGCGGGTTAGCGAGCGGAATGAAGCATCGTCATTGGTCAGATCGCGAATGAGGTCTGTCTCGGTGCGGGCGTGCGAGAGGATGTCGAGGAAGTTGTATACCACAACCGAGAAGTCGGCCTCGTAGATATGTTGCATATTCTCGAGCAGCTTGCGTCCCTGCTCCGGGCGGATAATCTTGTCGAAGGTCATGTTGTAGTTGCGGCCACAACCTTGGATATTGCGGCGCAGGAACTCCTCCTCGTGCAGGTTCTTGCCACCCTCCTCGTTGTCGTTGAGCCACTTGTCGGGCATCAGTTTCGAGATGCCCAGGGGCATTAGACCCGCGAAAATCGAGTTGCGCGCATATTGAGTTGCGGTGGGCAAGATCGCGCAATAGAGCTCGTCGAGTGCCACCTCGAAGTAGCTGCGCAGGTACGATCCAATGGCGCGCCACTGGTCGTAGCGGAAGTTGTCGATCAGCAGCAGCGTGGTCTTGCTATTCTGGTCGACAACCGGGAAGACCGAGCTGCGCATAAGCGTGTGCGACATCACAGGTGTCTCGTCCGAGCGGTTGTTGATCCAGTTATAATAGTTGCGACGCACGAATTTCGAGAACTCCTGCTGCGCCTCGGTTTTCTGGTAGCTCAGCACCTCGCGGATGCCTTCGTCGTCGCCCTCAGCAAGCTCTAACTCCCACGAAACTAGTCGTTTGTATATGCTGCACCAATCCGAAAAGTTTGTTGCCATCTGCAGCGATGAGCTTATTCGCCCGAACTCCGAACGGTAGTCTGCTGTGGTCTGCTCGGTGACAAGCTGCTGCGAGTGGACATTCTTCTTGATCGATAGCAAGACCTGGTTGGGGTTGACGGGCTTGATGATGTAATCGGCAATTTTCGAGCCGATAGCCTTGTCCATGATGTTCTCCTCTTCGCTCTTGGTGACCATGATCACCGGGGTATCGGGACGCGCCTCCTTGATCTTAGGAAGTGTCTCCAAACCAGTCATTCCCGGCATCATCTCATCGAGGATGAATAGATCGTAGCCCGTCTCGTAGGCCATGTCGATCGCGTCGTAGCCATTGTTGCATGTCTCGACCTCGTATCCTTTTCCCTTTAGGAAGAGCACGTGTGGCTTAAGTAGATCAATCTCGTCGTCGACCCAAAGTATCTTTACCATATCTTGTTACTTAAAAGTTTATTTTCTTTCCAAAGATACACTAAAAAATTAAGATTTTCAAGATGTACCCCATATAATAGTAAATGCAAAAATTTATCCTTTTATTGTTTTGGGGTGAAAATTTACTCTCTTACTGCCTCCGGCCAGCCTTCTTACTATGGTTTCTTTTGGCCTTTCATATGCCTCCGGCGGGCGCAGATAGCACCTGCGCGGGTGCAGATAGTATTGCGCTATTGGGCTAAAAACTTTGCAGTTTTTAGATTTTACAACGTAATATCTTGCCACAAATGAATTTGCGCAAGATATTACAATGCAAAATTTAAACCCAATATCGAGGTTGCATGCTTACTCATAAAGTTATACAAGGTTTGAATCTCGATGATTTGCTCATGGCAACCGTAGGTTGACATAGATAGATAATAATAGAGGTTAGCGTTGAAAGCTCGCTTTCAAAAGGTCATCTCTATTATTATCTATCGTATGAGCGTAGCGAAGAGCAAATCAGCGCAACATAATCTGCACCCGCGGGGGTGCTATCCCCGCCCGCCGGAGGCAGTAAGAACGCTAAAGCTGAAGGCAGTAAGAGAGCAGTTTTTGTCAATATCACGCCAATGTTTCGCAGAAACTCCTAGCAAAATCAGATTATTTTTCATATCTTTGTGAGGATGTTGAATTTAAAAAATAAGATTGTGCCATGGGCAAAAAGATAATTAAATTACTGTTATTCACTGCTGTTGTGGCTGTGACGTTTGTTGCGCGCTCGCAGGAGCTGGTCGATAGTTATACGCAGGAGCTATTTTCGAAGATCACGACCTATTATCAACGGGGCATTGACGAGAAGTTGTACCTGCAGCTCGATAAACCATACTACAGCTCGGGCGATAAGATCTGGTTCAAGGGCTACCTCCGCAATGCAATTACGCATGCCCCTTTGGAGCGCTCGAACTTTATCTATGTGGAGCTTGTGAGCCCCAAGGATGAGCTCCTGTCGAGGGTTAAGATCCAGCGCGACAGCACAGGTTTCAGCGGTCACATGGTGCTCGAGGCGCAGATGGAACCGGGCGATTATACGCTTCGGGGCTATACGCGATGGATGCAAAATAAGGATGAGGAGTTCTTCTTCAGTCGCGCTATAAAGATCATCAGCCCAATTCCGGCGAATGAAAGTCGCGATGAGCCGACCAGCGCAAGGGCCCAGCGCAAGCAGGCTGAGCGCGATGCCGAGCAGCAGCGAATTGAGCAGGAGATGTCGCTTGACTATGACGTGCAATTCTTCCCCGAGGGAGGTGCGCTGCTGGCAGGTGCCTCGCAAGTTGTGGCCTTCAAGGCTATTGGTCGGGATGGATTGTCGGTCGAGGTGTCGGGGGAGCTCTATAATTCTGCTGGCGAGCCGCTTAGGCAGATTGAATCGACCTATCTGGGAATGGGCATTGTCAACCTCTTTGCCAGTGAGGGTGAGCAATATTATGCTGTATTAAGGTCGGATAAGGGTGTGGAGCAGCGTTTCGATCTCCCAGCTGTTCAAGGTTCCGGTGCGGTGGTCAATGTGGTGGTTATGGCCGATAAGCTTATATATAAGGTGCGTGCGAGCGATGCGCAGCTGCTCGCCGGAGCACATGTTATTGTCAACTCTCACGGTCGGATCGTTGCTTCGAATATTGCCAAGCAGGGTGTGGCCAGCTACCTGCCTTTGGAGAACCTCTTCGATGGAGTAAATATAATCTCGCTTGTCGATGCTCACAATCAGGTCATCTCCGAACGATTGGTCTTTAAACGTCCCCAGTATCAGCCCGCATTGAGCTTGAGCACCGATAGGACAAATTATGGTCGTCGCGAAAAGGTGAGGGCAAAGCTCAATGTGCGCGATAGTTACGGAGAGGCGGCTCATGGTGAGTTTGGTGTTTCGGTGACCGATGATAGCTCGGTGGAGTTCAGCGATGGTGATGTTAATATCCTCTCTTACTTGCTGTTATCTTCGGATATTCACGGATATGTTGAGCAGCCAGGCTTGTACTTTACGGGCGATGAGAAGGTTGCCAACAACAACCTTGATCTCTTGATGCGCACTCAGGGGTGGCGTCGTTTCGATCTTGGGCAGATCTTGTCGTCGAGCGCTGCTAACCCAACCATTCCTTATGAGGATATGGTGCAGCTGTCGGGCGATGTTAGGGGTTTCTTCGGAAATGCTGCACGTCGACCGATAATCTATGTTCTGAATACCGAGCTGAACTTCTTCGACGCCTTTGAGCTCGATCAAACTAGCCGCTTCAGCCTCAAAGGGCTCGATATTCCCGATAGCACCACCTATGTTATCCAAGCGCGAGGTCGCAAAGGGGGTAATACCTTGACACTTAACATAGCCCCAGAGCTATTTCCGGTGACTCGTTCGACCATCCTGCCACGCCAGCAGGGCATAGAGGCCTATATCCCGCAAGCCTTTGTGAATCAATCTCAAGAGAAGTTCTTTTACGAAGGGGGCATGAACCTTATCGATATCGATGCTGTATATGTAACGGCTCAAAAGGAGGATAGCTCCTCGTCGCTTGTCCCCTCCACGCGCTCCACCACGCGCAGTGAGCTCGATATGTTGTCGGGTTTGAGCCTGCCGATGATCATTCAACGAATGGCTAGCATGAGCGTTACGCCCGATGGAGTCTCCTACAGGAACAATACCACCATGGCTCGCTTTATCCTCGATGGCATGGATATGGAGTATGAAGATGTTTCACTTATGCAGGCCAGCGATATCGAGCGCTTGGACTTCTTCGACGGCATCGACGCTGTGATGTATAGCGATGCCTCGGGTGGTGTCTTTGTGATTGAGTCGCGCGAGGGTAGTTGGTCGGGTAGCTCGCCCGCGCCACTCTCGATTGTCGAGGTTGCCCGCTTGGGTTATCAACGTCCTGTGGCCTTCTATCAGCCTCGCTATGAGGTTGCCTCGCTGCGGGAGAATCTTCCGCCAGATTATCGCACAACGATATTTTGGGATGGCGGCTTGCGGCCCGACGCGGATGGTAACATCGAATTCGAATTCTATACGGCCGACAAAGCAACATCATACACTCTTACCGTCGAGGGAGTGACCGACCAAGGCGAAATATGTCAGATGCGCAAGGTGATCGATAGAACTGCCGGCAGGTAAATTCGAGGGTTGATTTTCAGTGGTTTGAACGATAGTGCCTATATTTTGTACAAAAGTGTACATAAAGTGTACAATTGTGACTTTATATATTGAAATATCTCAATACCTTTGATTCGGGAAACTAAATAAATTAATTATAAACCAAAAGCCTGTTCCACTTTAAGTGGTGGGCACCCTAAAACAATTTTAGACAATGAAGAAGATTTTTATCTCTGCATTATGCGCTCTTGCGCTAGTTGGATGCGACTCGGCACCAAGTAAATCTACCACCGCTGAGCGACTCGACCACTCAATCGAGCAGACTCGCCTACTGATGGCCGAGGCTTTGGAGGTGGGTATGAACCCTCGCACAATTGGCAAAGATGGCCATACACACTGGATCAAGGCTGCAGGCTTTGACTGGACCGAAGGTTTCTTCCCTGGAACTTTGTGGTACCTATATGAGTTGACTGGCGATGTAGCCTTCAAGAATGGCGCCTCGACAATCCAAGATTACTACGCAAGCCACACCTCGGCAAGCTCTCACGACCTAGGCTTTGTATTCAACTGCTCGTTTGGTGCTGGATACCGCATTACGGGCGATGAGTATATGCGCGATGTGATGATCGATGCAGGTAACACACTTGTTGATCGCTTCAGCCCCATCACCGGAACTATCCTTAGCTGGGATACTGACCGCGGTTGGCAGGCGACTCGTGGCTGGGACTACGCGGTTATCATCGACAATATGATGAACCTCGAGATGCTTTTCGAGATCTCGCAAATCACCGGCGATCCAAAGTATAAGGATGTGGCTATCGCTCACGCAAATACAACCATGAAGAACCACTTCCGCGACGACTGGAGCTCATTCCACGTAGTTGACTACGACCGCACAACAGGCGAGGTTCGCCACCAACACACAGCTCAAGGTTATGCTCACCAGAGCTCATGGGCACGTGGTCAAGCGTGGGGCCTTTATGGCTATGTTACTTGCTACCGCTACACTCAAGATCCAATCTACTTGGAGATGGCCGAGAATATCGCAAAGTATATCATGACCGCTCCCGAGATCCCAGCCGACAAAGTTCCTTACTGGGATTACCACGCTCCAAACATTCCAAATGAGCCACGCGACGTATCGGCAGCAACAATCACCGCTTCGGCACTTATCGAGCTCGAGAGCTACGTGCCCGAGAAGGGATACTTGCAGTATGCAACAGACGTTATCGACTCGGTATCTACCGATGCATATACAGCTGCCTTGGGCGAGAATAGCAAGTTTATCTTGATGCACTCTGTAGGTAGCATCCCTCACGATAATGAGATCGATGTACCTCTTAACTACGCTGATTACTACTACGTTGAGGCCCTATCACGCCTTAAGGCTCTAGGTATCTAAGTAGTGTAAAACAATTATATAAAGTGAGCTGTCGATATATTTTCTGATGGCTCACTTTATTTGTTTACTTTCTTACGGCCTTTTTTACTGCCTCCGGCGGGCGGGGATAGCACCCTCGCGGGTGCGTACTCTGTTGCGCTATTGGGCTAAAAACTTTGTAAGTTTTTAGATATTATAATATAAAATTTATTAAATGCCTTTGGCATTTAAACCCAATATCGAGGTTACATGCCTACATATAAGTTACGTACAGGTTTGAACCTCGGGGATTTGCTCATTGCAACCGTAGGTTGACATAGATATATAATAATATAAATGGGCGTTGAAAGCTAGCTTTCAAAAGAACATTTGTATTATTATATATCGTAAAAGCGAAGCGCAGAGCAAATCACCGCAAGAAGCAAGAAAAAAAGTCAAAAACGAAGTTTTTGGGTCCAAGCTAGCTTGGTGCCCGCGCGGCATGAGCGCAGTAAGAAACGTAAGAAAGAAATAAATAAAACCAACCAAACCAAAAAAAACATGAAACAAGTAAAAAAAACAGCCCTAATGGCGCTAGCCTCGTTGCTGCTTAGTGGTGGCGTGGCCGAGGCCAAGGGAGAAGCAAAAATTTGGAAGGAGTATGAAAAAGCGGAGCGTAGGGGTGAGCCTTCGACGCTGCTCAACTACTCGTATGCGGGCTATCGACATGCCGAAGTTGGGGTTCCGGATGTGGACCACAAGATCTTCAACGTGCAGGATTTCGGTGCTGTGGCAAACGACCATATCTCTGATCGCGAGGCCTTCCTGAAGGCTATCGAGGCGGCTGAGGCTCATGGCAGTGGAGTGATCTTCTTCCCTCGTGGCCGCTACCTGTTCAACACTAAGGCAGACCCTTGCGAGCCTATCGAGATCAAGGGTAGCAATATCGTTATCCGCGGTGAGGGCAGTGGGCCAGATGGCTCGGAAATATTTATGCAGCAGCCCTTTAGGGCCCCTAACCCCAATGAGAAATGGACCGCTCCGATCCTGATTAGCTTCAATGGCAAGGGCTATAATAATAAGCTTGCGGATGTTGTTGCCGACTCTGCAAAGGGCAGCTACTCGATTCAGGTTAGCGACGCTTCTGCTATCAATGAGGGCGATTGGGTGACCCTGCGCCTGAGCAATAACGACCCGAAGGTTGTGGCCAGTGAGCTGAGCCCCTATGAGGTGGGCAAGGGCTGGAGTGGCATGGAGTATATCGGCCTGCAAGTATATGACTACCATCTAGTTACTAAGGTTAAGGGCAATGTGGTAACCTTCAAGGAGCCACTTATGCGCCAAGTTGCCAAGAGCGAAAAGTGGTTCGTTCAAGAATTTAACCATATCGAGGAGGTTGGTGTTGAGGATATTGCCTTTGTGGGCGACTTCCAGGATGAGTTCAACCACCATGCCGACGACCTGCACGATGGAGGTTGGAAGCTGCTCGATATGAAGGGCGTTGTCAACTCGTGGGTGCGTCGTTGTCGCTTTACGGATGTTAGTGCTGCGGCTACGGTTCGCCAGTCGGCAAATGTCTCGATCTACGACTCGTCGGTTACGGGAAACATTGGCCATCACGCAGTTAGCGCCGATGCCTCGTCGCGAATCTTTATCGGTGCTATCCACGATGCTCCGGCTCAGTGGCACACTTCGGGCATCACAAAACACACTGTAGGAGTGGTGATTTGT
>JAWXTD010000007.1:0-60377 GCA_044433805.1 Rikenellaceae bacterium
AACCCCCTCCTCGTCAGCGCTATTCCACCTCTAAAGAGGTGGGCACTTCCTCAGTAGGAGGGGGAATTCTGGCGGTGCTCGCAGGCGCGGGTTGAGTTATTTTTTCATGCGTTTGCCCTAGGTGTTAACGCGTTAGCAAAATTTATCATTAAACATTATAAAATTAAGCTTTGCCTCGCTGATTTGCTCATGGCAACCGTAGGTTGACATAGATATATAAAGTGTGCTGAGCGTGAAAGTTTACTTTCAAAAGCTCAGCACACTTTATATATCGTACAAGCGCAGCGAAGAGCAAATCAGCGCACGAAAAAAAAGTCAAAAACGAAGTTTTTGGATCCAAGCTTAGCTTGGTGCCCGCGCGGCATGAGCGCGATAAGCAAGTTAAAATAAGCAAGTTAAAATAAGCAAGTTAAAATAAGCAAGTTAAAATAAGCAAGTTAAAGCAAGCAAGTTAAAGCAAGCAAGTTAAAGCAAGCAACCCCTAGCGAGTCTCCATCCAATCAGCCCACATCGATGAGTCGTATCTCCATGAATCCTCGAGCGCATCGGCCAGCTTCTTGCCCGAGTATACCAGCAGTGCCGAGTCGTCGCTGTTGGCCTTGATGCAGTTGGCGTAACCCTCTGGCAGGCAGAGTATTCTGCTGTCGCTCTCCTCGAGCGTGAATACCTCTGGTGTGAGATCTTCGGATGGTGATTCCCAATTGTCGGGCTGCACAAATGCTAGTGTGAATGAGCCCTTTATGCAGTAGAACCACTTCTTCTCGTACTTGTGGCCGTGCCAGCCTCTGACGACCGATTTGTCGGGGTGGTGAATGATGTAGAAGCGCTCAACTCCCTCAAAATCAAAGTTGTTGAGTGATGAGATCTGACCTCTGTGGTCGTTGAAAATTTCGCCTTGGATGATTTTAATTTCTGACATTTTGGTTATTTTTTGGTTGATTATCTTTTCAGAATTGTGTAGAATGCAATTTTCAGCGAGCGGATTATGCGCGTGTGAAGCCTCTGTGCAAGCTGCTCTTTTAGCGCACGCTGCATGTCGGTGTCGATCGCCTCGAAGAATTTTTCCCTTGAGGCAGGGAGCATGGTCGATCTGGTGGCTGCAGGGTTTGACTTTATCGCTTCCACGTAGGAGCTCTCCGAGGCAATGATGTCAATTCCTTGCATGGCGCCTAACCCCTTGACAGTGTTGCATATAACAAGGCTTGTGCCTCTATTGTCATTGAACTTTTTATGCGATCTTTCCACTCCCCAATAGTCGCCCAGCGTGATGTCGCTACCGCTTTTATGGCTCTTGGCAGGACATGCGTAGCAACTTGGGCGCAGGAAGATACCCTTGTTGAAGCCCCTCAAAAAGGTGTTAACATCGAGTGGCTCTCTGAGCAAAAGCTCCCCCGAGGTGGAGCATATTTTAAGGCTGAAGCGGCGCCAACTCGTTGATTTATCGCGAAATGTGACCGATCCAATCGCTGAGATATCACCCCCGCTCACCCCTCGCAGATACTCACCCCATACCTTGGGGCTTGGCACGCCATGGCACAAAACCTCTACGGTGAGCAGGTTCTCCTGGTCGCTGCCAAGGAACAATTTTAGACCTGCAATTTGGCATGGAGTGCCGCTGTAGAGCACCTTTCGACCGCTTTGCAGCGCCTCGCGCGCCTCGATAAATGTCTGCTCGACTCTGCTCTGCACGTACTTTGAACCGCGAAATGGCGCAAGCTCTTCGATGCTCTGGGCAGATGTGTGTCGCACTTGCCACTGGGTGTCAAATGCTGCGGCATATACCACTCCCCCTTGCTCGATTGTCTGCTGTGACAGGTGCGTGAAGAGTCCACCCGAGGAGCTCTCTCGTCTTATCTTGTCGCTGCAACTACGTGCTGCAAAGCACTTTAACGGCTCGCGTTCTGTCCCTTGATTTATCACCGGGCAGACCTTCTGGCAGAGTGAGCAGTCGATGCATCTGTCGGTGTCGATTTGCGGATACAAGAATCCTTCGTGATCCTCGGTGAGCGCAATGCACGCTGCCGGACACGCCTGCGCGCATGCCCCACACCCGGTGCAATCCTTTTTATCTTCGAGCCTTATCATCGTGCGAATCGTGATTTTATCTTGCCGAGGCTCGTTGTGATTACCCCGCGCTCGTAGCTGTTAAGCGACAGGAGCCAGAAGAGTGGAATGTATACTATGCAGAAGAGAGCGGCAGCGGTGATGAGCGAGGCTATTGTCACTATCTCGAACTGCTTAATTACATGATAACCAGCGAATAATACCGATATAGGCACAATCGACATCTTGCCAATTTCGCGCCAGAAACCGACGATATCGATTCCCACGCAACGTTGATAATAGATGTTCATAACCACCACCTGACCCGCGAAAAGTGCCGAAGCGGTGGCCACAGCGCAGCCCATTGCACCATACTTCGGAGCCACGATAATCGAGGCCACAAGGCTCAGCAGCGCAATGATAAGATAGACAATCGAGCGGAAGCGCATGCGGTTTTGAGCCTGCAGAATCGTGATTCCCATATTTTGGATAAGTGGCACGGTGAGCGGCACAAAGAGCAGTAGTGTAATAGGGTATGCTAGAGCGTAAGGCTCTCCGGCCCAAAGAGTTATAAATGGTCGTCCGAGCAGAATAAAGCCTGTAAGGATAAAGGCCATGACCGAAAATTGCATGCGGCCAGTTCGCGTGAAGAGATCGGAGATCGCTTTGGTGCCCTCGTTATTGCTCACCATAGCTGTTACTCGTGGCAGAAAAACTCCCGAAATGGCGGTCGAAAACATCATGTAGAGCTGCTGCAGCTGAATGGCCACAGCATATACAGCCACCGTCGCGGCACCCTTGTAGACACCCAAGATAAATTGCCCCGAGCTCCAATAAATTTTATCCATTATGGCATTAAGGAAGATCCAAAATGAGTATGCGAAGATCTCGCGCAGTGGCCTCCAGCGCATCTTGCCATAGCTGATTTTTATATGCAATTTCCGACGGCAGTACCACCAATTTATAAGCAGCGTGGCGAGGTTGAAGATCGTTGTGACAACAACAAGTGCGATGGCTTTGTAGCCCACCAGCAGCAAAATAATCATCACCAGAGGGTTCAAAATAATCCGCACGAGGCTCACAACTCGCTGAAATACAAAATTTTCGTATGCCGTGATGATCGATCCGAATATCGATAGCGGAAAGGTGAAGGCCAAATTGAGCGACATGAGTATCAAGATTGTCCTCATGCGACCCAGCTCCACGCCATCCATCGTTGCCCCAAAGAGCGACTCGGTGTTGAAGACCAGCGCCAGACCTATGCCCAAGGCCACTACACCCACCGCGCAGTATAAGCGCACGAACATTCCGAAAAGCTCCCACTGCTCCTGCTCCCGACCCTCAGCCCGATATTTGGCCGTGTAGCGGACAATGGCGTTGCCGAAGCCCAAATCCAGCAGTGTGAGGTAGGCGATAACCGATGCCGCAAGCGAGTAGAGGCCATACTCGGCCTGCCCCAACTCCCTGAGTAAGAGTGGTGTATAGAGCACTCCAATGAGGATGTTGAAGATTATGATCAGGTACGATAGTGCTGCCCCCGCTTTTAACTGATTGATTGCCATTACTATAGGATTTTTTGCAGCATAATTTCGGCCTTGAATCCGCTGGCTGTTGCGTTCCAATCCTCCTTGCGACCAACCTCCTTGTAGCCGCTCGAGGTGAAGAGACTAAGGCTTGCTAGGTTATCCTCTTCGACGTTGCACCACAATTGGTGAATGCGCAGGAAATCAGCGGCATAGCGCTCGACAGCAGCCAAGGCATCGGCCCCATATCCGCACCTTTGGAACGCTCCGGCAACCATTATTCCGACCCCGGCGCGCTGATTGAGAACGTCAAATTCGAAGATGTCTAGCGCCCCCACCGCCTCGAGATCCTCCCTGCGGCAGATCATAAGGCGCATCTGGCGCGATAAGAATATATCCTGACGCTGAGCCTCGATAAACATCGAGAGCGTATGGTGCGAAAATGGTGACGCTGTGCCACTTATGTGCCACAGGTCGGTCTGGTTCTCCCACTGGTATAGAGCGTCTATATCCGCTGGCTCCACCGCCCTAAGTGTTACTTTTTCGCCATTTATATTTACCATTTTCTTGAAGTAGATAAACTTGCTCCCAACTTGCTCCTCACTTGCTTACTGCGCTCGTGCCGTTCTTCCAACTTGCTTACTGCGCTCGTGCCGTTCTTCCAACTTGCTTACTGCGCTCGTGCCGCGCGGGCACCAAGCTAGCTTGGATCCAAAAACTTTCGTTTTTGACTTTTTTTGCTTTTGTTTTTTGCGATGATTTGCTCTGCGCTTCGCTTGTACGATACATAATAATAGATCTGATCTTATGAAAGCGAGCTTTCAACGCTCACATCTATTATTATGTATCTATGTCAACCTTCGGTTGCCATGAGCAAATCCTCGAGGTTTAACTTCTTAAGGTTATTAATTAACCATTAACCATTAACCATTAACCATTAACCATTAACCATTAACCATTATGTAATTGGTGTGAACCTCGATATTGGGTTTAAATGCCTTCAGGCATTTAATAAATTTTAGGAGTTAATAAGTTGTGCAAATTTATTTGCTGACAACTTATTGACTGCTAAAATCTAAAAACTTGCAAAGTTTTTAGCCCAATAGCGCAATGCTAACTGCACCCCCGGGGGTGCTATCCCCGGCCGCCGGAGGCAGTAAGAGAGGTTACTATAGCTCTAAGCCCAATAGCGCAATACTAACTGCACCCGCGGGGGTGCTATCCCCGCCCGCCGGAGGCAGTAAGAGAGGTTACTATAGCTCTAAGCCCAATAGCGCAACAGTAGTCGCACCCCCGGGGGTGCTATCCCCGGCCGCCGGAGGCAGTAAGAAAGAACCTCTATAACCCCAAAATCTTGTTACGAATCAACATCGCCACGCCCCAAGCATTGGCGTTTGGCCCCATGGTTGATACGCTGAACTTGGTATCTTTGTAGACTAGGTTGAGCGAGTATTTGTTGGTTGCTGATTTTAGTGGTAGCATCACGTAGTCGCCTGCTGCTGAGACGCTTCCACCAACCACAACGCTCTCGGGGTTGAATATATTGATAAGGAATGCCACGGCCTTTCCGATCTTCTCGCCAGCCTCCTCGATAAGCTCGATTGATAGGTTGTCGTCGTTCTTTGCCGCCTCGATGATGTCGGTGATTTCGATTGGCTCGTGGCGGTCGTATTTCTCTCTAAGGATGGTGTTTACGCCGCTCTCGATAAGCTTTGTCATCTTCTCCTCGATTGCGATTCCTGCTACCTCGGTCTCGAGGCAGCCCTTCTTTCCGCAGGCGCAGATCGCCTCGTTGTTGAAGAAGGGGATGTGTCCGAATTCGCCCGCGAAGCCACTCTTGCCGTAGTACAATTTGCCATCGATAACAATACCGATCGCAACGCCAAGACCCATGTGAAGGTAGAGCACATCGGAGTCGCTATTCATCTTGTCGCAGTTGTACTCGGCGTAGCAACGTGCGCGAGTGTCGTTCTCGAAGAGCACACGGATGCCGATACGATCCTCGATAATGTCGCGAATAGATTGCTCGCTCGAGACGAAATATTTGTAGCTGCGGCCAGCCTCGGGGTTCACGCGGCCGGTGATGCTAACGCCTACACCGAGGATCTTCGAGCGATCGACGCCACAATTTGCGATGAAGTTCTCGATACTCGAGCATATGTGCTCCAAGCACTGTGGGCGGTCGATGAGTTCGAAGTTGCTGTCGTACTCCTCTTTGATTACATTATTTTGCAGGTCGGTAACCACATAGGACATGTTGTTGCGGCCAACGTTCACACCGATGAAATATATTGCCGAACATGCCAAGCCGAACACGTTTGGACGACGTCCGCCGGGGGTCTCGACCTTGCCTAGGTCGGTTACGATATTCTCCTCGACCAGCTCTTGTACAAGTTTTGTGATCGTGGGGACGCTGATGTGTAGCTCCTTGGTCAAATCTGACAGGGTACACTCGCCGTTGATAGCCATGTAGGCAATGATATTTCGCTTAATTATATTGTTTTTGTGCGATATTCCTTTAATCCTATCATGCTCAGCATTATTGAAAAAATCTTTTAATGACGATGCCATAATTTTCTAGTTTTATATTATGCAACAAAATTAATAAATTTTCATAAGAAATACAATATTATCGCATAATTTTATCATTTAAATTGATAAAAATCGCAAAATCAACTTAAAATATATAATTAATTGCAATAAAAAAAGTTGAGTGAAGAATTATCCTCACTCAACTTTTTTAAGACTATTTACGTGTCGTTATCGACTAGTTGTATGCGCTCTCGCCGTGCTCGTAGATGTCAAGACCCTCTTCCTCGATTCTAGCCTCAACTCTCATGCCCTTGATCATGTCGATTGCCTTGAATAGGATGAATCCAGTTCCAAGACCCCAAGCCATGTATGCCGCAGCACCTAGACATTGAACACCAAGGAATGAAGTCTGGCCTGTGATAAGTCCTGCCTCAGTTGCGAATACACCTGTAAGGATTGTTCCCAAAGTACCGCAAACACCGTGTACAGAGATTGCACCTACTGGATCGTCAACCTTAAGTTTAGTATCGATGAACTCAACAGCGTAGATCATAACCAATCCACAGATTGCACCAATTGCAAGTGCTCCAGCTGGAGATACCAAGTTACATCCTGCAGTGATACCAACCAAACCTGCCAATACACCGTTTAGAGCCAAACTCAACGATGGTTTGCCATACTTGATCCAAGCCAAGATAAGTGCAAATACTCCACCTGCTGCAGCTGCAATGTTTGTTGTAAGGAATGTGTTTGAGATTCCAAGCATGTTGTCAGAACCTGCTGCTGCAAGCTGTGAACCTGGGTTGAATCCGAACCATCCGAACCAAAGTAGGAATACTCCGAGTGCAGCCATTGTAAGGTTGTGTCCTGGGATCGCCACCGCTTTACCGTTGCGGTATTTACCGATACGTGGACCAACAACCCATGCACCCATAAGTGCCAACCAACCTCCAAGAGAGTGAACGATAGCAGAACCAGCAAAGTCATTGAAACCTAGCTCAGCTAACCAACCACCACCCCATGACCAGTGTCCTGAGATAGGATAAATTACCGCGAAGATCACCACAGAGTAGATCAAGTAAGAGCTGAATTTTGTACGCTCAGCGATTGCTCCCGATACGATTGTTGCTGCTGTTGCACAGAACATTGTTTGGAAGATAAGGTCTGCTGCTGGTGGGATTGAAGCTCCGTCGAACTCACCACCTAGGTATCCTGCACAGAAGAAATCTGGTACCTCGGCAAAGATTCCTGCGCCATACATCAACGCATAACCAATTATCCAATACATGATCGAACCTACCGAGAAGTCCAAAACGTTCTTCATTAGGATGTTAGCTGTATTCTTGGTGCGAGTGAAGCCCGCCTCAACAAGTGCAAAACCTGCCTGCATGATAAATACGAGCATTGCTGCTAAAAGCATCCATACTGTGTCGAGCGACGCTGCCACCTCGGCAACTGACATTACCGCTTCGGTAGCCTCTACGGCAACCTCTGCAACCTCTGCTGCAACCTCTGCAACTGTCTCCGCAGCTGCACAAGCCTCTACCGCAACACTATCGGCAACCACTGTTGCCACATCTAAAATTGTCATAGTTGTTCCTCCTTATTTTATTATTTCTTTTTCTTCTCTCTAACTTCTACGTATTGTGTTGCCTCGTAGCTTGCGCCCAAACGGATGCGGTGTGCCTCGTCAACTGGGTAGACGAAGATACGACCATCTCCGATTTCGCCCGTGTGTGCTGCCTTTGCAATTGCATCAACTGTTGGTTTCACGCTCTCGTCGCTAAGTACGATCGAGATCAAGATACGCTCGATATAGCTTGTATCGTATACCACACCGCGGTAAATTCTCTCTTGGCGAGACTTACCTACACCACGTACGTCTGTGTATGAGAACCATTCGATTCCTGCCTCTACCATCGCTTCGCGAACATCCTCGAACTTGGTTTTGCGGATAATTGCTTCAATTTTTTTCATCTTAAATGATATTCGTTAATTATTAATTCAATTTCTTAGAAACTCAATGAGATACCTCCCAAAAGGAATGCCTGCTTGCTGTCTGGGTTAACGATTGCGTCAACAAAGAGTGGAAGTTCAAACGATGGAGTAACCGCAATAGCCTTCGATACGCGAGCCGAAACCGAGCAAACTGCAAAGTCAGAAGCGTATGCACCAGCTGCAGGAGTAAGGCCAACACCTAAATCAAGGCCAACCTCGCCAACTGTAAGTGGGTATGTTAGAGCGATGTAAGTTGAGTTGTCGTCGTCGCCCGAGAAGTTGTAACTAACGGCAAGTGAAAGTGGGAAGCTCTCGCAGATTGTATATCCCAAAGTTGCCTCGTATACGTGACCCTCGCCATATAGATCACCCTCGTAACCACACCAGTAGTCTGTAATCATTGCCGAGAATCCGCCAACGCCATACGATACATAGTAGTCAGCCTCTTTAGCTCCCTCAAGTGGGTTAAGTGATGTGCTTCCCCAAACTCCTACTGCGAAGTTGCCAACTGCTGCCTCAGCATAAGGTTGAGCGCTTGCTCCACCGCAATATGCACCACGCCATACGTAAGTACTTACCATATCTACACCACCACCCAATGTTACTTGTGCTGACACTGAAGAGATTGTTGCGCAAAGCGCCATTGCCAAAAGGCCGAATGTAACTTTTAAACTTTTCATAATTGTATTAAATTTAAATGATTAATATATGCATGTGAAATCTTAGGAGATGCCCTTTTCAAGGTCTCCTAAACTAATTTTTTTGTTGTGGTTTTTTTGTGAATTAAGTAGGGCGATAACTACTTTGCCTCACTTTAGATATCCAAATCGGATAGTCTGCTCGAAGCTATTGTCACCTGCGTTTGGTCGGCAAAGGCGCTGAGTCGGATATAACCCTTGCCTGCTGGGCCAAACCTCTGGCCTGGTGATGATAGGATGTTGCAGTTGTTTAGCAGCTCGTCGAATAGCTGCCAAGAGTTTTGGTATGGCGATTCAACCCAGATGAATGGTGAATTTACGCCTCCCCAAAAGTTAAGTCGTGTATTTTGAAGTGCTGAGCGCAAGAGTGAAGCGTTGTGCATATAATAGTCAACATTGTCGCGAATGCTCTTTTTCCCTTCTGCGGTGTATAGAGCCTCGGCTCCGCGTTGAACGATGTAGGGAGGAGAGTAGTTTTTGATCTCCTGACGACGTCGCCACAGCTCGTTGAGGTTGGCTCCCTTGCCAGCGCTAAACGAAAAACCGTTGAGCTCCTTGGGGATAACCGTGTAACCGCAATGCAGACCTGTGAATCCGGCACTCTTCGAAAAGCTACGAAGCTCGATAGCGCAACGCCGGGCACCTTTTATTTCGTAGATGCTGTGGGGTGTTGTTTTATCGGTTATAAAAGCCTGGTAGGTTGCGTCGAAAAGTATCAAGATGTTGTGCTCCAGAGCATACTCAACCCACTGCGTGAGAGTCTCTCTGTCCATCGTGCAGCCCGTAGGGTCGTTTGGATAGCAGAGGTAAATCACCTCGGGGGTCTCGCATAACATGTCGGGCATAAAGTCACTCTCTTTGGGGCAGTTCATATATAATATGTTGCTCCAGTGATCATCATCTTCTTGCTCGCCAGCGCGCGATGAGATAACATTTGTGTCGATATAAGTTTGATAGTTCGGGTCGGTTACTGCGATTCTATTGTCGTTGCAAAGGATGTCGCCAATTGCTGCAAGTTCCGATTTTGTACCACCATTTATAAATATCTCACTACTGTCGATCTTAATGCGTCGTGCCTTGAAGTCGTGCTTTACTATTGCGTCGAGCAGGAATTGATACCCTTCGATTGGGCCTCTGCCGTGGAATGTCTCTGTTTGCGAGAACTCCGCAAGGGCTCTGCTCATCGCCTCGATTACGCACGGTGCCAATGGGCGAACAACATCACCCGCGTTAAGCTCGATGATCTTAGCGTTTGGATTAACCGCTTTAAAGATCGAGATTCGCTGGTTGGCTTTCTCCTGCACACTGTCGCGTGCAATCTTCAAAAATTGTGAGTTAATAAGTATCATGCCCTTTGCATTAAAATAACTAGAGACAAAGGTAACAAAGTTTACTTACTAATCCTAACATATTTTGATAAAAAAGTAATTAAGAATTTTAAAGAACGTTTTTGAGTGTCGACTCTCAAAAGAAACTTTAGTACTACTGTTTTATTACCACACTGCAAATATAGGGCACTTTGCGTGTGTGACCTCAAATTTCCGAGAAGAGATTTATTAAAATTTTTTCAATATTTATAATCTATGTAAATGAACTATGTTTGCTATAAGATTAATATTTTTTTCTATTTTATTTTGTAAATATGATATTTTCACTAATTTTGTCGAAACAATAAACCAAATGTATCATGGTAGAGGAGTATAAAGTCGACGAATTGGATATCAAAATCCTAAAATATATAGCTAACAACTCAAGAATCTCATTCCTCGAGGTGGCCAGATTGTGTAATGTGTCGGGTGCAGCGGTGCACCAAAGGGTTCAACGCATGACCGCGCAGCGCATCATTACAGGTTCGCAATTCACAATCGACATGACCAAGGTGGGCTTCGAGACATGTGCCTACGTGAGCCTAAGTTTTGATCAAGCTAGCCGCCTGCACGAGATCGAGGAGAAGATCAAAGAGATCCCCGAAGTGGTGGAGTGCTACCACACCCTTGGCCTTTTCGACCTTTTGGTGAAGATCTACGCCCACAGCAATAGCCACCTTTTGCGCATTATCCAGACGCAACTCAAGCCGCTTGGTGTTATCCGCTCGGAGACCACAATTTCGTGTCGCGAGAGCTTCAGTCGCCAACTTCCATTCGATTTGGAGGAGGAGGATAGGATCTCATATTTGTAATTTTCATAAGCCCTATATATATAATATAGGTATACCTCCTCTATAAATTATGTCGGCAATCTATCTACATATCCCTTTCTGCAAGCGCATGTGTGGTTACTGCGACTTTTTCAAGAGTGCCAAGCTCCAAGAGCTGCCGCGAGTGATCGATGCTATGGAGCGTGAGATTGCCGATGAACGGGGGTTTTTGGAGGGTGAGCCCCTGCGGACAATCTACTTCGGAGGTGGCACCCCTTCGCTGGTTCACCCCGACGATCTTGCCCGATTGCTCGATCATATCGCCGCGCATTACGATGTGAGTGGGGTGAGCGAAATAACCCTCGAGGCGAACCCCGACGATCTGAGCCTCGAATATCTACAGTCGCTGCGCTCGGCGGGCATCAATCGCCTGAGCATCGGCATTCAATCGTTCGACGATCGGGAGCTAAAATTTATGAATCGTCGCCACTCATCGCAGCAAGCTGTCGAGGCTGTCGCAATGGCTCGCCAAGCTGGCTTCGAGAATATCACAATCGATCTTATTTTTGGTGTGGATGGCTTCGGTGAGCATATCCTGCGAGGCTCTATTGCGCAGGCCCTTGCCTTAGATGTTCAACATATTTCGGCCTACCACCTCACCCTAGAGAGTGGCACCCCCTTTGGGCGTAAGGCGGCTCGCGGTGCCCTAAAAGCTGTGAGTCAGGAGCAGAGCGATTTGGAATATCACATAGTCGATGAGCTGCTCACCGCCGCGGGATTTGAACACTACGAGGTCTCGAACTACGCAAAGCCCGGTTTCCGCTCGCGCCATAATTCCTCCTACTGGCAGGGGGTGAAGTATCTGGGTATTGGCGCTGGTGCTCACTCCTATAATGGTCGTGTGCGTCGCTGGGCTGTGGAGTCTGTTGTGGGTTATCTTGCTGGTGGTGTTGCGCGCTATGAGCACGAAAATCTCACACCTTGCGACCACTATAATGAGTTTATAATGACCTCTCTTCGCTGCTGCGAGGGGGTAGATTTGGCAATTTTAGAGCAGCGTTTCGAGAAAAAGTACGTTGATTTTTTTCTCTCGAACGTAAAGCGCTGGTTGCAAGAGGGTAAGCTAAGTGTAAAAAATGGCCGAATTTTCATACCTGCCAACCATTTTTTAATCTCCGACTTGATCATCGAATCTCTGTTTTATTGCTAGCTGTAACTGTCTGAGGGTTAATGATTTTAATTAATAATATTTTACTGGCCTTATCTTTGAGGGAAATTTATAACGTTGTAATTGTTAAATATTTGTGATAATTATCATTAAGTTTAGATATTTTATCAAATTTTTTAGTAACTTTGCAGCCGAGGTTTTTACATATTATCTACCAGACCTTAAACGCGTTATAATTATTACAAAGAAAATAATATTATTATGAGTAATGTCAAGTTGACCCCCGATCATCTCTTCGAGGTGAGTTGGGAGGTTTGTAACAAAGTAGGTGGCATCCACACCGTGATTGCTACCAAAGCACTAACCGTTAACGCTAAGATGGGCGACAAGTATATGTTGCTCGGCCCAGACCTCTCACACGAGGGTGGCAATCCAGAATTCGAAGAGGATCAAGAGCTCTTGAAGAGCTGGCGCCAAAGCCTCTATGCCGATGGCCTTCGCGTTAGAATCGGTCGTTGGAATGTCGTAGGCAAGCCAATTGTAATCCTTATCGACTTCACATCGATCTTCGCTCGCAAAGACGAAGTTTTGAAGAGTTTGTGGGAGAGCTACAATGTCGACTCTCTTTCGGGACAATGGGACTACGTTGAGTCGATCCTATTTGGATATGTTTCGGGTATGGTTATCGCCTCTTACGTCGATCACTTCTGCTCATCGACCGATAAGGTTGCTGCTCATTTCCACGAGTGGATGACAGCTTCGGGAGGTCTATATCTTCGCAAGCACTCTCCATATGTGGCTACGCTATTCACAACACACGCTACAGTTATGGGGCGTTGCATCGCTGGCAACCGTTTGCCACTCTACAACGACCTCGATAAATTCAATGCCGATGAGCTTGCTCGTCAATTCAACGTCACCGCAAAACACTCAATCGAGAAGGTGGCAGCTGCGCACCACGATGCATTCCTAACGGTGAGCGAAATCACAGCCGAGGAGTGTAAAGCTCTTTTGGGTCGCAAAGTTGATTGCGTTACCCCTAACGGTTTCGAAAACGATTTCGTTTGGGAGGGTGATGAGTACGCGGCAAAACGCGCTGAGGCTCGCTCGAAGATGATCACAGTTGCTGAGGCTGCTCTTCAAACTAAGTTCGAGGGTGATCCACTTATCATCGGCACCAGTGGTCGCTATGAGTACCGCAACAAGGGAATCGACCTCTTCTTGGAGTCGTTGAAGGTGTTGGCAAACGACCCTTCGCTAAAGCGCGAGATTTTGGCCTACATCACCGTTCCTGCAGGAAACTACGGTGCACGCAACGATTTGAAGGCTCACTTGGCAAACCCATCTTCGCCAATCGACCCTTCGCAATGTAAATTCTCTACTCACTACCTCGAAAATCAGGAGTGGGATCAGGTGATCTCATCGCTCAACGACTCTGCGCTTGCAGCATCAGATTCAAAGGTCAAGGTGATCTTCGTTCCTACATACCTCAACAACCGCGACGGTATCTTCAACCTTAGCTACTACGAGATGTTGGCAGGTATCGATATGACCGCATACCCCTCATACTACGAGCCATGGGGCTACACTCCACTTGAGTCTGTAGCCTTCTCAATCCCAACTATCACCACTACCTTGGCTGGTTTCGGTGCATGGGTCAATGGCTTGGCTCGTCACGAGTCTGTTGAGGTTATCAAGCGCGACGATTATAACGATGGAGTTGTTATTGGCGATATGGCCGACTCTATCCGTCGCTTCGCTTCACTCGGAGAGGAGCGTATCGCAGAGCTTCGTGAAAATGCTAAGGCTGTGGCAAACACAGCTCTTTGGGAGAACCTATTCTCATCGTACCAGCAAGCTTACTCAATCGCTTTGGAGAACTCAATCGCTCGCACTCAACGTGCAGTGCGCGAGGATATCAACTCATACAAAGAGATCACCAACACCCTTCCAACAGTCGTTAATCAAACTCCATCGTGGAGCCGCATGATGGTCGAGCGAGTTATGCCTGAGCGCTTGCACGCCCTCGAGGAGTTGACTCGCAACTTGTGGTGGAGCTGGACTTCTGGCGCACGCGACCTATTCGAGTATATCGACGTCGATTTGTGGGCAGAGGTTGAGCGCAACCCAATTGCACTTCTCGATAAACTCTCGCTTCAAAGAATGTTGGAGTTGGAAAAGGATAAGAAATTCTTGGCGATGATGGACGCAGTATATGCTGAGTTTAAAGAATATATGGCCGAAAAGCCAGAGCCATCGATGCCAAAGATCGCATACTTCTCAATGGAGTATGGTCTTCACTCATCGCTCAAGATCTACTCGGGAGGTTTGGGAATCTTGGCCGGAGACTACCTCAAGGAGGCTTCTGACCGCAACGTCCCTATGGTTGCCGTAGGTCTGTTGTATCGCTATGGATACTTCACTCAAAAGCTCTCATCGCAAGGTGCACAGCAAGCTACATACGAGGCGCAAAACTTCTCGAAATTGCCTATCACACCACTGCGCGATGCTGAGGGTAACTGGGTGAAAGTGGTAGTTGGTCTACCTGGTCGTAAGCTCGAGGCACACGTTTGGCGTTGTCAAGTTGGTCGCGTTGATCTTCTTTTGTTGGATACCGACTTCGAGGGTAACTTGCCCGAGGATAAGCAGATCACTCACCACCTCTATGGTGGCGATTGGGAGAACCGCCTAAAGCAAGAGATCTTGCTTGGTATCGGTGGTAGCCGCCTGCTTCGTCAAATCGGCATCCGTCAAGAGGTTTACCACTGCAACGAGGGTCACGCCGCATTTATCGGTGTTGAGCGCCTTCGCTCGTTGGTTCGCGAGAAGGGCTTGAACTTCACCGAGGCTTTGGAGGTGGTACGCTCATCGTCGCTCTTCACCACTCACACGCCAGTTCCTGCGGGTCACGACGCATTCCCCGAGTATATGATTCGTCAATATATGTCGCACTATGCCGACGAGTTGGGAATCGGCTGGGATCAATATGTTAACCTTGGTAAGGCTCACCACAACGATCCAAACGAGAAGTTCTCGATGTCGGTGTTGGCATGTAATCTCTCGCAAGAGGTCAACGGAGTGTCGTGGCTTCACGGTGAGGTCTCAAAAGAGATCTTAGCCGAGATGTGGCCTGGCTACTTCAAAGATGAGTTGCACATCGGTTATGTGACCAATGGAGTTCACTTCCCAACATGGATCGCATCGAACCTTCGCCGTTTGTACGCTAAGTATATCGACCCAAAATATGTGGGCCACACATACGACATCCCATCATGGCAGGGTGTTCACAACATTCCCGATGAGGAGTTCTGGGCAGCTCGCATGCAGCTCAAGGAGCGTCTGATCAACCATATCCGCAGTCGCTATAGCGATCCTTCGAAGGTGCGTTTCGACTCTCCAAGCCAAATGGTTCGCGTTAAGGAGAGCCTCGATCCAAAGATCTTGACAATCGGTTTCGCGCGTCGTTTTGCAACTTACAAGCGTGCACACCTGTTGTTCACAAACTTGGATCGATTGTCGGCAATTGTTAACAATCCTGAGCGCCCCGTGCAGTTCGTATTCGCAGGTAAGGCTCACCCAAATGATATTCCGGGTCAAGACCTAATCAAGCGTATTGTCGAGGTTTCGTCGATGCCACAATTCTTGGGTAAGATCATCTTCTTGCAGAACTACGATATGGAGCTTGCTCGTCGTATGGTTCAAGGAGTCGATGTATGGCTCAACACACCAACACGTCCATTGGAGGCTTCGGGAACTTCGGGCGAGAAGTGTGTGATGAATGGTGTTCTTCAATTCTCTGTTCTTGATGGATGGTATGTTGAGGGTTACCGCCAGGGTGCTGGTTGGATGTTGCCAATGGAGCGCACATTCACCGACCAAGGTCACCAAGATGAGCTGGATGCCGAGATGGTTTACTCGACAATCGAAGAGGAGATCGCGCCTTTATATTATAGTCGCGACGACGAAAGTGGCATGTCTCACGGATGGGTTGGTGCCGTTAAGCGTTGTGTTGCCGACGTGGCTTCGAACTTCACAATGAATAGAATGATCATCGATTATGAGGATCGTTTCTACAATAAATTGGCTAAGCGCAAGGCTATGGTTATCGCCGATAACTTCAGCAAGGCACGCCAAATCGCAGCTTGGAAGCGCAAAGTTTCTGCCGAGTGGGAGAAGATCCGTGTGATCGATGTGAAGCGTGTTCATTTGGATAGCGAGCAAGTTTATGTTGGTACTCCATACCACCTCGAGGTGACTATGTCGCTAGCGAACCTCACTAAAAACGATGTTGGAGTAGAGGTTGTTATCGCAAATCAGATCGAGCACGGTCAGAGCGCAAAGATCGTCGAGACCGCTGAGCTATTGCCAGTTACAACTGATGGCAACATCCAAACTTACGCTTTAGACTACACTCCACAGCAGACCGGAACTTTCGATATAGCCATGAGAGTATTCCCTAAAAACGAGGATCTGGCCTACAGGATGGACTTTTCACTTGTTAAGTGGATTTAAAAAATTTATAAAAAAATCTGGAAATGCTTTGCTTTTCCAGATTTTTTTAATTAACTTTGGGTAACTTTTAAAAATAATAGCGATGGGAGCATTGACATTTGATAAGAATGAACTTGGAAATCTCGAGTATTCGTTGCAGCGCGAAATGCTAGCAACCGATAGGCGAGGTGGTTACATGAGCACAACAATCGTGTGTTGCAACACACGAAAATACCATGGACTAATTGTGTCACCAATCGACGATAGTGAGCGAGACTTCGTTCTTCTCTCTTCGTTGGACGAAACAATTATTCACGAGGATCAACGATTCAATCTAGCCTTACACCGTTTCGAGGGTGTCTACGAGCCTAGAGGACACAAATATATTACCGATTTCGAGTATACCCCAACCCCAACGATCACCTATCGTGTGGGCGATGTCCTACTCAAAAAGGAGCTTCTTTGGATTCACAAACGCACTCAGCTGATGGTGCGCTACACACTTTTGGAGAGTCAGTCTGATCAGATCACCCTTCAGTTGCGCCCATTCCTAGCCTTCCGCGATCGTCATGCACTCTCGAAGGCCAATATGGAGGCCGACGGACGTTCGTATCCTGTGGCAAGTGGTGTGAAGTGTAAGCTCTACGATGGCTTCCCTTGGCTGTATATGCAGGTGAGCCAGAAGGAGTTCGAGTATGTGCCAGCTCCCGATTGGTACTACGGATTTGAATATCAACAAGAGCTTGCTCGCGGATACGAGGCACACGAGGATCTTCTCACTCCCGGATATTTCGAGATGGAGCTTAAGCGTGGCGAGAGCGTAATCTTCTCAGCATCAACCGATGAACTCTTCTCGGCAGATGTAATCAAAGAGGCCTACGAGATCTCTGTTGCACGACGCACACACAAAATCGACTTCCTATCGTGCTTGCAGCACGCGGCTCGTCAATTTATCGTTCGTCGAGGCGATGGTCGCACCGAGGTCGAGGCGGGATACCCATGGTATGGCGTTGTAGGGCGTCAATCACTCTTCTCGCTTCCGGGATTGACCCTGGAGCAGGGCTTTGCTAAGGATTGTATGGATGTACTCGATAAGGTTGTGAATCAATACAATACCGATACCTTGGAGCTATCGTTCCACCCCTACCACTCGGTCGATGCTCTTTTGCTGTTCTTCCGTGCCCTTCAGGCACTTGACAAACATATCGGTCGCAAAGAGGTTTGGGAGCGTTATGGCGCTGCAATGGTCTCTATCCTAGAGACATATAGAGTTGGCGTTGGCGACAAAGTTGCGCTGCACGACAATGGCCTTATTTGGGCGTGGTCGCCAGATTGTCCAATTTTCTGGAAGGACCCAACCATCGCTAAAGGTTTGGATATCTCGCGCAGCGGTTACCAAGTCGAGGTTAATGCATTGTGGTACAACGCAGTATGCTACACTCTTTCGATGGCCGAGGAGTTTGGTGCCAAAGATTTCGTTCGAGAGTGGGAGCATTTACCACTCAAGACAAAGAGTTCGTTCTTGAATAAATTCTGGTGTCCCGAAGGATGGCTTGCCGATTCGGTTAGCTACCAGATGAAGAATATTGCAATCACCTGCAACATGATCATGGCGTGTGGATTAGAGTACAAAATGCTCTCAGAGATCGAGCAGATCGATGTTATCCGCACAATAAATCAACACCTGCTTACCCCAAAGGGCCTACGCTCGGTCTCGCCATTGAGCCCAGTCTATGGAAAGGGATTTGTGAAGGATACCAATAGCGTTTCGGTGTGGGTATGGCCAATGTCTCTATATGTTAAGGCGTGCTTTGATATTAGCGGTGTGGCATTCTTGGACGATGCAAAACGTATCTTGGAGAGCTTCAAGGATGAGATCCAAACTTATGGTATCGGCTCAATTGGCGAGTACTTCGAGTCGGACCCACCACACGCACCTCGTGGAGCAATTTCGCAAGCCGGAAGCGTTGCTGCAGTATTGGAAATTGTCGATATGATTAAGTTCTACCAGGCACAGGTCGAGCCAGCAAAACCAAAGCGCGCAACCAAAAAGGCAGCACCAAAGGCAAAGGCAGCACCAAAGGCAAAAGCAGCACCAAAGGCAAAAGCAGCAGTTGCAAAAGAGCCAGCAAAAACAAAGGCAACTAAAGCCAAAGCAGCCCCCAAAACCGCCGCAAAGCGAACAACAAAGAAGAGTGAATAAAAACAATAAAATAGAGTAAAAATATGAGAGTGCTAATGTTTGGCTGGGAGTTTCCTCCCCACATTGCCGGTGGACTCGGAACCGCATGTTATGGAATGACACGTGGTTTGGCTCGCAACGATGTCGAGGTTATCTTTGTGGTGCCTCGAGCTTACGGCGACGAGGATCAACGCTTTATCAAAGTGGTGAATGCTAGCGATGTAGAGACCCAATTTGGCGATATAAATAGTGGAGGGGCGGATATTTTATCCAAGCTTACTTTTATTCATATCGATTCAAATATGGTTCCTTACATCTCGCCAGAGGAGTATAAAAGTTATCACGATGAGTTTGTTCTGTCGGGTCGCAAGACCTGGTCGACGAGCGATGTGTGGAGTCAGCGATATACCTTCTCGGGAAAGTATGGAGCAAATTTGATGGAGGAGGTTGCCCGCTATGCGATGGTTGCAGCGCAAGTTGCACGCGAATTGGAGGGTCAATTCGACGTTATCCACGCCCACGACTGGTTGACCTACTACGCCGGAATCGCAGCCAAACAGATCTCTGGAAAGCCCCTAGTTGTGCATATGCACGCAACCGAGTACGATCGTAGTGGCGAGAATGTCAATACAGAGGTATACAAAATCGAGCGCACAGGAATGGCAGCTGCCGATCGTGTAATCGCAGTGAGTAACCTTACGCGCAAGATCGTTATCGAGAAGTATGGAATTCCTGCCGAAAGGGTAGTGGCGGTGCACAATGCCGTTCGTTTTGCCGAGAAAGCCGAGGCTCTTCCCGAGCGTGGTGTGAAGGATAAAATCGTCACTTTCTTGGGCCGTATCACCTTCCAAAAAGGTCCCGACTACTTTGTCGAGGCGGCGGCGAAGGTGCTTAAGCAGGTCCCCAACGTGCGCTTTGTGATGGCCGGAAGTGGCGATATGATGAACCACGTTATCCGTCGTGTGGCAGCGCTTGGCATTGCCGACCGTTTCCACTTCACAGGATTCTTGCGTGGTGAGGATGTGCACAAGATGTTTCAACTTTCGGACGTATATATCATGCCATCGGTTTCGGAGCCCTTCGGAATTTCGCCTCTCGAGGCTATGCGTTCGAATGTGCCGGTTATCATCTCGAAACAGAGTGGTGTGGCCGAGATTTTGGACTACGCCGTGAAGGTCGACTACTGGGATGTAGATGCTATGGCCGATGCAATTTATGGCTTGATCACCTACCCCGCACTAGGCAAAATGTTCGCTCAGAAGGGCCTAGAGGAGGTTACAGGTTTAAAATGGAGTAACGCCGCCTTGAAGATCAAAAAGGTCTACGAGGCTGCAATTGAAGAGAATAAATAAGTAAATAAGAGATTATATGAAAACAGTTTGTTTGTATTTTCAGGTTCACCAGCCATGGCGTTTGAAGACATATCGCTTCTTCCACATGGGAAAAGATCACAGCTATCTTGATGATATGCTTAACCGCTCAATTATGCAGAAAGTTGCTCGTGAGTGCTATTTACCTATGAATTCGCTTCTGCTCTCGCTCATCGAGAGTAGTGAGGGTAAGTTCAAATGCTCGTTCTCGATCACCGGAATCGCAATCGAGCAGTTCAAGGCTTACGCCCCCGAGGTGCTCGAGTCATTCAAGGCACTAGCTGCAACAGGATGCGTTGAGTTCTTGGCCGAGACATACTCTCACTCGCTAGCCTCATTGCATAGCGAAGAGGATTTCAAGGAGGAGGTAGCACTTCACTCAGCCCTCATCAAGAGCGAATTCGGTGTCAAGCCAACTGCATTCCGCAATACCGAGCTAATCTACTCCGACCAAATCGGTGAGTGGGTGGCAAAGATGGGCTTCAAGACAATGTTGGCCGAGGGCGCTCGCCACGTATTGGGTTGGAAATCACCCAACTACCTCTATGCGAACTCTATGAACCAGAAGCTTCGCGTATTGCTCCGCAACTATAAACTTTCCGACGATATCGCCTTCCGCTTCTCAGATCAAGGTTGGGATGAATATCCTCTAACTGCCGAGAAGTATGTTAGTTGGCTCACTGCCGACGACCAAGTGGGCGATGTGATCAACCTATTTATGGATTACGAAACATTCGGCGAGCACCAAAAAGCATCTACCGGAATCTTCGAATTTATGAAGGCCTTGCCTGCAGCAGCCCTCGCAACAGGCGCCTTGGAGTTCGCGACAGTGACACCTACAGCAAAGAAATATCAACCTGTTTCGGTGCTCTACTCACCTCACGTAATGTCGTGGGCAGACGAGGAGCGCGACGTAACAGCATGGATCGGTAACGACCTTCAAAACGAGGCCTTCGCAAAGATCTACGCACTGCGCGACAAGATTAAGAAGCTGAAGAACAAGGACTTCGACCACGTATTTAGGTTCATGCAGACCTCCGACCACTTCTACTACATGGCCACAAAATGGCTCTCGGATGGTGATGTGCATGCATACTTCAACCCCTACGACTCGTCGTACGACGCATTTATCAACTACATGAATGTGTTGGCCGATTTTGAAATCGAAATCGATAAGGAGCTGGAGTAGGGTTTTCTCTTGCTTGCTTTCGGTGCGCTTTTTACTGCCTCCGGCGGGCGGGGATAGCACCCCCGCGGGTGCAGCTAGTATTGCGATGATTTGCTCTTCGCTGGCGCTCTTACGATAAAAAAATAATTGGATGAGATCTTTTGAAAGTAAACTTTCAGCGATCTCATCCAATTATTTTTTATCTATGTCAACCTCTGGTTGCCATGAGCAAATCCCCGAGGTTCAAGCCTGTTGTAAATTATATGTGAGAGTGCAACCTCGCTATTGGGTTTAAATGCCTTCAGGCATTTAACAAATTTTAGCATGAAATATATTGCGCAAATTCATTTGTGGCAATATATTTCATGCTAAAATTTAAAAACTGCAAGTTTTTAGCCCAATAGCGCAATGTAAGTTGCACCCGCTCACGGTGCTATCCCCGCCCGCCGGAGGCATAAGAAACACACAGAAAGCGCAGAAAAAAGCAACCTATCGAACGCGAATCTTCTGTTTAAGTTGCAGGATCGAGGTTCTCGATATTCCGTTTAGTGAGCAAAGTTTCGAGATGGTGGTGCCATATTTTTGGGCTATGCCGCCGAGTGTGTCGCCGCTTTTCACTATGTGGTATTGTGCTGCTGAGGAGCTTTGAGCAGGAGCGCTAGAGGCTGATCCTGAAAGCTTTAGCTTTTGTCCTATGCTCAGTGTCGATTCTGCTGAGATGTTGTTCAATGCGCATATTGCGCTCACCGAGGTTCCATTTCTCTTGGCTATTGCCCCTAGCGTGTCGCCACTCTTCACGGTGTATGTTACCGAGTTCTGGTTGCTCGAGGTGGTGGTTGCCGCGGCAGGTTTTTGCGCTGTTGTAGAGGTTGCTGCTGGCTCTGAGCTCTTTGTTGCTGCTGGGGGTTTTATTCCATCGCGCACAATTAGGCGCTGGCCGATGCGCAGGATCGACTTCGAGGAGATACCATTTAGGCGGCATATTGTCGCTACACTGGTGCCATTTTTTGAGGCTATTCCCGAGAGCGTATCTCCGCTGCGCACGGTGTGGTAGCGGATGCTAATCTGCTGAAGGATATATGCTTCGCGCTCCTCTTCGGAGTCGTTGTTCGAGGCGAATAGGCGCCCGTTACGCATTGTTATATAGAGGTTTGCATCCTTAATTTTGCGGTTGTCGGTGTCGAGAATGAGGTCGGGGTTGAAGTAGTGACCCGCCACACGTACCTCGAAGTGGAGGTGCGACCCGGTTGAGCGACCCGTGCTTCCGGCCAGAGCAATCACATCGCCCGCTTTGACCACGTCGTTGACCTCGACAAGCAGCTTTGTGGCGTGCGCATAGAGCGTCTCCAGACCATTGTAGTGGCGGATAATCACGCAGTTACCATACGAACTATAATATTTTGCTAGGCGCACAACACCATCGAATGCAGCATATAGGTTGTCGCCCTTCTGCGCCTTAAGGTCGATTCCGGCATGCATGCGGCGCGAACGCCATCCATATTTCGAGGTTACATGTCCATCGGCCGGATAGTATGAATCTTCTGCCGAGAGGTCGATGACCATATCCTCGACAACGAAGTTGCGATACTCGTCGATCACCGTCGATGTGGTCTGCGCACCCTCGAAGTGGAAGATCTCGCGAGCATCCTCGAACTCCTCGTGTATATGATCTTCGGGCATCTGGCCAAGGGCTATGTCGAGGCTATCGGGGTAGATTAATTCACCCTCAAGTTGCTCATTTACAGAGTTATGCGCATCGTTAACGGCAATAATCAGAGAGTCCGTTTGCGCCTGAGCGAGCGAATCTACAAGCTCCTCGGGGGTGCTTTGGGTTGCTTTGCTAGATGGCAAAAGGGTTGAGCATGAAGCAAAAGAGAGCAGTGCTGCAGCAGTTGCTAGGCAGCCGTAATATAGTTTTGACATCGATTTTTTTTGGTAGTTTTAAGTCACAAAGATATACAAAAAAATCTAGATTGATCGCCAAAAAGAGATAAAATCGCGGTACAAACCGTAACAGACTAATATATCGCCCTGTTCGATTTTGTAATTCTCGTCGAAGTCGTTTGCCACGTTTGTCTCGAGGATCGAGACACCCAGGGCATTGAGGGTCTTTTTGCCCTTTAGCAGAGCAATTGTCTTGAGGTTAAACTCGCTCTCGAGGGCTATGTCGCGCACCTTGTAGCCCACAAATTGCTTGGGCACCTTGAACTTAATTACGTAGTGATCTTTGTCGACTTTAAACGATTCGACATGCACCTTAAGGTCGAGGATCTGCACCAGGTTGCGGGCAGCTTCCCTCTCGGGGAACAGCACATTGTCGAGGTTAAATGCCTCGAGCACTGAGCGATGCACTTCGTCTACGGCACGCGCATAGATATGTTCGACCTTATATTTTTTCAGCAGCGCCACAACGCGCACCGAGGCACCAAAATTCTCGCCCACGGCCACAATAACCAAATCGACAGCCTTGAGCGGCAGGATTTCGAGCGCCTGCTCGTCGGTGGCATCGATGATAAACGAGGTTGCGATCTTCTCCTTGATGAGCTCCACTTTGCTCTCGCTTTGGTCGACTCCAATCACCTCGTGACCCAATAATGTCAGCTCCTCGGCCAGCACCGAACCGTAGTTACCAAGACCTATAATTATGCATTTCATAAATTAATTGATTATAATATTTCCACTAGGATACTTGTATTTCAACATCTTACGCTGCTTGATCAGGCTCGAGGCCATGGTGAGTACACCCACGCGACCGATGAACATCAGCACGACGACAACAAATTTACTATCTTGGCCCAACGCGGGGGTCAAGTCGAGGCTCGAGCCCACAGTGCTCAATGCCGAGACCACCTCGAAGACCACAGCTCGCAGAGGTGCATGAGGCTCGAGCAGGGTCAAGATGAAGATTCCCACAACCGCAATAAGGATGTAGAGCACAAGGGTGCTATTTGAGCGCCTGACCGAGTCCTGCGAGAGCTCGCGATTGAGGACCGTGATCTTGTCGCGACCATAAAGAATCGCCCGCAGATTGAGCAGCACAACGGCAAAGACATTGACCTTGATACCTCCGGCAGTCGACTGCGAGCTACCTCCGATGACCATCAATCCCACCATCAGAATCAGCGTCTGCACCGAGAACGACGAGATGGCAACCGACGAGAATCCCGCCGTACGTGGGCATGCCGCATTAAAGAATGAGTGGACGATTTTATCGACCACAGGCATCGAGGCAAAGCCCCCGTTCCACTCGAGGATAGCAATGGCCACAGTTGCACCCGCTAGAAGTACCAGGGTGGTTATCAGCACTATACGCGTGTTGATGTCGTAGAGATGTACTCGTGGAGAGCCTCTATCGAGCCGCATGACGTAGCGCTCGTACATATCTTTGAGATAATATTTCAGCGTTTCATAGATATTCACCAGGATCGGGAATCCGATACCTCCCAGAATTATCAGCAGCGTGATTGCCAGATAAAAAATATTGTGGCCACTCATCAGAACCCCCTCGCCCAGATTGCTCGACATGGTCGAGAAGCCAGCATTGCAGAAGGCTGAAATTGAGTGGAACACCGCAAAGGAGATCTCCTCATTGAGGCTCATGCCCAGCGTGTCGTGGATATTAAAGAATATCACCGCAGCCCCAGCAGTCTCGATAATGAAGGTGAAACCCAAGATATAGAGCAGCGTCGAGAAGAGCGAGCCGAGCGACTTTGAACTCACCATATCGCTGACAACCACCTGGTTATACAACGATGAATTGCCCATAAAGAACATCGCAAAGAAGCTCGTTAGGGTCATCACACCAAGTCCTCCCACCTGAATCAAAATCAGGATAAAGAGCACTCCCATTGGGGTGAAGGTGGTGGCTAGATCGACCGTCGAGAGCCCCGTAACGCAGATGGCACTGGTCGACATAAAGAGCGCATCGATCAGCGAAATTCCCTCGTATGTAGCTCGCGGCAGCATCAATATTCCGGTGCCTATCAGGATAAAAATGAAGAAGCTCACCGAGAGAATAAACGACGGATTGACGCGTCGCGAGAGCAGCCGCACAATACCCATAGAGATTTGCAGTAGCGAGAGAAGCGTTATCAGCACAATGCTAAATGAATGACTGTCAAGCATATGCCAAACGAAGCTAAGCACCGGAGCCACAGGCGGAACCGCGAAGATATGAGGCACAAGTGTCAAGAGCAGCACCAAGCTTAACGTCCAGGTGAAGGAGTTATAATGCTTGAGTGTCCGCCGGAAATCGAGCACCACATGGCACAGTGAATTGACAACGAAGGTGAGCCACGTGAAGTCGTAAATGCGATGCACAATGATCATATCGGAGTGCGAAATCCGAAAACCATGCTCATAGACCAGAGCGATGATCAGCAGCACCGACATGATGTAACAGGCCACATCTATAAACTTCAATAGACGTAGCACATGCGGCATTATCAGCTTTTTGCGATAGATAAATAGTTTTTTGAGATCCTTCATTCGGGCGCACTTAAACCACAAAAATAGCTATAATATTGGAGATTTACGACTTTTTTTGGTTATTTTGTGGGCTAACGCATGAAAATATACCTTCTTACTGCCTGTGGGCGGGTGGGGATAGCACCCCCGCGGATGCGTATTATATTGCACTATTGGGCTAAAAACTTGCAGTTTTTAGTTTTTAGGTTCTTAAAAACCTCTGAGGCGATTTTAAATGCTATCACTATCAATCATATATTCTACACTAGGGGGTATATGATATGAATTTTGCTATCATAACCTAACTCTATAATAAGATCTTGGCGTAAAATGCTAAGAAAATATTCTCGCTTATCATCTGCCACTACACTATTTATATAGTTGTCTGTGGCACAATAATCGGCAATAAAACGATCTATAATACTCTCTATGTTCTCAATATTCTCTATCTTCTCAAGTGGATTTCCCTTGATGTTATCACTGTGCGACTTCTCAATTTCACACCATAGAATATTCGCATTATTTTCTTTGGGCCATATTACCTGCACAGCATTTAAAATCTCGGAAGTGATTAAACCACATTTATAACTTAATGTTTTAAAATCGCGCATTTTCGAATCTTGAGGCACTAACACATCTTTTATATGTTGCAGTGAAGTCTCAACTTCGGTGTTATAATTTCGCATCAATAAATGTATACGATGCAAAATATCGAAACGATCTTGATTTCGGTAAAAGGTCTCAAGGTGAAGATCGTCAGGAAGCACGAGCAACTTTAAATAGTGTTCATCTGAGGGATAACAAAATTTACCTGCTTCAGCAAATGCCTGCTCATACTTCAATCGCATAACAATAGCACATATCTTACTCCGATATAAATGCCTAAGAATACCAATAAATATTAATTTTTGGCACTGATTATCAATCCTAGTTTGACGTGATTGCAGAAACAATGAACCTAAACCAATAAAAGTTAAACCTGTCGATATTATGGCGATGAGCGACCAATCATCAAGCCAAAAATTAGGCGATGTATTATATGCAACACTTGAAGTTTGCGAAATAATCTCTGTAAGTTTCTCAATAGCCTGCTCAAACGCCAGTGAATCTGTTAATTGTTCCATAAATAGATTAATGTTAGAGTTGTAAGTAGGGTAAAATAATTATTGGTGTGTTTTTAAGAGTGCTATTGGAGATGAGATTTTTTGCTATTGAATTGAAAATATAGTGGTTCTATACTGAAATTTAATAGTGAAAAATATCGCTCCAAGAGTGCTTTTAAAAATATGGCAATAATTGTTTTACACTACTTAATATTCACTTAATTAAGATGTTTATCTTGCTCCTCTCTACTTGGCCCCACAACACATATAGCCTTCTGGAGCACTGCGAATTCGAAGGGGCTTTCGCCCATCAGCTCGCCATCGACTTCGAGCGATATTTCGGGGGTCGATTTTACAACTACTTTGGCTCCGCGCTGCTGCAGGATGTGTCCAATGCGGTAGATGCCGCCATCGAAAAGGTGGTGCGTGCGGAACATTATGTGCCAAAAGTGGATGGGGCGAAAGAGCGAGAGGTCTAACTCGCCATCGTCCATCACCGCGTGTGGCAATTGCTTCATGCCTCCGCCACTGTAGCTTCCAATTCCTATCGAGAGGCTCATCAGCAGGTCATTCCACACCAAACGGTCGTCGACCCACACCTTGATTCCCGTAGGTTTATACTTAAAAAATGAGCGCACAAAGCAGGCCAGTAACCGCAAACGGTTGCGGCGCCCCTTGTTGTGCAGGTGGTTTATTCGCCTGAGTGCGTAGGTGTTAAAGCCTACACCGGCGGCATTTGCGAAGTATCGCGTTTGGCGATATTGCGACTCCTCGTAGCTCACCGTGCCAACATCCAGAAGCTGCGTGTAGCCCTGTCGGACAACCTTAATCGCCTTCTCGATATTGAGTGGAATGCCCGAGCCCTTCGCCCAGTTGTTGATCTTTCCGGTGGGGATTACGGCCAATTTTATCTGCGATGGCTCGACGCACTTTTGGATGAAAAGTCCGTTGATCACCTCGTGGATTGTGCCGTCGCCTCCAACCACCAAGAGCTTACGGTAGCCCTGATTTATGGCCGATACCGTAAGCTCTACAGCGTGGAATTTATGCTCTGTAAATATCGGTTCGTAGGTGATTCCCTCGTCGCGCAGCAGGCGCGAGATTAGCGGATACTCCTCTAATCCACGACCATAAGCGGCTGTAGGATTGACAATTACAAACCACTTTTTGATATCTACTTCGCCCATTGAATTACTTTTTCGGAGCGTTGATGATTGTGTGACGCAGGAAGTCGTAGAACTTGGCTACCGACTCGATCTCCACCTTCTCGTCGGGCGAGTGAGGGAAGCGAATGGTTGGTCCGAACGATATCATATCCAAATTTGGGTAGTTTGTGCTGATGATTCCGCACTCCAAACCTGCGTGGATCGCTGTCACTTTTGGCTCCTTATTATATAGGTCTTTGTACGACTCGACCATTGTTTTTAAGATTGGCGAGTCCATATTTGGGTTCCAACCGTCGTACTCTCCGCTGGTCTCGACATCGGCATCGGCAAGTTCGAAAACTGACTCAATGGTCTCAGCCAGAGCCAATTTCTCGGAGCGGATCGAGCTGCGAAGCAGGCAGTGAACCTTCACGGTTTGGCCATCCGAAATCACGCGAGCCATATTGCTCGAAGTTTGGACCAAGCCTGCCATCGAAGTCGACATTCTGTAGACGCCATCGAAACATCCAACAATCGCCCAAACCAAGCACGAAGCGGCATCCTCGTCGATCATCTCCTCGGGCATCTCAACCTCGCTGGCGGTGATTGAAATAGAGTCCTCAATGCCGGCGTATTCGCCGATAATCTCGGCTTGATAGTCGGTGATTGCCTGCTCGAAATCGGCGATGTCGTCCTCGTGTACTGCCACAACTGCTTGAGCCTCACGTGGTATAGCGTTGCGCAAGCCGCCTCCATCAACCGAGCAAAGCAGTACACTCTCCAACGACTCTTGACGGAGCAAACGGAAGAGAACCTTATTTGCGTTGGCACGCTGGCAAACGATCTGGATTCCAGAGTGGCCACCCTTAAGTCCCTTAACTTCAATCTTATAAGCCTTATAATCTGAGTCGGGAGTGGGGCAACTCTCGTACTCGAATGTTGCCGAAAGGTCGACGCCACCAGCACATCCAACGAACAATTCACCCTCATCCTCCGAGTCGAGGTTAAGCAGGATATCGCCCTTCAAAAGGCCACCCTTCAGTCCATTGGCACCATCCATTCCGGTCTCCTCGGTAGCTGTCAAGAGAGCCTCTAACTCTCCGTGTTGCAGCGTGTTATCCTCAAGCACAGCAAGTATTGCTGCCACTCCAATTCCGTTGTCAGCACCCAAAGTTGTGCCCGAAGCCGTTACCCACTCGCCATCGATATAACCCTCGATTGCATCGTTTTCGAAGTCAAACTCCTTGTCGTTATTCTTCTGAGGAACCATATCCAAGTGTGCCTGCATGATCACCCCCTTGCGCGACTCCATGCCCTCGGTAGCTGGTTTGTGGATGTATACATTGAGCGCATCGTCGAGTGAGCACTCCAAATTATTTGCCGCAGCAAAGTCGATAACATATTGACGTATAGCCTCTTCGTGGTGCGAGGGGCGTGGACGCTTCATAATCTCCACAAAGTGCTTCCATACCGCTTGCGGATTGAGAGCTTCGAAATTCTTGTTCATAAATTTTATTTTGAGTTTCTAGTTTATTTTTCGTTTTTTTCGGTCTTTAGGCGCTCAATGCGCTCCTGCTCACGACGCTCGCCACGCTCAAATGCGTTGACAATATCCTTGACCAAGGGGTGGCGCACAATGTCGCGAACGTCGAAGTTGATAAGGGCTATATGCTTGACTTCGCGCAAGTTATCCATCGCCTTGATCAATCCGCTGTCGCTCTTTCTGGGCAGGTCGATCTGCGTAACGTCGCCCGTGACGATAAATTTTGCATTGCGCCCCATGCGCGTTAAGAACATTTTGATCTGCGAGAGGGTAGTATTTTGCGCCTCATCGAGAATCACAAAGGCATTGTCGAGCGTGCGACCGCGCATATATGCCAGTGGCGCGATCTGCACGGTTCCCTCCTCCATAAACTTCTGCAGTTTCGAGGGTGGGATCATGTCGTTGAGCGCATCGTACAACGGCTGCAAATATGGATCGAGTTTCTCCTTCATATCGCCCGGTAGGAATCCGAGTTTCTCGCCCGCCTCGACCGCCGGACGGGTCAAGATAATTCGCTTCACCTCCTTCTCCTTGAGCGCTCTAACTGCCAGAGCTATAGCGGTGTAGGTCTTACCAGAGCCAGCTGGCCCGGTTGCGAAAAGCAGGTCACACTTTTGGTAGCTATCGACCAATCGCTGTTGATTGTGGGTGCGTGCACGGATGATATTTCCGTTGTTTCCAAAGACAATCACATCCTTGTCGACACGCACCTCGACATCGATTTTACCGCCCGAAAAGGCCTGCGTGACCACATCGTCGGAGATGTGGCCATACTTTAGGTAGTATGCCACAAGACCCTCCAATTGCTTCTCGAAACGATCCTGCTCAGCCTCCGAGCCGAAGACCTTGATCGAACCTCCGCGAGCAACAATTTTGAGTTGCGGATGCAGCTCCTTGATCTTCTCTAAATATATATTTTGGGCGCCATATAGCTCCCTAGGGTCGATTCCCTCGAGTGTTATCTCCTTTGCGTGTACGCTCATTGGCAAATAAATCCTTAGAATCTGTAGCCTATCGACGCGCTAAATGAGCTTACCTTTACATCGTAGCTAGATGAGATATTCTCCACACCAAAAACGGTATCTTGGTTGTTGAACTGGCCATTGTAACGCACGTCGAAGGTCAAATTGAATAGGTTTAAACCGAGACCTACGGCATATCCCACAGTCGATTTGATCGCACCCAAGCTGTCGTAGCCATCAGCATAATTTGCTCTTGCGTTGATTGGAATATTGAACGAGGGACCAGCCTTAATGCGAAGTGGGCCAAGGATTGGTAGCGAGACCAAAATTGGGCACTCGATAGTGTTGCAGGTGATATCCGCATCTGCAAAGTCGGTGAGATTCATCTTGTTATGCACCCAAAGAGCCTCGGCAGTAAGCTCAATGAGAGGAAGGTCCAAACCGACCATACCTCCAACTTGATAGCCCAATTGGTCGCTAGTGCTCAAATCGCCCAAGTCGGTAGAGAGTTTTACGTTCGACACATTCAAACCGGCGCTAGCGCCATACATCAAAAACGGAATCTTTGCACTTGCTGTAAGTGCAGTCGATGAGAGTGCTACTGCGAGCACTGCAATTACTTTAATTAATCTATTCATAATCATTTTGTTTAGTTTCTTAAGGGGAGTTCTAATAATTCCCCAAATTTAATTTTTTTTGTCAATATATATTCATTTTGTTTTTAGGCAAAGTGGGTGGTAGCGCCCCCTACCACCCACTTTGCCTAAAAGCAATAAGGGATGAATAGTGGCGGAAAAGTATTTTGGAGAATTATTTAGAACTCCCCTTAGAGGTCAAAGTTAATATTTTTTCCTTAAACTAACGGATATTTACTGCATAAATTTTGCAAAATTTTCATCTTCAACAAAAAAGCACTATCTTTGCACCCTTAATATGTATTAATAAAAGCAATTTAACGCAACAAAATATGGGATTAGTAGCAATTGTTGGCCGACCAAATGTTGGCAAAAGTACACTTTTTAACCGTCTGATTGGCGAGCGTAAAGCCATTGTCGACTCCACTGCCGGCACCACACGCGACCGCCACTACGGCAAAAGCGACTGGTGCGGAGACGAATTTTCGGTGATCGACACAGGTGGCTACACCGTTAATTCTGAGGATGTTTTCGAGGGCGATATCCGTCGTCAAGTTATGTTGGCAATCGAAGAGGCAGATGTAATTTTGTTCCTTGTCGAGGTGATGACCGGTATTACCGACCTCGATATGATGATGGCCGATATCCTGCGCCGCTGCTCAAAAAAGGTGATCGTAGTCTGTAACAAGGTCGACAACAACGATCAGGTATACCTTTCGCACGAATTCTACTCGCTGGGCCTTGGCGAGGAGCTATATTGCATCTCGTCGATGAGCGGAAGTGGTACGGGCGACTTGTTGGATGCTGTAGTCGCAGCACTGCCCGAAAAGGTTGAAAATGACTACGATGACACGCTTCCACACATCACAATTGTGGGACGTCCAAACGTAGGAAAATCGTCGATGACAAACGCCCTATTGGACCAAGAGCGCAATATCGTCACTCCAATTGCCGGCACCACACGCGACTCAATCCACACTCGTTACAACAAGTTTGGAATGGATTTCTACTTGGTCGACACAGCCGGAATGCGTCGTAAGAATCGCGAGATGGAGGACCTGGAGTTCTACTCTGTGATGCGCTCAATTCGCGCTATCGAGGCATCGGATGTGTGCGTTTTGATGCTCGATGCCCAGCAGGGATTGGAGCAGCAAGACCTTAATATTCACAACCTTGTGGTGAAAAATCGCAAGGGTTGTGTGATCGTGGTAAACAAGTGGGACCTGATCGAAAAAGATAGCAACACCATGAAGGAGTGGCGCGAGCAGTTGGAGCGCAAATTGGCACCGTTCAACGATATTCCAATCATCTTCACATCGGTGATGAACAAGCAACGTATTTTGGAGGTTCTGCAAACTGCAATCCGCGTGTTCCAAAGCCGCAAGCGCCGCATAGCAACACACGAGCTAAACGAGTTCTTCCTGCCAATTATCGAGAACTACCCACCACCAGCAACAAAGGGTAAGTACATCAAAATCAAGTTTGTAATGCAGTTGCCAACGCCAACACCACAGTTCGCATTCTTTGTCAATCTGCCCCAATATATCAAGGATCCATATCGCAGATTCTTGGAGAATAAATTACGCACAGAGTGGGATTTTTCGGGCGTGCCAATCCAAATTTATTTCCGCCAGAAGTAGGATTTTATTCTTTCTTACTGCCTCCGGCGGGCGGGGATAGCACCTGCGCGGGTGCAGTTAACTTTGCGCTATTGGGCTAAAAACTTACAGTTTTTAGATTTTGCACTGTAATATCTTGCCACAAATGAATTTGCGCAAGATATTACAGTGCAAAATTTATTAAATGCCTTTGGCATTTAAACCCAATATCGAGGTTGCATGCCAACATATATGTTACATACAGTTTGAACCTCGGTGATTTGCTCATGACAACCGTAGGTTGGCATAGATACATAATAATATATGTGATGTTGAAAACTTGTTTTCATAAAATCACATATATTATTATGTATCGTAAAAGCGCAGCACAGAGCAAATCATCGCAAAAAAAAGTCAAAAACGATAGTTTTTGGATCCAAGCTTAGCTTGGTGCCCGCGCGGCATGAGCGCAGTAAGAAACAAAGCAGGAAACAAAGCAAGAAACTAATAATCAACCATCTAGAGCAGAATCACAAAAAGCTCATCTGCCCCCTAGAGCCCCCAGATTTCGACAGTTCGCGCTCGACGATTCCGGTGACGACGTCGGCAGCATCGTGCCAGCGGTTTGAGCGGTATTGACGGCGGTAGGTGGTCAGATGTGCGGCCAGCTCCACCCATCGTTGCTGCCACCCCTCGGGCATGTAGATGTTTTGAATCACTGTGGCGGAGTTCGATAATATTCGTGCCTCCTTGTTGGCGCTCTGGTGGAACCACTCGATCTTTACTGTGGAGGCCAATTTCCCCACGGCACGAGCAAATCCGCGCCCACCGTTGTTACTCTCGATCACCGCTAGCGATGTGTTGTTGTCAAGCAGCATGCCGGCCACCAGCGGCTCGCTTACCTCCATTGGCTCGCGTGTGTAGACCACATCGGTAACGTATATAGATCCCTTGCCATCGGTGGCGTAGCATATCGAGCAGAGGTAATCATCGCCCGTATCGGCAGTGTCGGTATAGTTTGCATGGCGCATGATCTTCGATGGCAGGGTGCTGTATGTGCGGAAGTTATCACCATACAACAGACCTTCACGTGCCGAGGGGTGCCCCTGATACATACACTCAAATCGCAGGGGGTCGAGCGCCCGTTTTTGCAGCAGTAGCTCATGACTTTGGCGTGAGGGCCATAGTGCAGTGTCGCTCTCTCGGGGATCAATTTGAGTGGCGCTGCAACGTTTAATAGCCTCGAAATTTAGGTATAGCCAGCACTCGGGCGGGGTGGAATCCAACTGCGAATAACTCACCAGCGGCTCCCACGCCTCTTTTTGGCATATGGAACCTATCAGATCCTCCTCGTGCCAGCGCGTGAAGACGATTAGTTCGGAGGAGTCGTTGTGCGTGCGTGTGCGAACAACGGATGTGTACCACTCCAAACAATTTTCGCGCACCAGGGGCGAGTTTGCCTCCATGGCATCCTTGTAGAGGTCGTCGAGGATAAAGCAGTCGACGCGGTTTCCGGTGAGCGAACCCTCGCGACCCACGGCAAGCAGCGAGCCGTCGTGGTCGATAATCTCCACCTCCTCGGCTGTGCGGATGTAGTTTGGGGGCTTAGAGCCCCGTTTGATGGTCGTTTTGGGGAATATCTCGGCATACTCTTTCGACTCCAAGATGCGCTGCACACGTCGGTTGAATTTGCAGGCCAGCGAGGCGGAATATGATGCAATGGCAACTCGAAGATCGGGATTGAGCCCCAAAAGATATGCCGGCAGAAGCGTTGTGGCACCTAGGCTCTTGCCATGTTGCGGGGGCATGGTGATAATGAGTCGTCGGATGCGCCCTTGGGCGAATGCCTCCAGAATACGATAGTAAGCCAAATGAAACTCCTCGAATTCGATAAATGGCATAACTTGCTTCGAATAGTCGATGAGCGACGGAGGCGTTACTATTGACATATGCACTCCTTTAAGATGTTGAAATCGAAGTCGTTAAGCACCTCACCTTGGGCTGTGTCGGAGTGGAACTCCCACCAAATTGGTACGATATTGTTGATCTGCATTCGTGCCCCTTCGGGGTAGATATGCTCCTTGTAATATATCATAAGTGTAGCTGAAAATGAGTGGTCGACCTGCGGCTGGGCGATGTAAATCTCGTCGGAAAAGAACTCCTTTCCATCGATTGCATCGACGAGCAATTCGGCCAACTGCTCGTAAAGCAGCTGATTAATCTGTAACATAATATAAATTTTATTGGTAAGTAATTTGATTTTTCAAAATTAAATTATTAACTTTGCAACTGCAAATATAGGTCAGTAATTTAACTTTTACAAATAAAAATTCAATAATTATACTTTAAAGGATATGGTTGGTTCACGATTGAGGCTTCTACGCAAGGAGTTAAAAATGACGCAAGATCAGTTGGCTCAGCGTCTTGGGGTTGGTAAAGCAGCGCTTTCGATGATCGAGACAGGAAAGTCAAGTCTCTCATCGCGCAACCGCAATATTTTGGTGCAAGAGTACAATGTTAACCCCGATTGGATAGAAGATGGTGTGGGTGAGATGTTCAATGCTTTACCCGATGTTAATAAATTTACTCTGCGCACGGACAACTCTCTGCCCCTGCAAAGTGTGCCATTATACTCCATAGAGGGCACTGCAGGCCTTGTTCCGCTATTTTCGAGCGAGACACACAGCGAGCCTATTAACTACATAAATATCCCCAACCTGCCCAAGTGCGATGGTGCGATCTATATCGTGGGCGACTCGATGTACCCACTGCTCAAAAGCGGCGATATTGTACTCTACAAACAACTATCCGACACCTCCGACATCTTCTGGGGCGATATGTATCTTATCTCGATCGATGTCGATGGCGAGGAGTTTGTAACAGTAAAGTACATCCAAAAGTCTGAGCGCGATGGATTTGTAAAGCTCGTGAGCCAAAATACACACCACGCCGAAAAGGAGATCGCACACGACCGAATCCGCGCAATCGCTCTGGTCAAAGCTAGTATCCGCATGAATTCTATGCGTTAGGGTTTCGTTTTTGCCGCGTTAGTTTCAGCCCTCAATGATAACTTTGTAAAGAAGAATGTATAATTCACAGACATGACTACCTGATTACATATCTTTTTTAGGAATCATTTAATGTTTGTGTGCAACCTCGATATTGGGTTTAAATGCCAAAGGCATTTAACAAATTTTAGCATGAAATAGCTGCACCCGCGCAGGTGCTATCTGCGCCCGCCGGAGGCAGTAAGAAAGGTAAGAAAGTAGAAAAAAAATCTACTTCCCCTCAAGCGCATAACACCTCTCTCGCACGTGGGCCACCTGCTCGCGCACCGAGCCCAGTTCGCGGAGTTGCTCGGGGGTGATGGGTTCGCCCACGACCATCCGAAAGTGCTTCCCCTGCTGGCCAAACATTCCGTCGACCAACAGCAGCATCTCGATATTGGCCTTGATCCTCAGCGCCTTGCGCCACTTGTAGAGCCTATAGAATCCTTTATTGAGCGACCCTTCGACATGCAGGGGAACGATCTGACGACCCGTGGCATGGGCACGTTTCACGAAGGTATTTTTCCACTGCAGGTCGGCAATTTTACCATCGACAACACGCGAGCAGATTCCCGCGGGGAACATCAAAATCGGAATATCCGAGGCAAACCCCTGCTCGAAAAGACGCACATATTCGGGGTTCTGAGCACCCAGCGTGTTGACCGGAATCCATATTGGCTTGAGCGGCTCGAGGTGCATCAGCAGGTCGTTGACCACCACGCGCGCATCGCCAAAATTTTCGATCAGACGCTCGGCAATCATCATCCCATCCATCCCCCCAAAGGGGTGGTTCGCCGCAAAGATATAACGCCCCGAAGGGTCCAATTTCTCGATCCCCTCGAAGGTGTATGTAATCCTCCAGCGCTTGAAGACAGACTGCACAAATTGCTGTGGTGAAAGGTCCCAGCCATCGCTCAGGATCTCATTCAGGCCATCCTGGTGCAGTAAGCGCTTGAGATAGCTGTAGACAAATCCGGGGATGAATTTTGCAGCCTTGGGAGCCTTGCTGGCAATGACTGCAGGGGTATCTAGTAGTGGCATCTTGTATTTGTTTAAAACTGTTTATTCTACAAAAATACAATTTTTTGTGTAAATATTAGGTGTGTTGGGTGAAAAATATACTCGCTTATGTTGCTTACTGCCTTTCTTACTGCCTCCGGCGGGCGGGGATAGCACCCCCGCAGGTGCGTGCTTCTTGCGCTATTGGGCTAAAAACTTTTTAAGTTTTTAGGGAGTAATATTATTGCCACAAATGAATTTGCGCAATAATATTACTCCCTAAAATTTATTAAATGCCTTTGGCATTTAAACCCAATATCGAGGTTACACTCTTAGATATAATTTACAACAGGTTTAAACTTCGGGGATTTGCTCATGGCAACCGTAGGTTGACATAGATACGCAATAAAGAATTGAGCGTTGAAAGTTCACTTTCAAAAGATTAATTCTTTATTGCGTATCGTAAGAGCGCAGCGAAGAGCAAATCACCGCATAAGTACGCACCCGCGCAGGTGCTATCCCCGCCCGCCGGAGGCAGTAAGAAAGACAGTAAGCAAGACAATAACCAAGACACATTCACACCTCAACCCAAATAAAAACAAAAAAATAGCAAACTCACACCTATAATATATAGCATTTTTCGAACAAATTCGCTAACTTTACCCCCAAATACAAAATTTACGATGATCCACTACACAAGCGACTACCATACACCCGTGCTGCTCGAGGAGTCGGTGCAGCTTATGAACATCACCCCCGAGGGCATCTACGCCGATTTAACCTTCGGTGGAGGTGGCCATTCGCGCCATATATTGTCGCACTTGGAGGGCCGAGGGGCACTCTATTCGTTTGACCAAGATAAGGATACGCGTGCCAATGCACCCACCTCGCCCCACTTCCACTATGTGGAGAGCAACTTCCGATTTCTGCGTGGCGCCCTGCGTTTGCGTGGTGTCGAGCAGGTGGATGCCATCTTGGCCGATTTGGGGGTCTCGTCGCACCACTTCAACGCTGTGGAGCGCGGATTTTCGTTCCGTGGCTCGGCGCCTTTGGATATGAGGATGAACCAGAGGGGCAAATTAACTGCTGCGGATATTGTAAACCGCTACAGCGCGGAGGATCTAATCCGCATTTTCCGCGACTGGGGCGAGCTGGCTACACCCTACAAGATCGCCAACTGCTTGGAGCGTGCACGCACCTTGCAGTCTATCACAACCACAGCCGAGCTGGTCGCTGCCGTAGCCCCTTGCACCCCCAAGAAGGATGAGTCGAAGTTTCTCACCAAGCTCTTTCAGGCCCTTCGCATTGAGGTCAATGGCGAGATGGAGGCGCTCAAGATGGCACTCGAGCAGAGCCTCAAGGTGCTTAAGCCGGGAGGTCGACTGGTGGTGATATCATACCACTCGCTCGAGGATCGTCTGGTAAAAAATTTCATGCGCAGTGGCAACTTCGAGGGCAAGGTCGAGAAGGATTTCTATGGACATGCCCAGACCCCCTTCGAGCTTGTAACTCGCAAAGCTGTAGCGCCTAGCGACGAGGAGATTGCCCGCAACCCACGTTCGCGCAGTGCCAAGATGCGAGCAGCAATTAAACTATAACAATAAGATGAGCCAAGAGTTTAACCCCTACGAATTCCCACCCCCCGAGCCCGATTACAGCCAACGTATCGAGCAAGAGGTGGTTCATGTGGAGCGTCAAGAGCCTGATCCAGAGGAGCAGGATGAGGAGCCCCTCACCGCTGAGCAGGCAGAGCTAGCCTTGGAGGAGGCCGAAGATGCTAGAGCCGAAGCCGAGGCTGCGGCTAAGCGCGAAGCTCGCGAGGCGAATCTCTTTTGGCAATTCATTTCGGGCAACTGGCTGATATTGGAGGGGATAGCTGGCTCGTATAGATATCTTCTTATTGTCGCGGCAACGCTCTTTTTGAGTGTGGTTTCGATATTCTACACCTTTCACCTGAGCGAGAAATATGCTCGCAAGGTGAGCCACGTGCAGCTGCTCCAGGAGCGATCGTTGGAGTATCAGCGGGCACGATTCAACAGCACCTCGCACACGGCAATCCTCAAGGAGCTCCGACAACGAGGCATCCCGCTCTACGACCTGCAGGAGTCAAAAACAATAATTGAAAAGTAAGCAAAATGGCTGGTAACGTTGCAAAAAATAAGATGCTCCGGCGCGGTAAGAATCTCTTCCTGTGCTCGGTTATCGTTGTGATATTGGTCATTGTGCGGATGATCTATATCCAATTTTTCTCTGCCGAGGTGCGGCTAAATGCGCAGCGCCTGCATGAGCGGATCTTCTCGTGGCAGGAGGTTCCGGCACACCGAGGTGCGATTTTGGATCGCGATGGCGACCCGCTTGCCGTCTCTATCTACAAGTATCAGGTTATGATGGATTATGGCAGCGAGGGGTTCGACTCCGAGGAGCGATTCTTAAAACAGACCGACTCTCTCTCGAAGCTCCTTTCATCATATTTCGGCGATCGCTCGGCTGCTCAATATCGCACCCTTATGCGCAGTGGCCGCTCGAAGGCCTACAAATTGGAGTTTCGCAAAGATACGCTGCTGCCGCGTTCGGATTGGTGGTGGCACCGCTTTTTGGATAAGCTGCGCGACGATGAGTTCGAAACGGTGAAGCTGTACGACACAATTCGCGACCACAGGCCCGTGGCACTACTTCCACGCCAAGTAGATTTCACCGAGTGGCAGACGCTCAAGAAGTGGCCAATTCTCAACTACAACATGGGCCTCACATACAACCTCAGTCGCACCGACAGCCGAATCTACCCACACGGCGAATTGGCTCGCAACACCATTGGCAAGCTGCTTGGTGATCGTGGAAATGACTATGGCGTCGAGGCGGTATATAGCGACGATTTGGCGGCTCACAACGGAAAGATCTTGCGTCAACGTATCGCTCGCGGCTTTTACGGTCAGGTGATCGAGGGCGATAATGTCGACCCGGTGGATGGCTCGGATGTGGTTACCACCATCGATGTCGACATCCAAGATGTGGTCTCGCGCTCATTGGAGAGCGAGCTGATTCGCCACAATGCCATTTGGGGCACCTCGATGGTTATGGAGGTTGCAACGGGCGAGATTTTGGCCATGGCAAACCTTGGTCGCAACGGGCGAGGGGGATATGCGGAGGATTTCAACTATGCACTCAGCACACGTATGGAGCCCGGTTCGACCTTCAAGCTGGCCTCGGTGCTGGCACTGCTGGAGGAGGCAGGTATGTCGGCTGACAAAACTTACGACTCGGGCGATGGAAAGTTGCTGATGGTGGGTAGCGCAAGGGCGCAGGATTCGCATGCGGGATACTCCTATGTTGACCTGCGCACAGCAACTGTGCAGTCGCTCAATGGATACTTCGCCCGCGCAGTGCACGATCACTACAACGCTGAGCCTAAGCGCTTTGTGGAGTTTCTGCGCTCGCTGCATATGGATCGCACAGTGGGTCTCGAGGAGTTTGGAGCGCTCAAGCCCAACTTCAGGGCACCGGGCGATAAAACGTGGACGCACAACAATACGATTGTCTACTTGAGCTACGGATATGCCATCGAGCTCACGCCGCTGCACATCCTAACGCTCTACAACGCTCTGGCCAACGATGGCTGTATGGTGGCTCCGCGATTGATAAAGCGCGTAGAGAAAAATGGAGAGATAGTGCGCCAGACATATTGCGATGTGCTCAACCCAAAGATCTGCTCCGACAGGACTTTGAAGCTGGCACAGAGCTACTTAGAGGATGTTGCCACCGATGGAACTGCCGCAAGATATATGGGGTCGTTCAAAGATTTTAAGGTGGGAGCCAAGACCGGAACGGCCAAAGTGGCACAGGGAGGAATCAAATATTCCGACGGCTACTACATGGGAAGCATGGTGACATATATGCCTGTCGAGAAGCCCAAATATACCATCCTTACATCTGTCTACACCCAAGCGGGCAACGGCAGAACATACTATGGAGCAGGGCTTGCCGGAACGGCTCAACGCGAGATTGTGCAGTACCTATATAACTCAGAGCGAGAGTGGTACGATAAAATCAACTCGTCTAGTGAAAAGCTCTACCCCTCGGCAATAAAGGGCGGAAATGTGAAGCAGATCGAGGAGGTCGCCTCGCAGCTCTCGCTACGTTCGGCTCGCCACTCGGGCAGTAGCAAGTGGGGCGCAGCAGCTGTGGATAGCCTCTCGAGAGTGGAGATCCGCGATGTGGAGATTAGTGGCTCGAAGATGCCAAATGTTGTGGGAATGGGGCTCAAGGATGCGGTATTCACCCTCGAGAGTCGCGGCTTGCGAGTAGCATTTAGCGGCAAGGGGTCGGTACGCAAGCAGAGCATCAAGGCCGGAGCCGAGATCCAAGCGGGCCAAGTAGTAACGATAGAACTTAAGTAATGAAGAGTTTAAAGAGCATATTTCAAAATATAAAGCAGCTGCAATGGATTGGCAGTGAGGATGTTGCGATCGAGGCATTAGAGTTCGATTCTCGTGCTGTGCAGCCCCAAAGTTGCTTCTGCGCCCTTAAGGGTGAGCTTAGCGACGGGCACTCGTACATCGATGCAGCTGTGGCCAAAGGGGCTGTGGCGGTGTTGTGCGAACAGTTGCCCCAGTCGCTTTGCGATGGTGTGACATACATCGTGGTGGAGGATAGCCACAAGGCGATGGGGCAAGCCGCAGCGGCATTTTACGACAACCCCAGCGCCTCGCTGCAGCTTGTGGGAATCACCGGAACCAATGGCAAAACCACCACCGCGACGCTGCTTTACGACCTTTTTCGCTCGTTGGGCTATAGCGTTGGATTGATCTCTACGGTGACCTATTGCATTGATGATGAGCACTATGAGTCGACACACACCACCCCCGACGCCATCCGCTTGCAAGCGATGATCCGCCAAATGGTCGACCGCGGTTGCCAATACTGTTTTATGGAGGTCTCCTCGCACTCAGTGGTGCAACATCGCATCGCCGGGTTGCAGTTCGCCGGGGCACTTTTCAGCAATATCACCCACGACCACTTGGATTACCACCACACCTTTGCCGAGTATATCAAGGCAAAAAAAGGGCTATTCGACAGCTTGCCAAAGGGGGCATTTGCTGTGACGAACATCGACGACCGCAATGGCGAGGTGATGTTGCAAAATTGCAAGGCCTCACACCATAGCTACTCGCTGCGGTCGATGGCCGACTTTCGTGCGAAGATCATCGAGATGCACCTTGATTCGATGCTCTTAAAGTTGGATGGCCAGGAGATTTGGGTAGGCTCAACCGGACGATTTAATGCTTATAACATGCTGGCGATCTACTCCGTTGCGCGATTGTTAGAGATTCCACAGTCCGAAATCCTCGTTGCAATGAGTTCGCTTCGAGCTGTTTGCGGCCGTTTCGAGACTATTGCGCTTTCCAATGGTGCCACCGCGATAATCGATTATGCACATACACCCGACGCATTGCGGAGCGTGATTTTGACCATCGAGGAGATCAAATCGTCCGACCAGCAATTAATTGTGGTGTGCGGCTGCGGCGGAGATAGGGATCGCACAAAGCGCCCCGAGATGGCAAAAATCGCAACTTCGCACGCCTCGCTCTCGATATTCACTTCGGACAACCCTCGCACCGAGCCTGCGCAACAGATTCTACAAGAGATGGTTGAGGGAGTCACCGACCCCACGGCTCGCCACATAACAATCGAGGATCGTCGCGAGGCAATTCGCACAGCGATACTCTTTGCCAAGGCGGGCGATGTGGTGCTCGTAGCGGGCAAAGGGCACGAAAAGTACCAGATTATTGGCCACGAAAAATTCCACTTCTCCGACCATGAGGTGGTGCAAGAGATGATTAAAAAATAGAAAAAGAAGATAGAATGTTTTACCACTTATTTGATTACCTAAAGAGTATTGGAGTCGATCTGCCCGGAGCAGGAATGTTTCAATATATCTCGTTCCGCTCGCTAGCGGCAATTGTTACTGCGCTGATTATCATTATCTTTGCCGGAAAGAAGATCATCCGACTGCTCCAACGCCTGCAGATTGGCGAGGAGGTGCGCGACCTAGGCCTTGAGGGTCAATTGGCAAAAAAGGGAACTCCGACGATGGGAGGAATTATAATCCTGCTTGCAGTTTTGGTCCCCACGCTGCTCTTCGGACGCCTGGATAATATATATGTGCTGCTGCTCATCGCAACAACCCTGTGGCTGGGAACCCTCGGCTTCTTGGACGACTACATCAAGGTGTTTCGTGGCGATAAGGATGGTCTGCATGGATATTTCAAGATTATTGGGCAGGTGGGCTTAGGGCTTATCGTTGGCCTAACTATGTGGTACTCACCACGTATCGTTGTGCGCGACACCTATAAAACACCTATCGAAACCACCTTCGTCGACTCGGAGGGCGATGAGCAGACAATCACCCAATATCGAGTGTCGCTCAACGGAAAGGAGCACAAGGCATCGAGCACAACAATTCCATTTATCAAGGATAATGTCTTGGACTACAGAAAGATAGGTGGTGACAACGATATGCTCACGCTGCTCATCTACATCTTTATGGCGATCTTCGTGGTGACGGCCGTGTCGAACGGTGCCAACCTCACCGACGGACTCGATGGGCTGATGACGGGCGTTTCGATCCCAATTGCCGCGGTGCTGGGGGTCTTCGCCTACCTCTCGGGAAATATCGTCTATGCCGACTACCTTAATATAATGTATATACCCTATAGCGGCGAGCTGGTGGTCTTTGCCGCGGCACTCTGCGGAGCGCTCATCGGCTTTTTGTGGTACAACACCTATCCGGCACAAATTTTTATGGGCGACACCGGATCGCTTGCCGTTGGCGGAATCATTGCGGTCTTCGCAATATGCATCCGCAAGGAGCTGCTTTTGCCGCTTTTGTGTGGAATTTTCCTTATCGAGGCGCTCTCGGTGATGATTCAGGTGAGCTACTTTAAGTATACAAAGCGCAAAACGGGCGAGGGACGACGACTATTTTTGATGTCGCCACTCCACCACCACTACCAGAAAAAGGGCTACTTCGAGACTAAGATCGTGATGCGCTTTTGCATCATCTCGATACTCCTCGCAGCACTCACAATCGCAACGCTAAAGATGAGATAAGATGAAAAAGATAATCCTTTCGGGCGGTGGCACAGGTGGCCATATATACCCTGCAGTCGCTGTGGCCCAGGCACTTAAGAGTGAATATGGAGACCAAGTGAAGATCCTATTTGTTGGTGCAGAGGGGCGCATGGAGATGCAAAAAATCCCCGCGCTGGGATACGATATCGTGGGTCTGCCGATTGCTGGTCTGCAACGTCGACTGGATTGGCACAACATCGAAGTTCCCTTCCGCCTGATGAAGAGCATCAGCAAGGCCAAGCGAGTGATCAAGGAGTTCGATGCCGACCTGGTTATTGGCTTTGGTGGCTACGCCTCGGCTCCGGTTCTGTGGGCTGCGCAGAGGTTGGGGATTCCAACAATCATCCAAGAGCAGAACTCATTTGCGGGGCTAACGAACAAGATTTTGGCCAAGCGAGTAAAACATATTTGTGTGGCTTACGCGGGCATGGAACGCTTCTTCCCTTCGAGCGATATCACACTGACAGGCAACCCTTTACGTGGTACACTTGGCTCGCAACAGGTCGACAAAAAGCAGGCCTTGGAGCAGTTCGGTTTGGATGATTCTCGCCCAGTGGTTCTGGTTGTTGGAGGATCACTCGGCACGCGCACACTCAACGAGGTGATGAAACGATGGATCGCCGACAACCCCTCGGATCGCCCAATTCAGATGATCTGGCAGACCGGAAAATACTACGAAAAAGAGATGCTTCGCTTCGCCGAGCAGCACTCGATGGAGGGGATCTGGCAAGGGGCATTTATCGAGCGCATGGATTTGGCCTATGCCGCTGCCTCGCTGGTAGTTAGCCGTAGTGGCGCCTGCACCGTATCGGAGCTCTGCCTGCTTGGAAAAGCGACAATTTTTGTCCCTTCGCCTAACGTTGCCGAGGATCACCAAACCTGCAACGCTCGCGCCTTGAGCGACAAGGGGGCAGCACTAATGGTTACCGACGCCGCGGCTGTTGGCTCGTGCATCGAGAGGGCCATCGAGCTAATTGGTCAGCCCGACCAGTTAAAGGCTATCGAACTAAAGGCCAAGGCGTTAGCAACACCAAATGCCGCAGCCGACATTGTTAAAATCGCAAAAAAATATCTTGAATAATGGAGCAAAAAAATATATATTTCATTGGCATTGGCGGCATTGGCATGAGCGCTTTGGCTCGCCTATTTATGCACCAAGGCTATCGCGTTGGAGGCTACGACCGCACTCAAACCCCACTCACAGAGCGACTTGAGGCCGAGGGTGCCGATGTCCACTACACCGACTCTGTGGCTGCTATCGCTCCCCATTTTTTGGATAAAAGAGCAACTACGGTGATCTTCACACCAGCTATCCCTGCCGATCACAGTGAGTATAACTACTTCATTGACAACGGCTTCGAGGTGTTGAAGCGCTCGCAAATGTTGGGCCTGCTCTCGCAAGGAAAATATGTGATGGCCGTAGCTGGCACCCACGGAAAGACATCCACCTCGACGCTCATCGCGTGGCTCAACGCAGCAGCCGAGGAGCAAGGTTCGGCAATTTTGGGCGGCATCTCGAAGAACTTCGATTCGAACTTGGCGCTGGGCGCAGGCGATAGACTCACCCTCGAGGCCGATGAGTTCGACCGCTCGTTCCTTCGCCTCTCGGCAGATGTTGCTGTCGTCACCTCGGTGGATGCCGATCACTTGGATATTTATGGCACGCACCAGGCTGTGAAAGATGCCTTCTCGCAGTTCATTTCGCTAATGAAAAAGGGCGGTTCGTTGATCCTCAAAAAAGGTGTCGACGTTGCGGTAAACAACTCAGAGATAAATGTTTACAGCTACAGCTACGACTCTGTGGCTGACTTCTACGTGTCGCGCACCAAGCTGCTCGAAGGGGCGCTCTACGAATACGACATCACCACTCCCGACGGGGTGATCGAAGGGTGTACGCTGGGCATTCCTGGGTGGGTGAATTTGGAGAATAGCGTGGCGGCAGTAGCCTCGTTGTGGTGCGCTGCGCGTGCCGAGGGCAGGGCCCTTGACCACGATAAAATCCGCGCTGCTTTGGCCTCGTTCAGCGGGGTGAAGCGCCGTTTCGAGTTCTACGTAAATTCGCCCCGCCAGGTATATATGGACGATTATGCCCACCACCCCCGCGAGATCGAGGCGGCACTCAGCTCGGTGCGTGCGATGTTGCCCTCGCGCGAGGTTCTGGCGATCTTCCAGCCACACCTCTACAGCCGCACAAACGACCTACATCGCGAATTTGCCGCGGCACTATCGCTAGCCGATCGGGTGATATTACTACCCATCTATCCGGCTCGCGAGTTGCCTATCGAAGGGGTTAATGCTCAGATGATTGAGCGACATATAACGGTGCCCGTCGAGATTGTCGAGCGCGAAGATTTGGTGGAGCACATCGCCCGCCTTTCAACAGATGTGGTGATAACTTTTGGTGCCGGAAATATCGATTGCTGCACTCTGCCTTTGGCCGAATTATTGAGTAAAAGAGCGTAAGGATTATGGAAAAGTGGCAAAAATATACTCTATTCTCGCTGGCGTGGCTAGGCGTTGCGGCATATATAATATTTGCTGCCACATCGGCACGTTCATATCACAAAGCATTGAGGGTCAGCGATGTTAAGATCTCGGTTATCGACAGCAGTGCTGTGGCCAATTTGGTCTCGCGCTCGATGGTCGAGAAGTGGATCAAGGAGAGCAAAATCCAGATTAAGGGACAGGCGGTGGATTCGCTGCGCCTGGTGGATCTCGAGGAGTATATTTCGGCCAGCGGCTTTGTCGAGCGGGTAAATTGCTACACCACATACTCGGGCGAGCTGCATATCGAGGTCTCGCAGCTGCGCCCAATAATCCGCGTTATGCTCAACGGCTACAACTCGTACATCACCCAAGAGGGCTACGTTTTTGCACGTCCCGCCTCCTCGTCGCGCTACACGCAGGTGGTCACAGGCAGCTACACGCCGCTCTTCAGAGCTGGCTACAGCGGCAACATCCACCAGGTCTACCGTGCTCAGCATGAGGAGATTGAGGCGGAGCTACGGCGCAGTGAGACAAAGGATATTTACCCCCTATATGCCCAGCGAGTAAAGATCCGCGAGGAGCTGCGCACAGTCAATTCGCGCTACATTGATCGCAGGTTTGGCGAGGGTCGCAAAGCCTTCGATGAGAGGGTAGCACAGCTCAAGGAGCGCAATGCAAACGACAGAGCACGACTACAACGCGAAAGCTACGAAAACGACAAGGCGATAGAAAAAGAGCAGCGCAAGCAAAAAGTTTACATCGATAAGCAAAAAAAGTTAGAAAAAAAGTATAAAGATTTCATAAATCTCATTACCTTTGTAAAAATAGTAGAAAATGATAAGTTCTGGAGCTCGGAGATTGTCCAAATTGTTGCAAGTGAGTCGACAAGCGGAGATCTAAGGCTTGAGCTAATTCCGCGTAGTGGTGAGCATACTATCATCTTTGGCGAGTGCCGAGAGATCGAGGAGAAGCTGAAAAATGCCAAAAAGTTCTACCGCGAGGTGCTACCACACCAAGGTTGGGGCAAATTCAAAAGCATCAACGTTGAGTACAAAAACCAGATTGTCTGCAAGTAAAGGGTGTAGTAATTGTAAACCCGAGGGCGTTGACCTGATGGCTTGGGCTTAGGAACTTTAGAAATAGGAAACGGAGAGGTAAAAGTGGAAAACAAAGATTACATAGTAGCCATTGATTTAGGCGATTCAAACATTGTTGTGGCAGTTGGTTCGGCTGCTGAGCAATCACGTGTCAATATCGAACATATCCTAAGCAGACCTTCCGAGGGCATTAGCGCAGGCCAAATCGTCAATATCGATCTGGCCGTAAAGAGCATCCGCATGGCTCTCGAGGAGTTGCGCAACACCACCGGAATCGAGGTGCACCAAGCCTATGCCGGCATCTCGGGAGAGTTCATATACTGCACCAGCCACACCGACCACGTCTTTGTTCCCGACCACAAAAACGGAGTGACAAAGCAGGTTGTCGAGGCGCTTTTCGAACGTATGGGCAATGTGATGGTATCGGAAGATCGCTTCATTATGGAGCGCATTCCGCAACGATATGTTATCAACGACACCACCGAAGTGGATGATCCTGTGGGAGTTTTCGGAAGCCCCCTGAGCTCGACATTCAACTTTATCTCGTCGGATAATATTCCGCTCAACCGCCTCGATATGGCGCTTCGCAGGTTGAACATCTCACCTCGCAAGATCTTCTCGAATGCCGTTGTTGTGGGCGATGCAGTGCTCTCGGCAGACGAAAAAGAGGAGGGCGTAGTGGTGGTTGACCTGGGTGGCGAATTGACCGATATCGCTATATATCACCGAAATGTGTTGCGCTACATATCGACAATTCCGATGGGCGCCAAGTCGATCAACAACGATATCCGCACACTGACGATCCCCGAAAGATATATCGAAAAATTGAAGCTGCAATATGGTCGCGCAATGGCCAAAAATGCACCTCAAGATGTGAGCGTAGTGATCAAAGGGCGCTCAAAACACGACCAGCGCGAGATCGCAATATACAACCTTGCAGCCGTTATCGAGGCGCGCACACGCGACATTGCCGAGCTTATCGCCCAAGAGATCAAGGAGTCGGGATTCGAGAGCAAAGTGCCCTACGGCATTGTGCTTACCGGAGGCTCGGCGCAACTACGTTCGATCGACGAGCTTATGCGCGAGGTGACCGGATTGGAGGTGCGAGTGGCTGAGGCTGAGGATATTATCTCGCCACAGACGCGAACTAAGATCACCTCATCGGCCGATTCTACAGTTGTCGGATTGTTGCTGCACGGATTAAAATATGGACCCTGCCAGGTGACTCTTGGTGAGCCAACAGTGGTGGCAAAACCCGCTGCAGCGCCGCAAGTTACCGCACCGCAACCACAGCCCGTGACACCAACACCAACGCCTGCACCAGCACCAACGCCTGCGCCAACGCCTGCGCCAACGCCCGTAGCTGCACCAAGGCCTGTGGTTCCCACACCGCCCAAGCCAACGCCAGCGCCACGCCCGGTATATAGGCAGCCTATTCCGCGTCCGCAGCCAGTGCAACCGGTGCAACCGCAACCAACTGCAGCACCTGTAACCATCTCAAATCCAGATATTCACCTCGAAGAGGAGATGCCTTCGGTACAAGTTCCGCAAGATCTAATCGAGGAGATAGTAGAGTCAAAGGAGACTCCGCAAGCGGCAGCGGCAGCGGCACCAGCACCAAAGCGAATTTTGAAATTGTTGGACAACTGGGTCAAGAAGGTGAACAACAAATTCGACGTCAACGAAGAGGTCTAAAATTAGGTTAAGATTAAGAGAATCAAGAGGATATGAATGATGATATAATGGGAGCTCTAAGTGTCGATCGCGGCACAGAGTCAATAATAATGGTCACCGGAGTGGGTGGCGCTGGAGGTAACGCAGTTCGTCACATGTACGAATTGGGTATCGAAGGTGTAGAATTTATGGTCTGTAACACCGATGAGCAATCGCTCGACAAGAGCCCAATCGAGAATAAAATCAAGTTGGGAAGCGATGGTCTTGGAGCTGGTAACAACCCCGAGGTGGGTCGCTTGGCGGCTATCGAGAGCCTCGAGGCGATCAAAAGCCGACTCAAAGCATCCAACACAAAGATGCTCTTTATCACTGCCGGAATGGGTGGTGGAACCGGAACCGGAGCCTCGCCAGTCATCGCAAAAATGGCTAAGGAGGAGGGAATTTTGACCGTGGCTATTGTCACCTCGCCCCTATCGGTCGAGGGTAGCGACCGCTTTATACAAGCCGTTGAAGGTATCGAGAAGCTTAAGCAACATGTTGATTCTCTGCTAATTATCAATAACGACAATATCATCACTCAATATAAAAATTTGTCGGTTGCCGAGGCATTTCGCAAGGCCGACGACATCCTCTGTTCGGCCGCAAAGGGTATTGCCGAGATCATCACCGTGAAGAGCGATTTGGTGAATGTCGACTTTGCCGATGTGCGTCGCGTGATGACAAACAGCGGCACGGCACACATGAGCGTCGCTTCTGCCGAAGGTGAGGATAGAGCAGCTGTTGCGGCAAAATTGTCGCTCACTTCGCCCCTGCTCGACCAGAACCTAATTTCGGGGGCCAAATATATCCTCATCAACTTCGTGACATCCGAGGAGCGAAGCTTGGCGGTGGGCGAATTGAACACAATTCTCACATTCATCCAGTCGCACGCAACGATTCAAGACGAGGACGGAAAGCGCCACAACGCAACGATTATTTGGGGTACAAGCACCAAGCCCGACCTGGGCGACAAGCTGGAACTGGTGGTGGTCGCAACGGGATTCAACAACTCTAAGTTGGAGGAGGTCAACATATTAGAGCAAGGTGCAGCGCTCGGAATTGAGCCAAATGAGCATGTGCAAAACACTCCTCACATCAACCCCACAGCGCACCAAACACCCACGGCAGCAGCCACAGTGCCACATGCGCCTGCCACACCTGTGCCCACGCCCGCTCCAAGCAAGCCCGTAGTGTTGGGAAATCGTAAATCGAAATACGCCAACATAGACCAAATAACTAAACAGCCAGCCTATAAAACCCGCAAAGTGGAGCTTATAGTAACGGCCCAAAATAGTAAAAAAGAGCTCTTCAAGGAGAGTAGTAGCAGCGCTGAACAGAAGTCGATAGACGACTCGTTACTATTTGGTAGCTAGAGACTTAGAGAGTGAAACTAAACCCAATATTTGTGAATATCTTCGATCAGATAACCCTTAACGATTTTTCACCCTCCTCGGTGATTATGCTCTGCGTGGTGGCACTTGTGCTGCTTATGATCTCGGCAACGGTCTCGGGCTCCGAAACAGCATTTTTTTCGCTTAACCACAACGACATTAAGAGGCTCAAAGGCGAGAACAGCTCTGCCGCTTCGACCACACTACTGCTACTTAATAATATCGATCTACTACTTGCTACAATATTGGTAATCAATAATTTAGTTAATATCTGCATCGTTATCGTGACGGCAAATATTATCGACACGGTATTCACATTGGGCCAACTCGACTTTGTCGTCAAGACCGTTATTGTCACCTTTGTGCTGCTGCTTTTTGGCGAGATCGCCCCCAAGGTGATGGCGCAGATGAACCCCTTGGGTTTTGCGAAATTCTCGTCGCGCATCATGCTCCTTTTCCGCACAATTTTCTACCCGCTTTCGATCGTATTGATGAAGGCCGGAACATCGATTTCGAACCACACAGCGCGCCACGCCGAGATCTCATTCGACGAATTGGCCGACGCTGTGGACCTCACCGATAACGCCACAAAAGAGGAAAAAGTGATGCTCTCGGGCATCCTGAGCTTCATCAACACCGAGGTCGAGGAGATCATGCATTCGCGCGTCGACATCACCGCAATCAACATCAACGAGAGCTACGACAATGTCAAACGGGTGATTGTCGAGTCGGGATTCTCGCGCATTCCCATTTACGAAAATTCGCTCGACGAAATTAGTGGAGTGCTCTATGTCAAGGACCTGCTGCCACACATCGGCGAGCAAAATGAGTTCAAATGGCAGAAGCTGATGCGCAAGCCCTACTTCGTGCCCGAACATAAACTCATTAACGACCTGCTCGAGGAGTTTCAGGCAAGCAAGGTGCATCTGGCCATTGTTGTCGACGAGTACGGCTCCACCCTCGGACTAGTCTCGCTGGAGGATATCGTCGAGGAGATTGTGGGCGAAATTTCTGACGACAGCGATACCGACGAAAAATATTACACTCGCATTGATGAGCATAATTTCATCTTCGAAGGCAAGACGCATATAGGTGATTTTGAGCGTATTATGGAGCTCGACGAGGATACCTTTGCCGATATACGCGGCAACTCCGAGACCCTAGCTGGGCTGATCCTCGAGGTGAAACACACCATGCCCAAAATTGGCGACAAGATTACCTCGCACGGAATCGACATCATGGTCAACTCGATGGGTGGCGAGAGCGGCCGCCGCGTAGATAAAGTCAAGGTAACGATTCTCCAAAATGAGTAACTTCGAGCCGCAATTTGCTCTCACGCTCCCCTCGGGCGGGCGGCTGCAGGTGGCTAAAATCGCCCAGATCGCACCCCTCTCTGACGACTCTGCACACCTGGCCACAGCAGGCTCAGAGAAGCGAGCAAGGGAGAGAGCAGCATGGCATGCACTGGCCCGCACGATGCTGGCAGACCACGATGCAGAATTTGAATACAATGCCATTGGAGCCCCTCAAATTATTGATTCCCAGCTATATATAAGCGTATCACACAGTGCAACACATGTTGCCGTCCTGATCTCACCGTGCCCCTGCGCAGTGGATATCGAGAGCTGCGATCGTAATTTTGATCGCATCGCCTCGCGCTATATCGCCCCCAGCGAGGCGCTACTTCATGGCCAAAAAAAGCTCCTCCAGCAGCAGCTATGGAGCATAAAAGAGACCGCGTATAAATATGCCGCACGCAAAGGGCTCAACCTGCGCGACGAGATTACAGTCACCAAACTCACTGAAAACCAATTCGTTGCAACCGTAAAACCCTCGCCCAGCAGAATCGTCGGCACAATCACACAGGTCGAGAATCATACTTTAGCCTTTATTGGGTAGAACCTACTCATCGCGCTCATGTCGCGGGGCAGTAAAAAACAAAAAACGCAACCCAAAAAAGGCTGCGTTTCTCAAAATAAGCAAGTAACTTATTCAGGTTGAATACACTCTGAAGGGCAAACGCCTGCGCAAGCACCACAATCGATGCAAGCAGAAGGGTCGATAAGATAGATGTCACCAGCTGAGATTGCCTCTACTGGACATTCGTCGATACATGAGCCACATGCAACGCAACTGTCAGAAATTTTGTAAGCCATTTTCTTAGAATTTTATTTGTTAGTAAATTATACTACTGCAAATGTAGCATTTTATTTTATAATATCAAAACCTGTGTAAGGAATTAACGCCTCGGGGATTCTAATACCCTCCTCTGTTTGGTAGTTCTCCAAAAGTGCTGCCACAATTCTAGGTAGCGCTAGTGATGAGCCATTTAGGGTGTGAGCCAATTGGCTCTTCTTGTTAGAATCTTTGTAGCGAAGCTTAAGGCGGTTTGCTTGGAACGACTCGAAGTTAGATACCGACGAGACCTCCAACCAACGCTCCTGAGCTGCCGAGTAGACCTCGAAATCGTATGTCAATGCCGAAGTGAACGACATGTCGCCAGCACAAAGGCGCAAAATGCGGTAGGGTAGTCCCAACGCCTTTACGATCGACTCGACGTGTGCCACCATTCCATCGAGAGCCTCGTAAGAGTCTTGGGGCAGAGCTAGTTGCACGATCTCGACCTTGTCGAATTGGTGTAGGCGGTTCAGGCCACGCACATCTTTTCCATACGATCCAGCCTCGCGACGGAAGCAAGGAGTGTATGCGGTCATCTTCACGGGGAACTCCTTCTCGTCGAGGATTACATCGCGGAAGATGTTGGTCACGGGAACCTCGGCTGTTGGCACCAAATATAGATTGTCGGCCGTTGCGTGGTACATTTGCCCCTCTTTATCGGGCAATTGTCCTGTTCCAAATCCCGACGCCTCGTTTACCATCACGGGTGGTTCCACCTCTAAGTAGCCTGCTGCGGTGTTGCAATCGAGGAAGAAGTTGATAAGTGCGCGTTGCAATCGAGCGCCCTTACCCTTATATACGGGGAATCCGGCACCGGTTAGCTTCACTCCCAAATCGAAGTCGATAATGTCGTACTTGCGCGCAAGCTCCCAGTGAGGAAGTGCATTTGTTGGAAGCTCCACATGATCCTCGGCAAGCTTCACAACTAGGTTATCCTCAGCCGATCGACCCTCGGGAACGATATCCGCGGGGAGGTTAGGCAACAAAACGATCGCGGCTTGCAACTCATCGGCAACCTCTTTTGCCTCTGCGCTAAGCTCTGCCGACAACTCTTTCGATTTAGCCACCTGCGCTTTAACTGCCTCAGCCTCATCCTTTTTGCCTTGACCCATCAACATTCCTATTGACTTTGCAGCTTTGTTTTGCTCCGCTAGGGCGCTATCTAACTCTTGTTGAATCGCCTTGCGACGATCATCTAGAGCCTCTATTTTGTCGATGATGGGCGCAGCGTCTACACCCTTCTTTGCTAAGCGCTCTATGGCTGCTTGGCGATCATCTCTAAGTTGTTTAAGTGTTAACATCTCTGATTATCTCTTTTGATTATTTTTCTTTATAATCCACAAAGTTATAAAAAAAATGGTAATTGCGTAGGCTCTTATCAACTAAGTTTCTACCTTTGCAGAAAAATAGTGCAAAATGAAGAGAATTGAGCTATTAGCCCCTGCCAAAAACCGCGAGTCGGCAATGGTAGCGATCGACTACGGAGCGGATGCAATATATATAGGTGGAGCGCGATTTGGTGCTCGACATGCGGCATCGAACTCGGTGGAGGATATCGCCGCGGTGGTCGATTACGCTCACACTTACGGTGTTAGGGTACACTGCACGCTCAATACCCTGCTCTTCGAGTCGGAGCTCAGGCAGGCCGAAATGGTCGCTCGCCAGATTGCCACCACAGGCGTTGATGCTCTGATTGTTCAAGATATGGCCTTCGCACGCATGAACCTTGGGGTCGATCTTCACGCCTCCACGCAGATGTGCAATATGAACCCCGACGGGGTGCGATTTCTGCAAGAGTGCGGATTCTCGCGTGTGGTGCTCGAAAGGGCTCTCTCGCTCGAGGGGATCAAGGCTATTGCCGCGGCTACATCGGTCGAGCTCGAGGCATTTGTGCATGGTGCAATATGCGTTGGGCACAGCGGACGTTGCTACCTCTCGCGCTCACTATCGATGAGAAGCGGAAACCGTGGCGAGTGCAGCCAGCCATGTCGACTGCCATATGATCTTTGTGATAGTGATGGACGTAAACTGCTTGAAAACAAACACTTGCTTTCGGTGCGAGACCTTAACCTTACCTCGCAAATTGGTGCAATGCTCGATGCTGGGGTCTGCTCGTTCAAGGTCGAGGGGCGATTGAAAGATATCGGTTACACCAAAAATATCATTGCCCACTATCGCGCGGCAATCGACAAACAGCTCGCTCTGCGCGGTGATCTTTGCCGCTCGTCGGTGGGTGAGTCTACGCCCGATTTCGCACCCAACCCTTCGAAGAGCTTCACCCGTGGGGAGTCAGAATATCTCTTCGCAGGGCAGCGGTCGGATCTAGCATCATTCGACACCCCCAAGTCGGTGGGTAGTGTGGTTGGCAAGGTGGTTGAGCAGCGCGGAGCCAAGTTCCGCATCAAGGGCTCCGAACCACTCAGCGCAGGCGATGGCGTATGTTTCGTCACCCCCACAGGGCTGATGGGCACCAACATAAATAGCATCGAGGGGGAGTGGATCACCCCAAATCGCACCGAGGGGCTACATCGTGGCGTGGTGCTGCTGCGCAACTTCGACAAGAGATTTAACGATGTGCTCGAACGAAGTGCTACGCGTCGCACAATTGCGGTGGATGCTCGCCTGCACTTCAGCGAAAATAGCTTGGAGATAAGCTACACCGACATCGAGGGGAACTGCTCGAGGGTGGCTCAAAGTGGTGATTTTCAAGAGCCTCGCAATGTCGAGAAGATGACGCAGGTGGCCAAGGCGCAGATCACAAAGAGTGGCGATACGATCTTTGCGGTGCGCAGCATAACGATCGATGGTCCGGTGCTCTTCGTAGCCTCGTCGCTACTCTCGCAGATGCGTCGTCAGGCTCTTGAGCAACTGCATATTTTGCGACTCGAGCGATACCAAAAGCCAGCGGCCTTTGTGGAAAACCCTAATGCCATACATCACCAAGCATACCTTTCGGCCGAAGGAAATGTGGTCAACTCGCTCGCACGAGCCTTCTACGCAGATCATGGAGTGCAGAGCATCGACCAGGGTCACGACATTACAGCACGCTTTGATAATCAGCGCGTTATGCAGAGCTCCTATTGCATTCGTCGCGAGATTGGCGAGTGTCTCATGCAAGGCTCTATGTTGCGTGGCGAGCTATTTATCGAGCGAGCGGGGCTGCGCTACAGGCTCGATTTCGACTGCAAGGCGTGCCGCATGGATTTGATAAAAATTGAATAAAAATATGAATAAGAATCTAACCCCAACATTCCCCGACTACGAGCTACTCGACTCGGGTGAATTCGAGAAATTGGAGCGCTTTGGCGATATTGTCACCCGACGGCCCGAGCCGCAAGCAATTTGGCGCAAGAGCCTCAGCGAGGAGCAGTGGCAAACGGCTGCCGATGCATCGTTTATGCGCGATGGCCGCAGCGAGGAGCGAGGGGATTGGCGCATGCGTCGCTCGACACCCTCACGCTGGAGCATCCGCTACGACTATAAAGATATGCACCTGAAGATGCGATTGGCATTCACCTCGTTCAAGCATGTGGGAATATTCCCCGAGCAGGCTGCAAATTGGAATTTCATATACGACAAGTGTCTGGAAATAAGCGAGAAAAAGGGCTCTGCGGCCAAGATACTCAACCTATTTGCCTACACCGGAGGAGCCTCACTCGCAGCACGCGCCGCAGGAGCCGACACCACGCATGTGGACTCGGTGAAGCAGGTGGTGAGCTGGTCGCGCGAGAATATGGAGAGCAGCGGCATGGAGGGAATTCGCTGGATAGTGGAGGATGCACTCAAATTTGTGCTGCGCGAGGTGCGTCGCGGCAACAAGTACGACGGAATAATCCTCGACCCACCAGCCTACGGTCGCGGTGCCAATGGTGAAAAGTGGGTGCTCGAAGAGAATATCTGCCAGATGCTGGAGTGCTGCGCGCAGCTGCTCGAGCCTGCAGGCAGCTTTGTGATACTCAACCTCTACTCCATGGGATTATCCTCGACCCTAGCCCGTACAGCCCTGCGACAAGCATTCGGCACAGCCCGCAAAGAGAGCTGTGGCGAGCTGGTCTTCACCGACAAGAGCCTCAAGGAGCTGCCTCTGGGGACCTATTACCGGTTTGAACGATAGGTTGCTTTTGGTTTCTTACGTTGCTTACTGCCTCCGGCGGGCGGGGATAGCACCCCCGCGGGTGCGTGCTAGTATTGCGTTGATTTGCTCTTCGCTGGCGCTAGTACGATAAAAAAATGGATGAGACCATATATGTTTGTCGTGAACCTCGATATTGGGTTTAAATGCCAAAGGCATTTAATAAATTTTAGGAGCGAGTGGGCTGTGCAAATTTATTTGCAGACAGCTCACTCGCTCCTAAAATCTAAAAACTGCAAGTTTTTAGCCCAATAGCGCAAAAATACGCACCCGCGCAGGTGCTATCTGCGCCCGCCGGAGGCAGTAAGAAAGGTTAGCAACGCAGAAATCACACAGCATCCACCCCCGAATAGCCATACTCCCAGAAGGCCCATTCGTACCACACCGCAGTGATAAACTCCGTGCGCATCTGCGTCCTACGGCTCTGCGAGCACTCTGAGGCCAGTTTGTCGGCAATTGCCACCGACAGGTTTACCCCCTCGAAGATTAGATCTGAGGAGTATGTCTCGATCCAGGCGCGATAGGGGTTGCCGTCGAGCTGACCATTATTATATAGGTGTCGCCCCACTAGGCTGTAGATCCATATGCAGGGCAGGATTGCCGCCATCGAGAGTTCGAGATCTCCCACATCGACCCATTGACGCGTGTGAGCCATATAAAGTTGAGTGGTTCGCGAGGCCTCGACATTGCGGATTGTGCCAAATAACTGCGCCCCAAGCATCGCGTGAAGCTCCTTTTCGGCCTCCATTCCCTCATGTGCAAATTTTCGGAAAAGCGCCTGCGACTCTTTGCAGGGTAGCATACCGGCCACAAGTAGCATCTCCGCGGAGTAGTTGGATATGTAGATGGTATCTTGCTCGATGTAGCGTCGAAAGCGCTCCGCGCTGAGCGTGCCCTCCATCATCTGGACATTGAAGGGGTGTTCGATAATTTTGGCGTAGAGACCCTGAATGGCACGCTGAGCAATCTGGCTCCACTTGGGGCGGCTCTGCTCGATCTTCTCGCGCAGCTGCTGCGAGGCTGCTCGCGGATCCTCGGCACAGATAATTGCCGAGACCACCGCAACGCCATCGACGCCGCAGCCCATCGCCTGCTCGACATTCGACAGATTTATTCCGCCAATTGCCACTGTGGGGTGCATCGATCTGCACACCGCCTCGCTACATCCATCAATGCCGAAGGGCTCTGCTGTGTCGCTCTTTGTGGGGGTCGAGTGCAGAGGCGAGATGCCGATATAGTCGACATCCAGTGCGTTGGCTTCGAGCACCTCGTCGAGCGATTCTACCGAGAGACCGATGATTTTATCATCTCCCATCAGCCTGCGAGCATCCTGATAGCTCATGTCCGACTGCCCGATATGCACTCCATCGGCATCAGCCGCAAGGGCAACATCGATGCGGTCGTTGATCACAAGCGGCACGCCATAGGGGGCAAGGGCAGCCTTCAGGCGGCGTGCACGAGCCACGAACTCGCCCGTAGCGAGATCCTTTTCGCGTAACTGCACAATGGTCACTCCTCCGGCAACTGCCTGAGTGACAATATCTTCGAGCGAGTGCGAGGCTGCCAAGTCGCTATCTGTCACCAGATATAACGAGAGATCGAAGCTTTTCATTACTGCCTTACGCTTTGCGATAGCTCCTGACCGCTGAGGGTGTAGAGCGTATCGAGGAAGTTGAGTTGGAGGGTTGCCGGAGCTGCCGAGACTGCTGCTGCCTTCTCGCCCGCTACACCCATGAGCGCCATAGCGTAGAGCGCTGCATCGAAGGCAGAGTCACACACAGCCGCAAATGCCGCCACAACAACCGTTGCGGTGCAGCCCATAGCCGTTACTGCGGTCATCATGGTCGAGCCATTGGCGATCGTCTCAACCCGCTCTCCATCGGTCACATAGTCGGTCACACCACTAATCACAACCACCGCACCAGAGCTCTTGGCCAACGCCTTAGCGGCCTCAAGAGCTAAGTCCGATGACACGGAGCTATCTACCCCCTTGCTCAAGACATCGGCATCGATGAGCGACATGATCTCCGAGCCATTGCCGCGGATGATAGTTGGCTTGCACTCCTCGATGATACGCTTGCAAACCGCAGTGCGATAGGGCGTTGCGCCCGAACCAACTGGGTCGAATACGATAGGGCGACCCAACGCACGCATTGAACATCCGGCAGCGAAGATCCCCTCGACCCACTGCTCGTCGAGCGTGCCTATGTTTAATACTAGCGAGCTGGCGATAGCTGTCATATCGGCCATCTCCTCCTTGGCATGCGCCATGACGGGCGAGGCCCCAATGGCCAAAAGCGCATTGGCATTGAAGTTCATCGCAACGTAGTTTGTGATGCAGTGAACAAGTGGCGAGGTGCTACGCACACTATCTAGCGCCTGGGCTAATTTCTCTCTGTTAATCATAATATTATCTTTATTAAAATAAAAAATCCCACCTAAATTACTAGGTAGGAGCCACTTACAGACCTCAGGTCACGACGGATTATATCTCTGGTTCCCTACGTCGCTCGTGCGAATCAGGTTCAAAGGGTATAATCTCAGCTCGCAAATTCGAGCACCCCTACCGTTTGACAAAGATAACCAAATTATTTTAAGTTGCAAAATTGAGATGGAGTATATTTTCTTACTGCCTCCGGCGGGCGGGGATAGCACCGTGAGCGGGTGCGACTTGTGTTGCGCTATTGGGCTAAAAACTTTGCAGTTTTTAGATTTTAGGAGTTATTAAGTTGCCACAAATGAATTTGCGCAATAATATTACTCCCTAAAATTTATTAAATGCCTTTGGCATTTAAACCCAATATCGAGGCTTGCCGCACTGATTTGTTTGAAAAGAGCTGTAAATCAATGCCATACGAAGTATAATGAGAGTCTTTAGATACAAGCTTAGCTTGATTGTTTACTAAATAATCCTTTAATAAAACCAAATACAAGTTTGAATGCGCCTACAAATAATTTGATAAACATCTTGAAAAACCATACAATGATGTCAATAAACCAACCGAACATTACATCAACAATATCACCCTGTGCCATAACAATTTAATTATATTAATTTATGCCTACTCTTTTAAGGTTTTTCGGCAACCTACCATATATCTCTATCTTTTGAATACGATGCCTAGTAGCACACTTCCCCGCCAAGAGAGGGTTAGAATATTACAAAGATAATGTTTTTTGAATACAAACCAAACTTTTTAGAGCATTTTCCAGGGCAAACGCACGAAAAAACTTGCTCTTTTATGCCTCCGGCGGCCGGGGATAGCACCCCCGGGGGTGCAGCTAATGTTGCGATATTAGGCTTAGAGCTATAGCTCTAAGATTTTAGGGCAAACGCATGAAAAAAATTACTTTTTTGCGATTATTGGGCTTAGAGCTTTTAGCTCTAAGAGTATAATCTCCACCACTTTGGAATAAAGTAAACATTATTCCAAATCGCTAG
>JAWXTD010000008.1:0-52672 GCA_044433805.1 Rikenellaceae bacterium
TTTAAGCGCTGCAAATCAGTGCACGAGCAAAGTCAAAAACGAAGTTTTTGGATCCAAGCTAAGCTTGGTGCCTGCGCGGCATGAGCGCGATGAGCAAGTTTTTTTCATGCGTTTGCCCTGCGATTTCACGCAGGGATACTTTCTTACTGCCTTTCTTACTGCCTTTCTTACTGAATTCTAAGACAATGTCTTTGAATTCAGTAAGAAAGGTTGGCACAAAGATTGCAACGCAAGGGTGTAAAATTAAATTAAAAACAGAAATCATCATGAAAAATTTAAAGATTCTCACCCTCTTCGCATTGGTCTTTTCGGGGTGTTCGCAGCCTACGCAGTGGGCTCAGGAGCAGCGTGTGGAGTTCATCTCATCGCTAAATCCCTATCGCCAGATGGCATATCTCAATGAGCTGGACGATGCCGAATTTGTGGTTTTCACTAGCGACGTGAGTGCCGATATCGAGTCCGCATACCCCGTCTATACGCAGTTTGTGATGATGCCTTCGCTAAGCGACACGGTCGATATGTGGATCGTGGGGGCAATTGTCGATCAGCTCGATGCCGACGCCTCGAACATGCGATACTTGTACCCCTATCACACTTTGGTGGCTCAGGGGATTCTGCCCGCGGGGCTCGACAGGGCCGCTCGCCTGAGCTTCTATCGCTGCTTTGCCCAAAAGATAAACAACAAGTTTATGACCCTCGAGAGCTTCTTCTATGCCGTGATTACCAACGATATAGACCCCAACGAGATCACCACAATGCAACGCGATTGCGCCTCGGAGCTGTTTAACTTTACGGTTGTGGCGCAGGCTGTTCGAGTGTGGTAGTTTTTGGTTGCTTTATTACTGAATTCTAAGACACCCTAAACAAACACCTATTTAATACTCTCAAGATACTCCTGATAGATTTTGCGTTGCTCGTCGAAGTCGGTTTTTTTGAGGGTTGCGGAGGTGATTTTGAATTTGAAATCTGAGAGGTCTCCGGTCACTTTCACGCCTGCTTTGAATGGCAGGGGTGATTTTATGATCGATATATCGTAGTCGTAGTCGACGTCGAAGGTCAGAGGATCAATCACCTGTGTGCCAGCGATATATGCTGTGTAGCGATCTATCGACATCGAAAATGGCAGCACATCGATCTGTGTGTTGTCGACAAGTGCATATAGCTCGAGCTCGTCGATCAGGTTGCGATCTTTGTTCTTGAATAGCAGCATCTTAGATATCGTGGCGAAGGTCTCGCCATCCATCAGCACTAGGTCGTGCCCCTTGAACGACATGGCACTGCGTAGCGTGGAGTAATCCACCTCGGCGGTGCTCAGCAGGTTGGTGTTGGCCTTGATGTCGAAATCGACGATTCCCTCGAACGACTCCAACATTGGGAACATGTCGCTGAGCATTGGCCCAAGCTCACTTATTCTGTTGATATCCACGCTATTAAGGCTCATATTGAAGGCAACATTCGCATCGCCACCCCGCAGATTGCGGTACGTCATCGAGCCCGAGGCGTCGGCCCCAAGGAGCTTCATTGTCAATTTGTCGAGCGAGATCACGCCATTTTCGAGCGTCGCATTACCCTCGACATCCTCGATCACGGCATCCTCGTAGAGCGCCTTTTCGATATTGAGATCGAAGAGGAAGCTCACGCGGCGCGGCACGAAGAAGAGCATGCTGTTGTACTCCATCGGCGGTCTGCGGCGCAGTGTGTCGCGCGATAAACTATCTTGTGATAGGCTGTCGCGCTGCGGGGTGTTAAACGCCAAAGAGTCGCCACGCATCGGCATCAGCGAGAGGGAATCCACCTGCTGCACAGGCCTCTGCGAGAGCATCTCTTGTTGATCTGCAGAGGGTTTTACATCGTGACCGTCAGCCTCATTATCCTCCTCAATCTCCTCAGTATCAGTTATAAAGCCACTCTCTTCGAGCATTACGTAGCTTTGGTTCGAGGCCTCGAGAAGCTCCGAGACATGGAACAGGGGTGCTGCAATCGAGAGCTCGCCACTGAGCGCTGTGCGTGGATCGACAAAGAGCTTGTAGAGAATATTTTTTATGTATCCCGTGGCCATAAATTCACTCTGGCCCACCTTGACGCTTGCGTTGTTTAGGCTCAAGACGCGCTGCGCGAGCGACACCTCCGTATTATAAATATTGACATCAAGTGGGAAGAACTCCGTGCTCACGCCAAAATCGGAGAAGGCAATTGTGCCGCTGGTGTCCCACTCTTTTTCGGCGGTTTGAACCATCCGAAGGTCCATATTTGCCGAGGAGAGCGACATATCGGTATTGAGCGTAAGCTCGTGAGCATCAATCGTTTCGCTGCTGATTTTCGCGGTGACTATCGTCTGCCGCTCGCTATTCTTCGGCGCTATTGTAAAGGTCATGTCCGAGGTCTCGAGCGACGAGTTGAACAGATCCTCGATTCCGGCAGAGGTGTTCTTGGCAATTGCACGGATGCCCATTCCATTGACCTGCGAGGTGGTGCGGTCGAAGTTGGCACCCACGGCAATCTCGACATCCTTAATTGTCAGATACTCACCACTTTTGGCCAGGTAGTTAAGACCCGAGAAGTTCACCTTGGATCGCAGCGTGCGGCTGTCGTTGTCCGCAACAACGCGGTCGCCAAAGAGCATCTTTCCGCGCTTAGCCTTTATATATAGGTATGCCGTCGACGAGGAGTCTTGAATAAATTTCGAGGCGTCGAAGGTGATCTCCATGTCGTTAAAGGTCGATTCTCCATCGATATAGAGCTTGGCGTAGTTGCCATTGAGCATGTCGCCCACCGAGAATTGCGCCTTGATATCGCTCACATTTGTACCCTTGCAGATGAGTCCCTCGTTGAGCGGAAATAGCTCGGTGAAGCGGTCGAAATCGACATTGCTGCGCACAGCTATATCGACATTGGGCGAGCCCATGAAGTCTGTGACGCGGCCACTAGCTTGCACCTCTAAAATGCCTGAAGTGTTGATATAGAAGTTGTTAAGCTGCACATATGAGCGGCTTTCAATATTGGGATCGAAGAAAATTGTGCCGTCGTAGTTGACATTGTCGATCGATAGTTTTCGCGAGGCATAGCGAGCCTTGGCCCCCTCGACCCGCACATCGGCCGTAAAGGTTGGCATCGAATCATCGGAGTAATCGCCCTCAACCTTCATCTCGAGCGCCAGCACTCCCTCGGTGGATATACTCTCCTTGTTGGGGAGCATCGACGAGGGCACAAGCTCCAAGAATTGGGCTAGCGACGGGGTGTTGAGCGTCGAGGTGACATCGACCGAAATGCAATCTCGCAGAGTGTCGCGACGCAGCTCGCCCGAAGATTTGAACTCTATTTCGTTGGCCTTGATATCGGCCTGATGGAAGCTGATCTTCATCGAGTCGCGATCAACTAATATCTTGCCATCGAGCGACATAGATGTCTTCTTGGCCAGCAATTCGCCTTGGTGCCACACCAAGATATTTTCGAATCCCGTGGCTAGCTTCATGCGGCTAACACCTGACGAGAGATCCATCGACATATTGAGTCCAAAGTTGCGAATTTGGGTATAAAACTCGCGTGTCCTGTCGTCAATGACCATCTCCACCGAGTCGATGACCATGCGTCGAAGGCGGAGCTTGAAGTCGCTCAAGTCCATCGACATAGCGGTGGTATCGGCCTCATCTTCGGCCTCATCCTCGGGCAGATTAAAGCACTTCAAAGGGCCATGCAGCGAGTCGACATAGACGTAAATTTTGGCGTCGCGCAGAGACATATGTTTGATATCCAACCTTTTAAAGAGCAGTGCCGCAGGGTCGAAGGCGATTCTGCATTCGCGCGCAAAGATCAGATCGTCGATGCTATCCTTGGTCTGCGAGATCGACAGCGAATCGATGCGCATGGTGATATTCGGAAAACGATTGAAGAGCGAGATATCGATATTCTTCACCGAAAATTCGCCCTTGACGTGCGTCTGCGCAAGCGACACAACTTGGGGCGTGAGGAAGCGTGGCGAGAAAAGAAGCGCCAGCAAGATACTCCACACCACAACCACCACCAAAAGGAGTATCAGAAAATATTTTAGAACCTTCTTAAATATCAACATACGACCTTAACTGAAATTTAGACTCACGATAACTCTACAAATTTAAGCAAAAAATTTGATTAATTTATAATTTTATGGCTCTTATATAGGGTAAATGGGTAAAAAAACTTGCTTATCGCGCTCCTGCCGCGCTTATCTATGTCAACCTGCGGTTGCCATGAGCAAATCACCGAGGGCAAAACCTGTCGTAAATTATAAGTGAGCGTGTAACCTCGATATTGGGTTTAACTGCAAAGTTTTTAGCCCAATAGCGCAAAAAAATACGCACCCGCGGGGGTGCTATTCCCGCCCGCCGGAGGCAGTAAGAAAGCAAAGAAAGGCAAAGCAAAAAATCAGATACAATAACAAGTAACGTCCTCAGCCTCAATCCGCTCGCTGCTAAGTATCACAAGCCTCTCGACCACGTTGCGCAGTTCGCGGATGTTGCCGCTCCAGGGCATCTGGCTGAGCAGCGCTACGGCCTTGGGTGATATCTCTTTGCGCTCGACATTTAGGTCGATGCATACGCGCGAGAGGAAGTGTTCGATAAGCAGCGGAATATCCTCGGAGCGCTGTCGCAGGGGCTTCACGCGCATTACAATCACGCCGATTCGGTGGTAGAGGTCTTCGCGGAAGTTGCCCTTGGCGATCTCCTCTTTGATATCTTTGTTGGTCGCGGCCAGTACCCTGACATCGACGTCGATATCGCGGTCGCTACCTACGCGGCACACCTTTCGCTCTTGGAGTGCCCGCAGCACTTTTGCCTGTGCCGAGAGCGACATATCGCCAATCTCGTCGAGAAAAAGGGTGCCACCATCGGCCTGCTCGAACTTCCCCTTGCGCTGTTTTATGGCCGAGGTGAAGGCTCCTTTCTCGTGTCCGAAGAGTTCACTTTCGATAAGCTCCGAGGGGATGGCGGCGCAATTTATCTCGACGTAGGGGGCAGCTGCTCGCTGGCTCTTGTAGTGTAACCATTTGGCTACTAGCTCCTTGCCGGTGCCATTTTCGCCCATGATCAACACTCGCGCATCGGTCGGGGCTACGCGATCTATCAAGTGCTTGAGCTCGCTCATTGCTGCCGACGATCCGACCATAGGCTCGATATGTGATGAGGGGTTGCGGCGACGAGCGATTTTCCGAGCTGGGGCTTGGGGAGCACTCTCCGCGGTGGGCTCCGCGGTGCTTTGGCGCAGAGTCTTAAGGAGCCGATTCATATCGATGGGGCGTGTGAGGAAGTCGATTGCCCCACACTTTGCGGCCGACAATGCCCTGTCGATCGAGGCTTCGGCGGAGATAACCACGAATGGTGTTTGGCGCATAGGCTCTGTCATCGACTCGAAATGGTTGTCGGTGAGGATTATATCGATGGGGGCCCGGTTGAATATCTCGCTTGCGCTGTTACACTCTGCGGCCTCCTCGACTGCGAAACCCTCGAACTCCAATCTCTCGCGCAGAGTTTTGCGCATGCTTTTTGATTGGTCTAAAATTAAAACTCTACTCATTGCAATTATATTAAAAATAATTCGTATTTTTGTGCCAAAGTTAGTGGAATCTTTTAATAAAATGATTACTGCAAAAATTAAGCAAATAGTTGCCCGTTAGTCTGTTGCGAGGCTAAAGTTACTATTCAAACGACCCAAATAAAATAGAGTTGAGCCAAAATATTTTACTCGAAGAATCGTTAATTTTATAGTGCCAACATTATCTACATGAAAAAAAATTATAACAACTCTCGACCAAAATTGCACCTGCCCGAGTATGGCAGACACATCCAGGAGATGGTCGAAACCCTAAGCTCTATCGAGGATAGAGCCGAAAGAAATAAGCAGGCCCGAGCGGTTATTGCGGTGATGGGAAATGTAAATCCACTGCTGCGCGACACCCCCACCTTCACCCACAAATTGTGGGACCACCTATTTATTATCTCTGATTTTAAGCTAGATGTGGACTCTCCGTATGAATTACCTACGCGCGAGACTATCGAGGTGAAGCCGCGCCCAATGAGCTACCCGCAATGCAGAATTCGCCACAAGCACTACGGAAAATATATCGGTCGAATTGTCAAAGTGTTGGCTGCCGAGAGCCCAGAATCTGTTGCCGGAGCGATCGACGATGTGGCGGTGTTTATGCGTGCCAAGAGCTTCGAGTACAACCAAGAACATCCAAACAATGAGGCGATTATAAAAGATATAAAGCAGATGTCCGATGGTGTTATTCAGATCGACGAAGCAGCTATAAATAATATTCATAGTGACTATAAACAGCACCTTTCGTCGCACCCACCCAGACCGCAACATCGCAATAATAACAACCGTCCCAACCACAAAAATCGCAACCAGCACAATGGCAATGGAGCGCATAACAACCGTGGATTTAATAAAAATGGTGCAGTAAGGCGAAATCAAGCGGGTAAAATTTAGGTGATATTATTTTTTTTGCTATCTTTGCTATGTTGTAATGCAAAAAATAAATTTAAAAAGCTAGAAATGCATAAGATTAATATTAGGTATAATGTAGCTGCAGCGTCTGTAGCTATGGTCTTTGCGACGCTTCTAATTGGCTGTCAATCAAGCAGCATGAAGATCTCGGGTCGTTTTGTTGGAGGCGATAGCTCGGTGGCATATCTCGAGGAGCTCACATCGTTCGAAGGGGCTATTATCGATTCGGCTGTGCTGAATAGCAATGGTGAATTTATTTTCAATATCAAGGCCAAAGATCACCACCACAGATTGTACAATATAGTTTACGATTGGTCGACAATTCCCGTTTTTGCAGCTCCGGGCGACCATGTGAAGCTGAATTCTGTTGGCAATATCGCCAAGAATTATACTGTCGAGGGCTCCGAAGAGTCGGAGAAGATTCGCGACTTTTACCAAAAATATATCGTCGGTATCGCTGCTCTAGACAAGATCGCTATGGAGTATGGTCGTCAGGATATCTCGGATGATCGTCGCGAGGAGCTTGTTGTGGAGTATAGCGCTCAGCACAACCAAATTAAGCGCGAGCAGTTGGAATTTATCATCACAAATAAAGCCTCGCTAGCGGCAGTCTATGCCCTCTATCAACGCCTGCCAAACGACAGCTATCTCTTTAACGGACGCAGCGATGCAATCTACTATCGCACTGTGGCCGAGGCACTTGCCGAGAACTATCCCGACTCTCCATACCTAAAAAGTGTCGAGGCTCAAATAGCTGATTTTGATGCATATAACTCGCTTGTGGACAATATCGAAGTGCGTGGTTACCCCGACTTGGAGCTTGCCGATGTTTTTGGCACCAAGCAGAATCTTTCGTCACTCGATGGAAAGGTCATCCTTCTCGATTTCTGGTCGGCACAATTGGGTGGCAGCAACCGCAATAATGCCGAGCTCAAGGAGGTATATGCAGATCTTAAGGAGCAGGGTTTCGAGATCTATCAAGTGGCTATCGACAGCTCAAAATCTACATGGATCAATGCCGTGCACGAGCAGTCGTTGCCTTGGATTTCGGTGAGCGATCTCAAGGGAAATAGGTCGCAAGTGCTTACAACTTACAACATTACGGCTCTGCCCACCAACTTCCTAATTAGTCGTCAGGGCGAAATCGTCGCACGCGATCTGCATGGCGATGAGCTCGAGAGCCGCATCAAAGCCGAATTGGCAAAATAGCGATGTATTACTTTGCCTCAGATGTGCATCTAGGAGCAGGATCTGCAGAGGTTCGGCAAGCTGTGGAGTGCAATTTTGTGGAGTGGTTGGATCGCGCGGCTGCGGATGCTGAGGCGATATTTCTCTGTGGCGACATTTTCGACTTCTGGTTTGAGTATAAGCGAGTTGTGCCCAAGGGTTTTGTGCGCACGCTGGGCAAAATCGCGCAACTTACCGATCGTGGTGTGAGGGTGGTATTTATGAGTGGAAACCACGATATGTGGGTGCTCGACTACCTCGAAGAGGAGTGCGGCATGGAGCTCTACACTACCCCTACGACATTCTCGCTTGCAGGACGCAAGGTGCATGTTGCTCACGGAGACAACCTCAATGTGAAGGGCGATGTGAAGCTCAAATTCCTCAATAGTTTCTTCCGCTCGTCGTTGGCACGCAAGATTTTTCGAGCGGTGGTCCATCCCGATTTAGCCCTCAAATTTGGCCTTTGGTGGAGCGATATCTCGCGCGAGAAGCACACGCGGCAACCCCACGATGAGCAGGAGCGAACCTCGCTATTTCTTCGCGAATATGCCTTGGAGCACCACGCAAAAAGTGGCGATGAAGTATATATCTTTGGCCACCTGCACTACGCAAAAGAGTATCTGCAGGAGAGGCCACAAATCATATTTATGAACGACTGGAGTAGCGATCCGCACTATGTTGCGATAGACAAAAATGGCGAGGCTAAACTGCTTAAAGTCAACGATTAAACCCCAATAATATGAAACAATATCTCGATCTATTACGCACAATAAAGGAGCAAGGCGCGGTAAAAGGCGATCGAACAGGCACCGGAACCAAGAGCATTTTTGGCTACCAAATGCGCTTCGATCTAGCCAAAGGATTTCCACTTTTGACCACCAAAAAGGTCTTTATGAAGGGGGTGATCCATGAACTTTTGTGGTTCCTGAAGGGCGATACAAATATAAAATATTTGGTCGATAACTCGGTGCATATTTGGGATAACGACGCCTATCGATTCTACAACTCGCTCTGCGGGGAGCAGGGTATCGAGCCACTATCGAAGGAGGTTTTTTTGGCCTCGGCTGCTACCGCGTCGCCTATCGACGGGTATTGCTATGGCGATCTGAACGAGGTCTATGGCCATCAATGGCGTAGCTGGGGTCGTTACGATGGCGGCACAGTCGACCAAATTAGCGAGGTGATCAACACCATTAAGAATAATCCAAATTCGCGCCGCATGTTGGTTTCGGCCTGGAATGTGGCGCAGCTCGACGATATGGCCTTGCCCCCCTGCCATGTGATGTTCCAATTTTATGTCGCCCAGGGGCGCCTCTCGTGCCAGTTATATCAGCGCAGTGCCGACACCTTTTTGGGCGTGCCATTCAACATCGCCTCTTATGCGCTGCTCACGCAGATGATCGCCGCAGAGTGTGGCTTGGAGCTTGGCGAATTTATCCATACTTTGGGTGATACTCACCTGTATCTCAACCATTTAGAGCAGGTCGATGAGCAGCTCTCGCGCACCCCACGTGCGCTTCCAATGCTGAAGTTAAACCCCTCGGTGAAGTCAATTTTCGACTATCGATACGAAGATTTTGAGCTCGTAGGCTACGATCCTCATCCGACAATCACCGCACCAATGTCGTTCTAAAATGGTAAGTATTATCGTGGCGATAGGCCCCAACGGGGTCATTGGCAATAACAATGAGCTGCTGTGGCACATCACCGAGGATATGCGCTATTTCCGCAGTGTCACCTCGGGACACCCTGTGATCATGGGTCGCAAGACGTACGACTCGATCGGGCGTCCGCTGCCCAAGCGCGAGAATGTGGTTATCACGCGCCAAGATATTGATATTGAGGGGTGTCGGGTGGTGCACTCGCTCGAGGAGGCGCTCTCGCTTTTCGACGCCTCGCACGAGATTTTCATAATCGGAGGAGCCGAAATTTACGCCATGGCGCTCCCTCGGGCCCATAGGCTATACATAACCCGCGTCGGTGGCGATTTCGAAGGCGACACCCACTTCCCAGAGTGGAATCCGGCCCAGTGGCAACTGACCCATCAGCAACCCTTCGAGCGCGGAGAGCAGTTCGAGCACTCCTTTTCATTCGAGGTCTACAACAAAGTTCTATAATAAAAAAAAGAGAAAGTCCCGAAGGTATTAACTTTCAGGATTTTTCTGCATTCTGCCTTGCGGCTCTGCGGCTTGCGGTGGGGTGCTGTGGCGGTTCGGGGATCGAATTAGAGCCGAATTTGGTGACTGTGCATGCTGGTGGACGCAAGAAGTATCCACCCGCGCAGGTGCTATCCCCGCCCGCCGGAGCCAGTAAGAGAGGCAGTAAGAGACAGATCCAGCAACACATCGCAAAGAGCCGCGCAGGCCTCTGCCACCTTCCATTCAGCAAATGGGTCGCCCACCTTGTTGGATATCGCCCTGACCTGCAGGCATTTAACATTCAGGCGCTCGCATACGGCCATAAATGCTGCCCCCTCCATATTTTCAATTTGGGCAGTCGGCGGGCACTCTGCGGAGCTATTCACGGAGTTTGAGCTCACGCCTTTAAGGGTTGTTTGTGATGCTGCTAGGTAGTGCTTTGCGAAGCGCTCGGGCAGGGCCGCTATCTGCTCGCTAAGCACTTCAACCACCTCGCATAGAGCAACTTGACTAAGGTCGTAGCTGCCGGCAATACCTGCCAGGATGAGCGTCTTCTGCTCTCCTCGCTCGCACATCTGTGTGATTATTTGGGCGGTGGTTGCGGCACACTCGGCAGCTCCTACGCCACAAATTACGATTTGCGCATCGGGGTAGGCCTTGCGAAATGGCTGAGCCTCAAATTCGGTTGCAAATAGGTAGATCATAGCGAGTTATCGATCCATGAAAGCCTCGATTTCGTCGACGCTCTTGGGGATTTTCTTATCGCCAATCACTCGATTTCCGCTCTCTGTGATGATCAAATCATCCTCGATGCGGATGCCTCCGAAGTCGCGCAGAGCCTCCAATTTATCGTAATTCACAATGCCTGCGTAGAGCCCTTTGGCGCGCGATTGATCGATCAGGGCAGGGATGAAATATATTCCCGGCTCGTCGGTGATCACCGCTCCTGCGCGTAGCTGCCAGCTCTTGCGGTAGATGCATGTTGCCGATTCTGCGGCACGCTCGGCGAAGGGCGAGAAGTCGAAACTGCGTTCGCCAAATGCCTCACAATCATGTACATCCATTCCTAGGCCGTGGCTCAAGCCGTGCGGCATAAAGAGCGTGATGGCACCCGACGAGATGATGTCATCGACCGAGCCGCTCACCAAGCCAACGCCTTTGAGACCCTCGGCAAGTACGCGTGAAGATGCCGCATGCAGGTCGCTGTAGAGCATCGGGCGAGCCACCTCGATCACATGCTCGTGTGCTGCAAGGACTATATTATATATGTCGCGCTGCAGTGGGGTGAATTTTCCGCTCACCGGGTATGTGCGCGTGTGGTCCGAGCAGTAGCCATCGAGGTTCTCACCTCCGGCATCGCATAGGAAAAGTCGACCGCTCTCCAAGACCCCATCTTGGTTTATATTGTGCAGAGTCTCACCATGTTGCGTGCAGATCGAGGGGAACGAAACTCCCTGCCCGATGCTGCGAGCAATCCCCTCAAGAGCTCCAGCTATCTCGCGCTCCTTGGCTGCAGGGCGACACATCGACATGGCCGTTGTGTGCATCATGTAGCCAATCTGGAAGGCATCTTCCATCGTTGCGATCTCCTCCTCGGACTTCACCTCGCGCATCTCGGCCACGGCAAAAATCAGATCTAGGGAGATGTATGTGTGCAACATTGATGGTGTAATTCCCAATAGTTCAGAGAGTTGCGATTTCGTCTCGCCGCGGTATGGTGGTAGGTAGTGCACCTTGCGGCCCGATGTTATGGCGCGAGAAATGCATGCGTTCAATGCCGAAGTGGGGTAACTCTCTGTGACTCCGACAGTTGCGCCAAGCTCCTTGAGCGTAGGTTGTGGCCCGGTCCAGATAATATCCTCGACGGTATAGTCGTCGCCAAAGAGCATTTCAGCACCCGACTCGACATCTATCACCGCAAAAAGCGAGGGGATGTTCAGCCCAAAAAAGTATCGAAATGTTGCATCTTGGCGGAAGTAATAGGCATTATTTGGGTAACTATTTGGCACCAAATGGTTGCCGGGAATAAGGATCAAACCACTTCCAATTCTCTGGCGTAGTGACGCACGGCGCTCTACGAAACTTTGTTGTGAAATCATAGCTTTAAACTTTTAAGTTATTGAATGTCAACCTCATCGGCCGAAACCATTTTGTATAATTTATCGCCCCTGCGGACCAATTCATTGGTCTTTATCGAGCATAGGGTACCCTGCGTAACGCTACCCACCGCCTTCTCGGAGAGGATTATATCCTCCACCGCGTGTTCGACGACGCCTGTGGTTTGTCCCAAAAACAGCGCCACATCGCCCCGCTTGAGTGTCGAGGCCTCGATTAGGATCTCGGCAACCGACAATTTTTTGAAGAAGTTGGTCACCTTGCCCACGTAAACTTTTCGCTCGGTGGCTGATGAGCCGTGGCGTGTGGTCTGCTCAGCAACGGTTTTTCCTGCGTAGTAGCCGCCCCAAAAGCCTCTGTTAAAGACTGTTGCGAGTCGCTCAACTAGAGGTTGTACTGACTCTTCGCAATATTCGCCACTCTCGATTAGGCGCAAGGCGCTATCGTACGATTCGACAACACGCTTGACATATTCGCCACCGCGAGCACGCCCCTCGATCTTAAGGACCTTGACTCCAGCATTGATAAATTTGTCGAGGAACTCAATGGTACAGAGGTCTTTAGGTGAAAGGATGTATTGTCCGTCCATGTCCAGCATCTCGCCAGTTTGGGTATCTTGAACCGTATATTTGCGTCGGCAAATCTGTCGGCAAGCGCCTCGGTTTGCCGAGCAATCGGTCTCGTGAAGGCTCAAATAGCACTTGCCCGAAATTGACATGCACAAGGCTCCGTGGGCAAACATCTCGATCTCGACGAGCTCCCCGCGAGGCCCTCTAACATCTTGACGGGTAATCTCTTGGTTGATTGCCGAGATCTGCTCTAAGGATAATTCGCGAGCCAAAACCACCACATCGGCCCACTGCGCATACAGCTTAACAGCCTCGATGTTGGCGATGTTGCACTGCGTGGAGATATGCACCTCAACACCGATAGAGCGGGCGTAGAGGATTGCTGCGAAATCGGCGGCGATAATCGCGTCAACCCCCTGAGTCTTAGCGCAATCGATTATCTGTTTCATTACCTCTGTCTCGCCGCTGTAGATTGCGATATTTACCGTGAGGTAGCTCTTAATGGAGTTCTCCTTGCAGATTTTAACGATCTGCGCAAGGTCGTCGAGCGTAAAATTTGCTGCCGATTTCGCCCGCATATTGAGCTGCTCGACACCAAAATATATTGAGTTGGCACCAGCCGCAATCGCTGCATGCAGCGACTCATACGAGCCCACCGGAGCCATTATTTCAATCTGTGATCTCTTCATTTCTGCATTTATTTCTTGCGATTAATAAGCCCCTCGACAAAGCTGCGCATGTTGTCAAGTCGCTCATCATCAACATCTAACGACGAAAGTAGCGACAGCCCTTTATCAAATCGAGAGCGGATCTGCTTCTCGGTGAAGCGAGGGATATCTAGCTGGTCAAAAATGCTTTTCACTTGCGCAATCTTCTGCTCATCAGTGAGTTTCGCATCTAAGTGCGTTGAGCGGAGCACCTGGCGTTGTGCCTCATCGGCACGGCTCATTGCGCTGTTCATCAAAAAGGTCTGCTTACCCTCCAAAATATCGCCGCCGATAGCCTTGCCCAGCTGCTCATCTCCGTAAGAATCAAGCAGATCGTCTTGAAGCTGGAAGGCGATTCCGATCTCCGTTGCAAAGCGCTTAACCACTCGACACTGCTCATCGCTAGCTCCGCCAAGGATCGCTCCGATAGCTGCCGAGCTACCCAAAAGAACCGAGGTTTTGAGCTCGATCATGCGGATATATTCGGCCATCGAGACCTTCACGCGAGTCTCGTAATCCATGTCATATTGCTGACCCTCACACACTTCGGCAGCCATAGTGTTGAACTCGGTAAGGATCTTCGAGAGCGATGCCGAGGGCAATTGGCTCAGGAGTTTATATGCCCAAATCATCATCACATCGCCCGAAAGAATCGCCACATTTCTATCCCATTTGACATGCACCGCGGGCTTTCCGCGACGCACCTGCGCATTGTCCATAATGTCGTCGTGCAGAAGCGTGAAGTTGTGAAAAACCTCGACTGCCGCCGCCGCAGGCAACGCCACAGAACTTCTGTCGCAGAAGAGCTCACAGGCCAACATCACCAACATTGGGCGAATGCGCTTTCCGCCCGCCGCAAGCGAGTAGCCGATAGGGGCGTAGAGACGTTCTGGTTCGCTTGGCAGCTCCAATTGAGCCAGGTAATTCTCAATCTGCGCGAGTAGTATTTCGTTTGATTTCATAGTTTTCAAATGTTTTAGCGACCAAAATTAATAAAAAACTTTGTAGAAAAAGAATTTTATTATAACTTTGGTAAATTAAATCAACATTAAAACAAACGAAACAATATTAAACTAACTTATGAAAAAATTATCATTCGGTATCGACATCGGCGGAATCAACACCGCATTCGGACTTGTTGACCAAGATGGAGAGATCTATGCAGAGGGCTCAATCAAGACCGCTTCATTCCCACGTTTCGACGACTATGGGCCATATCTCGACGCTTTGACCACAGCAATGCAGCAGCTGTTGGACTCATTGAAGTTCAAATATGAGTTGATTGGTATTGGTATCGGAGCTCCCAATGCCAGCTATCACAGTGGCTGCATCGAGCAACCTGCAAACCTTTGGAAGTACCAAGCAAACAACGTCGGTTTGAACGAGGAGGATCGCATTTTTAACATCGTCGAGGACCTTAGAGAGAGGTTCCCCGCAGCAACTCATGTGGCTGTGACAAACGATGCGAATGCCGCAACCATTGGCGAGATGATATTTGGTAACGCCAAGGGAATGAAGGACTTTGTGATGATCACACTGGGTACCGGCCTAGGTTCTGGATTTGTCTCAAATGGCGAGATGATCTATGGTCACGATGGCTTCGCAGGCGAGTATGGCCACGTTGTCGTTGAGCGCGACGGTCGCACTTGTGGATGCGGTCGCAAGGGTTGCCTAGAGACCTACGTGTCGGCTACAGGAATCAAGCGCACAGCCTTCGAATTGATGGCTAATACCAACACCCCCAGCGAGTTGCGCAATGTTCCTTTTAGCGAATTCGACTCGCTTCTTATCTCGAATGCAGCAAAAAATAACGACCCTTTGGCCCTCGAGATCTTCCGCTACACAGGCGAGATTTTGGGACGTGCCTTGGCCGATATGTGCACCATCACCTCTCCCGAGGCGATCATCCTTTTTGGTGGCCTAGCGAAGGCAGGTGAGTTGATTTTCGAGCCTACAAAACGATATATGGAGGAGAATATGCTCTTCATGTTCCGCAACAAAGTGAAGCTTCTACCTAGCGGAATTCAAGATAAAAACACTGCTGTGATTGGCGCCTCGGCTCTAGTTTGGCAGATGTATAACGCCTAAAATTTACACCTAGCAGAGAATGGCCGAGCAAATTATTGAGTGCGTACCCAATTTTAGTGAGGGGCGCAATATGTTTATAATCAACGATATAGCCGATGCCATTCGTGCCGTAGAAGGAGTAAAACTTTTAAATGTCGACCCCGGCGAGGCTACAAACCGCACGGTGATGACATTTGCTGGGGCGCCCGCAGCAGTAGTGCAAGCAGCCTTTGCCGCTGTCGCCCGAGCCAGTGAACTTATCGACATGCGAGCCCAAACGGGAGCACACCCCCGTTTGGGCGCTGTCGACGTCTTGCCGCTGGTCCCAGTCTCGGGAATATCGCTCGCCGAGTGCGCGCACCTAGCTCGAGAGCTTGCTGAGCGCATCGCCCGCGAGCTCTCCATTCCTATATATTGCTACGAGGCAGCTGCATTCTCGCCTTCGCGCAAAAAGCTAGAGGATTGTCGCAGAGGCCAATACGAGGCCTTGCCCGAGCGTGTGATGAGCGCCGATGCCCCCGATTTTGGCGCTCGACCCTACGATGAACTCATGGCTCGCACAGGGGCAATCAACCTTGGAGCACGCGACTTTCTGATCGCCGTAAATTTCAATCTTAACACAAAATCAATCGCCATAGCCTCGCAGATTGCTGCCGACGTGCGCGAGAGTGGCCGCAAGGGACCAACCCCAGGAGCACTCAAGGCATGCAAGGCAATTGGCTGGTTTATAGATGAATACGACATCGCGCAGGTGTCGATGAACCTCACCGACATATCCGTAACCCCACTGCACATCGCATTCGAAGAGGTGTGCCGAACAGCCCAAAAATATGGCGCCGCAGTAACCGGAACCGAGATCATCGGTCTGGTGCCACGCCGAGTGCTACTCGAGGCTGGAGCCCACTTCGCGCCTGATAGTCAACTTAATGGCGATGAACTGATCGATGCTGCCATCAACACCTTGCGACTTAATGACTTATGCCCTTTCGACGCACGAAGCAGAATTCTGGAGAGCTTGTTGGGAAATATGTTTCTTACTGCCGCCCACAGGCAGTAAGAAACAATAAGAAACGCAGTTAGAAAAAACCTAAAAAAGGTGAGCATTAACCTCGCGGACGCTATCGGCCAGAGAGTCGATGCACTCGACATCTATTCCGGCCAAGCGCATATTTAGGGCGCCTTTGCAGTCGACAAAGCAGCTGGGCTCGTATAGTGCGAAGAGTGCGCGCGAGAAGCCGTGCCGGATTATAATCTGCGAGCAGCTCTCCGGCTCACTTGAGCGTGTTGAGCAGGGCTCCATCGAGCTGTAGATTGTGGCGCCACGCAGGTTGGCCTCTGCCGCTAGGGCCTTTTTAACTGCCTCTTGTTCAGCGTGATGTGTGGGTGATGTCTCGTGGGTGTAGCCCTCGAACCTCTCGCCTGTGGCTGTGACGATCACCGCACCCACGCAGTAAGATGTTGCCGAGGGGGTGCAGTTGCGACTTAGCTCGATTGCTCGCTCAAGCATCCGCACGTCGCTCTCGCGGTCGTGATTTTTCAGCGTGTAGAGTTCAATCTCCATCCCTCCAAGATCCTTGCACGCAGGTGTTAAGCCACTCACGTACTGCGACTTATCGAACTGAGGTGCTGCGGGGTCACCCACCACAATCTCGGGATTTCGAGCTATGCGCAAGTAATCGGCTGCCCCCTGACTTAGGAACATATCAAGGATCTGGGCACCTCCCTCCACAAAGATCTTGTGTAAGCCGCGTGCCTCGAGTGTGCTGCGCACAAGTGCTGCGGTAATGTGCTCTGCGACAATCACTTCGGCCAGCTCCCTGAGCTCCACTCGCTCTATTTGCGAGAAGATGATGATGTTCTTGAATGGCCCCTGGAACAGCCGCAGCGTGGGGTCGATATCGCCCCTGCGCGAGATGATCACCTTGTGCGGCTCGGGTGTCCTGTCGCTATCCATGCGCGCCTGGCGAAGCGTATCGCTCTTGAGCGAGAGCCGCGGGTTGTCGCGCCTAAGTGTCTCAGCACCAATCACTATCGCGTCCGATGCGGCACGCAGCGCATAGACCTCAGCCCAATCCTCGGTAGTTGAGAGAATCAGCCGCTCGGGGCTGCAGTCGTCAATATGTCCGTGGCAAGATGTTGCTACTGAAAGTGTTACACTCATGAGGTTGTTCTGTTTTGAAATTATACTGTCTCTTACTGCGCTTTCTTACTGCCTCCGGCGGGCGGGGATTGCACCCCCGCGGGTGCAGCTAGTATTGCGAGAATTTGCTCTGCTCTGCGCTCTTACGATATATAATAATACAAATGTTCTTTTGAAAGCTAGCTTTCAACGCCCATTTATATTATTATATATCTATGTCAACCTGCGGTTGCCATGAGCAAATCATCGAGGTTCAAACCTTATCTAACTTATACGTGAGCATGCAACCTCGATATTGGGTTTAAATGCCTGAAGGCATTTAATAAATTTTAGGCTGCATAAAGTTGCGCAAATTTATTTGTGGCAACTTTATGCAGCCTAAAATTTAAAAACTGCAAAGTTTTTAGCCCAATAGCGCAAGAAGTACGCACCCGCGGGGGTGCTATCCCCGCCCGCCGGAGGCAGTAAGAAACCGCAGTAAGAAACCGCAGTAAGAAAGCAATAAAACCTACAAACGAGCCTTAATAGCCTTAGTCTGCTCCTCAAATCCGGGTTTCTCGAGCAGCGCAAACATGTTGCTCTTATATGCCTCGACTCCTGGTTGGTCGAATGGATTTACGCCGAGCATGTAGCCGCTGATGCCGCAAGCGCGCTCGAGGAGGTAGATCAATTGACCGATGTAGTACTCGTTAATTTGTGGAATCGAGATACGAATGTTTGGCACCCCGCCATCCACGTGGGCCAATGTCACGCCCAACTCCGCCATGTGGTTAACCTGCGTTAGGCTCTTGCCAGCCAAGAAGTTAAGGCCGTCGAGGTTATCAGCATCTGCCTCGATCACCATTTTTTGCTGTGGCTTGTCAACCGAAATCACAGTCTCGAAGAGGTTGCGCTCGCCATCCTGAATGTATTGGCCCATCGAGTGAAGGTCAGCCGTAAGTGTCACACTTGCAGGGAATAAGCCCTTGCCATCCTTACCCTCGCTCTCGCCATAAAGCTGCTTCCACCACTCGGCGAAGTATAGCAATTTTGGCTCGTACGACGCCAAGATCTCGATCTTCTTGCCTCCATCGTAAAGCGACGAGCGGCACGCTGCATATATCGCCGCGGGGTTCTGCTCGAAGGCAACATCTGCGCCTGTTGCACGCTCCATATCTTGCGCTCCGCGAACCAGTTCTGCGATGTTAACGCCACCTGCTGCAAGCGGCAAAAGGCCTACGGGGGTAAGCACCGAGAAGCGACCACCCACGTCGTCTGGAATAACGAAAGTTGCATATCCCTCGCTCATAGCCAATGTTTTAAGTGCTCCGCGCGACTTGTCGGTCACAGCTACAATGCGCTCTGCAGCGTCGGCTTTGCCGTAGCGTTTCTCGAGCTCGGCTTTGATGATGCGGAATGCGATAGCTGGCTCGGTTGTGGTGCCCGATTTCGATACTACGATCGCTGCAAAGGAGTAATCTTGGAGTGCTGCGAGCAGCTCGCAAGTGTAATCTTCCGAGATATTCTGGCCTGCAAAGAGGACGATTGGTTGCTCGCGCTTTTTGCTCAAAAGGTCGAATGAGTTGCTCATAGCCTCGATAACTGCCTTAGCACCAAGGTAGGAGCCACCAATTCCGATGCAGACGATCACCTCTGCCTTGCCCTTAAGTTTTTGGGCTTGAGCGTTGAACTCTGCGATCTGCTCTGCGGTGATCGACGAGGGAAGGTTCACCCAACCTAGGAAGTCATTTCCTGCACCACTCTTGTCGCTCAACAATTGGTTTGCAGCCTGGGCCTTAGCCTTAATAGAGTCGCATAGGGCAACTCCACTCTTGGAAACATCTAGTTTAATCATTGTCTTAATATATTTTAATTAGTTCTAAATCAACTCTTTAGATAGCGCCTTCATCGCCTTGCGCGCCTTGGCACCTTTATATAATATATCGTATACCATCGATGCGATTGGCATATTTATATTGTGTTTGGTGTTGACAAATCGTATGCAGTCGGCCGCGAAATAACCCTCCGAGACCATCGTCATCTCGTTGAGTGCGCTCTTAATTGTGAAGCCCTTGCCCATCAAAAGGCCTAGTCGGCGGTTGCGGCTGTAGCTCGAATAGCAGGTCACCAGCAGGTCGCCCAAGTATGCTGACTGGCGGGTGTCGCGAGTGTCGGCATACCCTTCGCGCAGGAAGTTATTCATCTCGCGAGCGGCATTTGCGATAAGCACCGCCACAAAATTATCGCCATAGCCGAGCCCCAGGGCGATGCCCACAGCAATGGCGTAGATATTTTTTAGCACTGTGGCATACTCCACGCCATAGAGGTCGGTGGAGTAGACCACCTGAATATATTTGCACTCGATCTTCGAGCCGATAAGGTGCGCACGTTCAATGTCGGGGCATACCACCGTGAGGTACGAGAGTCGCTCCAGGGCCACCTCCTCGGCGTGCGAAGGGCCTGTGATGATGCCCAGTTGCGAGAATGGAATCCCGTAATTTTCGTTCAGGAACTCAATGACTGTTAGGTACTTATCACCAGGAATGATTCCTTTGATGGCCGACACAAAGAGCTTGCCATCTAGGCTGCATGTCATCGGTGCCAAAACATCCTTCAAGTAGGCCGAAGGTGTGGCCAAGATGATGATATCGTGACTCTGCACAATCTCGTTTATATCCTTCGAGATCGACAATTTGGCCACATCGAACTCCACATCGCGAAGATATTTTGGGTTCGAGCCTTCGGAGATGATCCCTTCGATCACCTCGTCATTGAGTATGTGCCAACCGACTTTGTGCCCTTTTTCGCAAAGAATTTTAACTATTGCCGTTGCCCAACTGCCGTAGCCTATCACAGCGCATTTTGCCGTCTGGTCTGTTATTTTCTCCATCTGCACTCTGGTTTTAGGGTAAGCTTAAGCGCGTATCTTGGCATCGCAAGTTCTCTCCAATTGGCGGGCGATATTTGCCATTGTCTTCTCGATCACCTTGTCGGTAAGTGTCTGATTCTTATCCTCTAACACGAAGCTAAGGGCATATGACTTCTTGCCCTCCTCGAGCTTCGAGCCTTGGTAAACATCGAACAACGACACACTCTTGAGCAGCTTCTTTTCGGCTTGGAAGGCCGCCTTGCGAAGATCCTCGAAGCTGATGCTCTGATCGATCAAAAGTGCCAAGTCGCGCTTCACCTCGTGGAATTTCGAGAGCTCCGTAACGGTGATTTTATGCTTGCGCGTGCTCTTGACTAGGGCGTCGAAATCGAACTCTGCGTAGAATATATCTTGCTTAACACCAGCGTTTTTGCACAACTTTGGCGCCACCATACCCATCTCGACAAATACCTTTGGCCCTTGGCTAAGTGTGATCGCCTCGGAGAAAATATCGCTTGTCGATGTTGCGCTCTTCAGGGCGTAAATGTCGATCCCAAAGCGGCTCAATACCTTCTCGACAACCGCACGAAGGGTGTAGAACGATGCTTGTGTGCTCTTCACATTCCACGATGCTGGCTCGGCCGTACCCGTTACAGCGATCGCCAAACGGTAATTTTCGCTGTATGGAGCCAAGATGTTTTCGGTGGCATCGCTCGCGCCATTATAGTAGTAGCAGTTACCAAATTCGTAGATCTTTAGGTCGCCATTCTTGCGGTTTGCATTAAGTTCAACAGCTTCTAAAGTGTTGAACAGCAGCGTTTGACGCATTACATTTAGGTCGGAACTAAGTGGGTTGATGATCTTCACACACCTCTCTTGTGGGTAGGCGCTCAAGGCCTCGTAGTAGCTGGCCTTGGTGAGCGAATTGGACATGATTTCGGTATATCCTATGGCCGAAAGCATATCGGCAGTCATGTTCATTAGCTTGCTGCGGTCGGGGCGTGGAGCGTATGAAATTGTCGATTTCACGTGCGTTGGGATCTCCACGTTGTTGTATCCGTAGATGCGTAAAATATCCTCGATGAGGTCTGCTTCTCTCTGAACATCAACACGATAGGCTGGCACAGCGACGCTCAACACCTCGCCATCTTCGGCCTCGATTTTGATATCCAACGCCTCGATGATCGTGCGGATTGTTTGCGAAGGAATATCCTTTCCGATGAGCTTGCGCGTGCGATCCATCGAGATTTCGAAACGGAAATCCTCGATTGGCGTGGGGTAGATGTCGATCACCTCGCCACAGATCTCGCCACCTGCTAACTCCTTGTATAACAGCGCAGCACGCTTAAGTGCATAGATCTGAATATTTGGGTCGATACCGCGCTCAAAGCGGAACGAGGCGTCGGTATTAAGGCCAAAACGCTTGGCGCTCTTGCGCACCCAAACTGGGTTGAAGTATGCCGACTCCAAGAAGATATTGACCGTAGAATCGCTCACGCCCGATTCGGTGCCGCCAAATACTCCGGCAATACACATAGGTTTTGTATCCGAGCAAATCATTAGGTCTGAAGGAGTTAGCGAGCGCTCCACTTGGTCCAAAGTGACAAATCGAGCTCCGTCGTCGCACGTTCTAACAACGATTTTCCCTCCGTCGATCTTGTCGGCATCAAAGGCGTGAAGTGGTTGCCCAAGCTCAAAGAGGATGTAGTTTGTGATATCCACCAAATTATTTTTTGGGGTGAGCCCCGCTGCGCGAAGATCGTTTTGCATCCACTCGGGCGAGGGTGCGATTTTGCAATTTTTGATGGTTACACCGGCATAACGCGGTGCTGCCTGGTGGTTGCGCACCTCCACTTGGATTGCGCTTTGCGAGGGGTCCGTGGCAAAATCCTCGACCGATGGCATTGTAAACTCGAAGGCCTCGTCGCGGCTCTTAAGGTATGCTGCCAAGTCGCGCGCAACACCAATATGCGATGCTGCATCTACGCGGTTTGGGGTCAATCCGATCTCGATAAGGAAGTCGACCTCGATTCCGAAATACTCCTTGGCAGGGGTTCCCACAACCGCCTCGGTGGGCAACTCCATGATACCTGCGTGCGAGTGCCCAAGGCCAATTTCATCCTCGGCACACAACATTCCTAACGACTCGACGCCGCGAATTTTCGAGCGCTTGATCTTGAATTCCTCCTCAGAATCAATAGGATACAACACCGAACCAACCGTTGCGCAGACAACCTTAAGCCCAGCGCGGCAGTTCGAGGCTCCACAAACAATCTGAAGTGCCGACTCTGCACCAACGTCGACCGTAGTGATATTTAGGTGGTCAGAATCGGGATGTGGCTCGCAGGTTAGTACCTCGCCAATCACCACCCCTTGCAATCCGCCTTTGATTGTTTCGATCTTTTCGAAGGCGTCAACCTCGAGTCCGATGTCGGTTAGGGTCGATGCGATTTGCTCGGCCGATAGCTCTGTTTTGAGGTAGCGTTTGAGCCAGTTATATGAGATATTCATCTTATTATATTTTTATATTTTTTTCAATCAACTCACAAAGTTAATAATTTCTTGCAATTATTTGGTGCCAATGTAGAGAAAAATCATTCCGATAATGATTAAAATCAGGTCGATTGCCTTGGCACGCAGATTCTTCTCGCCAAAGATCAACGCTCCGCACGCAAACGACACCACCACCGAGCTGCGGCGAATCATCGAGACAACCGATATCATCGCCTCCTGATTAGACAAGGCAAAGAAGTATGCAAAATCGGCACACGAAAGCAGGACCGAAATGCAAGGAATTGCCCACGACCAGTGGAAAGGGGTGGTCCTGTCGCGACGAGGTAACCACATGATACTCACAACAATACCCATCATTATAAGCTGATAGAAGTTATACCAGCTCTGCACAAAAATTGGGCTTAAGTTGCGCATAATAAACTTGTCGTAAAGCCCACTTATAGCCCCCATAACGGCCGCTGCGGCGACGAGCAAAATCCATATATTGCGCCCAAAATGTATACCCTCCTTGCGCGAGGTGATGCTAAGCAGAAAGAGCGAAACGAGCGATAGAACCACACCCGACCACTGCCACAAATTGAGCCGCTCGCCAAAGATCAGCATCGCTCCAACGAGCACCATAACGGGGCGTGTGGCGTTGATAGGCCCAACGATTGTAAGGGGCAGATGTTTGAGTGCAAAGTAGCCGAAGATCCACGAACTCAACACGATAGCCGATTTTAAGATCACCAAGCTGTGTGCCTGCCATCCCAACTGCTCCACCTCGAAGATCGTCCCTTGAAAAAGGTCGAACCCTGCCTCAGCGCTCACAATAAATGGAGCAAAGAGCAGGGTCGAGAATAGTGTGTTGAGCAGCAACACGGGCAACACAGCATTATTATTTAGGGCCCTCTTCTTGGCTACGTCGTAGAATCCAAGAAGCGCGGCCGACAAAAATGCCAGTATTAACCACATATTTATTCGATTTGGTCGCTGTAAACCGCCTCGGGCAGATCGTGAAGATTGTAGCGCGAAGCCATCGATTGGCCATATGCTCCGGCAGACTTAAGTGTCAATAGATCACCGCGTTTGCTGCGCTTAAGCGAGATGCTGTCGTTGAACACATCGGTCGATTCGCAAGCTGTTCCCACCACCGTATATTTCGTTGTTCGCTCCTGCTGCGAGGTAACATTTTCGATATTGTGGTACGAGCCGTACAACGCAGGGCGAATTAGCTCGGTCATACTCGCGTCGACTATCAATAGACGGCGTCCAGTCGCAGTAGTTTTGTTGAATAAAACCTTGGTAATCAGCTCTCCACACTCGGCAACGATCGAACGTCCAAACTCAAAGTGAACATCTCTATCGCCCACTTTAAGATAATTATTAACGATCGAGAACAACGAGGCGAAGTTCGGAATAGGCTCATTCTCAGGGAAATCGTAGTTTACACCCAATCCACCTCCAACGTCGATAAAGTCGAACGAGAAGCCCAACTTAACCAAGTTCTCGACGATCACATTCACCTTGTTACACATATTTTCAAAGACGTGCAATTCGCGAATTTGCGATCCAATATGAAGGTGTATACCAATGATATTCAGGTTTTTAAGGCCTAGAAGCATCTCGGCATTATCCATCACCTCTTCGTACGATATACCAAACTTACTGTCGGCTTGACCTGTGTCGATACAGTGGTTGGTACGTGGGTCGATATCGGGGTTGATACGTAGGGCGATGTTGGTCACCACACCTTTGTTTTTCGAAATCTCGTCGATCACTGTAATCTCCTCGATCGACTCGCAGTTGATTGCCAGAATCTGTTGATCTATAGCATATTCGATCTCCTTGTCGCGCTTGCCAACTCCTGCATATACGATGCCCTTAGGGTCGAAACCGCACTCGATTGCCTTGCGAAGTTCGTTGCCGCTTGCGCAGTCGATTCCTAGGCCGTACTCTTTAATTGTGGCCAAAATACGGTCGTCGTAGTTAGCCTTTATAGCGTAGTGAACTTTGTAACCGTATCTGTTTGACTCATATACCACACTCTCCAAAGTCTGGCGCAATAGACCCATATCATATAGGTAAAAAGGGGTCTCGAATTGGTGCAGCTTGCCTGCGATGTGTCTACTGATCATAATTTGATTTTTCAAAAATTTTGACAAATATAATAATAAATATTATAAATTGCACCTCGAAGTTGCTAAATCTCAATTATATTGCTATTTTTGTCAGAAATAATACCGCTTTACCGATGATTTTACGTAGTTTAAAAATAGTTTTAGCCCTCATAATTCTCTGCCTGCCAGCTGGCGCGCAGAATATTTTGCGCTCCGAATTCGTGCCATATCAGCTCCGTAAGGATGCCGAGGCCCGAAGCCGAACTGCCGAGGATTCGATCATTGAGTTCAACCCTAAGGCCGTAGCTACCGCCTTTGGCATGATTCGTCGCGAGCAGGTGATTGATGTCCCCCAGAGCTGGTCGGATGTGGTTGCTATGATTCACATCGAGCCTACAGGCTCGGCATACACCCTTTCTGTCAACGACCGCAAGGTGGTGGAGTGCGAAGATGGCCGCTCACCACGCCAGTATGACATCTCGTCGTATCTCGCTTTGGGTGAGAATCTTATCGCCCTTACAACGCGCAATTCGGCACTTGCGCAGCTAGAAGAGGGGTTAGATCAACTGCAGCAGGCACCCTTAACGGGCAGCTACATATATACCCAACGCCGCCTGCGAATTTTGGATTATGATCTGACCCTCGAAGAGCTCGACAACGGCATTGATGCTCAACTGTTTATCGACGTTATCGTTGAGAATCGATTCAACTTTCCCGAGACTATCGAGATCGGTTTCGACCTCTACGACCCTGCCGGCAAGCTGCTTGATTTCAGCACTGCACAATCGACCATTGAGGGCAATTCGGTCGACACAATACGCTTTAAACCATACCTTTACGGAGCCTCGAAGTATCGCTGGGACCCCTCGTCGCCCTCGTCAATGCGAGTGATTGGCGGAGCCAACAGGCGCTATGCCGACCAGATGCTCTATTCGGTGATGCTCTTCACCAAGAACGATGGCTCCTCGAGCGATTACATCCCCTTCTCGGTGGGCTTCTCGCTACCAAAATATGAGGATGGAGCGCTCAGAGCGTGGGACAGGAAAATCGACCTAAGCGCAACGTCCTACAACGCCCTGGGCGATAAAAAACAGACCGAAACTGAGCTGCGCGCAATCCGCCAAAAGGGCTACAACACCGTGGAGCCAAGCTATCCGCAACCCATCTGGTTCTACGAACTGTGCGACAAAATCGGCCTCTATGTAATCGAGCAAGCGGCAATTAACGCTCCCACGGCAGCCGACGATAAGCGCATTGGCGGCACCCCCTCGAACGACCCTGCACTTGCGCGTGAGTACCTAAGCCGCCTGCAAGCCGCCTACTATCGCACGCGCAACTTCACATGCATCGTGGCATACTCCCTAGGCTCGCCATCGGGCAACGGATACAATATGTATAAGGCCTATGAGTGGCTAAAAAGTGTCGAGACTCGTCGCCCGGTGATCTACAAAGGTGCTGCAGGAGAGTGGAATAGCGATCCGTTAACCATCGAATATTAGGCCGATGAATATTGAACTTCTGGTTGTCGGAAAGACCGATTCGCCGCTCATCGAGCAGATTGTGGCCTCGTACGCCAAGCGAGTGAACTTTTACTGCAAATTCTCGATCACAACCCTGCCCGACGCGAAAAACACAAAGAGCCTAACGGTAAAGCAGCAACGCACAGCCGAAGGCGAGATGATCCTCAAACAGATCACCGACAGCGACTTTGTGACCCTGCTCGATGAGCGAGGCACCGAGTATCGCTCCGTCGATTTCGCCTTCTGGCTCCAAAAGCGGATGAATAGCGGTGTGAGGCGTCTGCTGATAATCATTGGTGGGCCCTATGGTTTTTCCGAGGCTGTGTATCAACGCGCTAACTCCAAGGTGTCTCTATCGAAAATGACATTCTCGCACCAGATCGTTCGTGCAATTTTTGCCGAGCAAATCTACCGCGCATTTACTATTCTTAAGAATGAACCCTACCACCATGAATAGAGCTGTGCCATTGATTATAGTGCTTACACCCAACACTTTAAGCAGTCTGGGACTGCGCGATATGCTGACCACTATTCTACCCTTTGCCGCAGTGAAGGTGTGCGACTCGATCGATGAGCTGCGCCAAATCGATGGGGCCGATATATTCCACATCTTTGTCTCCTCGCAGATTCTCTTAGAGAATGTTGCACTATTCACACCCCTGCGCACCAAGACCATCGCGCTGACCATGGGCTCGGCAAATTGCGCCGCAATGCAGGAGTTCAACCAGATAAATATTCAACAATCCGAGAGCGAGATTTTGGCATCCATCAAGGCACTGCACTCGCATGCGCACGGCAGCTCGCACGCCTCGCATATGCCCTCGCAGGTGTCATCGGAGCTACTCTCGCCACGCGAAATCGAGGTCACCAAGCTACTGGTCGAGGGGCTTATCAACAAGGAGATCGCCAGCCGATTGGAGATCAGCATCACCACCGTGATCACACACCGCAAAAATATCTTCGAGAAGCTGGGCGTGCGCTCCCTGGCAGGGCTCACAATCTATGCCATCATGAAGCGATATATTGAGATTTAGACGATAAAAATAAAAAAAAGAGGATAATGAAGTACAATAGAGTTTTAACAATTGCGGGCAGCGACTCGGGCGGAGGTGCTGGAATTCAGGCAGATATCAAGGCCATATCGGCATGTGGATGTTTCGCAGCATCGGCAATTACTGCCGTGACAGTTCAAAATACAGTGGGCGTCGAGGCGGTTCACGCTATTCCTCTCGACATTCTCGAGGGGCAGATCGAGGCTGTGTTGAGCGATATCGGTGCCGACGCAATAAAAATTGGCATGATGCACTCGGCAGAGGTCGTCGAGGTGGTATGCAGGCAGCTCGATAAGTTCGCCATACAAAACGTTGTGGTCGACCCCGTTATGGTTGCCACATCGGGCCATCGCTTGATCGAGCAGCAGGCCATAGAGTCGCTCAAGGCGGAGCTGCTGCCTCGAGCAAGGGTGATCACACCAAACATCCCCGAGGCAGAGATCCTGCTGGGAGAGTCGATAACCGAGCAGTCGTCGCTCCCACAGATGGCGCGTGCACTCTCGATGCAGGGCCGCGTGTCGGTGCTCCTGAAGGCTGGACACTTGAGCGACGATGTGCTGACCGACATCCTCTATAATGCTGAAACAGACGAGATTGTCGAGCTCACATCGCAGCGCCTCACAACACCCAATACCCACGGAACAGGCTGCACCCTCTCCTCGGCCCTAGCTGCAATGCTCGCCAAGGGAATGCCACTCAACGACGCTGCTCGCGCAGCCAAAGAGTATATCAATGGCGCAATAATCTCGGGCGCCCGCTTCGAGATCGGCCATGGGCATGGACCTGTGGATCACTTCTTTGCCTTTCGTACTGCCTGTGGCGGGCGGGGATAGCACCTGCGCGGGTGCAGTTTGTGTTGCGCTATTGGGCTAGAAACTTGCAGTTTTTAGATTTTAGGAGCTAATATATCTTTTGTAAATGAATTTGCACGATATATTAACTCCTAAAATTTGTTAAATGCCTGAAGGCATTTAAACCCAATATCGAGGTTACCGGCAAGTAAACCTGCGCACATTGACCCGAATCAGATATGCATTCACCGCTGTCACGATGGCAGCCAAAGCGATGGCCAGCAGGATTATAGGGAGCATCGAGGGGAGCTCTCCGGTGGGAAATAGCGTATCTATCATCTCGATATATTGACCACGAAGCAACCTCGCAGCTGCCAATGCAATAAGCATGTCCACGGCATTTACTGCGGCTGTGAGCAGCTGATATGGTCGTGCCACTCGGCGGGGTGTATATCCTAGCAGAAGCAGGTTTTCGATCTTTGTGCTATTCTTTTCGAGCAGCAGGAAGACGCTGAGCATCAGGATGTAAAGCGATAAGAGCGAGATAAATAGCCCCACAAGCATCACCGCATAAATGGCCCAGCGCAGCAGGTGGGTAATCTTGCCGGCATCTAATTTATCATCCTCGCTAGAGTATTTATTGTCGGCAAAAAATTGCGCTATCGACTCGTCGGCAGGATTTTTCACCTCCAATATCAGGCGTGTGGGGGCTCCTTGAGGCTCTGCGCAGAAGTTGCTGTTGGCCCACTCCATAAAGCTTTGGGGCACCAGAATCGTATTTAGGCGATCGGAGAATCCCACGATGTTGCCGCTAAATATTTGGCTACCACGGTGGCCACGAATTCGCACCTTAAGGTTCAGCAACGATATTGCCCCCTCGGAAATTTTGGGTAGGTTGCGACTTTGTGAGAATCCGAAGTTGTAGAGGTTCAGGTAGTTGCGCGGCATGATGATGGGGATAACATCATCACCCTCACTAAAGTGCCACCTGTTGCTATGCACATCAACGAACTCATCCTCGACCGATTCGAAGAAGATATCCGACGATATTTGCATGTCGCTGTCGGGCATCTGCAGCGAGACATAGATATCGAACTGCGAGGTTGTGAACTGGCCTATCTTACTTGTAAACTTCTGATTTTCGATATCATGAATCTCCTGCTGCGAGAATGTGTGATTCTTACCCAGCAGCGACCCAACCGAAGATACCTGCTTGGAGACAATCAGATAATCGCTCTTCATGAAGCTATCGCCACGCGAGAGCAGCGGCTGCAGGTCGCAATATATCTGCAACGAGAGCAACACTATCACCATGCCAATAAGGTTCGAGAGCAGGAAGCCGAGCAGCTGACTCACACTGACATGTTCGCGAAGAAGTTTCCAGAGCAGTTTCATAACCTGAATTTTAGATAAGGGAAATTTATTATTTACCAGCCAGTTTTATTAATTTCCCTTATCTAAAACTCAGGTTATCGGCTTTTTTAAAGCCGATTTATGTTCGATAACCCCCTCTAAATCTCCCCCAAACCGTTGGGGGAGACTTACTTTAAGTGGTGTTTTGGTTAAGATTTTCTTAACCAAAACTCAAATCATAGCTTCAAAATTGAGTCATAGGGAAGTGGAAGATGGTGCCCAATGGAGGTTGTGATGATGCCAGCACCCTGCGTTTGAGCCTCGCTAAGCAAGATCTCGGCTACATTTTTGCCATTGGCACTATCGAGGTGGCTGATTGGCTCATCGAGCAGAATAAAGTCGAAGGGCTGACAGAGCGAGCGGATGAATGCCACTCGTTGCTGCTGCCCAAATGAGAGGTGTTCAACTCGAGAGTTGAGTTTGTCGCCTATACCCAACACCTCGAAGAGGGAGATTATTTGCTCCCTCTTCTTGAAGTGTGTGAGTTGATTTTTTAGCTCGATATTCTCCAATGCTGTGAGTTCGCCAAAGAGTCGAAGATCCTGAAAAAGCATACTTAAACCACTCTGCCTGAGCGTCATCCATTCATCACTCGAGAGGGTGGATATCGCCCGGTTGTCGAAATTAATCACCCCTTGGTAATCCCCTCGAGTGCCATAGATATAGCTGCATAGAGATGACTTGCCGCCTCCCGAATTTGCCTCTATCAGGTATAACTTGCCTCGCTCGAATGTGAGCTCTTGGCGCCACACCTGCGAGTCGATCGAGCTGTTGGTGGCAAAAACATTGGGCAATGTATCGAGCAGTTCAATACGATTCATTACAAAAACAATTTATCTAAGAATGGTGCGAGCAACACGACTCAGCGAAGTGGTGATTGTCTCGAGAGCATTTTTGCGATCATCCTTAAGCACTATAGTTACCTGGAAATCAGCATCTTTACTTACGCTCATCTCGACTTGTTTGACATCCTCCATGATGAAACGTGCAGCATCGCTATCGTCGACCTCGTCGATAATATCATCTAGATATTCCGAGTCGGCAGAGGCGTAGGCAAAGATAATCTTGTTCTTCAAATCGGTAACCATGTCGACACCCGAAAGAGGTTTGCTTGCCTTCTTGTCGAGGGTGCTGCTAGCCAAGCTATTTGTTGAGATATACATCTTTTTGCCCGACACACCAAAATAATATTTACCGCTGTAGCCCAAATTCAACATGTAGTTGTCGCTGTCGATCTTGTCGAACTCCATGCCAAGCTGATCCTCGAGTATCGAGATCGCATCTTTAGCATCTTTCTTACCGGTTGTTTGGGTGTATACCACAACATCGCCCTTGCTGCCATAGGGGGCAACGGTGATATCGCCAGCGATAAGGGCTGCCATATCTTCGATTAGATCCAATTGCTCCTGGTCGATCTCAAAGTCACTATCTGCACTCTTGGCCAATTTGGTGATTTTATCCAAGATCTTTTTGCCATCGAAGCCTAGAGTTGCTACAGCGCCTGCATCGGCAGCGATATAGGGGAAGAAGCTACCATCTACAGTGCCATACATACTCAAGATATCGCTCTTAGCCTTTGTGAAGCTCTTAAGAGGATTGATAAGGCTCATATCAAACGAAATTAGACCTTTGTTGAAGTTGACAGCTCCGTAGGCCGAAGTGAGTAGTATATCGGTTGCTGACAGCTCGGTGAACATCGAGATCTGGTCCAAATCAGATTCATCGATAAAGCGACCAATAGGAATTAGGATTCCAGCATCGGCATCGCTAGTGACCATCGTGCTGAAGCCATCGTAGCTAGCGATACTCTCGTCGGTGCTTTGCGCCATAAGTGGGTCGATAACGCTCTCCAAGACGTAATCGATATCTTGCCTGCGAGTTGTTGAGGCGAAGAGAACCGATGATTTATTGTATGCAAGCACCTTTGCGTTGTTCATACCAAATACGACATAGTCGTAATCGCCGCGGTCGTCTAGAATCTCACTACACATATGCTCCTTATTAAATAGCGTTAGTAGATCCTCAAGGCTACTCTTCTTGCCCAACTTAGCCACGTAGATATATGAATTACTATACGACTCGGCCAAAATAGCATATACAGGTGCCGAGAAGTCGATACCACATTTATTGATATTGCCAACGACATCCTCAATAGCCGAGTATAGCTCGCGGCTAGCTTCACCCTCGACCATATCGAGCAGAAGATCATTGAGCGACTCATTCTTATAGAATCCCGATTTGTCTAAAATCGAACCTGCATTCACCGAAAAAATAATATCCGATTTTGCCGGAATAGCATTTGTGTAGGTCGGAGTGGTACTACACGAAGTGATCATGCTAGCAACGATGCATAGCACAAACAATGAGAATAATTTTTTCATACTTTAATATTTTTATGTGATTAGAATTCAACACAACATAATATACAAATATATGTATAAATATTCTTATTTGCAAGAGATTAGCTGATTACTTTGGGGCAAACGCATGAAAAAATAACTCAACCCGCGCCTGCGAGCACCGCCAGAATTCCCCCTCCTACTGAGGAAGTGCCCACCTCTTTAGAGGTGGAATAGCGCTGACGAGGAGGGGGTTAGGGGGTGGTGGTCGTACATGAGAAAAAAAATAAAAGAATGATGATAGTCTTATTTCTACTCAACCTCTGCTACTCGATATTGGGTTCAAGCACCTGAAAGGTGTTTGAAAAAGTATAATCTCTAGCGATTTGGAATAATGTTTACATTATTCCAAAGTGGTGGAGATTATACTCTTAGAGCTAAAAGCTCTAAGCCCAATAATCGCAAAAAAGTAATTTTTTTCATGCGTTTACCCTGCTGATTACTTTGGGGTGTAGGAAATATTTTGTACCTTTACCTCAGCCAAAACAAAAAAAAGATAAAGGCAGAACCATACGATGCTACCAAGGTGGCGTTAAAAAGTAGTGCAGCCATTTACACCTATCGGTCACCGAGGGGCAAGAGTGATGACACCCCGAGTGGTCTGAAAAATATATTATAATGAAAAAAATCATAGCCCTGCTTGCGCTTATGTTGATCTCTACATCCTCGCTCAGAGGTCAGATAATTGATTCGGATATCTCACTGCATCAGGCCATTGAGGGTACTACCGCCCCTGATTCGATTATCCGCGAGCTGGTTATCGTAGATGTTGAATACTTCTCTGCCGACTCACTTCTTCATCGTGGGCAGATTGTGGTAAACAGACGAGTAGAGCAAGAGGTGAGGCAGATATTTGAATTTATTAAGAGCGTAAAATACCCCGTGGAGTCGGTAATCCCGATTAAATTTGATCTCCCTGGCGGCAACACCTCGATGGCAAATCTCAATAATACATACTCCTTTCACTATCGAACTTCGGCTAGCGGTTCGAAGAATCTCTCACAACACTCACTGGGCTTAGCAATTGATTTTAACCCCTTTGACAATCCATACATATCCAAAAGTGGCAAGGTAATCCCCGAAGGCGCCACCTACGACCCCTCGAAACGAGAAGCCCTAACCAAGGAGTGCGACCTGGTCAGGAAGTTGATATCGCTCGGCTGGATGTGGGGCGGAGGCTGGAGAAGCACGAAAGATTATATGCACTTCGAGAGGCGTTTTTGACCTTTTCTGGCGATGATTTGCTCTTCGCTGGCAAAAAAACTACCCCCGACAAGCCCGCCAATAGATCCAATAAGCAGGCAGTGCGCAGAGTATTCCAGTGCCCCATCCCAGCAGAATATCTTGTGGGAAGTGGCAGGCCAAATATATGCGCGAGTAGCTCACGGCCACGACCCATACCACAAGGCAAATGGTGAGCACGCGATGGCGAATTGCTCGGGCAGCCATAAATGCGATCGAGGTGGATATGGCAGCGTGTGCCGAGACTGTTCCGTACTTGCTGCCGCCACGTGTTATGTGCATGAGCCCCTCGAGTTCGGGGGTGTGCATTGGGCGCAGGCGCACGGGGAACGACTCCCATGCATGCTTCAATAGCCCGGCATGTTTAAAGATTCCGGTGATGATGTCCGAGAGCCCCACGGCGGCAATCACGCAGAGGGTGAATATCCCCACCGAGCGCCAACCGCCCTTTCGCCACACCAAAAAAAGTATTAACAAATAGAGTGGCAGCCATGTCAATCGTCCCGAAATAATGGCCATCAAAGTGTCAATAATGGGCCCTCCGTCGAAGTTAAGCCATAAAAATAGTGGATAATCCCAATTCATCTGTTCGGTATTGTTAATAAGTGTTAGTTGTCGAATTCAGCACCCAGAATATCAAGCGATTGAGTTATTAACATTGTGCACTCCTCGATCTGCTCATCGGTGATAACTAGCGGAGGCGAGATCCTGAAGGCGGTGTCGCAAAATAGGAACCAATCGCTCATAATCCCCTTATCCTTAAATATCTCCATCAATCGATAGAGCTTTGCCGCTTGGCCAAGCTCGATGGCCATCAACAACCCCACGCGACGAATTTCTACCACTTGGTTATGAGTTGTTAACAACTGTTGAAACTTTGCACCTTTGCGCTCGACACTGTTCAAAACTTGGTTCTCTAAGATATATCGCATGGCCGCCAGACCGGCAGCGCAACATACTGGGTGACCTCCAAAAGTGGTGATGTGGCCCAGCACTGGATCGCTCTGCAGCGACGACATAATTTGGTGCGACGAGGCGAAAGCACCCAACGGCATACCTCCGCCAAAGGCCTTGGCCAGGGTAATAATGTCGGGCGTGATGCCAAATTTCTCGGAGGCAAACATATGGCCCGTGCGACCCATTCCGGTCTGTATCTCGTCGAAGATTAGCAGGGCTCCCACCTCGGTGCAACGCTCGCGCAGCGCCTCGAGGTAACCCTCTTTAGGTAGACGAATTCCGGCTTCGCCTTGCACCGCCTCGCAGAGTACGCATGCGGTGCGTGTGGTGATCTGCTCGAGATCCTCGAAGCTATTGAAGTCGATCGAGCGCACGTCGGGCAGCAGCGGGCGGAATGCCCCCTTCCACTCCTCACCCTCGGGTGAGCCCATCATCGACATGGCTCCGTGGGTCGAACCGTGGTAGGCCCGACGCATCGAGATCATCTCGGTGCGTCGGGTATATCGCTTGGCTAGCTTCAATGCCCCCTCGACAGCCTCGGCTCCTGAGCTGACAAAATATATCGACGAAATATCACCGGGCAGATGCTCGGCAAGTAGCGATGCGTACTCCACTTGAGGGCTCTCGATCATCTCACCATAGACCATAACATGCATGTAATCAGCCGCTTGCTTCTGCACCGCTTCGACAATACAAGGGTTCCCATGACCAACATTACTCACCGAAACGCCTGCCACAAGGTCAAAATATCGCTTGCCCTCGGGGGTGTAAAAGCATGATCCACTGGCGCGAGCCACCTCGACCATCATAGGCGAGGGCGAAGTTTGTCCCACATGCTCTAGGAACTGTTTGCGTAAAATTTTCTTCATAATTTTATATATCGCTAAATTGACGGCCTAAGATATTATCGGCATCCTTTACGCTCGATTTCATCCATCGGTATAGGATCTCAAGTCGCTCACCCTCATCCATTTGCCATGCGGCGCAGGAGTGTCTCATGCGCTCCGAGAGCATATATATAAGTATCGCTGCCGATGCCGAAACGTTCAAACTCTCGACCATTCCGCACATTGGGATCCTTAGGAACTCATCGGCCGAAGCGATGATATCCTCTGATATTCCAGCATGCTCGGTGCCAAAAACAAGTGCAAATTTTCCCGCCTCGACGTCGAATGTTTCGGGGGTGCAATCCTCGCGGTGTGGCGTTGTGGCAACGATTCTATACCCTTGTGCCTTCAGGCTGGCTATTGCCGCGGGGCTCTTGTCGTAGCGTTGCAGGTCGACCCACTTGTCGGTGCCTCGCACGATGTCGGCATAGGTGCGGAACTGGCAGAGGCTCTCCACAGCGTGAAGTTCCTGAAGACCAAAGGCTTCGCAGTGGCGCATCAGGGCGCTGGCATTCTGCGAGTGGAAGGTGTTCTCGGTGAGAATTGTCATATATCGCGTGCGATTTGATGCGATCTCTTCCAATTTTTCGCGTCGCTCGGGTGTCATAAATTCGGTGAGATAGTCGATGCGCTCACTGTACCACGCACCATCTCTATTTTCTATATTTTTCATCTTCGTCTAGGATTTTCAGGTAGCTCTCGTAGCGCGAGTAGGCGATCTGGCCCTGCTCCACGGCACGAACTACAGCACACTTCGGCTCGTGCGTATGTGTGCAGTTATAAAATTGACAATCAGCACTATAGCGCATCATCTCGGGGTAGAAGTGCCACAGCTCATCGTCGTCGATATCCAACAATCCGAACCCCTTGATGCCGGGCGTATCGATAATATATCCACCCACGCTCAAGGGGTACATCGTCGAGAATGTCGTGGTGTGCTTTCCCTTGTGGTGGCTGGCAGATATCTCGCCAGTTTTTATGTCGATATGTGGCTCGATAGCCCCAATGAGTGTCGATTTCCCCACTCCGGAGTTGCCCGAGATAAGAGTTGTTTTGCCGCTTAACATCTCTTTAACCTCCTCAAGACCAATGCCCTCGGTTGCTGACACTTCGATCACTCGATATCCTGCCGAGGCGTATGTCGCACGAAAATCGGCAAGCATCTCCGCCTGCTCGTGCGCCAAGTCGACTTTGGCCAAGACGATCACTGCAGGGATCTTATACGCCTCGCAGGTGACCAAAAAGCGGTCGATAAATTCGGTAGCTGTTGTGGGCGAAAAGAGCGTTGCCACAAGGATCGCTTGGTCGATATTCGCAGCGATAATGTGCGACTCCTTGGATAGGTTCGAGGCGCGACGGATGATGTAGTTGCGACGCTGCTCGATGAGCGAGATAACGTAATTTTCATCGTCATCTGCCTCAAAATGAACCACATCACCAACAACTACGGGCGAGGTGGAGCGTACCCCTTTGAGTCGCAATCGCCCTCGAATGCGACAGTTATATGTTGCACCCTCGCTCAAAACCTCGTACCAGCTGCCCGTTGCGCGGATTACCACACCCTTGAATTGATTCTCCATTTTAAATTACAGGTATTTGATCTTTGGCCCAATCGATAGTTGGCATTATATATTGGCCAAGCGAGATAACGGTATCCGAGAGTTTCGACGTGCTGAAGGCTGATGACTCGTTGCCCCCAAAAGCCTCATATCCAAAGTCGATGAGCGAGAGGATAATAACCAGAACCAAGGCGCAGCGGATGGCTCCAAGTGCCGCTCCACCGACCCTATCGAGGATTCCCAACCCTACGGCCGAGACAACTTTGCGCACAATTTTTGATATTAGGGCCGTAGCAATAAGGCAGACGATAAAGACTATTGCGAAGCCCCAAGCCGCAGCCGAGCTCCCCTCGATACCCAAAAGTTGCCCCACTGTAGAGCCTAAACTATTTGCTAAAACAATGCCTAAAATGATGCCGACCAAAGTTCCCAATTGGCGAATAAGGCCATCTTTGAAGCCCCAAATAATTGCGATGGCAAAGCACGCAACTATTATAATATCAATAATATTCATAATTTATATGATTTTTTCACCACAAAGATAGAAAAAAAATCGCTATCTTTGTGATGTGAAAATTTAGCTAATAATAATATAGAAAGTAATGAAGAGATTTTTTACGCTTTTAGTTGCTCTCACGTCGCTTGCCAATATTGCACTTGCGCGTGAAGTTATATCGATTAACGATAATTGGAGGTTCTATTTTTCGGTGGAAAATAGTGCCGATTATGCACGAACCATCTCATTGCCACACACTTGGGATTACGACCAGTCGAACCTATTGCTCACCTCGCAGCCAACAACTGCCAACTACCTGCGCGACCTATATATCCCCTCGTCGTGGGCAGGTAAGCGCGTGTTTATAAAATTTAATGGTGTGCAGCGAGTTGCCGATTTGATGGTCAATGGCCGTTATGTGGGCGAGCATCGTGGAGGGGCTACAGCCTTCACCTTCGAGATTACAAATTTTTTGACTCCCGATGAGTCAAACCGATTGCATGTGATTGTTAATAACGCCTACCAAAACGACATCTTGCCAACATCGCGCGAGGAGAATTCATATGGCGGAATCTATCGCGATGTGGAGCTTATCGTCACCGACAAGAGTGCCGTATCGCCGCTATACTACGGCTCCGACGGTGTTTTTGTCGACAACAAAAGCGTGAGCGCCGAGCAGGTCGATGGCGCGGTGCGAATCTATATGAGCTCCTCGGAGAGTTCAACGTGCCAGCTAACCTTGTCGATTATCGACGATGAGGAGCAGGTGGTATTTATGAAAAGTGTCGCAAAAGCTAAGATTGGCGATGAGCCTGTGGTGGTGCCTTTTATTGTCGATAACCCTAAATTGTGGTCTGTCGAAGAGCCAAATTTATATAAATTTGTCGTGTCAACATCTACTGCCACCAGCAGCGATAGGGTCGAGATCACTAGCGGCTTTAGGTCGATAGAGTACTCGCAGTCGGGATTCATGAAGGTCAATGACCAGCCAGTTCAATGGCGCTCGGTGAGCATGTATCACGACTATCCTCATGTTGGAGGCGCAGCGCAAAAGGTTGATATTGAGCGCGATGTAGATTTCGTATCGGAGATGGGCGCCAACGCAATTCGTTCGGTAACACACCCTCATCACAGCTACCTATACGATCTGTGCGATGCCAACGGTATTATGGTCTGGATAGATTTCCCGCTGGTCAAAGCGCCCTACCTGAGCGATGTGGCCTATATCCCTACCGCGCGTTTTCACGACCATGGACGCCAGTGCGTAAATGAGATTATTGCTCAAAATTATAACCACCCTTCGGTTGTTATGTGGGGAGTTTTCTCACTTTTGAGCACTCGTGGCGACGACCCTATACCTTATATTAAAGAGCTCAACGCACTCACCAAAAGTCTCGATCCATATCGTCCAACGGTGGCTGTGAGCGACCAAGATGGCGATATCAATAGCATCACCGACCTGATTATGTGGAACCAAAATCTGGGTTGGGACAGAGGTCAATTCTCGGATATTGACCTGTGGAGCAAGATGTTACACAAGCGCTGGAGCAACATCCGCTCGGCGGTGATATATGGCCAAAATGGTCGCATCGACCAACAATCAACTGCAGATAAGTACAAAAGCAATAACGTCTACAATGCCAACTCATGGAAGCCCGAGGGGCGCCAAAGGGTGATGCACCAAGAGTATGCCGCACGCATCACCACCGACAGCCTATTTTGGGGTGTATGCCTAAACTCGATCTTCGACTTCAAGAGCTCGCGCAACTCTTTGAGCGAAAATAACTCGGGCCTTGTGACCTTCGATCGTCGTCAAAAGAAGGATGTTTTCTACCTCTACAAGGCGATGTGGAACCGCTCGCAGCCAACTCTCCATATCGCCGATAAGCGCAGCGGAGTAACCACCTCACCACTTCATTCGGTTATGGTCTATGCCTCGGATAGCATTATCCCACAGCTGATTACGGTGCACGATACGCTGCCAATGCGCAATGTGGCACCAGCGCAGTTCGTCGTCGATTCAATAATGTTGAACGATGGAGTGAACAGAATCTTTGTGCAGCAGGGCCAGCTGATAGATTCAACCATCGTCATCTTGGAGAACACAACCTCCTCACGACGCATATCGCCCCGACGCTAAAAAATGCGCTCGCAACTTACAAAATGTAGTAAGTTGCGAGCGCAATTCTTGTAGCCCCACCGCGACTCGAACGCGAATCTAAGGTTTAGGAAACCTTCGTTCTATCCCTTGAACTATGGAGCCAGAAATAATTATTTTACCCTACTTATTTCTGCAAATATAGTAATTAAATCGATACGCAGAAATATTTTATGCGGTTTAATTTTTGCTTGTGCGATAATATTTACTCTCTTGCTGCCTGTGGGCGGGCTTTCTTACGTTGCTTACTGCCTCTGGCGGGTGGGGATATCTATGTTAACCTGCGGTTGCCATGAGCAAATCACCGAGGTTCAAACCTGTCAAATTATACGTGAGAACGCAACAGAGTACGCACCCGCTCACGGTGCTATCCCCGCCCGCCCACGGGCAGTAAGAAGGATTATTTTTCATCTGTTAACATATTTTTATTGAGAAATTGTGAGGATTTATTAAAAAATATCATTAACTTTGAGCGATTTTGTGAACTTAAATTTTATACTATGGCTATAAAGTGTATAGGTGTGCTCACCTCGGGAGGCGATGCCCCAGCAATGAATGCAGCGATTAGGGCTGTGACACGATCAGCGATCTCAAGTGGGTTTGCGGTTAAGGGAATTATGCGAGGCTATAAAGGTTTGGTAACCAATGAAATCGTAGATTTCACCAGTCGTAGCGTAAGTAATATCATTCAACACGGAGGAACGATCCTTAAAACAGCTCGTTGTAAAGAGTTTCAAACAGTCGAGGGTCGTAAGATCGCTCACGACAATATGGTTGCTGCGGGCATCGATGCCTTGGTGGTGATCGGAGGCGATGGTTCGCTCACCGGAGCGAAGATCTTTGCCGAGGAGTACAACGTACCAATCGTGGGCTTGCCCGGAACGATCGACAACGATTTGGGCGGCACCGACGCAACAATTGGATACGACACCGCTTTGAACACCATTGTGGAGTGCGTGGATAAATTGCGCGATACGGCAACCAGCCACGAGCGTTTGTTCTTTGTCGAGGTGATGGGCCGTGCGGCAGGATACCTTGCCCTGAATGGTGCAATTGCCTCAGGATCAGAGGCTGCGATCGTCCCAGAGATGGAGACCGAGGTCGATCAACTTGCCGAGCTAATCGAGAAAGGATTCCGCAAAAGCAAGAATTCTGCAATCGTGCTAGTTGCCGAGAACCCCAAAACGGGAGGTGCATTTGGCCTTGCGGAGCGTGTTAAGAAGGAGTACCCTCAATACGACGCGCGTGTGACAATCCTTGGACACATCCAACGTGGAGGCTCTCCAACGGCACTCGACCGCATTTTGGCATCGCGCATGGGCTCGAAGGCTATCGAGGCACTTATCGAGGGGCAGCGCAATGTGATGATCGGAACCAAGAATGGCGAGTTGGTTTTTGTGCCATTTATCAAAGCTATCAACCACTCGAACAACACTAAGATCGACCGTTTGGATTTGGACTTGGTTCGCGTGCTATCGATGTAAACCACTGAAATTCTAAACTATATAGACTATAATGAAGCGTGTAATTGGCATAGGTAATGCCTTGACGGATATGCTCGTCAACCTTAAGAGCGACACTGTGCTCGGAAAATATAAGTTGGCCAAAGGCTCGATGACCTTGGTGAATTCGGAGTTCCAAAACGATATCGCCAAGAGCGTGGCGGGTATGCCATACTCACTTTCGCTGGGCGGTTCTGCTGGCAATACCATCCGTGCAATGGCTCAACTGGGCTGCTCGGTGGGATTCATTGGCAAGGTGGGAGTCGACAAAACGGGCGATTTCTTCGAGCAGGCATTGGTCAATTTGGGTGTTGAGCCGATTGTATTTCGTGGTAAGGATCGCTCGGGACGATGCATTTCGCTAGTCTCGCAGGATGGTGAACGCACAATGGCAACCAGCCTTGGAGCGGCCTTGGAACTTACTCATACCGAGATAATGCCAACGGTTTTCGATAGCTACGACTGTCTTTACATTGAGGGCTATCTGGTTCAAGATCATGCACTTATCGAGAATGTGATCAAGGTTGCTAAGTCGCTTGGCCTAAAAATCGCTATCGACCTTGCAAGCTTCAATGTAGTTGAGGAGAATGTTGAATTCTTACGCTCCTTGGTGAGCAATTATGTAGATATTATCTTTGCTAACGAGGACGAGGCACGTGCCTTCTCGGGTGAGGATGAGCCGTTGAATGCACTTCAATATATCTCGCAATTCTGTGAGCTCTCGATAGTTAAGATCGGCACAAAGGGTGCGCTTATTAAGCGTGGTGCCGAGGTTGTGCATGTAGGAATTATGGCAGCAGCAAAGCGTGTGGATACCACCGGAGCAGGCGATTTCTACGCTGCGGGATTCCTTGCAGGCCTCTGCGAGGGTCTCTCTTTGCGCCAATGCGGAACTATCGGAGCCATCACCGCAGGAAAGGTAATCGAGGTCGTCGGAACAACATTCGGCGAGGATGCTTGGCAAGATATCTATCGCTTGGTGGCCAAGGTGAAGAACGATAGCTACCTGTTCTAATTTTTCTTAAGGCCTCCGGCATTAGCTTTCTTATGCCTCCGACGGGCCTTCTTACGTTTCTTACTGCCTCCGGCGGGCGGGGATAGCACCGTGAGCGGGTGCGTACTCTGTTGCGCTATTGGGCTAAAAACTTGCAGTTTTTAGATTTTAGGAGTTAATATGTCAGTAAGCAAATAAATTTGCATGACATATTAACTCCTAAAATTTGTTAAATGCCTTTGGCATTTAAACCCAATATCGAGGTTACACTCTCACGTATAATTTGACAGGTTTGAACCTCGGGGATTTGCTCATGGCAACCGTAGGTTGACATAGATGCGTATAAAGAATTGAGCGTTGAAAGTTCACTTTCAAAAGATCAATCCTTTATACGTATCGTCAGAGCGAAGCGAAGAGCAAATCATCGCAACACTATCTGCGCCCGCCGGAGGCAGTAAAAAAGCAAAAAAACCAGTAAGAAACCAAACCTCTAATAAACAGCCGAAGTAGTATCCTCCCAGCTATTAACTGTCACGGTGAAGTTGATATATCCATCAGAAATAGCATCTCCGATATCTTTTCCTTCTACCTCGAATTTGGTTTTGTTGCCACCCTCGTCGTAGTAATAGTCGTCGATTAGGTATCCATTTGTTGCATTTTCGACGCCGATATTTATGTTGTAGGTGTATCCTTTGCCACTCTCATAGGTGAAATCGGTCTCTCCTAGGGGGTATCCCACCATCACAAATAGCGCCATGTCGGCTATTGCGGAGTCGGTATCGGGGTTGTAATCGGGGTGGCTCGAAGCATCCTCGTAGCCAATTAGGTCGGCTCCTTTGACATCTTCGGCGCGATAGATCACATATAGGTGAGCTCCCTCGACACTCTCGCTGCTCGACTCAGGATCCCACGAGTCGGTTGTTTGTGGCAAGAGCATCAGGTCGCCATATGAGGCTACAATATCGTCGCTCGACGAATCTACCGCCGGATCCTGCGTTAACATGTAGGGGAAGTTGTCGTTGTCGGATGCCGCTTGACTCTCCCATGCGCCGGTGGCCACTTTGTATTGACGCTCGTTGCATATCTGGTTCAATCCAAGGGCCTGGGTGTAGACGACATAGGTCTCGTCGGTCACCACATTCAGATTCACCTTCGAGAGGATGTGGTTAAATGTGAGTGGCAACTTATCGCCCACGGGGCGTTCGTCGGTGGTTGCCGAGGCCACCAGAATATCGCTCTGTCCATCGGTTGGTGCTTGATAGGTTATTGCCAGCTGCGATTCCGAATTGTCGTCGACGCTCATGCCCGAGGCTGTGGTCGGATAGAAGGCGTAGAAGTTGATAGGGTAGTCGGTGCTCTCAGAGGGCCATGCCGGTTTCGAGCCTGTCCAGTCCCAGTCGCCCGTTACGTAGGAGTAGAAGTTCGAGCCATCCATCTGGCCATCCCACGATCCATTACCATTTTTAATTCCATAGACCGCAAATCCGGCATCATCCTCCTGCAGATGTGTCAGCGTTAGAGTCTCGGCACGTGTGGTGTTGGTCATAAATCCAATGATGTTTTCAGAAGATGAGGCGGTAAGATCAGTGCCTTCATCTTGCGAGCAGCCCACTGCAGCGCATAGGGTGCAGGCGGCTATAAAAAGTGAAATTTTTTTCATAGTTGTAAATTTTTAATTATCAATAGTGACCCTAGTTATAGGATCGTTATTATGTTGTCGTCATCCCAATCCTCGACTTCGACGTCGCCCGAAACCTCTGGCAGTGAGAGTGATACCGATGCTCCCAGGTCGTCGTCGGCATAGCGCGTTGCAACCTTCAGGATCTGATCGCTCACCTCGTAGGCCATCTCCTGCTCGGGTGAGTGTCGCGAGCCATTGGTTAGAATCACATCGAGCGTTAAGATGTGTGTCGATGTGGTGGCGGGGGTCGAGAATGTCAGGCGGCTCTGGTATATCACTCCGTGCTGCTGCTCCTCATCGTGCCACGATCGCTGTGTGAGCTCGCCTACGTGCGTTGTTGTGGCGTTGTCGGTCTCGCCACTGGCCATAAATACGCGGTGGGCAAGCCCCGTGAGCGAGGCGTAGACATAATATGCCGAGGCGAGGTTCTCGGTGTCGACCTCGATCGTTGTCGAGCATGTTAGACGTCGGGGTGTTGCGGGGTTAAGTTGCTGTGCTGTAGCTATATCCTCGTCGCTCCACTGCTCTTGCGAGCTGGTGCACATCGCCTCTGTGACCACAAAACTATCGATGCTGCACGATGATAGTTGCAGCACCTCGACCGAGAGTCGCTCATCATCTGCCGGCGAGTAAAAGTCATAAAGCTCGGCATCCTGATCGACAATTTCGGCAGCAAAGAGCTCGTAGGAGTCGACATCCTCGAATGCAATCGCATCGCTCCAGTAGGGGTCGTAGATCGATTCGTTGAATATCACCACCGAGTACTCCCCAATGGGGACGTTGATCACCCCACTCTGCACATCCCCCTCCAAGTAGCGGTCAAATGGTGTGGAGCCATCGGTGGGGAAGAATCGTAGCGAGACGCGGTGGATGTCCAACTCGCCGCTTTTGCTCTGCTCATCGGTCTCGAATCCCGATTGTGACCAATCTATAGTCACCTGAATATCAGCCGCCTCGCCGCTGCTTTGACTGCCACATGCCACATCACTCAAATCGCGACGTGTGCACGACGTAAGCGCTGCGAGCGCCATAAAAATCGCAAGTCTTCTCATCGTTCACCTCCTCTCTTATCTGCACGGTGGAGCATCCACGATAGTGAAACGCGGCAGCGAGTGGGTCCAAACCATCGCTTCGTGCCACTTCGCGTGCGCAGCAGATTCCACTCCTGGCCCTGGCCACACCATTGTGCGCTGTATTTCCTATATTTTGTCGATAAATATCCAATTCCCAGCGAATATTCCGCCCGCAGATTCTTGCCAATTTTGTGAGCATAGGCTCCCGAGATGCCGGCTGCCAAGAGATGTTCACCTTGATATCCGGTGCCGTCCCACTCCACGTCGTAGTATCCGCAACCTGCGTAAATGCCAGCTGCCCAACCTGTTAATTGCTGCGCCTGCGATCTGTCGCCAAACCAATATCGCCCCTCGATGGTGCCACTGAGCAGCTCGAAGCAGCGTTGCGAACTATCGCTCAACCACCACGGGAAGATCCACTCGCCAGCCACCGAGTAGCGATCACCAATCGGCACTTCGATCTCGAGGTTAACGGCCGTGAAAATGTCAAAAAGTAGGTTTGTCTTCAGCGCAAAGAGCGTGCGTCGAGGTAGCTGGTCGCCTTGCCAGTCGAGCGAGGTGAGGCTATTTTCGAAGGCTAACATTAGGTATGGAGGGCGTTCATCGTCGCTCTTGAAGCTTTCGGTTGGCACCGGAGAGGATTGCGGAGCTTGCGCCCAGAGCCTCTGCGTGAGGAGTAGCAGAATGATCGAAACGGTCAGAAAAGTGGCTATTTTAAATTTTGATAGATTCATTGCTTATCGCTTAAATTTTCGATAAGTGAATCCCAACATTCATGCCACTGGGCCCTCTGGAGCCTGTTTTAGCGCATCATGAGCGAGGCCATGGTTCTAGATTGTAATCCTTACGCAGCTGAGCATCAATCTTTTTTACGCCTAAAACCATCAGAAATAACATTAAAAGATAGCAGATTGCAACGCCAAGCCCGCTTAAGTGACAATCGATATATCCCCAATTGAGCGATGCAAACCACCTTACGATTCCATTTTGTAGTGTGGTGGCAACCTCAATGAGTGTGCCGCATATAGCCGATAGAAAAGGAAGTGGCAGCAGCACCCAGACAATAGATGCCAAAATAATCACTATTAAAAGAGGGATGATAAAGATCGTAATTATGGGGCTTAGCAGCGAGATGTAGCCGAAGTAGTAGGCAATCAGCGGAGCTGTGGCGATGGTGGCAACAGTTGCAATAATCACCGATCCGACAAGATAATCGTGCCAGAACTTATGGCGACGCGTAAGCCTCACCAGAGCTCCACCCACAAAAATTATTGCAAAAACAGCCACAAACGAGAGCTGGAAACTTGGAGCATAGATCACTGCAGGGTCGATGGCAAACATAATTACTGCAGTTAATACTAGAGAATTAAGGCTGCTGTAATACCTTGATACTGACGTTGTTAATTGAAATATTGTGAACATCCACACAGCTCTCATCACGCTGTCGCTCATGCCGGTCATAAGCGCAAATAGCCACACTGCGCATAACGAAAAGATCGTGGCTGCAATATGCCCTCCATAGGCTAAAGACCACAGCTGTGTGGAGCCTGCGACGATCAACAGCACGATGCCTAGATGAAGGCCCGAAAGGGCTAAGATGTGTGCGGCACCACTCTGCGCGTATGCTTGAGTAATCTCTTTATCAAGTAGTTGCGGGCGGTCGAGCGCCATGGCTGCGGCCGAAGCAAAGGCCTCCTTGCGCAGTGGTAGACGCAGCAGATTTTCGTATGCTCGTTGGTTTATTCGGTTGGGGAAGGGCGGCGCGGGTTCGCTTGCCGAAAGCAGCTGCGATGTGTTTACAATGCCCTCGAAGCCAGAATTTTGCATGATTCTGTGATATTCGTTTGCCTCTGGCCTAAGGAGTTTGAGCGTGCCTCGAAGTTGCACGTTACAATATTCTATAGAGTCTATACCATTGATAATCACCTTATTGCTGCATTCGCACCACTGGCCATTGTTATCTTGGTAGGCCAATATTTCGCCCTTGCCACTTCGATTAATTGTAATGGCCATAACGGTGTTATCTAGCTCAGGCACAGCTATATGCGGAGCTGAAGAGAGGGTCGAAAGAAGGTATCCACAACAAAATGAGATGATGTAAAGCAGGCCCCTCGAGTAGCTCAAGAGCAGCACGATACCAAGAATAAGCACCGCCACACTGACCCACAAGTAGTGCACACAGACCACCGAGGCCGAATATGCCCCCAGAAAAAGCGGGATCATAACCCAAAGCAAAGGGTGGTTGCGGCTACCTTTCATAGGTCAATTTTTCTACCTCCTCCGTCGGAATTCCGAGCAGACCACCGCCGTAGCTATCGATACATTGAGTGATTCGGAGCCCGCCCTGTCGGCTGGAAATGGAGGAATGAAGAGCTTGCGAGTGATGAATCGCTGCACTTCGTCGCTAATCCCCTTGCCCTCGTTGCCCATGATCACAATGCCGTTTTCGGATAGTGCCTCTTCGTAGATATTCTCGCCCTCGAGCAGTGTTCCGTAGATTGGTAAGTTGCGTTGTGTGGCTACTGTAAGGAACTCATACAGAGGCATATAGTGTACCTTGACGCGAAGAATTGCACCCATCGTAGCCTGCACAACTTTAGGGTTGAAGCAGTCGGCCGAGGTGGGTGAGCAGATGATATTTTCGATGCCAAACCAATCGGCAAGGCGGATTATAGTGCCCAAATTTCCCGGGTTCTGAACCCCATCGAGCACCAAAACCAGCTGCGAGCAAATTTGGTCCATATCCAACTCATAGTGCGGAATATCGACCAGAGCCACCGAATTATTGGCGCTCTTAAGTTGCGAGATGCGCTCCATTTCGCGCTCAGAGACCCACTCGACACCCTCGCCCTCGAAGACACCCTCGAGCGAGTAGATCTTGCGAACATTCAACTTCGAGTGGCGCAACTCCTCGATTAGCTTCTCACCCTCGGCCAAAAATAGCCCCATCTCGCTGCGCGAACGCTTGTCACCCAGCGACTTAACTAATTGTATCTCGCTCTTTGTCATTGCTGTTTCTTGATTTTAAATTCTCTACCCTCGATGGCTAAATCTGTATTTGGAAAGATCTCGCGAGCCTCGCTCAATAGCGGCTCCAGATCCTTATATCGCGATGAGAAGTGGCCTATAATCAGCCTCTTAGCCCCTGCCGCCCCTGCGCATTTTGCCGCTTGGTGCGTGGTGGAGTGGCCCCTCTCCTTGGCGGTTTTGCTCTCAATGGCCGCGTAGGTCGCCTCGTGATAGAGCAGATCGACACCCTCGCACATCCTCGATACTGGTGGCGCATAGGCCGTGTCGGAGATATAGGCGTACGAGCGTGGCGCATAAGGGCGGTATGTTATTTCACTGTTGACAACTCTCTCTCCTGTTGATAACTCCACATCCTCGCCCCTCTTTGCCGCGGTGATCTGCGCAATCGAGAGCTCATATTTTGTGATCTTGAACTTATCGACATTCAGCGCCGGCTCCTTCTCCTTAAAGATATACCCCGAGGTGGGAAGTCGGTGACGCAGAGGCACTGACCACACCTCAAGCGTGCGGTTCTCGAAGATCACCTGATGCTGCGAGGTATTCACCTCAACCCACTCCACCTCGAAGGCGACATCGCCCCCAAAGTACCCAAAGTAGGATTGCAGCATATCGCCAAAAGGAGCTGGCGCATAGACCTTTAGCGCCGTCTTGCGCCCATATAGTGACATTGTTGATAAGAGTGGAAAGATGCCGTAGACATGGTCGGCATGCAGGTGCGAGATGAATATTGCTCTGATCTTCAGCGGGTTAATGCCCCGCGCAAACATCTGCTGCTGCACTCCCTCCCCACCATCAACCAGATAGAGCTGTTCATTAATGTTAACAACCTGCCCCGAGTGATGCCGATTAGGTGTCGGCTTCGCTGACGACGACCCTAGTATTGTGACTGAAAAACTCATCTTTTTCCTTTCTTCTTTCTTACTGCCTCCGGCGGGTGGGGATAGCACCCCCACGGGTGCGTACTTTTTGCGCTATTGGGCTTAGAACTTTGCAGTTCTAAGATTTTATCAATAATTTTTCGGATCAAATGAATTTGTCCGAAAAAATTGTTGATAAAATTTAATAAACACCTAAAGGTGTTTAACCCAAATCGAGGTAACCATAATAGGTTAACCATATAATAATCTGTAGGAGTGTTATAACTCGTGATTGGGTTTAAATTTTTATCATGCTTTGGTGGCTGTAACTCAAATCTAGGGTAACCTTGATAATGTGTAAGCACGTTGTAACTCGGGATTGGGTTTAAATGCCAAAGGCATTTAACGAATTTTAGGAGTTAATGAGTTGTGCAAATTTATTTGCTGACAACTCATTAATTCCTAAAATCTTAAAACTGAAAGTTTTAAGCCCAATCACGCAACAAATAACTGCACCCGCGCAGGTGCTATCTGCGCCCGCCGGAGGCAGTCATAAAGTCATAAAGCGATAAAGCAATTACTCCCACTCAATAGTTGCAGGTGGTTTCGACGAGATATCGTACACTACGCGGTTCACGCCACGCACTTTGTTGATAATATCGTTGGATACTCCGGCAAGGAACGAGTGTGAGAAGTCTACCCAGTCGGCTGTCATTCCGTCGGTTGAGGTCACTGCACGCAGTGCCACGCAGCTCTCGTATGTGCGCTCATCGCCCATCACGCCTACGCTCTTTACGGGTAGGAGCATCGCTCCAGCCTGCCATACATCTTTATATAGGTCGGCACGGTGGAGTGCGTCGATGAAAATCTTGTCTACATCTTGTAGTATCTGCACCTTCTCGGGGGTTACATCGCCCAAGATGCGGATCGCAAGACCAGGTCCGGGGAAGGGGTGGCGGCCAATTAGCTTGGCCGAGATACCCATCGATAGACCCACGCGGCGCACCTCATCTTTGAAGAGAAGGCGTAGTGGCTCAACCACCTTGAGGTTCATCTTCTCGGGGAGTCCACCCACATTGTGGTGCGATTTGATCGTTGCCGAGGGACCATTCACCGAGCATGACTCGATGACATCGGGATAGATTGTACCCTGTGCCAACCACTTCACCTCGCTGATTTGGATCGCCTCTTCGTTGAACACCTCCACGAAGTCGCGGCCGATGATCTTGCGTTTTGTCTCGGGGTCGCTCACGCCTGCCAAATCGTCCATGAACTTATCTACTGCCTTGACTCCCTTGACGTTAAGTCCCATTCCTTTGTATGATTCTAGCACCTCCTCGAACTCATTCTTGCGAAGAAGTCCCGAATCTACGAAGATGCAATATAGGTTTTTGCCGATCGCCTTGTGCAACAAAACTGCCGCCACGGTTGAGTCGACACCTCCCGAGAGACCCAACACTACGCGGTCGTCGCCCAGTTGTGCTTTGAGTGATGCCACGGTGCTCTCCACGAAGCTCTCCGAGGTCCAATCTTGAGCACATCCGCAGATGCCTGCCACGAAGTTCTCGAGCAAGATTTTGCCATCTGTTGAGTGGTATACCTCGGGGTGGAATTGGATTGCCCATGTCTGCTCGCCCTCGATGTGGTAGGCTGCTACCTTTACATCCTCGGTGCTTGCGATGATCTTGTAATTCTCTGGTGTAGAGGTTATTGTATCGCCATGCGACATCCATACCTGAGTCTCCGCAGGCATGTTCACAAGCAGTGGATCATTTGCGTTGCCTATGGTGAGCATCGCACGTCCATACTCGCGACTAGGTGCTGGAGTCACCTCACCGCCAAAGGCGTGTGCGAGGTATTGCGCTCCGTAGCATACTCCCAAAAGAGGCAGTTTACCCTTGATGAGCGAAAGATCGGGACATGGCGCAATTGCATCACGCACCGAATAGGGGCTGCCCGAAAGGATCACTCCTTTGATCGAAGAGTCGATCGCGGGGATCTTATTGAAAGGGTGGATCTCGCAATAGACATTGAGCTCGCGCACACGACGAGCTATGAGCTGCGTGTATTGCGAACCGAAGTCTAGGATTAATATTTTTTCTGTCATTATATTTTAATTAATTATTTCGAAGGTCGTGAGCATTTTTAACCGGAGCGTACAAAAGTACGTGAGGATTAAAAAGCGGAGCTAAGTGCCGCAAATCGCCTTTCAGCAATTCTAGTGTGTAGTAAGTTGCAAGAGAAGGATGAGTTGTGGGGCTTCGTGAGCATTTTTAACCGGAGCGTACTTTGGGTACGTGAGGATTAAAAAGCGGAGTGAAGTGCCGCAAATCGCCTTTCAGCAATTCCAGTGTGTAAGAAGTTGCAAGAGAAGGATGAATTGTGGGGCTTCGCGAGCATTTTTAACCGGAGCGTACAAAAGTACGTGAGGATTAAAAAGCGGAGTGAAGTGCCGCAAATCGCCTTCTCTTGCGACTTAATTTTAGTTGTTGCCGCGCGAATAGTTAGGCGCCTCCTGCGTAATAGTAACGTCGTGTGGGTGATTCTCCATCACTCCCGAAGATGTGATACGGATGAATTTCGCACTTTGAAGAGCTGTGATTGTCTTGGCTCCGCAATATCCCATTCCCGACTTGAGTCCTCCAACTAGCTGGTATACAGTCTCGGCCAAAGTTCCCTTGAATGGCACACGAGCCACAATTCCCTCGGGGACGAACTTGCTTGCGCTGCTCTCCTCGCTTTGGAAGTAGCGATCCTTCGAGCCGTTGTTCATCGCCTCGATAGAGCCCATTCCGCGGTAGCTCTTGAACTTACGGCCGTTGTAGATGATCGTGTCACCGGGTGACTCCTCGACTCCGGCAAGCATCGAGCCAACCATGACGCAGTCGCCACCAGCAGCCAACGCCTTGACAACATCTCCCGAGTAGCGCAAACCACCATCGGCAATAACTGGAACGCCCAACTCGTGCGCCGCCTTAGCGCAGTCATAGATCGCGGTGAGCTGTGGAACACCCACTCCGGCAACGATGCGCGTTGTGCAGATCGAACCGGGTCCGATACCCACCTTCACTCCGTCGGCACCTGCCTCGATGAGATATTTTGCCGCCTCGCCCGTTGCGATGTTTCCAACAACTACGTCGAGCGTGGGGTATGTAGACTTGATTGTCTTGAGCAGATTGACGATATTTGCCGAGTGTCCGTGAGCCGAGTCCAAGACCACAGCGTCGACATCTGCCTCAACAAGCGCCGTAACGCGTTGCATAGTGTCGGCAGTCATTCCGATTCCTGCAGCAACGCGCAAACGACCCAACTCATCTTTACATGCAAGTGGATTGTCCTTGACCTTGGTGATATCTTTATAGGTGATAAGACCCATCAATTTGCCATCAGCATCTACCACCGGAAGCTTCTCGATCTTGTTGGTTAGCAATACATTGGCAGCCTCCTTAACATCCGAGCTGCGTGTTGTGATAAGGTTCTCCTTGGTCATCACGTCGTCGATCAAGCGCGCCATGTCGGTCTGGAAACGAAGGTCGCGATTGGTGACAATACCGATCAAAAGAGACTTGTCGTCGACCACGGGGATTCCACCAATCTTATTCTCCTTCATCAAGGCTAGGGCATCGCCCACGCTATTGTGCTTCGAGATTGTGATAGGATCGTTGATCATTCCATTCTGAGCACGCTTAACTTTGCGAACCTGAGAGGCTTGCTGCTCAATAGACATGTTCTTGTGAATTACGCCAATACCTCCCTCGCGAGCAATCGCAATGGCCAATGGAGCCTCGGTAACCGTATCCATCGCTGCCGAAACAATAGGCACACTAAGCTTGATATTGCGTGAAAAACGACTCTCGACCGAGACGTCGCGTGGAACCACTTCTGAATAGGCTGGAACCAATAGGACATCATCAAATGTTAGTCCCTCCTTTTGCACTTTTTCCTCTATAAATGACATAATGACATTAGATTTTTAATTGCACGCAAAGGTACGAATAAATTTTTGATTCTGCTAATTGTTGGTCTAAATATTTTAGGGCAAACGCATGAAAAAAATTACTTTTTTGCGATTATTGGGCTTAGAGCTTTTAGCTCTAAGAGTATAATCTCCACCACTTTGGAATAAAGTAAACATTATTCCAAATCGCTAG